>NZ_NOZC01000036.1:0-887147 GCF_002258545.1 Rhodococcus sp. 05-2255-3B1 | reverse complement strand
GGCGAGGGCGTCGAGTTCGACGAACGAGCCCTCGTCGAGCAGGGCGGTGATCCGCTCACGGGCGGTCAGCTTGCCTTTGGCGTGGACCTTGTCCACCGCTGCCTCACCGGACGGAATCTCCGCAACCGCGAGACGTTTACGAAGATCGGCCAATTTACCCGCAGTGGTATGGATATCGGGGGCTTCGGCCGACCCGTGTGCAGTGGAATCCTGGACGCTGGTCATGGGGCACTACTTTAACTGCGAGTGTGATCTGCGCCCCGACCGAGGGTGGTTCGCGGCAGGCCCTGGGCCTGTCGCCGAGCCCATATGCTGGTGCGTATGTGGACAAACCTCGATCGCCCACCACTGGACGTTCGCGCGCTTCGCCGGGCACTGGTGGACGGCCCGCAGGCCTCCTGGTCTCGGGTGGACGTGGTAGCGGAAACCGGTTCGACCAACGCGGACCTGATCGCGGGCGCAGCGAATTACGCGGACCGGACGGCACTGATCGCCGAACATCAGGACAGCGGACGCGGCAGGCACGCGCGACCGTTCTCCGGTGTGCCGCGGTCGCAGATTCTGGTGTCGATGCTGCTGAAGTTCCCCGGAATCGATCCGGCCGTGCTCGGGTGGGTATCGCTCATGACCGGAATCGCACTGGTCGACGCGT
The DNA here is from genome assembly GCF_002258545.1 of Rhodococcus sp. 05-2255-3B1. Classification (NCBI taxonomy): domain Bacteria; kingdom Bacillati; phylum Actinomycetota; class Actinomycetes; order Mycobacteriales; family Nocardiaceae; genus Rhodococcus; species Rhodococcus sp. 05-2255-3B1. The sequence continues at coordinate 886,495 of NZ_NOZC01000036.1, read as the reverse complement.
TGCGCACCGTCGGTGAAGTCGATGCTCGATTGAAATGGCCCAACGACGTCCTCATCGGTGGCAAGAAGGTCTCGGGCATCCTGGCCGAGGTCGCCGCGCACGGGCCCTCGCCCACCGTCGTCATCGGGCTCGGAGTGAACGTGTCGATGACGAGCGACGAGCTGCCGGTGCCCACGGCGACGTCACTGGCGCTGGAAGGGGCTGCGGTTCTCGACCGCGACACGTTGGTTCGGGCGATCCTGCGGGGAATGGCCGCCGAGGTGGACTCGTGGCGGGACTCGAACTGGAACACCGACGCCCTCGTCCACCGGTACCGGGAGAGGTGCGGCACCATCGGGCAGCGTGTACGAGTCGATCTGCCCGGCGGCGACGAGAAGGTGGGAACGGCAATCGACGTCGACGAGCACGGCCGGATCGTGATCGAGGTCGAGCAGCAAGGGTCCGACGCGCCGTCGGTGCTGGCCGTGGCCGCCGGTGATGTCACTCATCTCCGACCCCTCTCGTGAGACCATATCGACTCGACGGAAGTCGAAGCGAGTAGTCAGGAGTGCACGTGGGTTACCCACAGGACGCGTTGGCCGACGAGGAAGAGCTCCTGCTCCATCATCACCCCCACTGGAAGATGCTCGTCCTGCCGTCGGTGACATTCGTGCTCGTCACCGGCCTGGCAGGGGTCGGTCTCGGAGTCGCGAGTGCGCGGCTCGAATCGACCGCCGCGAACGTCACAATGATCGCCACCGCGGTGCTGTGGGTGGCGATCGTCGTGTGGCGGTGCCTGGTGCCACTGATCAGCTGGAAGTGCACGCATTTCATCGTCACCGACCGGCGAGTGTTGATCAGACAGGGCGTGCTCACCCACTCCGGCATCGACATTCCGATGAGCCGAATCAGCAACGTGCAGTTTCGCCACGGACTCCTCGACCGGATGTTGCGAACCGGGACGCTCATCATCGCCTCGGCATCGGACGATCCGCTCGAATTCGACGACATTCCGCACGTACAACGCGTGCATTCCCTGCTCTACCAGCAGGTATTCGACTCGATGGAGTACCGCCGGGAATCCGTGCACGGCCTGCAGGGAGCGTTCGAGCCGATTCCCGAGGATTCGGCTGTCGAGTCCAAACCAGGTTGGCGAGCCGGGAAACGCAGGTAACACAGGCTGTTCTCACCTTCGAACCGTATGGTGACCGATGTGACCGACGTGCTGCTTGCCGAAGACGACGAAGCCATCGCTGCGCCCCTGTCCCGAGCTCTCGGACGCGAGGGCTACACGGTGACCGTCGAACAGACCGGCCCCGCAACCCTCCAGCGCGCGCTGGATGGAAAGTTCGACCTGTTGATACTCGACCTCGGCCTGCCGGGGATGGACGGCCTCGAAGTGTGTCGGCAGGTGCGTGCCAACCGATCCGAGGTCGCCGTACTCATGCTCACCGCGCGAACCGACGAGGTCGACTTCGTGGTCGGTCTCGACGCCGGGGCCGACGACTACGTCGGCAAGCCCTTCCGGCTCGCCGAGCTCATGGCCCGCGTACGTGCGTTGCTCCGCCGCCGTGGTGCCGGGGAGGATTCCCCGATCGAGGTCGGTGCCATTCGTCTCGAACCCGCTGCTCGACGCGTCCTGGTCGGCGGCACCGAGATATCTCTGGCCAACAAGGAGTACGAGCTGCTCAAGGTCTTGCTCGACCATGCGGGCCAAGTCGTCTCTCGCGAGGTGATCCTGCGTGAGGTCTGGGGCGACGCGGAGCTGCGCGGATCGAAGACCCTCGACATGCACATGTCCTGGCTGCGTCGCAAGATCGGCGACGAAGGACCCGTGGCCGAGCGTCGTATCGCGACGGTGCGCGGCGTCGGCTTCCGTATCAACAGCGACTAGCGGTCGATGCGGCGCCGGATTCTGGTCTCGATTCTCGCTGTCGTCGTCATGACGGCCTTGCTGCTCGGTCTGCCCCTGATGTACACCGCGTGGTTGTGGGTGGAGGATTTCACCCGCAACGACCTGCAGGCACGCCTGGATCGAATGGCGGCCGAGATCATCTCGCAGGAAGGGTCGGCGGGGCTGATCGAGGGCCAGCTCGATATCGGCTCGCTCCGGTTGGCGATCCCACAGGGTGGCCGGCTCGTGGTCATCTACCCGACCCCCGAGGATGCCGCATCGCGCGCGGACATCGGGCAGTCGTCCGTGCCTCGACCGCTCGTCGAATCGCTGTCGATGGGTACCTCTGGTTCGCTTCGCCTCGAAGTTCCGTCCGACGACATGCGTTCCCTTCAGCGCCAGGCGCTCGGAGCGGTGACTCTCGTCGTTCTCGCATCGGCGATGGCAGGCACCGTCGTGGCCGTAGCGACGGCCAAGCGGCTGGCCGACCCGTTGCAGGATGTGGCGCGGCGCGCCGCCCGCCTGGCCGAGGGCGACTTTCGGCCGGACCCACGACGGCACGGCATCGCAGAACTCGATCGGGTCTCGGAGGTTCTCGATTCGGCGACCGTCGAGATCGCCGGGCGGCTGCAACGGGAACACACGTTGGTCGCCGATGTCTCGCATCAGCTTCGCAGCCGCCTGACCGCCGTCCGTCTACGCCTGGACGAGATCTCCACGCACCCGGATCCGGCAGTGGTCGACGAGGCGAACGAGGCGATGGATCAGGTGGACCGACTGACCCTCGCCATCGACGAGCTCGTTCGATCCTCTCGAAGTGACGGCGCTGCCGACGCGCACGAGGTCTCGGTCGTCGAGGAACTGATCGGCACCATCGTCGAGTGGCAGCGAAACTTCGAGGACGTGGGGCGGACCCTGGTGCTCAAGGGTGATGCGGACCTGAAGGCCTCGGTGACCGGCTCGCGGTTGCGCGAAGCGGTCTCGGTTCTGGTGGACAATTCCCTGGTGCACGGAGAAGGCGCGTGCACGGTGGCGGTTCGGGCCGTCTCGGCGGTCGAGAGCACCGAGGGACGCCGTGAACGACTGGTCTGTGTCGAGGTCTCGGACGAGGGACCAGGGGTGAGCAACGAACTCGCTCCGCACATCTTCGACCGTGGATTCTCGGGAGCCGGTTCCACCGGTGTCGGGCTCGCGCTGGCCCGGGCGCTGATCGAGGCGGACGGTGGCAGGCTGGAACTGCAGCGCCGCCGTCCGGCGCTCTTCTCGGTCTTCCTCCCTGCGTGGCGTGAACCGTCGGCTGCCGTGCCTCGGCGCGAGCCGCGCTGATCGTCTCAGGGAAGGTCGAGTGCGTCCGCTGCGTCGGTCGGGTCCTCGTTGCGTTCGGCGTCCACTTCCAAGATGGTGCGCGCGTTGTCCTCGGGGAAGGCGAAGCGGCGCAGTGCCCAGAACCGGAATGCCATCTGCAGCAGGTTGCCGATGATGTAGTTGAGGACGAAGTCGATGATGACCACCGTGGTCAGCGACTCACTGGTGTCGCGAATGTCGAAGACGTTGTTCGCGATCCACAGGGGACCGGCTGCGATGAGCACGCCTATGCCGCTGATCGCGAAGAAGAGCAGTGCCTCGTGGTGCCGCTCGCGTCCGCCGCGATGCTTGAATGCCCACTCGCGGTTGAGGAAGTAGCTGAGCAGGGTGGCGAGAACACCCGAGATGATCTTGGCGATCACCGGCTTCTGCTCGAGCACGGTCAGGCTCAGCGAGTAGAAGATGACGAGGTCGAACACCATCGTCGTGCCACCGACGATGGCGAACTTGATCAGCTCACTGTGTCGGATCGCGAGGTCCCGAATGGGCTTGGGTAAGCGTTGGAGCACGCTTGCGATCGTCGGCACAACGGTGAAGTCTACGAAACCCACCCTGGATTCGCCGAACCGAGGCTCCGATCATCAGGGTTTCCACAGGTCCTCGCCCAGCAAGTGGCCCGGCGGGCCGGACGCCGGTTCGGACCGAATGCGTGCGACATGACACCATGGTGAGCCGTGACAGGTACCGAACCGCGCCCCACTGCTGCGCGCCCGTCGTCGACCGGAATGCCCGTGGTGACGATGATCGGCGGCGGTCAGCTCGCCCGAATGACTCACCAGTCCGCAATCGAGCTGGGACAGACTCTTCGCGTCCTCGCCGCGGGTGCCGACGAGCCGGCAGCTCAGGTCAGCCCCGACGTCGTCTTCGGGCACCACGACGACCTCGATGCGCTCCGCACGGCCGCGACCGGTTCCAACGCTCTCACCTTCGACCACGAGCAGGTGCCGACCGAGCACCTCGAGACTCTCGTGGCGGAAGGCGTCAACGTGCAACCGCCACCGAGTGCGTTGATCTTCGCCCAGGACAAACTTCGTATGCGCCGCAAGCTCGCCGAACTCGGCGCGCCCGGTCCCGCCTACGCCGAGGTCTCGTGGGCACAGGACGCGATTGCGTTCGGAGACGAGCACGGGTGGCCGGTGGTACTCAAGGCCGTTCGCGGCGGCTACGACGGGCGCGGCGTCTGGATGCCCGCCGACGCCGAGGAAGCCGAGGCGATCGTCACTGCCCAACTCGACCTGGGTGTACCGCTCATGGTCGAGGAGAAGGTCGCCATGCGCCGCGAGCTGTCGGCGATGGTCGCCCGGTCGCCGTTCGGCCAGGGTGCCGCGTGGCCCGTCGTGGAGACCGTGCAACGCAACGGCCAGTGCGCCGTCGTGCTGGCACCTGCTCCCGACCTCGACGAGGACGTGGCCACGTTCGCAGGCAGGCTCGCGCTCGACATCGCCGGTGCGCTCGGCGTCGTCGGAGACCTCGCTGTCGAACTGTTCGAGACCACCTCGGGCAAGCTCCTGGTCAACGAACTCGCCATGCGACCCCACAACTCCGGTCACTGGACCATGGACGGGTGTCGCACCTCGCAGTTCGAGCAGCACCTCCGTGCGGTACTCGACTACCCGCTCGGCGACACCGATCCACTCGCTCCGGTGACAGTGATGGCCAACATTCTGGGCGCGCCCGAGGCCCCCGAGATGACGATGGACGAGCGGCTGCATCACCTGTTCGCCCGCATGCCCGATGCGGGGGTGCATCTGTACGGCAAGGGCGAGCGCAAGGATCGCAAGATCGGCCACGTGAACATCCTGGGCGCGCAATCGGGTTCGCTTGCCGACCCCGCCTACGTGGCCGCGGTGCGCGAGCGAGCCGAACGCGCAGCGCACTGGATGTCGCACGCCGAATGGACCGACGGATGGGATCCGCACGATGACTGACAACACTCCTGCCCCCGATGGTCGTTCCGCAGGCTCCACTCCTGCCGTCGGCCTGATCATGGGCAGCGATTCCGACTGGCCCACCATGGAAGCAGCAGCAGAAGCACTGGCGGAGTTCGGGATTCGCTTCGAGGTGGGCGTCGTGTCGGCGCACCGCACCCCGCAGCGCATGCTCGACTACGCGCGCGAGGCCGCAGGCCGCGGGATCCGGGTGATCATCGCCGGTGCCGGGGGAGCGGCCCACCTGCCCGGCATGGTCGCGTCGGCGACGCCGCTGCCGGTCATCGGCGTTCCGGTGCCCCTGAAGTACCTCGACGGTATGGACTCGCTGCTCTCGATCGTCCAGATGCCCGCCGGTGTTCCCGTGGCCACCGTCTCCATCGGTGGTGCACGCAACGCAGGGCTGCTCGCGGTCCGAATTCTCGGTGCATCCGATCCGGCTCTGCAAGAACGGATGGCTGCGTTCCAGGCCTCGCTCGAGGCCATGGTGCTGGAGAAGGACAAAGCGCTGCGCACCACTCTGCTCGGGTGAGCGCAGCCGTGTCACGCAGCGAGCAGATCGAGCGCGCAGGTCGCGGTAGCCGGCAGTCCATGCTCGTGACACGGCTGGCCTTGCTCTATGCCCGGCTCTGGCGCGGTACCGCGCGCTTCGACGACGAATTCTCCCTGTTCGTGTGCACCGGGCTGCGCGGCGGATTCGGCCGCGGCGGAACGACATTCGGCGGTGCCTATCTGACGAAGGGCAACACCGCCCGTCGGGTTCTGCGGCACGAGGCCGTCCACGCAGACCAATGGGCGAACTTCGGGCTCAGCTTCCCGTTCCGCTACCTCGCCGAGGAAGCGCGGCATCGGGGCCCGGCGAACAAGTACGAGATCGAGGCCGGACTCGCCGACGGTGGCTACCGTCAGCCCGGCTGAGCAGCGGTGGCGGTGACCTTTTCGGTCTCGGCCCGCCGCTGGGACTTCGTCTCGTCCGGATTGGCCACCTGAACCAGTGACGCGCCGACGACGAGAACCGAGAGCAGACCGTCGATGAGCTCGTCGGCCGTGTTCCAGGACGCGCTGGAGGCGATCCGGTCCGAGGCCGTCCACGACCGCGCGTCGGCTCGCTCACGAGCGGCAGCGAGCACCTCGTCCACCGAACGCCCGTCCAGTGCCGCGCCTGCGCTCGCGGAACCCGCGACCCTGAACTGATCGCCGTGCACCCGCACCGACGTCGCGTAATCGGTCATGCCGATCGGCAGATCGGGAACCGCCTTGCCGAACGCGTCGAGCGAGAACGCCAACACCTCGTCCGCCTCGGGAGACTCGTCGAGCCGATCGCCCGACACCATCGCCACGTCCGCGGAGTCGTCGGCCCCGACGACCACCTCGCCGCCTGCCCACCAGACTCCCAGCAGTGCCGCAGCCGTCTGCCAGTGCGCGGGCAACAGCACACTCACCCTGCCACCCACCTCGAAGGCGAACTCGTCGCGCAACAAGTTGGCGGTCTTGGCGGCCCAGTTCGCGAGGGTCACCGCCGACACCTCGACCCGCTCACCGGACGCATCGTCGTAGAACGTCACGCGCGGACCGGCCGGATCGGCGGCGAGAATCGGGTCGAGCAGGGTCTGAGTCAGATTCGAAGCCACCCCAGCACCCTAGATGACGCTCGACGCCACCGATTCACACGCTCGGCGAGCGGCACCGATCAGTTGACGCACATCGGACCGGTGGAACCGGCGTCGATCGGAGCCGCCGGTGCCTCGGGAACCGCCGTACCCGATTCGGGAGCAATGGTTTCCGCAGTCGCGGCCTGCCCCGAGCCCGGCCCCGCGTAGTCGTTCGCGAGGACCACGCGCACGGTGTCCGCAGGCAGCGAGTCGTCGGCGGTGATCTGCAGATCGCCCAGGGCAGCAGACACGGCACGCGCGGCATCGCTGTCCACATCGGCAGCCTGGATGCGGCTCGCGGAAATCGACGAGCCCTCGTAGTTTCCGATGGTGCCGTCGACGTATCCCAGTGCAGTCAGCGAGCCGGCGACACCGTTGGCGAGTCCGTCGATCCCGCTGTCGTTCGCGACGTCGACCGTCACCGTCGACGGATCGACAACCGGTGCGTCCGAATCCTCGGCGTTGGCCTCCGCCGAATTGCCGTCGCCGAGCAGTCCTTCGACGTACTTCTTGACCGCGGCCGGATCGACCTGCACGATCGATTCGCCATAGTCGGTCGACGCATTGATGTCGACTGCCGGGATCGTCTCGAACTTGACCTTGCCGCCTGCGAGATCCTGCAGGCGGGTGGCGAACTGCAGAATGTCCCAGTCGGAATCGAGCGTCACCGATCGCTGAACTGCGGTGCTGAGTTGGCCCAGTTTCGCGGGGTTGCTCAGTGTCTTGGCGCTGAGCACACTTCGCACCAGCGAGGCCATGAACACCTGCTGGCGCACGATGCGGTCCAGGTCTCCGCGGGGAAGATCGTGCCGCTGTCGGACGAAACTGAGAGCCTGCGAACCGGAAAGATTCTGCTCGCCCGCCGGGAAGTTCGCACCCGACAGTGGTTCCTGCACAGGGTTGTTCAGACACACCTCGACGCCGCCGACGGCATCGGTCAGCAGCACGAAGCCGAGCAGACCCACCTCGGCATAGTGATCGACGGTGATGCCGGTGAGGTTGGCGACGGAGTCGATGAGGGCCTCGCGCCCGGCTTCGGTGGCCTGTGATTCGGCATCGGCGTCGGTGACACCCTGCTCCACCAATTCGAGCCGCTTGTTCTCCTTCGTCGCGCCGTACGCAGCATTGATCTTCGACATCCCGATACCGGGAACCTCGACGTACGAGTCTCGCGGGATGGAGATCGCAGTGGCCGACGAACCGTCGTTCGGGACGCGGATCAGCACGATCGTGTCGGTGTTGGACGCCACCTCTTCGCCTGCGTTCAGAGACGCGAGTTCGGCGGGGGACAACGCGTTGCCGTGGGCGTCGGTACGACTGTCGGTGCCGACCATGAGAATGTCGACGGCACCGTCGGCGGCTCCGCCGAGACCGAGACCACCCGCGGTGGCGATGTTCGAGCGCAGGCTGTCGACACTGCGCCAAGCGAAACCGGTCACCAGCAGAACCAGGATCGAGAGCACCGCGACCGCGACGTGCGTCGCGGGCCAGCGGGTACCGCCGACGCGAGGCGACCTGCCGTCGGATTCGGGTTGCTCGACGCCACCGCGAGCGCTGCGTCGTTCCGGCCGGCGCGATCTGTCCGCACGTTCGCTGCGAGTTCTCCGTCTGCCTTCTCCGCGGAGTTCGTCGTCGCCGTATCGGTGAGCAGCGTCCCCGCGATCGGTGGGGCGGCCCGCGGTGCGCGCTCGGGGGCCGTCGGGTCGCCGGGGAGCGCTCCGCCTCGGCGGGGAAGTGCGCTCACCTCCGGGCGTGCCTGGATCTCGTGGCACCGTGACGACCCTCTCTCGTTTCCGGCCGGTCTGAGACACCCGCCTACTTCGTTGTTCCCCCCGCCGTTCGAAGGTTACTTGGCACCGGTCGCTGCCTCGCCGAAGCGAACGCGGCGTGCCACACTTGGCAACCGTGAATGCGATCGTGGTGACCGGTGCACACGGCCAGTTGGGCCGCCGAGTGATGTCTCTGGCCGCCGAACGAGGTGACGGTGTCGAGGTGTTCGGATATTCCTCCGCCGACCTGGACATCACCGACCCCGACGCCGTGGCTGCGGCGGTGACAGCGGGGGCAACGGTGATCAACTGTGCCGCGTACACCGCGGTCGATGCCGCCGAGACCGACGAGGCACGGGCATCGGCGGTCAACGCGGACGGCCCTCGAAATCTCGCGCGCGCCTGCGGGCGTGTCGGGGCTCGGTTGATCCACGTCTCCACCGATTATGTGTTCGACGGCACAGCAACAGAACCGTACGAGGTCGATGCGAAGACCGCACCGCAGTCGGCGTACGGACGCACCAAGCTCGCAGGCGAGCTCGCGGTGCACGAGGAACTGCCCGAGGCCGTGATCGTGCGGACCGCCTGGGTGTACGACAACACCGGCAAGAATTTCGTGACCACGATGCGTCGACTCGAAGGTGAGCGCGAGACGATCTCGGTGGTCGACGACCAGATCGGGTCGCCCACGTTCGCTCACGATCTGGCGTCGGGCCTGCTCGAGCTCGAAGCCGATCCTGCTGTGCGCGGTCGAACGCTGCACTACACCAATGCGGGGCAGGCCAGCTGGTTCGACCTCGCACGCGCGGTGTTCGCGGGCATCGGTGCCGATCCCGAGCGAGTGCAGCCGTGCTCGAGCGCCGAGTACGTCGTTCCGGCACCTCGGCCCGCGTACTCGGTGCTGTCACAGACTGCATGGGTCGATGCCGGTCTGACCCCGGCGCGGCCGTGGTCGGACGCGTTGGCGGCCGCCTTGACGCAGTCGACATGAGGGTCGGACGCGAGATCGGGCTAGTCTTGCCCGCGTGAGTTCCGAGCTGGCCGTGGTGACGGTGACCTATTCACCCGGCGAATACCTTGACCAGTTCCTGACGTCTCTGCGTGAGGCGACGACGCGTCCCCTTCGGGTGATCATGGCGGACAACGGCTCGGTCGACGGCACGCCCGAGGCAGCCGAGGCCGCGTTCGAGGAGGCGGAACTGCTGCGAACCGGAGCGAACATCGGTTACGGCGCAGCGGTCAACCGCGCGGTGGCCGAGATCGACCCCGACGTCGAGTTCGTCGTCGTGGCCAACCCCGACGTGCGGTGGCATCCCGGATCCCTCGACGGCCTGCTCGACGCTGCGGCGCGTTGGCCACGGGCGGGTGCCCTCGGACCGCTCATTCGTGAGCCCGACGGCTCGCGTTACCCGTCGGCACGGTCGGTGCCCGATCTCACGTCCGGTGCAGGCCATGCGGTGTTGGGCAAGCTGTGGCCGACGAACCCGTGGACTCGGCGGTATCGCCAGGAGAACGAGACGGTCAGCGAGCGGCCGGTGGGGTGGCTGTCGGGATCGTGCTTGTTGTTGCGGCGTTCGGCATTCGACTCGATCGGTGGATTCGACTCGCGCTACTTCATGTACATGGAGGACGTGGATCTCGGCGACCGGCTCGGAAGAGCGGGCTGGCACAACGTCTACGTTCCCGATGTCGAGGTGACCCACTCGAAAGGTCATGCGGCAGGACGGCATCCGGAAGTGATGTTGCCGGCACATCACACCAGCGCGTACCGCTTCCAGGCCGATCGGCACGACCGGACGTGGCAGGCTCCCTTACGATGGGCCCTGCGCGCAGGTCTCGGTCTTCGCTCGAAGATCGTTGTGGCCGGAGCGCTTCGGGCGCGGGCAGTTGACGGACGAGTATCGGACGAGAGAACAGAGGCTGGACATGTCGGATAGTTCCACATCGGGTGCCGCACGTACCGACGCAGTCATCTTGGTGGGCGGCAAGGGAACTCGGCTCCGGCCGCTGACGCTCTCGGCACCCAAGCCGATGCTCCCCACCGCTGGGTTGCCGTTCCTCACGCACCTGCTGGCGCGCATCAAGGCCGCAGGCATCGAGCACGTGGTTCTCGGTACATCGTTCAAAGCCGAAGTGTTCGAGCAGCATTTCGGGGACGGATCGTCGCTCGGCATCGAACTCGAGTACGTCTTCGAGACCGAGCCGATGGGCACCGGTGGAGGTATCAGGAACGTACTGCCACGTCTGCGCGCCGAGAACGTCATGGTCTTCAACGGCGACGTCCTGGGCGGCACCGATCTGACAGCGGTGCTCGATACGCACCGAACCACCGATGCGGACGTCACGTTGCATCTGGTTCGCGTCGGTGACCCGCGCGCATTCGGTTGCGTACCGACGGACGAATCAGGCCGGGTGACAGCGTTTCTCGAAAAGACTCAGGATCCGCCGACCGATCAGATCAACGCGGGCTGCTACGTCTTCAAGCGCGAGATCATCGAGTCCATTCCGTCCGATCGCCCGGTGTCGGTGGAGCGAGAGGTGTTCCCCGCCTTGCTGGCCGAGGACAAGAAGGTCTACGGGCACGTCGACAGTGCCTACTGGCGCGACATGGGAACACCGGAGGATTTCGTCAAGGGCTCGGCCGATCTGGTTCGCGGCATCGCGCCGTCGCCTGCACTGCATGGTGATCGCGGCGAATCACTGGTTCATCCGGGTGCAGGCGTGGCCCCGGGTGCCTTGCTGATCGGTGGAACCGTCGTCGGACGCGGTGCCGAGATCGGGGCGGGTGCCCGCCTCGACGGGGCCGTCGTGTTCGACGGTGCGATCGTCGAAGCAGGGGCCGTCGTCGAGAGATCCATCCTCGGCTTCGGGGCCCGTATCGGACCTCGCGCACTGGTGCGCGACGCGGTCATCGGAGACGGTGCCGACATCGGTGCTCGCTGCGAGTTGCTCCGTGGCGCGCGCGTGTGGCCCGGGGTCAAGTTGCCCGACGGTGGAGTCCGCTTCTCCACCGACGTCTGAGGCGTGCTCGCCGTCAGCGGCGGCGGGCAGCGAGTGCGACGAGGTGGTCGATCGTCTCTCGCTCGGCGTCGTCGGGCAATGCATCGACCGGCCACCAGCGCAGATCCGTCGATTCCTCGCTGCGGACCGCTCGCGCGCCGTCCGGGGCCCGGACCAGGAATCTGAGGTCGAGGTGCCGCGTCGGTGCGCCGAGCGAGCACGTGATCGGGTGGGTGTGCGCCGAGAGCAGTATCGGATCGATGGTCAGATCGGCGATCCCGGATTCCTCGGTGGCCTCCCGCAGCGCGGCGTCGACCACGGTCTCGTCGGTCGGTTCGCAGTGGCCACCGAGTTGAATCCACCGACCGACCTTCGGATGAAGCGTCAGCAGCACATGGGCTCCCGATGCGTCGAGCACCAACGAGGACGCGGTGAAGTGTCCGGCCCGGTTGGCGCGCAGGCAGGCGTCGGGATTGCTGTCGAGAAACGCCAGCATGGTGTGCCGTAGCGATTCGTCTCCCGAGTCGGAGGGCGCCCATCCGTGCAGGGCCGTGCCGACCGAGTTCCACAGGGTCGAACGACGCGGCGTCGCCGCCGACACGCTTCAGACCTCCAGCAGCGAGGAGCCGGGCACCACTGGCTCCCGCACGGTCAGCGGCTCGGCGGAGTGCCCGATCGCGATGGCCCCCATGGCTTTCCAATCCGCTCGCAGGCCGAGTTCGGCGCGCACGGTGTCGGCCGCGAAGATCGTCGAGCCGATCCAACAGCTGCCCAGGTCACGAACCGCGAGAGCGACGAGCAGACCCTGTACGGCCGCGCCGACGGCGACGGTGAACATCGTGTCCTCCGCCGCCCGTCGCCGCTCGTCGGGGTAGGAGTGTGCGCCGTCGGGCACACAGAACGGGATCACGATCTCCGGAGCGTCGAACAGAATGTCGCCGCGGCTCAGTCGTGCTGCTGTTCGCTCCTCGCTCAGGCCGTCTGCGGTCAGGTCGGCTCGCCATTGCTCTCGCATCGCCTCGAGCAGCCGGCGGCGCAGCGCGGGTGTCCTGACCCAGACGAAGCGGACCGGACGGGTGTGGTGCGGAGCAGGGGCGGTGAGGGCATCGGACACGGCAGCACGAACGGAGTCGGGATCGACGGGTTCGTCGGTGAACGAGCGCACCGACCGTCGGAGCAGGAGGGCTTCGCGTCGACCACGATCGAGTGCCTCGGCGGTGCCGAGCCAGAACAGATCGTCCTCACCACCGCGCAGGAGGGCTGCGGCAGTGGAACCGTCGTCGACCGGAGTCAGTCCGCGCACCACGGCGATCGGAACCCCACCCAGCTTGCCTTTCACCAGATCGCCTGCGGCAGCGAGTTCGTCGGCGATCGCGACCTCGGTGACGACGAGCTCGTTCCCTTGGCCGTCCTCGGCTCCGGCGTATGCATGTACGACGCCGAGGCCCGCCGCTCCGATGGCGGCGTCGGTCTGGCCGATCCGCCACGCCCGCCCCATGGTGTCGGTGACGACCACGGCGACCGTCACCCCCAGTAGCGACCCGAGGGCAGTGCGGAGTGCTGCGGCACTGGCGTCGGGGTTCTCGGGCAGCAGCGCCAGTTCGCCGCCGTCGACGTTGGAGCCGTCGATTCCCGACGCGGCCTGCACGATGCCGAGTCGATTCTCGGTGATGAGGGTGCGGCCTTTGCGGGCGACGATGCGTACGGCTTCCTGTTCCACCAGGACTCTGCGGGCGGCATCTCGCTCGTCTGCATCGCGAGGTGCCTGTACGAGACGGCCCTCGACCTTGGAGAGAATCTTGCTGGTGACGATGAGGATGTCGCCGTCACGCAACCACGGCGCACGGTCCGCGACGGTCGCAGCGAGATCGTCGCCCGGCCGGAACTCGGGGAGCCCGGTCACCGGAAAAATTTCGATGGCCCCGCCGGGCGCGTGATCACTCGGTGCGGTGTGTGTGGTGTGGGAGTCGGTCACAGGTCGAGTCCGGCTGCGCGCAGTGCAGTGCGTGCCATCACCGCAGTGGTCTCGGGGTCGGTCATCAGCAACGGAACCGACTGCACGTCCACTCCGTCGACGACCGCCGTATCGGTGGTGTGCACCAGCCATGCGTCGAGAATGCCGGTACCGCTCCGGCTTCCGTAATGACGGCCCACCGCCTGCGCCGTGGTCTCGACTCCGATGACGGACAGGCACTCGTCGGCCATGCCGCGCAACGGCTTACCGTCGACGACGGGGGACAGGCCGACGACTTTGGCATCCGTCGTGCGAAGCGCACCGCGGATACCCGGCACTGCGAGGATCGCACCGACACTGACCACCGGGTTGGACGGCGCGAGGACGACGGCATCGGCCTCGGTGATCGCCTCGACGACTCCCGGTGCCGGAGTTGCCTGTTCGGCTCCGATGTTGGCGAAGCTGTGGGTCGGGATCTGTGCGCGATACCGAACCCACCACTCCTGGAAGTGAATTGCGCGCTGCTGCTCGCCGCTCGGGTCGTCGGGATCGGTGACGACGACATGGGTCTCGGAGCGATCGTCGGTGACGGGCAGCAGCCGGACTCCCGGTTGCCAACGGTTGCACAGAGCTTCGGTGACGGCGGACAGCGGAAAGCCGGTGCGCAACATACGACTGCGGATCAGGTGCGTGGCGATGTCGCGGTCGCCGAGTCCGAACCAGTCGGGATCGGCACCGTAGGCTGCCAACTCGTCCCGAGCGTTCCAGGTCTCCGCGATCCGACCCCAGCCTCGATCGGTGTCGATTCCGCCGCCGAGGGTGTACATGCAGGTGTCGAGATCCGGGCAGATGCGCAGTCCGTGCATCCACACGTCGTCGCCGACGTTGACCACGGCGGTGATCTCGTGCTCGGGCTCGTCGCCGAACAACGTTTTCAGGCCCTGCAGAAACCGAGCGCCACCGACACCGCCGACCAGAACAGTAACTTTCACAACACGCGAGCCTAATGGGGTTGCGCTGGCACGGGGTGAGCGCCCACCCCGTGCCGCAACGTCCGTGTGGACGGTTTGCGCGTGCCAGAACCGATGCGACACGCACGGGACGGGCTTCGATTCGGGGAGAGCGCCGATTTCGGGCATGTGATGGTATTGGATTTGCTCGATCGGCTTGACCGCGACACACCTGGACGTGTCTAATCACAGGTATGTCATTCAGTGTTCGCAGCACGAGTTCGATTGCGGCGAACCTGGTTTCGAACACTCGTTCCCTTCCTGTTCGTCCCTGACTGGACGTCGAGTAGAGGTCGAGAGTCGGATCCGGCACGTTGGACCAGCTCGATCGAATGACCGCGCGGGGCAAGGTATTCGAGAACACGAGGACCGAAAGTATCTGCGCTACCACAGGTGAGGAGGCGGAAGCGATGTATGACCAGCACGTGACACGTGATCAGCGGGGCGGACCCACTGCACATCTCAGCGCTGTCGACGACGCGCCGCAAACCGAGTCCGGCATCGGCGCAGATTCCAGCGTCTCGATCGATGCGGGTTCTGCGTACGTCGTCCCGACGGACGAGACCGACGAAGTCGACGTCATCGACGCCGACGCTGAACTCGATTCGGATTCCGACGTCGACTCGATGCCGTTCGTCGCCGAGTCGGTTCCACCGGCCAAGCCGTTCCTCAGTCTCGTCGCGGGTTTCGACGAGATGTTCGAGGAAATCGAGGACCAGTGGCAGGAACGCGCCCTGTGTGCGCAGACCGACCCCGAGGCCTTCTTCCCGGAGAAGGGCGGATCCACCCGCGAGGCGAAGCGCATCTGCCTCGGCTGCGAGGTCAAGGACGAGTGCCTCGAATACGCGCTCGCCAACGACGAGCGATTCGGCATCTGGGGCGGGCTGTCCGAGCGGGAGCGTCGCAGGCTCAAGCGCGGAATCGGCTGAGCAGTTCGGGTCGGTCTCCCGACGGGTCGATCACTCCCCGGCTGGGTCGACCTCGTCGGGGTCGATGCCGAGATACGTGGCCACCTGCTCGACCAGAACCTCGAACAACAGATCCTCCAAATCCTCCGGATGCTTGGCGCGTCGTTCCAACGGCCGCCGAAACAGCACCACTCTGGCGCGTGTCGTCTCCCCGCGCTTGTCGATCCCGGCGGGTACCAGGCGTGAGAGCGGTACCGGACCCTCCGCCACCACCTCGGGTGGCCACGTCACCGATTCCGGATCCAACGCCCTGATCTTGGGTACCTCGTCCACGGCGATGTCGAGCTTCGAGAGCTTCTCGTGCCACCGATGATCGATCCGCGCGAACGCCTCGAGCACCAGCCGGTCGAACTTCTCCGCCCGTGAGCGCCGCGCCGGGATGTCCTCGGGCAGAACCGGTCCGCGGACGCCGCGTCCGTGTCGGGCCACGGACCGAGAAGTGATCCGGCGCGCGGATGAGAAACGAGGCATACGGGGAGGTTATCGCGCTCGTCCGGTGTGTCGGTCGTTCGGTCGGTTGCACCCACCGGATACTCTGCACTCGTGAGATCACTGCGTGGCTGCTGCAGGCCTGGTTGCAACCGTTCTGCCGTTGCGACGCTCACATACGTCTACTCCGATTCCACCGCGGTCGTCGGACCGCTGGCCACAGTCGACGAACCGCATTCCTGGGATCTGTGCGAGGTGCACGCGTCGACCACCACCGCTCCCAAGGGCTGGGAACTGGTGCGCTACGAAGGCGGCTACTCGACGTCGAGCCCCGACGAGGACGATCTGACGGCCCTCGCCGAAGCCGTACGCGAAGCGGGTCGCGGCGATCGCGTCCGATCCGAGGATCGCGAGAGCTCCGATCGCTCGATCTCCCGGCCGTCCGAGACCGAACGCCGATCCGCTCCGGCCGTCCGAACGGGCAGGCGCGGCCACCTCCGAGTTCTTCCCGACCCCACGTCCTGAGCCGCCCGAGGACACCGAGTGTGGCGTCCGTCGGTCCGACTGGCCGGTCCGTCTGCCGTCTGGCAAGGTTCGGGGAGCAGGACAGAAACGGACCGCAAGGTTCAGCCGATACTTGGTGTGGATCGCACCGCTACCGACGCTCGATTTCCGACGCCGATGTGCGGCGTCGTCGACAACGATCACCAGGAGAATCTTCGTGGCCCGAACCGCAGAATCCGTGAACGCCGTCATCAAGGCCTACGACGTCCGAGGCGTCGTGGGTGAGCAGATCGACGAGGCGTTCGTGCGCGACGTCGGTGCGTCGTTCGCTCGATTGGTTCGTGACGAGGCGGGGGCCGCGCGTTCGGTGGTCATCGGGCACGACATGCGTGATTCGTCGCCCGCACTCTCTCGTGCGTTCGCCGACGGCGTCACCGCTCAGGGGCTCGACGTCGTGCACATCGGCCTGGCGTCGACCGATCAGCTCTACTTTGCCTCGGGCCTGCTCGAATGCCCGGGAGCGATGTTCACCGCCAGCCACAACCCGGCGAAGTACAACGGGATCAAGCTCTGCCGCGCCGGTGCGAAGCCCGTGGGCCAGGACACCGGTCTGGCCACGGTGAAGGCCGAATTGGTGGACGGGGTACCGGAGTTCGACGGCCCCGCCGGGACCGTGACGTCTCGTGACGTGCTGACCGAGTACGCGCAGTTCCTGCGCGAACTGGTCGATCTGTCGGGGATTCGCGCCATGAAGATCGCGGTGGATGCAGGCAACGGCATGGGCGGGCACACCGTGCCCGCCGTGTTCGCGCCGCTGCCGGTGACGATCGAACCGTTGTTCTTCGAACTCGACGGCAGCTTTCCCAATCATGAGGCCAATCCACTCGACCCGGCGAACCTGGTGGACCTGCAGCGATTCGTCGTCGAGACCGGCTCCGAGATCGGCCTTGCCTTCGACGGCGACGCCGATCGGTGCTTCGTCGTCGACGAGAAGGGCGACCCGGTGTCACCGTCGGCGGTGACCTGCCTGGTGGCCGAGCGCGAGCTGGCCAAGGAGCCGGGCGCGGTCGTCATCCACAATCTGATCACCTCCCGTGCGGTACCTGAGCTGGTCGAGAAGCTCGGTGGCACGCCGGTCCGCACCCGCGTCGGCCACTCTTTCATCAAGCAGCAGATGGCCGACACCGGAGCCGTTTTCGGTGGCGAGCACTCGGCGCACTACTACTTCCGTGATTTCTGGGGAGCGGACTCGGGCATGCTCGCTGCGCTGCACGTTCTCGCGGCTTTCGGTGCACAGGATCGCCCCTTGTCGGAGATGATGTCCACCTACGAGACCTACAGCGCGTCGGGAGAGATCAACTCGACGGTCGGTGACGCAGCCGAACGGACCGAGGCCGTGCTCGCGGCGTTCGCCGATCGGACCGCCGGAATCGACCGCCTCGACGGCGTGACGGTCGAGTTGGCCGACGGCGGCTGGTTCAACCTGCGGGCATCCAACACCGAACCCCTGCTTCGACTCAATGTGGAAGCGCGGACCCGCGAAGAAGTCGACGCACTTTCGACGGAGATCTTGAGCATCGTTCGCGCCGGACTGGAATAGTGGTTACCGAGGGCCCGTGAGTGGGTATGCAGACGTTTCGAGCGGGTGAGGTAAGGGGAGGTGTCGCAGCCATGACGGCAGTGTCGTCTCTGGTCGATCTCGACGATTCGGATGCTCTCATCGCAGCCGATCGCGAGGGCTCCTTGCGCAGCGCAGCGCTGGCGGGCGCTCAGGTTCGTGCCGTCGCGACCGCGGTCGACGAGTCGGTCCTCGCCCGGCTGGCCGATCTGCGTCCCCGGAGCGTGGTGATCGTGACCGGCGACGGGCGGAGCAGTCGGGCAGCGTCACTGCTGGTCGCTGCGCTCGGTGACCGCCTCGGCGTCCCCCTCGTGCGAAGCACCGGTACCCCGCCGTGGATCGGCCCACTCGACGTGGTGGTGGTGGCAGGCGACGACGCAGGGGATCCGCGGCTGGCAGAGTCGGTCGACGCGGCATCCCGGCGTGGCGCAGAGGTCGTGGTGGTTGCCCCCGAGGAGGGGCCGCTGCGTGCCGTCCGGGGAGCCAGGGTCATGTGGTTGCCGCCGCGAATCGCGGTTCGTGACCACAACGCACTGATGCGTTACCTCGCGGCGTTCGTCGCGGTACTCGGTGCGGTTGCCGGCGGATCGTGGAAGACGTTGCTGCCCAATTTGTCTCGTCTTGCGGACCTGCTCGACGCGGAGGCGGTGAGGAACAGCCCGTCCAACGAGATGTTCCACAATCCGGCCAAGGCCCTCGCCAGTGGGTTGAACGGTCGACGCGTCGTGCTGACCGGGGGCAGTCCTGCCGCGGTCGAGGTCGCTCGGCACGGCAGCGAGGTGCTGCTGCGCGTGGCGGGTGTCGTCGTCGGTGCGGGGGAATTGGGTGACGTCATTGCCGCATCCATTCGGGCGTCCGTCGTCGAATCATCCGGCACATCACAGACATTCGACTCGTTCTTTCACGACGAGCAGCTCGACGGACCACCGCCTGCGCTGCCGATGCGCGTCGTCGTGGTGGCCTCGGACGTCGATCGTGCGATGACCGAACGACGAATCGCAGGTGTACCGGAGTCGGAAATGTTACTCGCCGATTCCAGCGAGGCGCTGTTCGGTGGCGAGCACGCACGTTCCGAATTCGACGGCCCCCCACCGGTGCGGGATCCGGATAGACTCTCGGTGCTCGACACGATGTCCGTGTTGGCCACGCGGTTGGACACCACTGCCGCGTATCTGCTGTTGATGGGCGGTAGCTAGTGCAGCTCTTGCGAGGCGCGGTTCGGTCCTACGCATGGGGTTCGCGAACCGCTCTGGCTCGAATTCAGGGACGCCCGGTGCCGTCCGATCATCCCGAGGCAGAAATCTGGCTCGGCGCTCATCCGGCCGACTCCGCGCATGTGGTGCACGAGGGCGGCAGCACCCCGCTGCTCACGCTGATCGACGACGATCCGGGTACTCATCTCGGTGGCTCCGCGCAGCAGTACGAGTCACGCCTGCCGTACCTGCTGAAACTGCTTGCCGCGGAAGAGCCCTTGTCTCTGCAGGCGCATCCCAGCAGTGCTCAGGCACGTGAAGGCTTTGCACGCGAGAACGCCGCGGGTGTCCCGATCGACTCTCCGGTACGCAACTACCGGGATCCGAACCACAAGCCCGAACTGATCGTCGCGCTCACGGAATTCGAGGCGTTGGCAGGCTTCCGGCGTCCGACCGAGACCGTCGAACTGCTCGACGCGTTGGCCGTCCCCGCCCTGAGCGGGTATCGAACTCTGCTGGCCGCCCAGCCCGATGCCTCGGGGCTGCGCACCGTGTTCACCTCGTGGATCACGCTGCCCGGGCAGGCACTCGACGACATGTTGCCTGCCGTCGCCCAAGGATGCATCGACTATCTCTCCGGTCCCGCACGCACGGACGGTGGACGATTCGCCGCCGAGGCCAGAACTCTGCTCGAGCTCGGGGAGTCGTATCCCGGTGACGCCGGAGTGCTCGCGGCGCTGCTGCTCAATCGGGTGAACCTGACTCCCGGCCAGGGTCTGTACCTCGACGCCGGAAATCTGCACGCGTACCTGCGCGGCACCGGGGTCGAGATCATGGCGAACTCCGACAACGTGCTCCGCGGCGGACTGACCCCCAAACACGTCGACGTCCCGGAACTGTTGCGGGTGCTCGATTTCGAGCCTGCCGACATCTCGCCCATCACTCCGGGTGTCGACGATCGACCGACCTATCTGTATCCGACGCCTGCACCGGAATTCGCGCTGAGTCGGACTGCGGTTGCGGCGGGGGAGACGGTCGCCGTTCCCGGCTCCGGCCCGAGAATTCTGTTGTGCACGAGTGGCACCGTCGTCGCCGCTACCGCAGACCGACAGTTCGAGCTGACCGTGCCCCAGGGCAGCTCGGCATGGATACCCGCTGCAGACGAATCCGTCACCGTGACCGCCGATTCGGGCGAGGCCGAGGTGTTCGTGGCCTCCGTTGGCCGCCTGTAGATCGCGCGTTCACGGAGCGTCTGCCGATTCGAACCGTGAGATCGGTCCGATGGCGTGCCCGTAGGCAATAGTCTGATGCCACAGTGAATCGTAGTGACGGATGAGTTCGGTGATCCGTCGGTAGATGTGAAGTGGCGATACGGAGACCCGATGACCAGAGCAGACCGGCCCGCGAAGACCCCACGTACGACGGGTTGGTTCCGGACCAAATCGATCGAGCAGTCGATCGAGGACACCGACGAGCCGGACACGAAACTTCGGAAAGAACTCGGATCCTGGGATCTGACCGTGTTCGGCGTCGCCGTCGCCGTCGGTGCCGGCATCTTCACCCTGACCGCGCGGACCGCAGGAAACGTTGCGGGACCGGCTGTGTCGTTGGCCTTCGTGCTCGCGGCGATCGCCTGTGGCCTCGCGGCGCTGTGCTACGCGGAGTTCGCGTCGACGGTGCCCGTGGCGGGAAGTGCGTACACGTTCTCGTACGCGGCGTTCGGCGAGTTCATCGCATGGATCATCGGATGGGATCTGATCCTCGAGTTCGGCCTCGCAGCCGCCGTGGTGGCGAAGGCATGGTCGCTCTATCTGGGCGATCTGCTCGGTACGTCCGCTCCGGTGCTCGAGATCGGTTCTCTGAATTTCGACTGGGGCGCACTGCTGATCGTGGTGGTCCTGACGGTGCTGATCGCGTCGGGTACCAAGTTGTCCTCACGGGTGTCGCTGGTGATCACCGCGGTGAAGGTCATCGTCGTTCTCTTCGTCGTGGTCGTCGGCGCGTTCTACATCAAGGTCGCCAACTACGATCCCTACATTCCGCCGTCGGAGCCTGCGTCGACCGGCGAGGGGCTGCACCAGTCGCTGTTCTCGTTCGTCACCGGTGCCGGCGGCAGCACCTTCGGTTGGTACGGACTGTTGGCTGCGGCGTCACTGGTGTTCTTCGCGTTCATCGGTTTCGACGTGGTCGCCACGACCGCGGAGGAGACCAGGGAACCCCAGAAGGCACTGCCGCGCGGGATTCTCGGATCGCTCGCGATCGTGACCGTGCTCTACGTGGCCGTCACGTTGGTGCTGACCGGAATGGTCAAGTACACCGATCTGGCCGGCGACAGCTCCACGCTGGCGACGGCGTTCGAGCTGAACGGGTTGACCTGGGCCAAGAACATCATCTCGTTCGGTGCCCTCGCCGGTCTCACGACCGTGGTGATGGTGTTGATGCTGGGGCAGACCCGAGTGCTCTTCGCGATGTCGCGCGACGGACTGGTGCCGCGGGGACTGGCACACACCGGAAGCAAGGGCACGCCGGTTCGGACGACGATTCTGGTGGGTGTCATCGTCGGTCTCCTCGCTGCCTTCGTTCCGCTGGGAACGCTGGAGGAGATGGTGAACATCGGCACGCTGTTCGCGTTCGTGCTGGTGTCTGCGGGTGTGCTGGTTCTGCGCCGGACTCGACCCGACCTCGAGCGTGGCTTCCGGGTGCCGTGGGTTCCGTTGGTGCCGATTCTCGCCGTCCTGGCCTGCTTGTGGCTGATGCTCAACCTGTCGGTGGAGACGTGGTTGCGGTTCCTGGTCTGGATGGCCGCAGGCGTCGTGATCTACGTCCTGTACGGCAGGCGTCACTCGGTGATGGGGCTGCGAGAAGCAGGCAAGTCCAGGACCGAGAAGCCCGAGCGCTGACCCATGCAGTGACAGCGCCGGGCGTTCATGACCGCTGACCAGCGATTGTGCGGCGAATTTAGATAGCGTCACATCAGACCGTGGGAATGTTATACCCTCGAAAACAGACTTGGAGGACTCAAAAAGTTCGATGAGAGGGTGTTGCAACAGTGAGTGTGGACGGCCGAATCACTTCTACGGAGGATTCGGGTGTCGCTTTCGGGGGGCGGGATTCGAAGGCCAGTGAACGGTCGGTTCGCTGGCAGGACAACAAACGTTATCTGTGGATGCTGGGGCTGTTGGCCCCGGCGTCGGCGCTACTACCGTCGCAGTTGGTCTACTGGACGGGCATGCCGCTCTTCTGGTGGAGCGGCGTGCTGGTGTTCTTCGTGATCATTCCGGTGATCGATCTGATCGCGGGCGAGGACGGACACAATCCGGATGCGTCGGCCAGCGAAAAATTGCAGAACGATCGGTACTACCGATGGTGTACGTATCTGTTTCTGCCCGTGCAGTTCGTCGGACTCTTCGTCGCCTGCTGGATGTGGGCCTACGGCGATCTGAGCGTGGTGGACAAGATCGGCCTCGCGGTCACGGTGGGCCTGGTGGCAGGCACGGGCATCAACGCCGCTCACGAACTGGGCCATCGCATCGAGCAGCACGAGCGCTGGTTGGCCAAGGTCGCCCTGTCCCAGACGCTGTACGGACACTTCTTCGTCGAACACAATCGCGGTCACCACGTCCGGGTGGCGACGCCGGAGGATCCCGCGAGCGCACGACTGGGCGAGAGTGTGTGGACCTTCGTGCCGCGCAGCACGATCCGCGGCCTTGCCTCCGCCTGGAAGCTCGAGGCGCAACGACTCCGGCGCAAGGGCCGCTCGGTCGCCAGCCCTTCCAACGCGCTGCTGCACACGTGGCTGCTCAGTGTCGTGCTGTTCGGTTCGTTGCTGATCGTGTTCGGCTGGTCCATCGCGCCGTATCTTCTGGTGCAGGCCGTCGTCGGATTCGTCCTGCTCGAGATGGTGAACTACGTGGAGCACTACGCCCTGCTCCGCGAAACGAACGATCGCGGGAAATACGTTCGGTGCTCGCCTCGCCACAGCTGGAACAGCGACAGAATCTGCACCAACATATTTCTGTACCACCTGCAGCGGCACAGCGACCACCATGCCAATCCGGGCAAGCGATATCAGACCCTGCTCTCCTGCGACGAGGCCCCGCAGTTGCCCGCCGGCTATGCGTCGATGGTGATCCTCGCCGCAATTCCGCCGCTGTGGCGTCGGGTGATGGATCCGCGGGTATCGGCGCACTACCAGGGAGATATCGCCCGCGCGAACATCCTGCCCCGAAAACGGGCTCGAATCCTGGCGCGAGCCGGACGAAACGGGTAGAGCGGGTTCTCGACGGTCGGTCGATTCGCCGGTTCCACTCCTGCTCGCTCGGGCAGCCGGTGGTGCCGCCGCGCGGACCCGATAGCCTGGGAACAGATACTCAGTCAACAGGAGAGGCAAGATGACGACCTCAGTTACGTCAGGATCGGCACTCACCGTGGATCGCCGCGGTGGAATCGACTTCAAGGTCGCAGACCTGTCGCTCGCGGAATTCGGCCGCAAGGAAATCCGACTCGCCGAGCACGAGATGCCCGGCTTGATCGCGCTGCGCCGCGAATACGCAGACGTGCAGCCGCTCAAGGGAGCGCGAGTCTCGGGATCGCTGCACATGACCGTGCAGACAGCCGTGCTGATCGAGACCCTGGTTGCACTCGGTGCCGAAGTTCGGTGGGCGTCGTGCAACATCTTCTCCACCCAGGACCACGCGGCAGCAGCCGTCGTCGTCGGGCCCTACGGCACCGTCGAGGAGCCCAAGGGCGTCCCGGTGTTCGCCTGGAAGGGTGAAAGCCTCGAAGAGTACTGGTGGGCGGCCGAGCAGATGCTCACCTGGCCCGAGCAGCCCGCCAACATGATTCTCGACGACGGTGGCGACGCCACGATGCTGGTACTGCGCGGCGCGCAGTTCGAGAAGGCAGGCGTCGTACCGCCGACCGACGACGATCACGATTCGGACGAGTACAAGGTGTTTCTCGGCCTGCTTCGTCGCTCGCTCGAGGCATCGAAGTCCAAGTGGACCGAGGTCGCCGAGTCCGTTCAGGGTGTCACCGAAGAGACCACGACCGGCGTGCTGCGGCTCTACCAGTTCGCGGCCGCCGGAGAGCTCACGTTCCCGGCCATCAACGTCAACGACTCCGTCACCAAGAGCAAGTTCGACAACAAGTACGGCACCCGGCATTCGCTGATCGACGGCATCAACCGCGGCACCGACGTTCTCATCGGCGGCAAGGCCGTTCTGGTCTGTGGCTACGGCGACGTGGGCAAGGGCTGCGCCGAGGCGCTCAAGGGCCAGGGTGCACGTGTGACCGTCACCGAGGCCGACCCGATCAACGCGCTGCAGGCGCTGATGGACGGCTTCGACGTGCGCACGGTCGAGGAGTTCATCGAGCAGGCCGACATCGTGATCACCTCGACGGGCAACCTGTCGATCATCACGTTCGAGCACATGCGCAAGATGAAGCACCAGGCGATCCTGGGCAACATCGGTCACTTCGACAACGAGATCGACATGGCCGGGCTGGAGAAGGCTCCCGATGTCACGCGGATCAACATCAAGCCGCAGGTCGACGAGTACCAGTTCAAGGACGGGCACTCGATCATCGTCCTGTCCGAGGGTCGCTTGCTCAATCTCGGCAACGCCACGGGACACCCGTCGTTCGTCATGAGCAACAGCTTCTCCAACCAGGTCATCGCTCAGATCGAACTGTGGACCAAGCCGGACGAGTACGACAACGAGGTCTACCGCCTGCCCAAGCACCTCGACGAGAAGGTCGCCCGCATCCACGTCGAAGCGCTCGGTGGTTCGATCACCAAGCTCACCAAGGAGCAGGCCGAGTACATCGGCGTCGACGTCGAGGGCCCGTACAAGCCCGAGCACTACCGCTACTGACCGACGGGGCAGGTCCGGGAGTGGGAAAACTGTTCGTCATCGAAGGAGTCGACGGAGCGGGCAAGAACACGCTCGCCCGTCGGCTCGTTTCGGCGTGGGAACGTGACGGCCTGTCGGTCGAGCGCATCGGGTTTCCCCGGTACCACCGATCGATCCACGCCGATCTGGCTGCGGAGGCGTTGCACGGCGAACACGGCGACACCGCAGGCAGTGTGCACGCGATGGCCCTGTTGTTCGCTCTCGATCGCCGGGACGCGGGCGACGAGATCCGAAGGTTGCTCTCGGACAACGACATCGTTCTTCTCGATCGGTACGTGGCATCCAACGCCGCCTACACCGCCGCTCGGCTCGAGCAGTCCGCCGACGGCGAGGCCGTCGAATGGATCAGGTCGCTCGAGTTCGAGCGATTCGCGGTGCCCGTTCCCGATGTCCAGATTCTCCTCGACGTCCCGGTGGCGCTGGCCGCCGAGCGTGCTGCGGCCCGGGAGAGTGCGGACGCCGCTCGCACCCGGGATTCCTATGAGCGCGACAGCTCACTGCAGAGCCGAACCTCGGCTGCGTACAGCACCCTCGCTGCATCGCATTGGGTGTCGCCGTGGCGGGTCGTCACCGCCGACGTCGACCCCGATCGACTCGCCGCCGACATGTTCAATCAGCCATCAGGGGTTCGGAAAGTGACACCATAGGACCATGAAGCCTCGGATTCTGGTTGTGGACGACGATTCGGCTCTGGCGGAGATGCTCACCATCGTGTTGCGCGGTGAGGGATTCGAGCCCTTCGTGGTCGGCGACGGCACCCAAGCTCTGGCTGCCGTACGCGAGAATCGGCCGGACCTGGTGTTGCTCGACCTGATGCTTCCCGGAATGAACGGCATCGACGTCTGCCGCGTCCTTCGTGCCGATTCGGGCGTGCCGATCGTCATGCTGACGGCCAAGACCGACACCGTCGACGTCGTCCTGGGTCTCGAGTCCGGTGCGGACGACTACATCATGAAGCCCTTCAAGCCGAAGGAACTGGTCGCTCGGGTGCGTGCGCGCCTGCGTCGGACCGAGGACGAACCCGCCGAACTGCTGTCCATCGCAGACATCGTCATCGACGTGCCGGCCCACAAGGTCAGTCGCGGCGACGAACTCGTCTCCCTGACGCCCCTCGAGTTCGACCTGCTCGTGGCGCTTGCCCGCAAACCTCGCCAGGTGTTCACTCGAGAGGTGTTGCTCGAACAGGTCTGGGGTTACCGCCACGCGGCCGACACCCGACTGGTCAACGTGCACGTGCAGCGTCTGCGCGCCAAGGTGGAGAAGGACCCGGAGAACCCCGAGGTGGTGTTGACCGTGAGGGGGGTCGGCTACAAGGCCGGACCGCCGTGATCCGTTTCTCCCATTCTCGGCGGCGGATCAACGGCAAGTTCTCACCGGTACTGCGTTGGTTTCGTTCGCTGAGTACGTCGCTCGGCCATGCCTGGCGACGGTCTCTGCAGCTGCGCGTCGTCGTGTCGACGCTCACGCTGTCCCTGGTGGTCATTCTCATCCTCGGTGTGGTGTTGACCAGCCAGATCACCGATCGACTGCTCGAGGCCAAGTTGTCCGCCGCGACCGAGGAGCTCGACCGTTCGCGGACCACCGTCGAGGGCAACCTCGCCGGAGCCGACGATTCGAGCGGGCTCGCGACACGCCTCGAACGGGCCAGGGCGGCACTGACCAACCAGGATCTGGACGCGGCGTCGACCACCGGGTCGGCGGGATCGTTCGATCCGGTCCTGATCGTGGAGGGCGATGCCACCCGAGCGGAGGCGTCCGTCGGTCCGGTCGATCAGATCCCGAACAGCCTGCGCGACTTCGTCAAGAAGGGCCTGATCAGTTCGCAGTACGCCACGGTGACCGACAGCGACGGCGGGTATTCCGGATCGGCGCTGATCATGGGATCGCCCACCGGATCCGACATCTCGGCCCTGCAGCTCTACCTCATCTTTCCGCTGGCCAGCGAGGATCGCACGCTCTCGCTCGTTCGCGGCACGCTGTTCATCGGTGCGGTGGTGCTCCTGGTTCTGCTCGCGGCGATCGCGATGCTCGTCGCGCGGCAGGTGGTTCTGCCCATTCGTTCGGCGTCGAGGATCGCGGTGCGATTCGCCGACGGCAGGCTCAAGGAACGCATGCCGGTCCGCGGCGAGGACGACATGGCCAGACTTGCGATGTCGTTCAACGAGATGGCCGAGAGCCTGTCCAAACAGATCACCCAGCTCGAGGAATTCGGCAATCTCCAGCGCCGATTCACCTCCGACGTCAGCCACGAACTACGCACCCCGCTGACCACCGTTCGGATGGCCGCAGACCTCATTCACGACGCCAGCGACGACCTGGAGCCTGCACTCAAGAGATCGTCGGAGTTGCTGGTCAACGAGCTCGATCGGTTCGAGACCCTCCTCGGTGACCTGCTCGAGATCAGCCGCCACGACGCGGGCGTGGCCGAACTGGCCGCCGAACAGCTCGACCTGCGCATGTGCGCTCGAGCGGCGGTGTCGACCGTGCGACATCTGGCCCGCGAGACCGGCACCGAAGTGATCGTCGACATGCCCGAGACCGCAGTGATCGCCGAGGTCGACCCCCGACGGGTGGAACGAATCCTGCGCAATCTGCTGGCGAACGCACTCGACCACGGCGAGGGCAAGCCGGTCCTGCTGCGGCTGCGCTCGGACGCCGACGCGGCAGCATTCGTGGTGCGCGATCAGGGAGTCGGGCTGCGACCGGGCGAAGAGAAGCTGGTGTTCAACCGGTTCTGGCGCTCGGATCCCTCCCGCGTTCGACGTTCCGGCGGCACCGGCCTGGGGCTGGCCATCAGCGTCGAGGACGCCCGCCTGCACGACGGTAAGCTCGAAGCGTGGGGAGTAGTGGGCGAAGGCGCATGTTTCCGACTCACCCTGCCGCTCGTGCGCGGGCACAAGGTGATCGGGTCCCCACTGCCCCTCAAACCCAGCACCAGAAAATTCGCACAAGGACAACCGATTCCCGCGATCACCGCACCCAAGACATCCGCGTCGGAGCCCGCGACGTGATCTTCTCGTGTCGTCGCAGCACCCGGGTGCTGGCGATGTGCGCGCTCGTCGTCGCCCTCGTGGGCGGCTGCGCCAGCCTGCCCGAATCGTCCAGCCCTCAGGCCATCGGCACCTTGACCGCCGGTGCCGTGCCGACCAGCGCCCCGGCCCCCGAGCCGGGACGCGAGCCCGATCGCCTGCTCGACGACTTCTTCGAGGCCAGCGCGGTCTCGGCCAATAGGCACCAGGCCGCCCGGCAGTTTCTCACCGAGGAGGCGTCGGGAACGTGGGACGACGGCGCACGGACGGTCGTAGCGGACCGGATCGACACCCTGTCCGGTCCACGAACTGCGGACACCGCGCAGTTCACCATCCGCTCGACGACGGCGGGAATGCTGGCCTCCGGCGGCGAGTACCAGGCCGGCTCGGACACGGTCGACGCCGCGATCGAGATGGCCCGAGTGGACGGTCAGTGGCGGATCTCGAAACTGCCGCCGGGCGTCGTCATCGATCGATCCGCATTTCTGAACACCTATCAGCAGCGATCGCTCTACTTCGTGGATCCGCTCGGTGGCGTACTCGTGCCCGACGTGCGGTGGACCAGCGGATCGCAGGACCAGCTCGCCAACCAGCTCGTGCAGCTGCTCATCGACGGCCCCAAGTCGGCGCTGGCGGCCGCGGTGAGCAACGAACTGTCCGACGATGTGAGTATTCGCGGGCCCATCACCAAGGCAGACGGCCAGACCTCGCAGGTGGGGGTGGGACTCGGCGGCATCAAGATCGACTTCGGTGGCCTGCAGAACAAGGGTGACCGCGATCGCGAACTGCTTGCCGCTCAAGTGATCTGGACTCTCGCCTCGGCGGAGGTGGCAGGGCCGTACGTGTTGCTCGCCGACGGTCAACCCATCGACACGACCAAGCCCGACGGGTGGACGACCGCGGGCGTCGACGCGTTCGATCCGCTGGGCGGTACCGACGACAGCATCGGGCTGCACGCACTCGCCTCCGGCACATTGCTCCGCGTCGACGAGGCGGAGACCACCCCCGCTCCCGGGTACTTCGGGCAGGCCCGCAACCTGCGTTCGGTGGCGCTGTCGAACGACGGCACCCTCGTGGCAGGCGTCGCGGACACCGGACGGCCCGCCCCTGCGCCGTCGAGCACGCTCATGGTCGGTAGCTACGACGGTGGCGCGTTCCCCGTGGCCGAGGGGCAATCGATCACGCGTCCCACCTGGGGAGCCGACGACAACGCGGCGTGGGCGGTGATCGACGGCACCAACGTCATCCGGGCCGCCCGCGATCCATCCACCGGTCAGGTGTCGGTGATCCCGGTCGAGGCCACCGCCGTCACGACACTCGGCAATCGGATCACCGAACTGCGACTGGCCCGCGACGGGGTGCGAGCGGCGCTCATCGTCGACGGCGTCGTGTACGTGGCGACGGTGGTGCGCGAGCCCTCGGGCGTGTACTCCCTGACCGAGCCGAGGGCCGTGGCCATCGGACTCGGTAGTGACGCCACGAGTCTGGACTGGAGTACGGGCGACACGATCGTGATCGCACGGGTCGCCACCGATACACCGGTGGTCGAGGTGACCGTCGACGGATCCCGGATGGATCCGCTGCCCTCACGCAACCTGACCACTCCGGTGTTGGCGGTGGACGCCTCGCCGGAAACGGAGTACGTGGCCGACGCGCGGGCCGTGTTCGCGCTCAACAACACCGATCCGGTCGGCGACCGGTACTGGCGCGAGGTCACCGGATTGACCGGAGTCGAAGCGGTGCCGATTCTGCCCGGCTGACGGGGCCGCAGAGGTCTGTCGGTGGGCCCGGGCAGAATCCCCGTCCATGCGATCGCTCCTCGATCTGATTCTGCCTCTCGAGTGTGCCGGGTGCGGTGTGCCGGGGGAGCACTGGTGCCCGGTGTGTTCCCTGGCTCTGTTCGTCCCGCCCATCGCCGTTCGTCCACGAGTCGATCCCGGCGTGCCGTGCTGGTCCCTCGGTACGTACACCGGGCCGCGTCGCAGTGGTGTGATCGCCTTGAAGGAGCGAGGTCGACGGTCGGTGGCCCGGCCCTTCGGGCGAGCGCTCGCCGGGGCCGTGGGACATCTGCGTGACGCAGGTGAGATCGATCCGCCCGAGCTCGGTTCGCTGGTTCTGATCTGCGCGCCCTCTCGGGCTCGGGCGGCGCGCGCTCGCGGGGGTGATCCCGTTCTGCGATGCGCTCGGATCGCTGCCGAACAGTTGGCACCGGAGCGAGTGCTCGTTCCCGAGGTGCTCCGCATGAGCGGCGCGGTCCGCGACTCGGTCGGACTGTCGGCCGGGCAACGGCAGCACAACGTGGCGGGCCGGATCGAGGCCGTCGGGGTGACTCGTCCGCGAACCGGCGCACGTGGGACGAAGTCGGCGGACTTCACCGTTCTGCTCATCGACGACGTCGTCACCACCGGCGCGACCTTGGCCGAATCGGCAAGAGTACTAACCGATTTCGGGGTCCCGGTGGCCGGCGCGCTGGTGGTGGCCAGTGCGTGACGGTGAGGTGGAGGGACACGCCGACAACCAATTCGGGGTGAACGGTGGCACACGAGTCGATGACCGACTAACGTCGCGGACACGCCCCAACTGAACCGGATGTGAGGTGATGCCCCGGACTCGAGATGCCGGAAGGTTCCCCATTCGGCATGCACACTTGCCACGTCCAACAGTGGGCGTGGCCGATATCGGGAGGTACGCGTGACGACCCCTTCACAAGCCTCGGTTTTCTTCGACGAGAAGCCCTCGGAAGAACCCGCCAAGAGCAATGCGGACGTTGTGGTCAAGGGCCGCAACGTCGAGATACCGGATCATTTCCGGATATACGTCTCCGAGAAATTGGCTCGCCTCGAGCGCTTCGATCCCTCCATCTACCTGTTCGACGTCGAACTGCAGCACGAACGAAATCGCCGCCAGGCCAAGGCATGTCAACGTGTGGAGATCACCGCGAAGGGCAAGGGCCCGGTCGTTCGAGCCGAAGCGTGTGCCGACAGTTTCTATGCCGCACTCGAAGCGGTGACGTCGAAACTCGAGAGCAGACTCCGGCGCACCAAGGACCGTCGCAAGGTCCACTACGGCGAGAAGAGACCCGTGTCCGTCGCCGAGGCCACTGCCGAACTCGCCGAGGACGACACGCTGGCCCTCGATCCCGAGATCAAACTCGACTCGTTCGAGGACGACCAGAGCGGTCCCGGGCACATCGTGCGAACCAAGATCCACTCGGCTGCACCGATGAGCGTCGACGACGCGCTGTACGAAATGGAACTCGTCGGTCACGATTTCTTCCTGTTCCACGACAGCGCAACCGATCGTCCCTCGGTCGTGTACCGACGGCACGCCTTCGATTACGGCTTGATCAGACTCACCTGACCGGACCGCTCGAGGCGGCGCGACTCGTTCGCCGTCCGTGAAATCTTTTCACCGCTGCAGGCTCGACACCGGAGACTCGATCCCCACGTCGAGCCTGCAGTGCTGTGTCGGTGTTGTCCGAATGGTCGATCGACGATCTCCGACGACCGACAGTCGGGCTGCCGGGTTCGCAGCGACACCGCCTACCATGGACGCGTTCGGGTTACCCGTCACGCAGAAGTCGTGGTGACGAACCCGTGAGCTCGTGCAGTATGCAGTGTTGTTCGTACCAGTACCCGTGAACCGAGGATCGAGGACGAGAAAGCCCGTGCCGTCGCTGTCGTTTTCCAAGCTGCTCCGTGTCGGTGAAGGTCGCATGGTCAAGCGGCTCAAGAGCATCGCCGACCACGTCTCGACCCTGTCTCCGGACGTCGAGAGCCTTTCCGACGACGAACTGCGCGGCAAGACCGCGGAGTTCAAGGAGAGGTACTCCGCCGGCGAGACCCTGGATCAGCTCCTGCCCGAGGCCTTCGCCGTGGCCCGCGAGGCGTCGTGGCGGGTGCTGTCGCAGCGACACTTCGACGTTCAGGTCATGGGTGGAGCCGCCCTGCACTTCGGCAACATCGCCGAGATGAAGACCGGTGAGGGCAAGACCCTGACCTGTGTTCTGCCCGCTTACCTCAACGCCATCTCCGGCGACGGTGTGCACGTGGTGACGGTCAACGACTACCTCGCCAAGCGCGACTCGGAGTGGATGGGCCGCGTGCACCGTTTCCTCGGTCTCTCGGTCGACGTGATTCTCTCCGGCATGACCCCGGTGGAACGCCGTGCCGCATACGCCGCGGACATCACCTACGGCACCAACAACGAGTTCGGTTTCGACTACCTGCGCGACAACATGACGCACTCGCTCGACGACCTCGTGCAGCGCGGCCACAACTTCGCCGTCGTCGACGAGGTCGACTCGATCCTCATCGACGAGGCCCGCACGCCGCTGATCATCTCCGGACCCGCCGACGCGTCGAGCAAGTGGTACGGAGAATTCGCCCGTATCGCGCCGATGCTCAAGGTGGACACCCACTACGAGGTCGACATCCGCAAGCGGACCATCGGTGTGCACGAGGCTGGCGTCGAACTGGTCGAGGATCAGCTCGGCATCGACAACCTGTACGAGGCCGCCAACTCTCCGCTGGTGAACTACCTCAACAACGCGATCAAGGCCAAAGAGCTCTACACCAAGGACAAGGACTACATCGTCCGCGACGGTGAGGTCATCATCGTCGACGAGTTCACCGGCCGCATCCTGGTGGGACGCCGCTACAACGAGGGCATGCACCAGGCGATCGAAGCCAAGGAGAAGGTGGAGATCAAGGCCGAGAACCAGACGCTGGCCACCATCACCCTGCAGAACTACTTCCGTCTCTACGACAAGCTCTCGGGCATGACGGGTACCGCCGAGACCGAGGCCGCGGAACTGCACCAGATCTACGGTCTCGGCGTCATTCCGATTCCGACCAACCGTCCCATGGTCCGCGTGGACAACGGCGACCTGATCTACAAGACGGAAGAAGCGAAGTTCGACGCCGTCGTCGACGACGTCGTCGAGCGGCACGAGAAGGGCCAGCCGGTCCTCATCGGCACCACGAGCGTCGAGCGCTCGGAGTACCTGTCGAAGCAGTTCACCAAGCGCGGCGTGGCGCACAACGTGTTGAACGCGAAGTTCCACGAGCAGGAAGCGACGATCATCGCCGAGGCGGGCAGGCAGGGCGCGGTGACCGTCGCGACCAACATGGCCGGCCGCGGCACCGACGTCGTGCTCGGTGGCAATCCGGACATTCTCGCCGACCTGAAACTGAGGAAGCAGGGTCTGGATCCGGTCGAGACCCCGGAAGAGTACGAGGCCGCGTGGGAGCCTGCGCTCGAAGAGGTCAAGGCGCAGGTCAAGGCCGATGCCGATACTGTGCGCGAGGCCGGTGGGCTGTACGTCCTCGGTACCGAGCGACACGATTCGCGCCGGATCGACAACCAGCTTCGAGGCCGCTCCGGTCGTCAGGGTGATCCGGGTGAATCGCGTTTCTACCTCTCGCTCGGCGACGAACTGATGCGTCGATTCAACGGTGGTGCACTCGAATCGATCATGACCCGGCTCAACCTGCCCGACGACGTCCCGATCGAAGCCAAGATGGTGTCCAAGGCCATCAAGAGCGCTCAGACGCAGGTCGAGCAGCAGAACTTCGAGATCCGCAAGAACGTTCTCAAGTACGACGAGGTGATGAACCAACAGCGCACCGTCATTTACGAGGAGCGTCGCCGGATCCTCGAAGGTGCCGACATGGAGGGCCAGGTCGAGGGCATGATCACCGACGTGATCACCGCCTACGTCGACGGTGCGACGGCCGAGGGCTACGTCGAGGACTGGGATCTCGAGCAGCTCTGGACCGCACTGAAGACTCTCTATCCGGTGGGAATCGACCACAAGGTGCTCGTCGGCGAGAACGAGGACGGCGAGAAGGACGACCTGAGCCGCGACGAATTGCGTGAGGCGCTGCTCGAGGACGCGCGATCGGCCTACGCCACCCGCGAGGCCGAGATCGACGGAATCGCCGGCGAGAACGGAATGCGTGAACTCGAGCGTCGAGTGCTGCTGTCGGTACTCGATCGCAAGTGGCGCGAGCACCTCTACGAGATGGACTACCTCAAGGAAGGCATCGGCCTGCGTGCGATGGCGCAGCGTGACCCGCTGGTCGAATACCAGCGCGAGGGCTACGACATGTTCCAGGGCATGCTCGACGGCCTGAAGGAGGAGTCGGTCGGCTTCCTGTTCAACCTTCAGGTCGAGGCGACACCGGCTCCGGCGGGGCCCGCGGCCTCGGCAGGTCTCGCCGTGGCTCCAGGACTGTCCTCGCCGGTGGGCTCCGGCCGACCGGCACCGACACCCGCCGCAGCACCGGCACCGACGGCACCCGCACCGACGGCTCCGGCACCCACTGCTCCGGCACCCGCCGCTCCCGCAGTGCCCTCGGCTCTGCGGGCGAAGGGTCTCGACGACCAGGACGAGCAGAGACTGACCTTCTCCGGTCCGGCCGAGGGCGGTGGCACTGCGGTTCGCCGTTCCGGTCCGTCCCCGTCCGGCAGCGAGTCCGCCGCCGAAGGCACCCGCCGCGAGCGTCGCGAAGCCGCGAGGACTCAGAGCAAGGCACCCAAGAAGGCAGCTCGCTCCAAGCGCAAGAGATAGTGCACGACGGTCGCGTCGCCTCCGGGCGAGGCGACCGTCACCCCACTCGTAGCGAGGTGACCGTCCACCCGGGGCGGCGCGGGTCGATCGCCAGCTCGATTCGGCCCGCGAAGGCGAACGTGCGTGGACCGCGGGTGTAGGAGCCGAAGATCTCCGCGGAGACGTCCGATCGATACGCCACGTGTACTCGACGCACGGCAGCGAATCCGAGTCGTCTGCCGGGCGGCGGGTTCTGCACGATGGTCCGCACCAGGTCGACCATCGAGGCGGTGAACAACGGTGACAGCTGGTCTGCGCTGCGTCGTCGATCGATGACCTCGATCATCATGCGCATGGCGCGGTCGGCACTCGACCGTGCATCGGCGGGTACCGGTGGCCGGCCGTAGGGCTCGACGCGCGGTCGAGAACGGTTGCTGCGCACGGATACTCGGTGCCGAGTAGGCGGCGGTTCGGTGGCCGACGCCGGATCCCACGTGTGTACGGCACCGGTGCAGAGCGGCGGTTCGAACGGTGCGGCACGCGAGAGAAAGCAATGATGTTCGGCGCGGACTCGGGGGCCGGGGGCCGAGGTGTCG
The DNA here is from genome assembly GCF_002258545.1 of Rhodococcus sp. 05-2255-3B1. Lineage (NCBI taxonomy): Bacteria > Bacillati > Actinomycetota > Actinomycetes > Mycobacteriales > Nocardiaceae > Rhodococcus > Rhodococcus sp. 05-2255-3B1. The sequence continues at coordinate 851,139 of NZ_NOZC01000036.1, read as the reverse complement.
GAGATGTCCGGCGGGTCGTTCGATTCGATGACGCTCACACCGTCATTGACGGTCCGAGAGCGCGTTCGGTTCCCGTCGGTACCCCGGATCGGCCCGCGATACGGTCCACGACCGACCCCGAGACCGACATCGGCCCGCCACGTACTCTATGTTCGAGCACACTGCGCGCTCGGCCACAGGAATCGGCGCGTACTTCACGCGAGGACGGGGACTGGAACACGCGATGGCGACCAGGCTGACAGCGCAGGATGCGTCGTTCTACTTTCTCGAGGCCAGTAGCAGCCCCATGCACCTCGGGTCGCTCGCCATCTTTCGGACTCCGCGCAGCGGATTCAGCTACGACCGACTGCTGTCGTTGGTCGAACAACGATTGGCCTTGGTTCCCCGGTATCGGCAGAAGGTGCGTGAGGTCGCCTTCGGTCTGGCCAGGCCGGTGTGGGTCGACGACGCGGATTTCGACATCACGTACCACATTCGCCGGTCGGCGCTCCCGAAGCCTGGTTCCGACGATCAGTTGCACGATCTGATCGCGCGACTGACCTCGCGCCCACTCGATCGCACTCGGCCGCTGTGGGAGATGTATCTGGTCGAGGGCCTGTCGAAGAATCGCTTCGCGATCTTCACCAAGTCACACTCGGCCTTGGTCGACGGCGAACACGCGCTCGACATCGGTCAGGTCATTCTGGATGCGAGCAAGAATCCGCCGCCGATGGCCGAGGAACTCTGGATGCCTGCGCGCGAGCCCAAGGACTCGGCGTTGGTCATCGATGCTCTGACCGAGTTGGTGGTGCGTCCTGGGGAGAGCGTCGAGGCTCTGCGCGGTGCGGTCCGCGGGGCTGCCGGTGTCGCGGGCGAGGCAGTGCGTGGCGCCGCGAAGGTCGCGGCAGTTCTGCGCACCGCGACCCAGAGCGCGCCGTCGAGTCCGCTGAACGCCCCGATCTCGCGAAACCGCAGATTCGCGGTGGCCAAGACCGAGCTCGCCGACTACCGGAGAATCCACAACAGGTTCGATTGCTCGATCAACGACGTGGTGCTCGCTGTCGTGACCGGGGCACTGCGCAATTGGCTGCTCTCTCGGGGAGAGCCCGTCACGGCCTCCTCGACGGTGCGGGCCATGGTGCCCATGTCGGTGTACGTCTCGGCCGATCGGGTCGGTTTCGGAGAAGCGGCCGAGCGGCCGGTCGAGCCGGCCGAGGACGATCGCAGCGAGGTCTCGTCGTTTCTGGTGGACCTGCCCGTCGGTGAATCGAATGCCGTGGTGCGGCTCTCGCACATTGCGCACGCCACCGAGGCGCATGCCAAGCAGAGTCGCGGAGTCACCGCACAGACACTGATGCGCATCTCCGGGTTCGCGCCTGCGAGCCTGCACGCGATGGGCGCGCGGGCGGGCAGCAGGCTCTCTCAGCGGGTGTTCAATCTGATCGTCACCAACGCGCCAGGACCCCAGTTCCCGCTGTACGTGGGCGGTGCGCGCATGCTCGAGATGTATCCGGTGTCGCCGCTGTTCGAGAACCAGGCGATGAGCATCGGGTTGACGTCCTACGACGGCTACGTGTTCTTCGGGCTCAATGCCGATCGAGGTGCCATGCCCGACGTGGACGTCGTCACGGCGCTTCTGCACGAGGCATTGGAAGAGTTGGTCGATGCCAGCAACGAATCGAGAGTGTGAGGTCTTCTGCAATGCGTGTCTACGTTCCGGCGACGCTGGAGTTCTTGAAAGTGTTGTCGGCAGAGGGCGAGTTCAGCCCGGTCTCGCGCACGGCCTTCGCGGTGACACCGACGCTGCGTGAGGCGTACTCGTCCGGCGACGACGAGGAGCTTGCCGAGGTGGCGATGGGGGAGGCCGCGCGGGCCTCTCTGCGACTGATCGCCGCCGCCGTCGACGACGAGAGCGATACCGGTACGGTCGCCGAAGGGGTGGTGTACCGGCGGGCGGTGATCGCGGCCGATGTGGACGATCCCACTCTGCGCCCCGATCTCGACGATGCCGTCGTCCGGCTGAAGGAACCGTTGCGGATGGATCAGGTCGCGTCGGTCCACGTCGATCTCGAAGGGGCCGAATCGGCGGTGGCCAAGGCCGTCGCTGCCGTCGATGCCGCGGACATGGGTGACGTGGACGCGGAGTTCGTGCTCGGCGACGCCGAGGATCACACGCTCGCGTGGTACGCCCCGCAAGAGTTGTCGTTTCTGCTCGAACTGCTGTGACTCGGCCGTGTTCGCTCGGGCACGATTCACATCGGCGCAGGTGTTCCCGAACCCGAACCTACGGTAGCGTAACCTCGATGACCGCAAGCGGTTCAGTATCTCGATCGAGGGGATGGAACACCCGATGGATCTGAAGAAGTGGCTGGAGGCTCCGGCGGCCGGAGTATCGGCCCCCAAGCGTCCGAGACTGAACATGGTGCGTGGTGCCTTCACCCGCATCACCACTCCCTTGTTGCCCGATGACTACCTGCATCTGGCGAATCCTCTCTGGTCCGCACGCGAACTCCGCGGTCGCATCGTGCGAGTGGAGAAGGAAACCGCGACGGCGGTGACCCTGGTGATCCAGCCGGGTTGGGGCTTCAACTTCGATTACCGGCCCGGCCAGTACATCGGGATCGGGTTGCACCTCGGCGGGCGTTGGCACTGGCGGTCCTACTCGCTGACCTCTCCGCCGAACTGGGAGGACAAGCTGATCTCCATCACCGTCAAGGCGATGCCGGAAGGCTTCCTCTCGTCACACCTGGTCGGCGGTGTCCCGCAGGGAACCATCGTTCGGCTGGCCGCCCCGAAAGGCAATTTCGCGCTGCCCGTGCCGCCGCCGAACAAAATCTTGTTCGTCACGGCAGGCAGCGGCATCACCCCGATCATCTCGATGCTGCGGGCATTGGATCGGCACGGCGACATGCCCGACACCGTGCACATCCACTCGGCACCCACCGAGGACGAAGTCATGTTCGCCGCCGAGATCGCCGCGCTGGAGAAGTCTCATCCCAACTTCACCTCGCACGTGCAACTGACGCGGTCGGACGGCAAGTTCGCACTCGCCTCGCTCGACGAGCTCTATCCCGACTGGCGCACGCGTGACACCTGGGCGTGCGGGCCTGCAGCTCTGCTCGAAGAGATCGAGAAGACCTGGAAACGCGAGGGGATCGAGGACCGGCTTCACCTGGAGCGGTTCGAGATCTCGCGCGCCGACACCTCCGGTGCAGGCGGCACCGTCACGTTTTCCAAATCGGACAAGAAGACCACCGTCGACGGCGCGACCAGCCTGCTCGAAGCCGGTGAGAACGTCGGCGTTCAGATGCCGTTCGGCTGCCGGATGGGTATCTGCCAGACGTGCGTTGTCCCGTTGACGGCAGGGCATGTGATCGACCTTCGTTCCGGTAAGGAACACAGTGAGGGCGACCGCGTCCAGACGTGCATTTCCGCTGCTGCGGGCGATTGCACACTGGAACTGTAGGTCTGTTTTTCGCACACCGCCTTCTCAGACTGTTCGGTTACGCTTACGTAGGTTGCCCACGTCGAAACCCGATATTTCGGGCACTGCACTCAACTGTTGGAGGACCCGGTGGCTATCACCGACATCAAAGAGTTCGCTCATCTCAGCGAAGCGGACATGGAAGCGTTCGGTCGTGAACTGGATGCGATTCGTCGAGACGTCGAAGACAGCCGCGGCGAGCGCGATGCCGCCTACATCCGTCGGACGATCAGACTGCAGCGGCTGCTCGAGCTCGGTGGCCGTGCGGTGCTGCTCGGCAGCAAGTATCGGCCGGCCTGGTTCGTGGGTACGGCGATGCTCAGTGTCGCCAAGATCGTCGAGAACATGGAACTCGGCCACAACGTGATGCACGGGCAGTGGGACTGGATGAACGATCCGGAGATTCACTCCACCTCGTGGGAGTGGGATCAGACCGGTCCGTCGGAGCAGTGGAAACGCGCCCACAATTACTCGCACCACACGTACACCAACATCGTCGGCATGGACGACGACATCGGCTTCGGCATCCTGCGGATGACCCGCGACGAGCCGTGGAAGCCGATCAACCTCGTTCAGCCGCTCGCCAACATCGTGCTGGCCACCACCTTCGAGTGGGGCATCGCGCTGCACGATTACGACGCGCAGAAGCAGTTGGACGGCGAGGACGAGAAGGGCCTGCTGAAGTCTCCGGCGACCCGCGCCTTCGCGCGCAAGATCGCCAAGCAGGTCGGCAAGGATTTCGTGCTGTTCCCGGCACTGTCCGGTCCGGCGTGGAAGTCGACGTTGACCGCCAACGCGACGGCCAACCTCGTCCGGAATTTGTGGGCGTACGCGGTGATCTTCTGTGGTCACTTCCCCGACGGGGCAGAGAAGTTCACGATCGGCCAGTTCGAGACCGAGACACGACCCGAGTGGTACCTGCGTCAGATGCTGGGCAGTGCGAACTTCGACGCCGGTCCGGTCATGGCGTTCATGAGCGGCAACCTCTGCTACCAGATCGAGCACCACATGTTCCCGGATCTGCCGAGCAACAGGTACTCGGAGATCGCCGAGAAGGTGCACGCTCTGTGCGAGAAGTACGACCTGCCGTACACCACGGGGTCGCTCGGCAAGCAGTACCTGCTGGCGCTGCGGACCATTCACAAGCTGTCGCTGCCCGACTCGTGGTTGCGTGCCACGTCCGACAACGCTCCCGAGACGTCCTCCGAGCGACGGTGGCGCGTAGGGGATTCGCCTGCCGTTCATGCTCTTCGGATCGATCCGCTGACCGGGCAACGTCGCGGTCTGCGGTCGGCGATGCAGGAGGCGCGTGTGAGCCTGCGCAACGCCAAGAAGGAAGCCAGGCGTCAGGCCAAGGCCCTTCGCCGATCGGGCGACCGCGCGTCGTTGTGAATCGTCACACACATTCCCGGCACTAACCTACGGAACCGTAAGTTACGATACGGTAGGTGACGGAATCACACATGGCCTGATACGCGAGCTGTGTGTTCACGACTGCCAGGAGGTTGTTTCCCATGGCGATTACGGACGTCAAAGAATACGCGCATCTGACCGATGCCGACATCGAGGCGTTGGGCCACGAGCTCGACGCCATCCGGCGTGACATCGAAGCGTCCCGCGGTGAACGCGACGCCCGGTACGTCAAGAACACGATCCGCCTGCAGCGATCCCTCGACATCGGTGGCCGGGCCGTGCTCTTCGCCAGCCGTCGTCGTCCGGCGTGGCTCGTCGGCACCGCCATGCTCGGTGTCGCGAAGATCATCGAGAACATGGAGCTCGGCCACAACGTCATGCACGGCCAGTGGGACTGGATGAACGACCCGGAAATCCACTCCACGTCGTGGGAGTGGGACAACACGGGGCCGTCCGCTCACTGGAAGCAGACGCACAACTACATTCACCACAAGTACACCAACGTGCTCGGTATGGACGACGACGTCGGCTACGGTCTGCTGCGCGTCACCCGCGATCAGCGGTGGAAGCCCTTCAACATAGGCAACCCCGTCTACAACCTGCTGCTGCAGCTGTTCTTCGAGTACGGAGTGGCGCTTCAGCACCTCGAACTGGGCAAGGTCGCCAAGGGTCGAGTGCCGCGTGAGGAATTCGAGCAGAAGCGGCGCGAGGTGCTCGAGAAGGTCGGCAAGCAGATCGGCAAGGACTACGTCCTGCATCCGTTGCTGACCGGTCCCGCCTGGAAGAGCACGTTGACGGCGAACATCGCCGCCAACATGATCCGCAACGTGTGGACCAACACCGTCATCTTCTGCGGCCACTTCCCCGACGGTGCGGAGAAGTTCACCAAGTCCGACATGGAGGGCGAAACTCAGGGTCAGTGGTACCTGCGTCAGATGCTCGGCAGTGCGAACTTCAACGCAGGCCCCGTCATGGAGTTCATGAGCGGCAACCTGTGCTACCAGATCGAGCACCACCTGTTCCCGGATCTGCCCAGTAACCGCCTGCGCGAGATCAAGGTTCGAGTGCTCGAACTGGCCGAGAAGTACGACCTGCCGTACACGACCGGTTCGATCGTCCACCAGTACTTCCTGTCGTGGCGAACCATCGCCAAGCTGTCGCTGCCGAACAAGTACCTGAAGGCGACCAGTGACGACGCTCCCGAGACTGCGTCCGAGCGCAAGTGGGCCGATGCTCCGGCCGGTTTGTTCACCGTCGATCCCGAAACGGGCAAGCGTCGCGGTCTCCGCACCGCCATCGCAGAGACGAAGAAGCGCAAGGGAATTCGCAGCCTGGTCCGCAAGGCCGCGTAAGTTCCGAACGGCGTGCAGCCTGGTGGCAACCGACCCCGAGAGGGGGGTTGCTACCAGGCTTCGTTCGTTCGAACGGCTTCGAGGAGCAGACGCACGGCCGCGACGCGTCGGGCCGCGTCTCCGGTCAAGGTGTCCAGAGCGCACTCGGGATCGGCGGGTGGGCCGAGGTGGGTGCATCCTCGGGGGCAGTTCTCGATGGTGTCGGCCAAATCGGAGAACGCTGCGACGACGTTCTCGGGGGAGATGTGCGCCAGTCCGAACGACCGGATACCGGGAGTGTCGACCACCCAGCCGCCGCCGGGCAGAGGGAGCGCCACCGACTGCGTCGAGGTGTGACGGCCCTTCCCGACGCCCGAGACCACACCGGTGGCGCGATATGCGTCGGGCACGAGCCTGTTGACGAGCGTGGACTTTCCGACGCCCGAGTGGCCGATGAGCGCCGTCACCGAGTTCGTCAGCATCGCGGTCAGCTCGGTGAGGTCCTCGGACTGGCCTGCCAACACCACCGGGACGTCGAGATCGGCGAAGGCCGCGGTGAATTCCTCGGGGTCGGCCAGATCGCTCTTGGTCAGGCACAGGACCGGTTCGAGTCCGCCGACGTACGCAGCCACCAGCGCCCGCTCGACGAAACCGGTCCGAGGCGGCGGGTCCGCGAGCGCGGCCACGATGAGCAGCCGGTCGGCGTTGGCCACCACCACCCGCTCGAACGGATCGGTGTCGTCCGCCGTGCGCCGCAACACCGTGCGCCGCTCGGCGACGCGCACGATTCGGGCCAGAGTGTCGACCTTGCCCGACAGATCTCCGACGATGCCGACCTCGTCGCCCACCACGATCGGAGTACGGCCCAACTCGCGGGCACGCATCGTCACCACCGGCCGTGCCGGGTCACCGCCGAGCACACAACCCCATCGGCCGCGGTCGACGGACACCACCATGCCTGCTTCGGCGTCGTTGTGTTCGGGTCGAGTCTTGGTCCGTGGACGCGAACTCTTGCCCGGTCGGATACGAACGTCGGACTCGTCGTATCGGCGCGCGGTCAGGAGCCGACCCCGCTCGGTGTCGACGCGGACAGCATTGCGTCCCACAACATCTCGAAACCGGGCAGAGTTTTGGCTGTGGTACCGATGTCGTCCACCTCGACCCCGGGGACACGCAGTCCGACGATTGCGCCCGCGGTGGCCATCCGGTGGTCGGCGTACGAGTGCCAGACGCCTGCGTGCAGCGGAGCCGGATCGATGCGGATGCCGTCGTCCGTTTCCACGGCGCGCCCACCCAGTCGGACGATCTCGGTTGTCAGTGCGGCGAGTCGGTCGGTCTCGTGGCCCCGCAGGTGGGCGATGCCACGCAGAATCGACGGACCTTCGGCCAGTGCGGCGAGTGCCGCGACCGTCGGGGTCAGCTCGCCGACATCGTGAAGATCGAAATCGATGCCGCGCAACGTATCCGGGCCCTCGACGGTCAAGATGCCTGCGGTCAGGTCGACTCGAGCGCCCATCCGGGTGAGTATCTCGCGGAAGGCATCGCCGGGCTGGGTGGTCGATTCGGGCCAATTCGGCACGCGCACTCGGCCTTCGGTCACCGCCGCTGCAGCGAGGAAAGGGGTGGCGTTGGACAGATCCGGCTCGATGATCCACTCGATCGGCGCGACCGGTCCGGGGTGCACCCGCCAGGTGTTCGCGTCACCACCGGACTCGGGGGAATCGACTCGGACGCCGGCGCGCCGCAACATGTCCACGGTCATGTCGATGTGCGGCATGGACGGAACGGGCTTGCCGATGTGGTGGATTTCGATTCCCTCGTCGAACGCCGCCGCGGAGAGCATCAGACCCGAGACGAACTGCGAGGAACCCGAGGCGTCGATGTCGACCGATCCGCCGCGCAGCGAACCGGTACCGCGCATCGTGAACGGCAGAGCGCTGCCGTCGATCTCGGCCCCCACCGCACGCAGGGCGTCGAGGATGGTGTCGAGTGGACGAATGCGAGCCTGTTCGTCGCCGTCGAACGACACCTCGCCCGCGGCGAGGGCAGCCAGGGGCGGCACGAAGCGCATGACGGTACCCGCCAGACCACACTCCACGGCTCCTCCGTGCAACGGAGCCGGAGTCACGCGCAACGCCGTCCTGTCGTCGTCCGCGGCGATGATCTCGATCCCCAAGGTTGCCAGGGCGTCGATCATGAGATCGGTGTCACGGCTGCGCAGAGCACCGGTGATCGTGGACGAGCCGGAGGCGAGCGAGGCGATGATCAGTGCGCGATTGGTGATCGATTTCGATCCGGGCAGAGTGACTGTCGCGTCGACGGGTGCGACGGCGGCTGGGGCTGTCCAATTGCTCACCGGTCCATCTTCTCTCATTCGATGTCAGCGCGCGGCGATGGGCGCGGTTGTGGCACGGGTGAGCCCGATGAGATCGGCTGGTGCGAGTTCGATTTCCAGTCCCCGACGACCTCCGCTGCACAGAATCGTCTCGAAGCCGAGCGCCGAGTCGTCGATCGCGGTGGGCAGGGATCTGCGTTGTCCGAGTGGTGAGATGCCGCCGAAGACGTACCCGGAGGAGCGCTCGGCGGCAGCCCTGTCGGCCATCGCGATCTTCCTGGTGGACAGCGCAGCGGCCGCGGCCTTGAGAGAGAGCATCGCCGTCACCGGAACGATCGCCACCGCCAGCGAGCGATCTGCTCGTTCCACGACGAGCGTCTTGAAGACCTGTTCGGGTCGAACGCCGAGCCGATCGACGAGTATCCGGGCTGCCTCCTCGCCGTAGGACTGCACCCGAGCATCGTGGTCGTACGAGTGGACGGTGTGCGCCACCTTTCGTGCGGTGAGCAGCGCGAGAGCGGGTGTGGACGCAGCCATTCACCGGACTCTAGCGACCGAGCGGGAACACGACGGGACGACGCCGTGTTGTGTAACGACAGATACGGATGCAGGCGGAAGGAATGACGAATGGCAGTGCTGACCGCGGGACGTCCCCTCGTGTTGAAGGGGGTGATCTCTTCGCAGAAGCCGACTACGGGCGCCGTAGCCTGGGCGGTGGAAGCTATCGAAGGGATCAGCGTGACAGAAGCCAGCAATCCCGTCGCTGACGTGGACGACGAAAAGGCGATCGCGGAGCGCAGGGCTGCCGAGACCGAGGCACAGTTGACCGAGCGCTTCGAGCGCGACGCGTTGCCGATGCTCGATCAGCTCTACGGCGCAGCTCTGCGAATGACGCGTAACCCTGCCGACGCCGAGGATCTGGTTCAGGAGACGTTCGTCAAGGCCTACTCGGCGTTCCGATCGTTCCGTGAGGGCACGAACCTCAAGGCATGGCTGTACCGAATTCTCACCAACACCTACATCAATTCCTATCGCAAGAAGCAGCGTCAGCCCGCTCAGTACCCCACCGACGAGATCAGTGACTGGCAGCTCGCCGCCACCGCCGAACACACGTCGACAGGGTTGCGATCCGCCGAGGTGGAAGCTCTGGACGCGCTGCCGGACGACGACATCAAAGCCGCGCTGCAGTCGCTGCCCGAGGAATTCCGGATGGCTGTGTACTACGCCGACGTCGAGGGATTCCCGTACAAGGAGATCGCCGAGATCATGGGCACGCCCATCGGCACGGTGATGTCGCGTCTGCACCGCGGACGCAAGCAACTGCGAGGCCTGCTGGCAGGGGTTGCACGGGAGCGCGGATTCAACCGGGACGGCGCAGTCGACCGGCACGAGCAGGAGGTAGTCCAGTGACGGGCACCGGAAAGATCGACGGCGGGGACGACGGCGACGCACAGTTCGAGCGGCTCGACTGCTCGGCGGTGATCGCGGACGTGTGGGTGATGCTCGACAACGAATGCGACGAAGCGAGCCGGACCCGTCTGCAGAAGCACATCGACGAATGCGGATCCTGCTTCGAGGCATATGGAATCGAAGAGAAGGTCAAGCGGCTCATCTCACGCAAGTGCGGGGGAGACCAGGCACCGGCCGGGTTGCGCGAGCGACTGAGCGTCGAGATCCGACGGACGGTGTTGATTCGTCAGACCGACTCCGAATAACCGCAGTTCGTACGACGACGAGGGGCCGAGAAGCAGTAGCTTCTCGGCCCCTCGTCGCTTGTGGCAAACCGTCAGCTGTTCGGACGTTTGCCGTGGTTGGCCTTGTTGCCCTTACGAGCACGCTTCTTACGTCCACGCTTTCCCATGATGGGCTCCTCTCGTTTGTTCACTACAGTCTCCCACGTGTGATTGGCTTACTGTGACGGGCCTGGCCTCCGGTGGGTGGTCCGCGCAGTTCGTGGTGACGTGAGAGAGGGGTTCGCCGGTGTCCGAGGACGTTCGTGCGGAGATGGTGTCCACGGTGTTTCAGGTGGTCGTGGCCCGAGGCGACGCAGTCGAGGTCGGTGACACCCTCGTCATCCTGGAATCGATGAAGATGGAAATTCCCGTGCTGGCCGAGACGGCAGGGACAGTCACATCGGTGGACGTCGCGGTGGGCGACGTCATTCAGCAGGGCGACCTCATCGCCGTCGTGTCCTGAGCAGTGATCACGTGAGCTGTCGTGTCGACCCTCAGTGACCTTCTGGCCGAGCACACCGACCTCCCCGGTGTCGCGGTCGACCACTTGCAACGAGTCGTCGGGGAGTGGCAGCTGCTGGCCGACCTGTCGTTCGCCGACGTGCTGCTGTGGGTCGGCACCGACGACGTGGCCAGTGGAACTGCCGACGTGCTGTGTGTGGCTCAGTGCCGGCCGACCACTGCGCCCACGGTCTTCACGCACGACATCGTGGGAACGACGATCTCCGAGTCCGAGCACCCCGACGTGATGGTCGCGCTGCAGCAGCGGCAAATAGTGCACGGAGGAGTGGTGACCCGGACCGAGAGCATTCCGGTGCGCTGCGGGGAGCACGTCATCGCGGTGCTGACCCGAGACACCAATCCCGCGCAGCTTCGACCGCCGAGTGCCCTCGAGGTCGCGTATCGGGAATGTGCCGACGACCTGTGTCTGATGATCAGCGAAGGGACGTTTCCCACCCCGGAGGAGCGGACCGATGTGAACTCGTCCCCGCGAGCGGGCGACGGATTCATTCGCGTCGACACCGACGGGCGGGTGGACTACGCCAGTCCCAACGCCCTCTCGGCGTACCACCGGATGGGACTGACGACGGAGTTGTCCGGTCGAGATCTGGCGTCGGTCACGCGATCTCTGGTCACCGACCCGTTCGACTCACAGGAAGTGGCCGACCACATCAGATCGTCGCTCAGCGGCAACGTGGGACACCGGATGGAGGTCGATGCACGCGGTGCCACCGTTCTCGTGCGTACGTTGGCTCTGCAGCCCCGGGGGAGGTCGGCCGGTGCGGCTGTGCTGATCCGCGATGTCACCGAGGTGAAACGACGCGATCGAGCCCTCCTCAGCAAGGACGCGACCATCCGAGAGATCCATCATCGGGTGAAGAACAACCTTCAGACGGTGGCGGCGCTGCTCCGGCTGCAGTCTCGTCGACTCGAGAACGAGGAAGCGCGGACGGCGTTGTCCGAGTCGGTTCGTCGGGTGACGTCCATTGCACTCGTGCACGAGATGCTGTCGATGTCGGTGGACGAGGAAGTGGATCTCGACGAGATCGTCGATCGTCTGGTGCCCATCATGTTGGACATAGCGACGGTCAACCCGAGAGTTCGAGTGGTGCGCGAGGGCAAACTCGGAGTCTTCTCGGCCGAACGGGCGACGCCCTTGGTGATGGTGCTCACGGAGCTGGTGCAGAACGCGATGGAGCATGGATTCGACGCCGGTTCTGCGGGTGTCGTCCGAATCGGAGCGGACCGGTCCGCGAAGTGGCTCGATGTTGTCATCCACGACGACGGGCGCGGGTTGCCCACGGGGTTCTCCCTGGAACGCTCGGACGGTCTCGGACTGCAGATCGTGCGCACGCTGGTATCGGTGGAGCTGAACGGATCGCTCGGTCTGCATCCGGCGGCGGGAGGGGGAACCGACGCGATGTTGAGAGTTCCTCTGGGACGGCGTGTGCCGAGGGCCTGATGCACGTTCGGTGAACAGTGTGTAACGAGCCCGCCGACGATCCGTGGAACGCAGAAGGCCCGGCATCCGCTGAGCGGGTACCGGGCCTTGCCGATTGCTGCGTGTGCGTCCTAGACGGAGCTGCGTGCGCGCGTACGTGCGTTGCGTCGCTTGAGAGCACGGCGCTCGTCTTCACTCATTGCGCCCCATACTCCTGCGTCCTGGCCGGATTCGAGTGCCCAGGACAGGCATTCAGCGGTGACGGGGCACCGAGTACAGACGACTTTGGCATCGGCGATCTGCGCGAGCGCCGGACCACTGTTTCCCACCGGGAAAAATAGTTCCGGATCTTCATCGCGACAAATTGCCTTGTGGCGCCAGTCCATCCTCTGCTCCTTACCGGGCGCCGAAGCGCCGTTTCGTTTCTCTTCTGTTCACGAGTGGGTAACCAATGTTTCCGCACTGTTGCTTGTGAATGCTTTCACGAACTCAGGTGAAGTCAAGGGGTACGCGCGTGACCGTGGTCAAGCTCACTCTGTTAGGCTCGCTTTAGCCTTCTGCGCTCCTTTGTACCCCGAGTGAACGGATTTCGCTCGTGGTTTCCCCAGAACAGCGTTGTGTGTTGCCGCATATGCCCAGGACGGGCGGCCCTCACCTGCCCGGCGCGACCACTTCGAGCGCGTCGGGAGTGGAGAAGAACTCCGCTTCCGTGCGCTCGCCCAGATAGTCGCCATCCATCTGCAAACCGACCGGTTCCGCCGACGAAATTCGGACACTCGGCACATCATCGATCCGAATCAGCTTGCGCGACTTCGGTTCTGCGCCCTTGGCCAGCAACTGGCGAGACACCCGCAAGGTAGGGAGCAAGGCAGTCGAACGCATGCCGAACACTCCCAGACCCGAATCGAAACCGGTACCCGGATTGGTGTGCACTGGCCTCTCGTTCAAATACGTCCACGGACTCGAATTCGACACGAACGCATAGTGCACACCCTCGAACGGATCCTGACCCGGAACCTCCACCGTCAACCGAGCCGGCTGCCGCTTGTGCTTGAAGAACTCCTGCACCGCCGACCGCACATAACGCGTCGCAGACACCGGCTTGCCGTCCTTGCGCCCGGCATCGATAGCCCGACACACGTCCGCATCCAGACCCATACCCGCGTTGAACGTGAACCAACGGTTGTCGCAGTGCCCCAACCCGATCGTCCGCCGCGCCCGTGCATCGAGCAGGCCGATCAACTGATTCGTCGCCGCCACCGGATCCGCCTCGATACCCAGCGAACGAGCGAACACATTCGCACTACCACCGGGAACGACCGCAATCGGCGGAATCGCACCGATCGTCACCGCCTGCATCGACGTCGGCAACGGCACCCCGAGCAACCCGTTGATCACCTCGTTGACCGTCCCGTCACCACCATGAACGATCACCAGACCCATCCCGTCCTCACGGGCACCCCGAGCAAGCTCCGACGCATGATCACGATGAGTCGTCTGCGCAACCGTCACCCGCACCCGACTCGACAACGCATGAGCCAACAGATCCCGAGCCGCAGCCGTCGTAGAAGTCGCATTGGGATTGACGATCAGCAGCGCACGCACGAGCACTGACACTAACGGGGTCGTTCCGCAGGCTCCACTCCGGTCACCTGCGTCGTTCCGCAGGCTCCACTCCGGTCACCTGCGTCGTTCCGCAGGCTCCACTCCCGTCACCTCGGGTCGTTCCGCAGGCTCCACTCCCGTCACCTCGGGTCGTTCCGCAGGCTCCACTCCCGGTTGCCTAGGCTGGTCGCGTGTCCACCTCACCCGAGAACCTCACCCCGCCGGCCACGTTCCGATCCGCCGGGGCGCTCGTCGCAGCGCAAGGCGTGGCGTCGCTGGTGGCCGCCTTCGTTCTTCTCGTCCGAGCGTTCTCCGGAGAAGGGGACAACGCCGTGGCCAACGGCTACGGCACCGCGGGATGGTTCGGTGTCCTCGGTATCGGAGTCGGGGCGGCGGGCATCGCCCTGGTGCTCGGAAAACGCTGGGGAAGGTCCATCGCCACCGTCGTACAGCTGCTGCTGCTACCCGTCGTGTGGTCACTGTTGACCGGATCGCATCAAACCGTCTACGGCATCGCCCTCGGAGTAGTTGTCGTCGGCGTGCTCGTGTTGCTGTTCAGCCCGCCGTCCTCTCGGTGGATGGCCGCCGAATACAGCGACGTCGACGACTGATTCCGCCGAGGTGGTCGTTCAACGCGCCCGGGTGGCCAGCTCTGCCAATGCCGTCTCGGTCAGGCGGAACGTGGTCCACTCGTCCTGCGGCTCTGCTCCGAGTGATCGGTAGAACCCGATCGACGGGGTGTTCCAATCCAGAACCGACCAGGACAGACGCGTGTACTGCCGATCGACGCATTCGGCAGCCAACGCCGCGAGCAGTGCCGTTCCCAGGCCTTCTCCGCGCGCGGCGGGCTGCACGTAGAGATCCTCCAGATAGATTCCGTTGACGCCGTCCCACGTGGAGAAGTTCAAGAACCACAGCGCGCACCCCACCACCATCCCCTCGTGCTCGGCGACGTGTGCGAACACCGACGGCTGCGCCCCGAACAGCGCAGAACGAAGCTGCTCGTCTCGAACGGTGCACAGCGAGGACGACTTCTCGTACGCGGCCAGTTCGTGCACGAGAGCAGTGACGGCGGGAACATCGGCCTCGGTGGCGCGGCGAATCATCCTGGGTTTCCTTTCGGTGCCGTGACAGCGGTGAGAATCGACGGGTGCACATTGTGCGCAACGAGCTGGCGAAACGAATGCTCGAAACCGAGCAACGAATACGCGGCGGGTGAGAGTGCGAAGCGTTTGCCCTCGGTCATGGCGGCCTCTGTCCAGCCGGCGATCAGCGCGCGCGAGAAGTGGCCGTGGCCGACCAACACGACGTCGCGGCCGCTCAACAGTGGCAGCACCACCGAAAGCACCAGTTCGACGCGCACAGCGATGTCTCCGATGGACTCACCACCCGGGCACGGATGCGTCCAGACGGTCCAGTGCGGCACCGTCTCGTGGATCTGCGTCGAGGTGATGCCCTCGTAGTCGCCGTAGTCCCACTCCGACAACGCATCCCACGTCCGGTCGACCTCCAGGCCTGCGAGCTCGGCAGTTCGACGGGCGCGCTCTCGCGGACTCGTGATCACCAGGGGATCGCGCAGCTTCAGGAGTCGGAGGAGCGATCCGGCCTCGACGGCCTGTCGCTCGCCGGTACTCGTGAGAGGGACGTCGGTGTTCCCGGTGTGCTTGCCGGCAAGCGCCCATTCGGTCTCACCGTGCCGAAGTAGAACGACTCTGCCGGCCTCGACGCCGCCGTGTGTTGTCATGGAACGATCATGCCCGCTCTCGGGATGTGGCCCTTGTCATAGGTGGCCTGCGGATGTGTCCGATTTGTCGATTGAGTACGGACCTACCGGCCGGTTACTCTCGGGGCGAATCTTCGCTGCCTCGGGCAACACAGCTCTTCCCGTCGTGCCTCACACTTCCTTCTCATCTCCTGGAGAACCATGACCGACCTGCAGAAGCCCGCGTCGTCCGATGCTCCGGAGAAGCTCGACGGCGCGTTGCTGAAGATCGCCGGTGTCGTCGTGCTCGGGGCGATCATGTCGATTCTCGATGTCACCGTCGTCAGCGTCGCACTCCGGACGTTCACCGACGTGTTCGACACCACCTACGCCAACGCCGCGTGGACGATGACGGGCTACACGCTCGCTCTGGCGACCGTCATACCTCTGACCGGTTGGGCTGCCGATCGGTTCGGGACCAAGCGCCTCTACATCACCGCGCTGGTGCTGTTCGTCCTCGGTTCGGTGCTGTGCAGCTTCGCCTGGGACATCACCTCGCTCATCGCCTTCCGGGTGTTGCAGGGTCTCGGCGGCGGCATGCTGATGCCGCTGGGCATGACGATCATGACGCGCGCCGCCGGTCCCGAGCGAATCGGGCGGGTGATGGCCGTGTTGGGTGTTCCGATGCTCATCGGTCCCATCGCAGGGCCCATCCTCGGCGGCTGGCTGATCGAGGCGGCGAGCTGGCACTGGATCTTCCTCATCAACCTGCCGATCGGCATACTCGCCCTGATCGCGGCCGTGGTGATCTTTCCCAGGGACAACCCGACTCCGTCCGAATCCTTCGACTTCCGCGGCATGCTGATGCTCTCGCCCGGCCTCGCCCTGTTCCTCTACGGCGCGTCCTCGGTCGTCGAAACCGAAACCGTTCTCGCGGTGAAGGTACTGGTCCCGGTCATCGTCGGGCTCGTGCTGATCGTCCTGTTCGTTTTTCATGCCCTGCGTGTGCAGCATCCGCTGATCGATCTACGGCTGTTCGCGAACCGATCGCTCACCGTGGCCGTGATCACCACCACGCTGTTCATGGTCGCCTTCATGGGCGCGGGACTGCTGTTCCCGAGCTATTTCCTGCTTCGCGGCGAAACGACGTTGACTGCCGGGCTGCTGCTCGCACCGCAGGGCATCGGCGCGATGATCGCGATGCCGATCGCCGGAGTGATCGCCGACAAGTTCGGTCCCGGCAGGATCGTGCTGGCGGGAATGGTGCTCATCACCGCAGGGATGGCGGTGTTCACCCAGGTCGGCACCGACACGTCCTACACCCTGCTCATCGGCGCACTGTTCGTCATGGGTCTCGGCCTCGGTTCGACGATGATGCCCATCATGACGGCCGCGCTGCAGACACTGACCGACGACACGGTTGCCCGCGGCTCGACGTTGATGAACATCGTTCAGCAAGCGGCCGGTTCCATAGGCACTGCGCTGATGTCGGTGGTGTTGACCGCTCAGCAGAAGCCCGCATCGACGGCGACCAGCCAGGTCGAGGCCTTCGACATCTCGGCCAGGGCGTTCGGAACCACCTTCATGGTCGCGCTGATTCTGATCGTCGCCACGTTCGTCCCCGCCTTCTTCCTGCCCCGAACGAAGCGCGTGACCGAGCGGTCCGCGGCACCGATCGCGATGCACTGACGCGCCCGAGAGATGCCGAACCCTCGCTCATCGGCTCGATGTAAGCAAGGATCAGGGCCGTGACGACAATTCTCGCGGTAGCGAATCAGAAGGGCGGCGTCGCCAAGACCACCACGGTGGCTTCGCTCGCGGCTGCGCTGCATGCTCTCGATCGACGCGTCCTGGTGGTCGACCTCGACCCGCAGGGCTGCCTGACGTTCTCGCTCGGGCACAACCCGGACAAGCTCGATTCCTCGGTCCACGAAGTGCTGACCGGGGATGCGAAGGTCGAGGACGTCCTGATCGAGACCGCGGAAGGAATCGTGCTGCTGCCTGCGACGATCGATCTCGCCGGCGCGGAAGCGTTGCTGCTGATGCGTGCGGGTCGCGAATTCGCCCTCAAGCGGGCCCTCGCACCGATCCTCGAGGATTTCGATGTCGTCGTCATCGATTGTCCGCCGTCGCTCGGGGTACTGACCCTCAACGGCCTCACCGCCGCGCAGTCGGTGTTGGTGCCCCTGCAGTGCGAGACCCTCGCGCATCGAGGAGTCGGTCAGTTGTTGCGAACGGTGTCCGAGGTGCAGCAGATCACCAACCCCGATCTGACGCTTCTGGGTGCCCTTCCCACACTGTTCGATGCTCGCACCACGCACAGCAGGGACGTGCTCGGCGATGTCTCGGATCGCTATTCGTTACCGGTGCTCGCGCCGCCGATTCCGCGGACCGTGCGCTTCGCGGAGGCCAGTGCATCCGGCGCGACGGTGCTCTCGGGCCGAAAGAACAAGGGCGCGCAGGCCTATCGAGAACTTGCCGAGAATCTGCTGGCGCACTGGGACGGCGAAGCCGATCTGAAGACCTACGATCCGGCGGAGTAGCACGAAGCCCCTGAGATCGAGTCAGCCCAGAGCGACCACGTCGGAACCGCGTTGCTCGACGACCACGTCGCCGATCACCGAGATCTGTATCGGGCCGTCGTAATCGCCTCGGTCGACCGGAATGTCGGCCGTCGAAACACCGGTGACGAGATCGACCACCGAGATGCCGTCGGCTACGGGTACGAGGAGTCGTCCGGCCATGACCGCGCCGTTCCCGAGGGCTCCGGGGACGGTCCACAGAGGGCCGAGGTTGTCGGGATCGAACGCCTGGACTCCCGCGCCGGTGAACCAGGTGAGCACCGAACCTGCTTTCGTTGCAGGGAAGTTCGGGGTAGGGGAGGAGCCTCCGGGGAGAGCGAATTCGGAGGTTCTCGCGGCCGCGTCGTCGTACAGTCCCACCCGATCGGGCGCACCGTTGTTCGCTGGGATCCACAGCGCGACAACGCTGCCCGTGATCGCGATGATCCGCCCGGCAGTCGGTGTGTCGGATTCGGGAACGAGTTCCGGTACCACCGCTGACCCGTACTCCTCGGGTTCACTGGCGTCCTTGGGGGCAGGATTGATGAGCGACAATCGCGCGGCGGGCTCTCCCGGGCACTGTTCGAGCACGGCCGTTCGTGAGTTCGTCGACGCCGAGGACAGCAATGTGCAGCCGGTTCTCGGCTGACTTCCCGGATTGACCGGGGCGTCCACTCGGCCGTATTCGAGGGTGCGCACCAGGTCCGACCGCCACAGCTCCATGCGGGTGTCGCCCCTCGATGTCACGTAGGTGCCGTCGGAGGACAGGCGGACCGCATCGTCGGCGTCGGACGTGCGCTGCGCCTTGCGGTCTCCGGTGGCCCCGTCGAGTTCGGTGACCTGAGAGCAGCCGCGGCCGTCGCGGTAGACCGCGACCGCGGTGTTCCACGACGCGACCACCGAGCAGAGCGGGAGATCGCGTGTGTACGACCAGGATTGCTCGCCCGACCGTGGATCGCGGCCGAGGACGGCACCCCCGTCGGCGGTGACCACCGTGGATCCGGTGACGACAGGAAACGGGGTTCGCGTCGAATCCGTCGCTGCGCTCGGTGCGCGCCACAGTTCGGTGAGCGTCGTGGGCACCGCGGCGGCGGGTTCGGCTCGAGGCAGTGGCTCCTCGGCCGGGATCGATGTGGTTCCGCGAGCATCACCGGTGAACCAGGCGATGCTCGCGGCAACGACCACCACCACTGCGATGACGGCGGCGACGACGAGGTCGGTTCTCGTCCGACGTTCTGGAGCCAGCACGGCGGGAGGTTACTCCGATGCGCTCGCAGTCGACGGTCCGGCATCGGCGGACGATCCACTGGGGCGACGACGCCTACGGCGGCGCGGCGCAGTCTTGGTGGCCGTGTCGGTGGTCGCTGTGTCGGTTGTATCCGACTGTCCGGCAACCGAATCCGAGGCGGAAGTGGATTCGTTCGTGGTGGTGGCAGAGCCTGCGGCGTTGTCGCCGTCCTGCCCTGCGCGGGTGCGCCTGCGACTGCGCGAGCGGCGCGGCTTCGTCGTCGACGACGCGTCGGCCGCAGGCGCTGCGGCATTCGTCTCGCCGTCGTCGTCCGTCTTCTCCGGGGCACGCGACGGTGCCTTGCGCACGGTGCCGGTGGCATCGGTGGGGATGTCGAGGTCGGAGAACAGGTGCGGCGAGCTCGAATACGTCTCGACCGGATCCGGCATACCCAGACCCAGAGCCTTGTCGATCAACTGCCAGCGCGGGATGTCGTCCCAGTCGACGAGGGTGACGGCGATACCGGTGCGCCCTGCACGGCCGGTGCGGCCGATGCGGTGGACGTAGGTCTTCTCGTCCTCGGGGCACTGGTAGTTGATGACGTGGGTGACGTCGTCGATGTCGATTCCTCGGGCCGCGACGTCGGTGGCGATCAGTACGTCGATCTTGCCGGTGCGGAAAGCCTTGAGAGCCTTCTCGCGCTGGACCTGGCCGAGGTCTCCGTGGACCGCGCCGACCGAGTAGCCGCGCTCGGCCAGCTCGTCGGAGACCTTCTGCGCGGTGCGCTTGGTGCGGGTGAACACCATCGTCGCGCCGCGACCTTCGGCCTTGAGGACCTTGGCGACCATCTCGACCTTGTCGAGGGCGTGGGCCCGGTAGACGTGCTGGGCGGTGCGATCGTGCACGGCCGAGGACTCCGCCTCTTCGGCGCGGATGTGCGTCGGCTGCGTCAGGAAGGTGCGGGCCAGAGTGATGATGGGGCCGGGCATCGTGGCGGAGAACAGCATCGTCTGACGCTTGTCGGGGACCATGCCGAGGATGCGCTCGATGTCGGGGAGGAATCCGAGGTCGAGCATCTCGTCGGCCTCGTCGAGAACCAGGACCCCGACCTTGCCGAGGATCAGGTGGTTCTGCTTGGCGAGGTCGAGCAGTCGGCCCGGGGTGCCGACGACGACGTCGACGCCGTTCTGCAATGCGCTGATCTGCGCCTCGTACGGACGGCCACCGTAGATGGAGAGCACCTTGACGGGGCCGTTCGCGCCGCTGAGGTACTTCGACGCGTTCTCGAGGTCGGAGCTGACCTGCACGCACAGTTCACGCGTCGGCACGATCACCAGGGCGCGGGGGGTGCCGTCCAGTGGGGAGGTGCCGGAGTTGTCGGTGGCGAGTCGGTGCAGCAGGGGCACACCGAAGCCGAATGTCTTGCCCATTCCGGTGCGTGCCTGACCGATGAGGTCGTCGCCCGCGATGGCGAGCGGCAGCGTCAACTCCTGAATGGCGAACGTGCGCTCGATTCCCATCTCGGACAGCGCGCGAACGATGGTGGGGTCCACGTTCAGCTCGGCGAAAGTGGGAGGTACGTGCGTGTCGTCCACGTGCGCCGACACCGTGGTGTCGCCGGTGTCGGACTCTTGGTCGATGACTGTCTTGCTCAGGGGACTGGCCTTCCTCGTGTTCGAACGTGCGCACGAGGAAGGGCATAGGCCTATTGCCGGCCGAAGTCGATGCCCTCGATCCGATGTGATGTCGCCGTCAGCCTCAGCGCGGCCGCGGACTGCGATGTCCGCTGCGGCGAAGCTGTCGAGGCGACCCGGATCAGGTGCGCACACATTATCGATGACCGTCGCGTGCTTCTTCGGTCCGTTTCATCGGTCCGCGAGCGACGATCGAGCACCATGGTAGCTTGCCGAACGGATTTCTCCATTGTCGGCAGGTCGCGGCAGGTCCGGCGCGCGCCGAGACGACGGGTCCGACACCGGACTACGATTGCCGCATGGGAGCCCATTCGTCGGAGCCGTCGTCCGCAGTTTCACCCACCACCGTCGTCGAGTCGCCGGAAACGGACCGGGTCGACCCGGCGATCGCGCACGATCACCCCGGCATTCCGGATCTGTTCGCGGTGCTCGCCTACGGCGAGATCTCTGCGTTCTATCGCCTGGCGGAGGACGCTCGAATGGCTCCGACCATGGAGGGTCGCGTCGCGCTGGCGAGCATGGCGGCTGCGGAGATGAGCCACTTCGAGACGTTGCAGAAAGCCCTGTCGGATCGCGGTCTCGATGTCTACGCCTCGATGGATCCGTTCGTTCGCGCTCTGGACGAGTACCACGAGTCGACGACGCCGTCGACGTGGTTGGAGTCGTTGGTCAAGGCCTACGTGGGTGACGGCATCGCGGCCGATTTCTACCGGCAGATCGCGCACAGTCTCGACCCGGCCGTGGCCGAGATCGTTCGAGACGTGCTCGCCGAGACCGGACACTCGGAGTTCGTGGTGCACGAGGTCTCCGACCGGGTTCGCGCCAGCTCGCAGGACAAAGCACGACTGATGCTGTGGGGTCGTCGTCTCCTCGGTGAGGCCATCACCCAGGCGCAGTTCGTGCTCGCTCGCCGCGAGTCGCTGACCGATCTCGTCATCACCGCGTCGGGAGACCTCAACGGTGTCGTCGCACTGTTCGATCGCATGCAGGAACAGCATGCGGAACGGATGTCCTCACTCGGCCTGGACTGACCGCACTGGGCGCTGTTCGCTGACAGCACAGGGCGTCGGGCATCCGGGGCGACACCTCTGCACTAGCCTGGCGTGAGCAGAGTTGTCGAGAGTTCGGAGGTTGACCGTGGAGGTCAAGATCGGTGTTTCGGAGAGTTCCCGTGAGCTCGTCGTGAACAGCACGCAGTCCCCAGCCGAGGTCGAAGCGCTCGTATCGACCGCCTTCGCCGGTAAGGACGGAGTGTTGTCGTTGGAGGACGAGAAGGGACGCAAGTTCTTGATTCAGGCTTCCAAGGTGTCGTACGTCGAGATCGGTCCGTCCGATGCTCGCAAGGTCGGATTCGCGACCGCCTGAGACCGCGCGGAACGAAAAACACGCCCCTCACTCGGATCGAGTGAGGGGCGTGTTGCGTTCGTGGGTCCGTTCCCTACGGTGCCTGCAGGGGAACGTGTGACAGACCGCCCCAGGCCAGCGACACCGTGGTGTCGACGGCGTCTTCCTTGGAGATCGGCCGGTCGGCTTCGAGCCAGTACCGAGCGGTGAACTGACTGGCACCGACCAGGCCGACAGCCAGTACGCGGGCCCGGTACGGATCGAGTCCGGAGTCGTGAGCAACCAGGTCGAAGACGGCGTCGACGCAGGCTTCCGTCGCCTGCTCGACGCGCGCATTGACCTGCGGGTCGCCCATCAGATCGGACTCGAAGACCAAGCGGAAGCCCTGTGTGTCGGTGTCGACGAAGTCGTAGAACGCCAGCACTGCGGCGCGAACGCGCTGCCTGTTGTCCGTGGTCGAGCGCAGGGCCTGACGGACTCCCGCGATCAGGGTGTCCACGTAGCTCTGCAGCACCGCCAGATACAGCTCGAGTTTTCCCGGGAAGTGCTGGTACAGGACCGGCTTGCTGACACCGGCGCATTCGGCGATCTCGTCCATTCCGGATGCGTGATATCCGCGGGTCACGAATATTTCGCTCGCAGCAGCGAGCAGTTGCGCCCGACGGGCATCGCGCGGCAACCGTGCGCCGCGGCGATTGCCGGTGGTGGCCGGCCGGTCGGAAGACCGCCGGTCGTCGAGATCTGTCATCAATTATGTTCCCATCCGCGTCGACAGCTGCGCTCGTCTTGGTTCGACAACGAACGGTCCGGCATGAACTTCCGGCGGGTGGCCGTCGGTTCGGACCGTTCGTAGCGCAGATCACGGGCAACGATACTCGTGGCTGCCCGCACTCACGGGATCCTGGGGGACCGTTGCGAAAAGTGGGCAATACCGGATCATGTCGAGCGGTTTGTTCGTACGATGTTTTCGTACCGAAAACCCGATAGTTCCGTTCCCGGTATCGGCGTGCCGAGCAGCGGGCGGTGAGGATTGTGAGATCGTGATCGAGTGACTGACCGAGGCGGGCCGCGTATCCGCGGTGGTGTGCAGTCGGGCGGCGTCGACGAGAGCTACGACGATCGGTCGGACGACTTCCCACGCACCGTGGGAAGTCGTGGGTCGCATCAACCGCTCCGCGCGCAGTGGGACCCGACGCAACGCGAGGTCAAGCAACGCAGTCCCAGACCGGATCGCGACATCAGGAAACAGAGCAAGCTCGGAAAGTTCGCGTCCACGTACGGCTGGCGGGCGTACGCGGTTCCGATTCTGATCGTGGTGACCGCGCTCGTCGTGTTCGATGCCGTGCGTACCGGTGACCCCGTCACCGGCACCGCCGCGCAGTCCACCAATGTCGATCCCGGATTCGGCACCCTGAGTGCGGACACGACCTCGGGCACCGGAGTCATCGGCGTGCCGCCGCAGGCCGACGGCAACTTCGCGGAATCGATCTCCTCGGGTGAACTACCCGACGGTGGTCCGTTCGCGGTGCAGGGAGCCGGAACGTGGCACACCGTGCCGGGCACCACCGAGCAGGTGGGTCAGGGGACCGAGCGGGTGTTCACCTACACGGTCGAGGTGGAGGACGGCGTGGACACGGTCGGGTTCGGCGGCGACGAGTCGTTCGGCCGATTGGTGGATCAGACCCTCGCCAACCCCAAGAGTTGGACGAACGATCCACGGTTCGGATTCCGTCGAATCGATCAGGGCGATCCCGACTTCAGGATCTCGCTGACGTCGCAATTGTCGATCCGCCAGGCCTGTGGCTACGACATCCAGCTCGAGGTCTCCTGTTACAACCCCGGCATCGAGCGAGTGGTGCTGAACGAGCCGAGGTGGGTGCGTGGGGCGATCTCGTTCCAGGGCGACATCGGCTCGTACCGCCAGTACCAGATCAATCACGAGGTCGGCCACGCGATCGGCTACCAACAGCACCAACCGTGCGAGACCGACGGCGGGCTGGCTCCGGTGATGATGCAGCAGACTTTCGGGACGTCCAACGACGACATCGCGCGACTGGACCCCGCGGGAGTCGTTCCGATGGACGGCAAGACGTGCCGTTTCAACCCGTGGCCCTACCCCCGAGGTTGATCGGCTGGGTTCGGGACGGGCCGGGGGATTAGATTCGAACGTGGCGTGCCGGGTACTCGGTCGTCGTGTCGAGTCGAGGAGCGTCGCTGCGTCGTGGTCCATCTCCCCCCTCTGGTCGAACCCGCGGGCGAACTGACTCCCGAGGAAGTCGCCCGATACAGCAGGCACCTGATCATCCCCAATGTAGGAACGGACGGTCAGAAGCGACTGCGCAACGCACGCGTGCTCGTCGTCGGTGCCGGGGGGCTCGGTTCACCCGCGCTGCTCTACCTGGCAGCCGCCGGTGTCGGCACCCTGGGCATCGTGGAATTCGACGATGTCGAACTGTCGAACCTGCAACGGCAGATCATCCACGGCCGATCCGACGTGGGTCGTCCGAAGGCCGACAGCGCCAGGGACTCGATTCTGGAACTCAACGACGGCGTCGAGGTGGCGCTGCACCGTGTTCGACTCGACTCCTCGAACGCGCTCGAACTCTTTCGGCAGTACGACCTCGTCCTCGACGGGACCGACAATTTCGCCACCCGATATCTGGTCAACGACGCGGCCGCCCTGGTCGGCATCCCGTACGTGTGGGGTTCGATCTACCGGTTCGAGGGGCAGGTGTCGGTGTTCTGGGACGCCGCGCCCGGTGACGCAGGCATCAACTATCGCGACCTGTACCCCGAGGCTCCGCCGTCGGGCATGGTGCCCTCGTGCGCCGAAGGTGGGGTGCTGGGGGTGCTGTGTGCGTCGATCGGGTCGGTCATGGTGACCGAGGCCATCAAGCTGATCACCGGAATCGGCGAGACGTTACTGGGTCGATTGATGATCTACGACGCGCTGGCGATGAACTACCGAACCGTCGGCCTGACTCGGGATCCGCATCGAACGCCGATCACCGAGCTGATCGATTACGAGGCATTCTGCGGAGTGGTCCCGGCCACCGAATCCACCGGAGAATCGATCACCCCGGCGGAGCTGCACGCACTGATGCAGTCCGGACGCGAGATCGCCCTCATCGACGTGCGCGAGCCGGTGGAGTGGGACATCGTCCGCATCGACGGTGCGCGTTCGATTCCCAAGGATCGAATCCTGTCGGGCGCGGTGATGGCGGAGCTTCCGCAGCACATTCCCATCGTGCTCTACTGCAAAACCGGCATCAGGTCCGCGGAGGTGCTCTCGGCCCTCGTCGGTGCCGGTTTCTCCGATGCCGCCCATCTGCACGGCGGAATAGTGGAGTGGGCCAAGCAGATCGATCCCGGTTTGCCCATGTACTGATGCGGTCCGTGTGCGCGTCGTCCGCAGTGGTGCCGCGATCGACGGTAGCGTGACGTTCGTGAGCTCTGTCGAACCTCCTCAGCACGTGATCTCTACGTTCGGGCTGCGCGATGTCGAGCCTGCACCGCTCGGTGCGGACTGGGACGGTGGATGGCGTCTGGGTGATGTCGTCCTGTCTCCGGTGGCAGACCATGCCCGAGCCGCGTGGTCGGCCAAGGTACGCGAGACGTTGACCGTCGACGGGGTTCGTCTCGCCCGTCCAGTGCGTTCGACCGACGGCCGATACGTCGTGTCGGGCTGGCGCGCAGACACGTTCGTCGCCGGCGAGCCGGAGCCCCGCCACGACGAGGTGATCTCGTTGTCGATGCGGTTGCACGCGGCGACCGCTCAACTCGAGCGACCCCGATTTCTGGTTCAGCCTCCCGTGGCCCCGTGGGCCGACGTGGACGTGTTCGTGGCTGCCGACAGGGCTGCCTGGGAGGCGGTCCCGCTACGCTCCGCCCGCGGTGCAGGCGCACCCGAGCCGTCGTCCAGTGACGGCAAGAGCAGTCTGGAATTGGTCAAACAGCTTGCGACACTGCGCAAGCCCGTCGAATCACCCGACCAGTTGGTGCACGGCGATCTGTTCGGAACGGTTCTGTTCTCCGGAAGCGAGGCCCCCGGGATCAGCGACATCACCCCGTACTGGCGTCCCGCGCCCTGGGCTGCCGGGGTGGCCGTGGTGGACGCACTTTCCTGGGGTGACGCCGACGACGGTCTGGTCGGCCGCTGGGACGATCTCCCGGAATGGCCGCAGATGCTGTTGCGTGCGTTGATGTTTCGTCTCGCAGTCCACGCGCTTCACCCGCGATCGACGTCGGAGGCCTTCCCAGGCTTGGCGCGGACAGCGGATCTGGTGCGCCTCATTCTGTGAGATCCGCTGCGCGAGCTGATAGTTCCACCGCACGAGCCGGCGATTCGGAGAGTTCGTGGAACAGTGACCTGGCGGCATGCATCGCACGGGCTGCGTCGCCGTCGATGACCGCCGCCACGAGTGCGGTGTGTTCGTCGATGTAATCGTCGTCGTGCTCGATCGCGTGATGGCGCATGGCGTCGTGGATCACCGGCAGCAGTGAATCGTAGAACTCGAGATAGATGGCGTTGTGGCTGGCCGCGACGATGGCGCGGTGCAGCCGTGCGTCGATCCGAACGGCATCGGCCAGCGGGGTGTCGTCGGACCACGCGGCGTTGCGATCGGCCAGCGCACCCAGCATGGCGCGGATGTCGGCGTCGTCGCGTCGGTCGGCTGCGAGTGCCGCCGCAGTGACCTCCAGGGTTTCGCGCAGCTCGGTGACGTCGCGGTGCCGGGCGTCCGAGAAGTACTTACCCAGTGTCCCGCCGAGGTCGGAGCACGTCATGACGAAGGTGCCCGAACCCTGTCTGCGTTCGACCATGCCTGCATGGACGAGTGCCTGCACTGCTTCGCGCACGGTGTTGCGCCCGGTACCGGTCATCTCGCACAGTTCGGGTTCGGTGGGAATCCGGGTACCCACCGGCCATCGCTGCGACGTGATCTCCTCGCGCAGTGCAGCTGTCACCTGGGATATCAGGCTCGATCGCTGGACCTGCCGCACGTGGGCTCCTCATGCCGGGGACATTGCAGCGTCGATAGTAGTACTTTGCACCCAATGATCCGGTCATCCTATGATTGCGCGGTGAGTGCGCCCACCGTCCCCGCCGGCCGAATCGTCGGTACCTCCCTCCTGCGCGGGCGAATTCTGGTCTTCTCCGCGATCATTCTCTCCGCATTGACTCTGCGCGCCGCCGTGACTTCGATCAGCCCGCTGTTCGGCAGAATCGGCACCGACCTCGAGTTCGGTGCCACGGTGATCGGCATCGTGGGCATGTTGCCTCCCGCGATGTTCGCAGTGTTCGGTTTGGCAACGCCGTTTCTCGCCAAGCGCACGGGGCTCGAGCGGGCCGCTCTGCTGGCCATGGCACTGACCACCATCGGTATGGCCACCCGCGCGTTCGCGCCGAACACCGCGTCGTTGTTGGCGCTGTCCGCGATCGCCCTCGCAGGCATGGGCATCGGCAATGTCGTCATCCCGCCGCTGGTCAAACGCTACTTCTCCGACCGGCTCGCCGTGGTGAGCACCATCTACATCTGCGCCCTGCAGGTCAGCACCATGGTGCCGCCTCTGCTGGCGGTCCCCGTCGCCGACGCCCACGGGTGGCGGCTGTCCATCGGAATCTGGGCGGTCGTCGGCCTGGCCGCAGCACTGCCGTGGCTCGGTGTCGTGGTGGCCCGACGCGGCCACGACGAGAAGGATGTGACGGCCGAGGCCGGATCGGACGCGGTGCACGTGGAGCCGAGCGGCCGAATCCACCGGTCCTCGCTGGCGTGGGGGATGGTCCTGATGTTCGCGATGACGTCCACGATCACCTATGCGATGCTGACGTGGCTGCCGACGCTGTTGATCGATGCGGGTATCGGCGAAGCCCTTGCGGGTGCGTCGGTGGCCGCATTCGGGGCGATGGGCCTGATCACGTCGCTGGCCGCACCCACTCTCTGCGCGCGGGTGCGCAACCCGTACGGCATCGTGGTGGTCGCAGCGGCGTGTTATCTCGGCGGCTTCGCGGGTCTGCACTGGTCGCCGACGGCCGGTACGGTCCTGTGGGTGTGTCTGGTCGGGCTGGGCACGATGACCTTCCCGATGTCGCTGACGCTGATCAACCTCAGGACGCGCACTGCGGTGGGCTCGTCCTCGCTGTCGGGATTCACCCAGGGGTTGGGCTACGTGGTGTCGTCGACCGGTCCGATTCTGTTCGGGCTGTTGCACACGCGGTCCGGTGGATGGGGACTTCCGTTGATACTGCTCACCGGATGCGTGGCAGTTCTGCTGGTCGGAGGGTTCCTGTGCTGCCGACCGCGGATGCTCGAAGACACCTGGTGACGCACGTCGACGTCGACGCGTCATCTCACGACGGTGCCGGTGGGCGCGTGAGACCGAGTTAATCAGCGAGTCACCGCACGCAGCGCCGCTGCAACATGGCTTTCCTATGTTCGGTTCACACACCGATCAGGAGGCCACACGTGACCAGCCTTTCTCGCAGCGCTTCGGCAGATGCCGGCTCAGCCACCACGGCGACAGTTCCACCCGGAACAGTTCCCGTCTCCGTGAACCATCACATCGCGCACTGGAATTCCGAGGACGTCGAGGCCTGGGAGGCAGGTGGCAAGCAGATCGCCAAGCGCAATCTGATCTGGTCGGTCATCGCCGAGCACGTCGGATTCTCGATCTGGTCGATCTGGTCGGTGATGGTGCTGTTCATGCCGATGTCGGTCTACGGCATCGACGCGGCGGGCAAGTTCTTCCTGGTGGCCGTCCCCACACTCGTGGGCGCGATCCTGCGGATTCCCTACACCTTCGCCACGGCCAAGTTCGGCGGGCGTAACTGGACCATCTTCAGTGCTCTGGTGCTCCTGATCCCCACCGTGCTGACGATGTACTTCATGCTCAACCCGGCGTCGTACACCACGTACATCATCGTCGCGGCGTTCGCCGGACTCGGCGGCGGAAACTTCGCATCCTCGATGACGAACATCAACGCGTTCTATCCTCAACGCGAGAAGGGATGGGCGCTCGGCCTGAACGCGGGCGGTGGCAACATCGGTGTGCCTGTCATCCAGCTCATCGGCTTGCTGGTCATCGCTACCATCGGCAACACCGCTCCCGAGATCGTGTGCGCCGTCTATCTCGTCTTCATCGCGGTGGCCGCCGTCGGTGCCGCGTTGTTCATGGACAACCTCGACAACCAGAAGACCAACGGCCGCTCCATGATCGACGTGTTGAAGTTCTCGGACTCGTGGTGGATCGCCTTCCTGTACATCGGCACGTTCGGATCGTTCATCGGCTTCAGCTTCGCGTTCGGCCAGGTACTGCAGATCAACTTCCTCGCCGGACTCACCGACGGCGGCCCCTCGACTCCTGCTCTGCAGGCGCAGGCATCGCTGCAGGCCGCTCAGATCGCCTTCATCGGACCGTTGCTGGGATCGCTGTCGCGTCCGTTCGGCGGCAAGCTCGCCGACAAGATCGGTGGCGGCAAGATCACCCTGTACACGTTCGTGGCCATGACGTTCGCCACCGGAATTCTGGTCGCGGCCAGTACCTGGGACGATTCGACGCCAGGGGCGGCCAGCGGCACGGTGATGGTGCTCTTCGTCGTCGGATTCATCGCACTCTTCCTGCTCTCCGGTATCGGAAACGGATCGGTCTACAAGATGATCCCGGCGATTTTCGCAGCCAAATCGGTTGCACTGCAGGGTATGACGGCCGACGAACAGCAGCACTGGTCGCGCAAGATGTCCGGCGCACTCATCGGCATCGCCGGTGCTATCGGCGCTCTCGGCGGCGTCGGAATCAACCTGGTGCTGCGGGCGTCGTACTCGGGTACCGCGAAGTCCGCCACGACGGCGTTCTGGGTGTTCCTCGGCTTCTACGTCGTGTGCGCGATCGTCACCTGGGCGATCTACCTCCGCAAGACCGACTCCGCCGATGCGAACGCTCCGGTAGCCGTCTGAGGTTCCGGCACCGGCAAGAACGAAACGCACTGCACGGCAACGAAGATCGGAAGGACCCGCAATGAAGAACGCGGTAGTGGTAGGTCACGGGATGGTCGGACACCGATTCGTCGAAGCGCTGCGTGCGCGCGACGAGGCGGCCGAGTGGAAGGTGACGGTCCTGTGCGAGGAGGCACTGGCGGCGTACGACAGGGTGGGACTGTCGTCCTACGTCGGTGCGTGGGACCACAAGGAACTCGCGCTGGCGGGCAACGACTATCCCGGTGACGCACTCGTCGAGATGCGCACCGGAGTACGTGCAGAGCGCATCGACCGTGACCATCGCACTGTCGTGACCTCGGCCGGGGACACCGTCGACTACGACGCTCTCGTCCTCGCCACCGGGTCCTACCCGTTCGTCCCGCCGATCGCCGGTCACGACCTGCCCGCGTGCTTCGTCTACCGCACCCTCGACGATCTGGACAGGATTCGTGCTCGCGCCGACGCCGCGGGCCCCGGAGCCGTCGGTGTGGTGGTCGGCGGTGGCCTCCTCGGTCTCGAAGCGGCGAATGCGTTGAAGAAGATGGGGATGACCCCGCACGTCATCGAGTTCGCTCCACGGCTGATGCCGTTGCAGGTGGACGAGGGCGGCGGCGCGCTGTTGGCTCGCCTCGTCACCGAACTCGGGTTGAACGTACATGTGGGAGTGGGCACGTCGTCGATCTCCGAGAACGACAGCGCCGGTCTGACGGTCGAACTGAGCGACGGCAGCAGCATCGACGCCGCGCTGCTGGTCTTCTCCGCCGGTGTTCGTCCGCAGGACCGACTGGCACGCGAGAGCGGCCTCGAGGTCGGTGAGCGCGGCGGCATCATGGTCGACATCGGTTGCAGTACATCCGATCCGGCCGTCTACGCGATCGGTGAATGTGCCGCCGTCGAGGGCCGGTGCTACGGCCTGGTCGCTCCCGGATATTCGACGGCGGAGGTGGTGGCCGACCGATTGCTCGGTGGCGCAGCGCAATTCCCGGGTGCCGACATGTCCACCAAGCTCAAGCTGATGGGCGTCGACGTCGCGAGTTTCGGCGACGCCATGGCGGCCACTCCCGGTGCGCTCGAGGTGGTGTTCAGCGATGCACCCAAGGGCACGTACGCCAAACTCGTCGTGACCGACGACGCGAAGACTCTCCTCGGGGGCATCCTCGTCGGCGATGCCTCCGCCTACTCGCTGCTCCGTCCGCTCGTCGGACGGGAACTGCCCGGCGACCCGGGTGCCCTGATCTCACCGGCAGCCGAACAGGTCGGTATCGGTGCGCTGCCCGACGACGCCGAGATCTGCTCGTGCAACGGTGTGAGCAAGGGGGCGATCTGCTCGGCGATCGCCGACGGGGCCTGCGATCTGGCGGCCGTGAAGAGCTGCACCACTGCGGGCACCACCTGCGGTGGATGCCTGCCGTCCATCAAGTCGTTGCTGGCGGCATCCGGGGTGGTGCTCTCGAAGTCGTTGTGCGAGCACTTCGCTCAGTCCAGGGCCGAGCTGTTCGAGATCGTTCGGGCCACG
Source organism: Rhodococcus sp. 05-2255-3B1 (assembly GCF_002258545.1). Taxonomy (NCBI): domain Bacteria; kingdom Bacillati; phylum Actinomycetota; class Actinomycetes; order Mycobacteriales; family Nocardiaceae; genus Rhodococcus; species Rhodococcus sp. 05-2255-3B1. The sequence goes on along the minus strand of NZ_NOZC01000036.1, from coordinate 819,299 downwards.
AACACCCGCACCTTCTCGTCGCTGATTACCAAGTACGGCACCGGAACCGGCTGCGACATCTGCAAGCCCGTCGTGGCATCGATTCTGGCGTCGACGTCCTCGGATCACATTCTCGACGGCGAGCAGGCGTCACTGCAGGACACCAACGACCACTTCCTGGCCAACATCCAGAAGAACGGCACGTACTCGGTGGTGCCCCGGATGCCAGGAGGCGAGTGCACGCCCGAGCAGCTCATCGTCATCGGTGAGGTGGCCCGCGATTTCGGGCTGTACACCAAGGTGACCGGAGGCCAGCGCATCGACATGTTCGGAGCCCGCGTCGAGCAGCTACCGGCGATCTGGAAGCGCCTCGTCGACGCCGGTATGGAATCGGGCCAGGCGTACGGAAAGTCGCTGCGGACGGTCAAGAGCTGCGTCGGCTCCAGTTGGTGCCGCTACGGCGTCCAGGACTCGGTGGGAATGGCCGTCGATCTCGAGAACCGCTACCGGGGTCTGCGATCGCCGCACAAGATCAAGTTCGGTGTCTCGGGCTGCGCGCGCGAATGCGCCGAAGCTCGGGGCAAGGACGTCGGGATCATCGCGACGGAGGGCGGCTGGAATCTGTACGTGGCCGGGAACGGCGGTCAGTCACCCAAGCACGCTCAGCTGCTGGCCTCGAACCTCGACGATGCCACCCTGGTCAGCTACATCGACCGCTACCTCATGTTCTACGTGCGTACGGCCGATCGGTTGCAGCGCACTGCGCCGTGGCTCGAGTCGCTCGACGGAGGCCTCGACCACCTCAGAGCGGTCGTGTGCGAGGACAGCCTCGGCATCGGTGCGGAGCTGGAGGCCGACATGGAACGCCACGTCGCCGGGTACAAGGACGAGTGGGCGGGTGTGCTCGAAGACGACGAGAAACTCGGTCGATTCGTCTCCTTCGTCAACGCCCCGGACGAGGCCGACCCCACCATCGCGTTCGACGAGTCCGGGGCACGCAAGGTACCCGTGCTGATGGGAATGCCGAGCATCGGCGCGTGAACCGCCGAAGGAGCTGACAACCGGCAGGTCACGAGACTGAGTGCATGTGCACAGACGAGTAATCGCGACTTAACGGGCCAGAAACACAAGCAACGTGGAATAGCTGATCAGGAGGTGCGCCATGACTGTCATCGATTCATCAACAGTGAAGTCACCAACAGCGGTACCGAACGGCATCGCTCGTGATTGGACCCCGGCCTGCACACTCGACGCACTGATTCCGGGGCGCGGAGTGGCGGTGCTCCTGCGAGGTGGCACCCAGGCGGCGCTGTTCCTGCTCGACGACGGACGACTGTTCGCGGTGGGCAACATCGATCCGTACGGACACGCAGCAGTGATGTCACGCGGACTGGTGGGAGACCGCGGAGGCGAACCCACCGTCGCGTCGCCGTTGCTCAAGCAGGTCTTCTCCCTGGCCGACGGGCGCTGCCTCGACGACCCGCAGGTCACCCTCGGATCCTTCGAGGTCTCCTGTGTCGAAGGCGTCGTGCTCGTCCGCGGCGGATCTACGTGAGCGAAATCGCCGGGGCAGCACTGCCTCTGGCCGGGTTCACGGTCGGAATCACGGCGTCGCGTCGGGCCGAGGAGTTCGCGACTCTGCTCGAGCGGCGCGGTGCCACCGTGATGCATGCACCTGCAATCCGCATCATCCCTTTGGCCGACGACGCCGAACTCGAACGCGTCACCGCCGCCGTCATCGCTGATCCGCCCGAGATCACCGTTGCAACAACAGGAATCGGCTTTCGTGGCTGGATCGAGGCAGCGGACGGGTGGGGGCAGGCCGAAGAACTGGGGCGCGCACTCGGCGCGTCACGCCTGCTGGCTCGTGGGCCGAAGGCGAAGGGTGCCATTCGAGCGGCCGATCTGCGCGAGGAATGGTCGCCCGCCTCGGAGTCCTCGGCGGAGGTACTCGAACATCTGCTCGCCGAAGGGGTGGAGGGTAAACGCGTCGCGGTGCAGCTGCACGGCGCGACCACCGAATGGGAGCCGGTCCCCGACTTCTGCGAGGTGTTGCGCTGCGCAGGGGCCGAAGTGGTTCCGGTGCCGGTGTACCGCTGGACGGCGCCCGACGACCAGAGCCCGATGGACCGGATGATCGAAGCCGTCGTCGTCGGCGAGCTCGATGCCCTCAGCTTCACCTCGGCACCGGCGGTGGCGTCGATGCTGATGCGCGCCGACGAGAACGGCGTGCTCGAACCCCTGCTGCAATCGATGAGATCGAGGGTGCTGGCGGCCTGTGTCGGGCCGGTCACGGCCGCGCCCCTGGAACAACTGAACGTGGCCACCACCCAGCCCGCACGGGCGCGTCTGGGGGCACTCGCGCGGCACATCGCCGAGGAGCTGCCGAGGCGAACCGGCCGGCTGCACGCTGGCGGACACGTGGTCAGCGTCCGCGGTAAGTGCGTGGTGGTCGACGGCGAAGTTCGACCGGTGTCGCCGGCAGGCATGGCGCTGATGAAGACGTTGGCCCGCAATCCCGGACGCGTCGTCTCCCGCGAGGACCTGTTGGCGTCACTGCCCGGCGGAGGCGGCGACACCCATGCGGTGGAAACCGCGATGACCAGACTCAGATCCTCGCTGGGCGCGCCGAAGGCGATCCAGACCGTGGTCAAGCGTGGCTATCGCATCGCACTCGATCACATCGAGACCGAAACGGACTGCGACTCCGACGAATCGGCCTCGCGTTCGGCCGTCGTCGAAGGAGGGAAGTACTGATGACACCCACTCTGGTGTTGGTTGCACACGGCACCCGAAACCCCCGTGGTGTCGAGATGATCGCCGCACTCGCCGATGCCGTGTCGACGCAGATCGGTACCACGCGCGTGGCGTTCGTCGACGTTCTCGGGCCGTCTCCGGCCGAGGTGCTGCGCGACACCGCCGAGTCGGCGGTGGTGGTTCCGGCTTTCCTTGCGTCCGGCTACCACGTGCACACCGATGTGCCGCGAGAGATCGCCGACAGCGCTCACACCTCGGTCGCGGTCACCCGCGCTCTCGGACCCGACCACGTGCTGGCCGAGGTCATGGTCGACCGACTGCGTGATGCAGGTTGGCAGGCGGGTGACAGTATCGTGCTCGCTGCCGCAGGATCGTCGGACGCTCGTGCGTTGGAGGAACATCGGCGCGCGGCAGCGATGCTGACCGACGTCGCCCGGGTTCCGGTCCGCATCGGCTACGTCGCCACCAGTACCCCCACCGTGTCCGACGCGGTGTCGACTCTGCGTGACGACGGGCATGCGCGGGTGTTCGTGGCGTCGTATCTGTTGGCGCGCGGGCTCTTTCACACCCGTTTGGCCGACGTCGGTGCCGACGGCGTCGGTGAACCGCTCGGAGTGCATGCCGCGATCGTCGATCTCGTGGTCGCGCGCTACCGCGAGGGTGTTCGCTCTCTCGGTGAATCTAGTGGTGCGGTAACGGAAGAATTGTCACCGGCTCGTCGGCGCTGACCTCGGCCGGGATCACCGCCAGTGCGTCGCGGCCGACGAGGTGAGCCAGATGTGCCGTGCGGACCTGGGTATCTGCTCGCCACCGCGTGCCGTCCGCGGTGACCGGGACGATGCGAGGAGTCGAGGACCGAACCTCGGCGGCATTGGTCAACAGGCCGATCCGCGATGGGCGCACCGTCCTCCCGGTCAGGGCGTCGACGATGGCGGGTGCGGTGAGCATCGCGGTGCCGACGGCGGCGAGCGGGTTGCCGGGTAGGCCGAGCACCACCGTGCCGTCGGGCAGCGCCGCGGTGATCTGAGAACCCCCGGGACGCATCCGCATTCGCCCGACGACGGTCTCCGCATCGAGGCCGACGAGGGTCGTGCGGAGCTGATCGGCGGCCCCGCCTCCGGTTGCCCCGACGACGATGATCACGTCCACGTCCTCGGTGCGGGTCAGCACGTCTCGAAACCCCGTCGCGGTATCGTCGAGCAGCGTCACATCGACGACGGTGATACCGCAGTGTGCCAGGTACTCCGGCAGTACCGATCCGAGAACGTCCCTCGTCTCGCCGGGGGCGAGTGGTCCGATGGATCGAATCTCGTTGCCGCTGATGACAACTCGCCCGCGGGCCGGGCCTCGAACCGCCATCTCGAACACCTCGGCGCTGGCGGCGAGCGACCGTACCGCGGCATCGATCGGGGTGCCTGCTGCGGCGAGTTCTGTGCCGGGCAGCCAGTCCTCGCCGCGTCGACGCGTGTCGTCCGACTGCGGGGCCGTCGGCATTCGCCGAGCGGACCCGTCGGGCTCGCGGATCACGTGTTCGTCGCGAACCACCGACGTCGCTCCGGGCGGAAGCGCGGCTCCGGTCGCTATGCGCACCGCCGTACCGTCGGTGAGTTCGGCGATGTTCGAGCTTCCGGCGTACGCGATGTCGGACCGCAGCGTCCAGGGTTCGGTGCCGCAGACGGCGTAGCCGTCCATCGCGGAGATGTCAACTGCTGGCAATGCGGTCCGGGACACGAGTGGTTCCGCGAGAACGGTTCCGACACTGTCCCGCACCATCACTCGATGGACCGGCAGGGGAGCGAGTCGACGCCGAATTCGCTCGAGCGCGTCGCCGACCTCCAACGTCTCGGGCAGCTGCGCGGCGCGGCGGGCCGCGAGCAGATCGGAACGGGTATCGCAGTCCTCGATGCCGGACATCGGGATGACCGTGTGTTCCGCGGGAACGATTCTGCGCATCGGTGCGCCGTCCACCGAATCGAGCTGTGCCACAGCAGAGCGCAAGGCAGACAGTTGCCAGATGCCGAGCAGGAACTGGGTGCGGCCGTGATCGTCGCGGGCGAAGACGGCGTCGGTGCGCGAGTGGGATATGGAACCGATCAGCGATTCGACCGCCGCGGCGTCGAGAAAGGGCAGATCCGACGCGAGAACCACGACCAGATCTGCGGTGCCCTCCGAATCTGCGGAGTCGAGTGACTTCAGTCCGGCGGCGAGGGCGGCGACGGGCCCACCGCCTGCGGGCGACTCGCGAGTCTGCACCACGTGCTCGGGAACTCCGGTTCGGAGCGGACCCACGAGAACCGTTCTGCGACAGCTCGATACCGCGTCCACGGCGATGTCGACCATGCGACGTCCGCCGACGGTCAGGGCAGGCTTGTCGACCCCCTCCGACGCAGCGGGGTGCTCGGGATCTGCCATCCTCGACCCTCGGCCGCCGGCGAGAACGATCGCGTCGCAGACCGGCCGTGTCACGGTGCGAGCTCGGTCATGTCGGCAGCGGCACGTTCTGCAGGCGAACCTGCCCTCGCGCAATGGTCTTGCCGCTGTCCGAGGCCGTGATCGTGACCAGCCACAGTTGCTGAACGCGGCCCTGCTGCAACGGTTCTGCGACAACGTCGACGCGACCGCCCTTGCTGGCGCGCAGAAAGTCGGTGCCGTTGTGTACGCCGACTGCGAATTCACCGCGATCCTTGACCGCCTCGCTGGCACCGATGCTGGCGGCGCTCTCGACGGCAGTGGTGTAGACGCCGCCGTGGACGACGCCCCACGGCGTGAAGTGCTCGTCCGTCAAATCGATGTGCCCCGCAACCCTGGTGCCCGAGACCTCGTCGACGACGAGACCGGCGGACGCGACGAAGCTGCTGGCCTTCGACAGAGCGAACTTCGCCGTGGGGCGTGGATCGAACTGCTCGAACGCGTCCCTGATGTTCATTCTCCGAGATTAGTGGTCGGCGCAGTCGGGGGTGGGAGCGCCCCGAAGTCGAACCGTATCGAGGTCAACGGCACGCGCCCGTCGTGACTCGGCACGCCTTCGTCGGCCAGGGCGGCGAGCTGTCTCGCGGCAAGGTGCGGGGCCGGCTTTCCGCTCGCGCCGAGGACTCGATGCCAGGGCAGGTCCGCTGAATCGGTGCGCATGATCCAGCCGACGATGCGGGGGCTCGACAGGTCCGCGGCAGCCGCGATGTCTCCGTAGGTGGCAACGAATCCCGGGGGGATCGACGCGACCAGCGAGCGAACCCTTTCGACCTGGGCTTCGGTGATCGGGGCCATCTACAGCACAGATCGCACCAGTTCGGCGACCTCGACCGGCTTGGCCTGGCCGACCATGTGATCGCAGTCGAGTTCGACGGTACGCAGGTTCTCACCGAGTTTCTCTCGCAGTGCAGCAAGGAATTCGTCGGTGACATAAGGGGGTTCGACGCGCATGGCCCGAACCACGATGGTCGGGACGCTCTCGGCGGGGACCACGATCGGACGAGCGAGCTCGCCCCACGTCGCGACGATCGCCGGAATCGACATTCGCCACGTAACCTTTCCGCCTTCTGCGGGGACCAGGTGGTCGGCGACCTCGCGGTCGAGCAATTCGGTGGGCACGTCTGCCCACGCCCCGTGGATCTTCTCCGATCGCGCCTCGTCGGCGTCGGTGTAGTCAGGGGACTTCGCGGTGGCCTCTGCCACCTCGAGCAGCTCGTCCGGCGGCAGAGCGATCGCGGGATCGAGCAGAACCAGCGCCCGCACCGCGTCCGGGAACCTCTGTGCGAGGTGCACGGCCAACGCGCCGCCGTACGAATGCCCGAGCACCACGACCGGACCGCGCGCGTGGGCGTCCAATACGGCCTTCAGAGCCGTGACCTGCGCGTCGATGTCCCAGGGCGGCGTGGCCGGAGAATAGCCGTGGCCGATCAGATCAGGAGCCAGAATCCGGGCCTCGGGCAGGTGATTCTCGGCGAGATCCCACCAGCGGGCACCGTGGCCGGTCACACCGTGGACGGCAAGGATTTCGGGACCGTCTGCGGGTCCGAACGTATGCAGATTCAACTCGGGCACGTCGACCACTATGCCGTATGCGCGGTCGCGTCTCCGGTTCGACGGGTGTCGACGACTGCCGTGGCCCGGTCTGTCGGTGGCTCGTGATTGCATCTGTGTCATGAGCTCGGACGGCAGACACGGCGCGACGGTCACTCTCGTCCGTGCACCCAAGGTGGCTCGCCCGGCACGGGAGTGGACCGGCTCGGCAGCTCGGCTGCTGTCGTCGACTCCCGACGCGGCAGCAGCGGCCGCGTCGGGTGCGCCGCGATGGAATCCATGGCAGATCCTGGGTGGTCCCGGCACGGGTAAGACTTCGCTCGTCGCCGATTACGCGGTCTCGCGCATCGTCACCGGTGATCCGGAGTCGGTTCTGGTACTCACCCAGTCCAAACGGGCGGCAACCGCGGTGCGCGAGGTCATCACCTCGGGTCTGTTCAGCGGCGATCACGCACTGCGGGCGACGCGTGAACCGTTGGTGCGCACGGTGCACTCCTACGCCTTCGCGGTGCTGCGGCTGCAGGCCTCGCTGTACGGCAATCCGCCACCGCGATTGCTGACCGGTGCCGAGCAGGACGCCGTGGTGCGCGAGATGCTGCGCGGCGATCTGGAGGACGGGGCGCTCGACTGGCCGGAGCGGCTGCGTCCGGCCCTCGGCACCGCGGGATTCGTCACTGCGGTGCGAGACATGATGCTCAGGTCCGCCGAACGCGGCATCGGACCGGAAGACCTGATCAAACTCGGCCGCAAGCACGGCAAGCCCGAGTGGGTCGCCGTCGGGAGGTTCGCTGCCCGATACGAGCAGGCCATGTTGCTGCGCGGTGCTGTGGGAGTGGAGGCGGCGGGAGCCACGGCTCCTGGTCTGGACGCCGCCGAGCTGATCGGTGCCGCGCTCATGGCGTTCGCCACCGATCCCGAACTGTTGCGCAGCGAACGCGCGCGTATTCGGCACCTCGTCGTCGACGACGCGCAGCACCTCGATCCGCAAGCGGCGCAGCTGGTTCGGTTGATCGGCACCGACATCGAATCGACAGTCGTCGCCGGGGATCCCGATCAATCCGTGTTCACTTTCCGTGGTGCCGATCCCGCTTTCGTGGCCGATCTGGTCGAGGCGGGCTCGCCGCGCCGCGTTGTGCTCACACGCAACTACCGCTCCGTGCCCGAGGTCGCCGAGCTGACCGACATCGTGGCGAGAAGATTGCCGGGCCTCGGTCGCCACCGCTGCCCCGAACCGGTGGGCAGGGCCCGATTCGGAGCGCCGGCAGCGCGGGTGCACGTCGTGTCCTCGCCTGCGAAGGAGGCGGCGATCATCGCCGACGCAATGCGTCGGGCCCACCTGATCGACGGCATGCCCTGGTCGGAGATGGCGATCGTGGTGCGGTCGGTACCGCGCACCCTCGCACCGTTGCGTAGGGCGCTGCACGGGGCAGGGGTTCCGATGATCACCCCGACCTCGGAGCTACCGTTGCACCGCCAGCACGGGGCCGTGGGTCTCCTGCTGGTACTGCGGGCGATCTCCGACCCGAGCTTCGACGGTGAAGATGCACTCGCGTTGCTCTCCGGGCCGATCGGCGGAGCCGACCCGGTGGGTCTGCGGCGACTTCGCCGGGGCGTGCGCAGGCTCGAGCTCGCATCGGGCGGCGAGCGCGACTCGGCGGAGCTGCTCAGAGTCGTACTCACCGACGACGCTCGGGGGAGTGCCGGGTGGACGCACGGACTGTCGGACGTCGAGTCCGCCCCGTTGCGCAGAGCCCTCGGTGTCATCCGGAAGGCGCGGGCTCTCGCCCGCACGGGCCGCGGGGTCGAGGACGTGTTGTGGGCGGCGTGGCAGGCTTCGGGACTCGAGCGGCGGTGGGCCGCGGCGTCCGCCTGGGGTGGCTCGGCCGGTGCTCAGGCCGACCGCGACCTGGATGCGGTGGTGGCGTTGTTCGACGCGGCGGCGGCATACGTGGACAGGTTGCCCCGGGCGCAGATCGGTGGATTTCTCGATTACATTGCGCAGCAGGAGATCCCCACTCTCAACTCACACCGCGCCACGGTTCGGGCCGACGCGGTGACGCTGCTGAGCGCGCATTCTGCCGCGGGTCGGGAATGGGAGCTCGTCGCGGTTGCCGGGGTGCAGGAAGGGCTGTGGCCGGGTCTGCGGTCACGCGGCAGTCTCCTGGGCACCGACACCCTGGTCGACCTCGCGTCCGGCAAGGTCGACGCGGCCGCGGCGCTCGACGGGCGACTGTCGAAGTCGGCACCGTTGCTGGCCGAGGAGCGCACCCTGTTTCTGGTGGCGTGCAGTCGCGCTCGATCGACCTTGCTCGTCACCGCCGTCGATTCCAGTACCGGAGATGCCGATCTGGTCCGGTCGCGATTCGTGGACGAACTCCGCGGCGTCGACGCGGGAGGTGAGTCGGATCTCGTACCCGAGCTCCCCGGGCCCGAGACCGCACACCGAGTGTTGGCGCTGCCGATGCTGGTGGCCGAACTGCGGAGTGTGGTGTGCGATCCGGTTGTCGCCGAGCAGGATCCGGACAAGCGAGCTCGAGCGGCCCGGCATCTGGCCACTCTCGCCCACGCCGGTGTCCGAGGTGCCCATCCCGACGAGTGGTTCGGGGTGGCAGGGCCCAGTACCGACGCGCCGTTGTGGCAGCTCGGCGACGGTCCGGTGCCGCTGTCGCCGTCCACGGTGGAACAACTCACCACCTGTCCGCTGCGGTGGATGCTCGAACGTCACGGCGGCAACGACGGCACCAACACCCATGCGGTCACCGGCACGCTCGTGCACACTCTCGTCCAGGCAGTGGCCGGTCGGATACCACCGGAGCAACTCCGTCGTGCCCTCGAAACAGCTTGGGATGCAGTCGATCTCGGATCGCAGTGGTACTCGCGGCACGAGCTCGACCGAACCGGGGCGATGCTCGAGACCTTCGAGACCTGGCTGCAGGGCAGTCGAGGCGAGCTCACCGAGGCCGGAGTCGAAGTGCGCGTCGACGGCATACTCGACGCTCGGTCGGAGGACGAACCGGCGGTGGCGTTGCGTGGCCGCATCGACCGACTCGAGCACGACCCGGACGGCCGGCCGGTGATCATCGACGTCAAGACGGCCAAGACCGTGATGTCCAAGGAGGATGCCCAGGGCCACCATCAGCTGGCCACCTACCAGGTCGCCGCAGCAGCCGGTGCGATCGAGGGCGAGCCTGCGGGCGAGCCCGGCGGAGCGCGGCTGGTGTTCGTGGCCAAGCCTCACAACAAGGACGGGGCGACGCAGCGCGTCCAGGACGTGCCGACACCGGAGAAGCTCGAGGAGTGGCGAGACACCGTGCACCAGGCCGCATCGGCGACGCAGGGACCGACGTTCGAGGCGCGTGTCAACGACGGGTGCAGGCACTGCCCGGTCAAGTCCAGTTGTCCGGCACACGAGACGGGTAGGCAGGTGACCGAGCAATGACGACATCGACGAAGACACGGACCGGTTCGGTACTGGTGTCGCCGGTCGAGCTCGCCCGGGCGCTCGGGCAGAAGCATCCACCGACCGACGAACAGGCCGCCGTGATCGCCGCCCCGCCCGGCCCGACGCTCGTCGTCGCGGGAGCAGGTGCGGGCAAGACCGAGACCATGGCGGCCCGTGTGGTGTGGATGGTGGCCAACGGTTTCGTCGACCCCGACCAGGTTCTGGGTCTGACCTTCACTCGAAAAGCCGCACAGCAGTTGACCTCTCGGATCAGAGCTCGGCTGGCTCGGCTGGCCGGATCCGATCTGGTGCGTGCACTCGATCCGAGTCTGGCGCTGCGCGAGCGAATCCTCGGTGCCGAGCCGGAAGTGAGCACTTACCACTCCTATGCAGGCCGCCTGCTCACCGAGCACGGCTTGCTGTTGCCGATCGAACCGTCCGCGACACTGCTCTCGGAAACCGAACTGTGGCAGCTGGCCCACCGTGTCGTCAGTACCTGGGACGGCGACCTGGACACCGACCGCAACCCCACGTCGGTGACCGAGGCCGTACTCGCGCTTTCCGGTCAATTGGCCGAGCATCTGATCGATCCCGAGGATCTGCGCCACGCGCACGTGGAACTGGAGAAACTGGTGCACACTCTCGGGCCGGGGCCACGACAACGCGGCGGGCCCACCAAGGAGTTGCTGAACATTCTCGACGCGCAGCATCAACGAATCGGGTTGCTGCCGTTGGTGGAACGGCTTGCGCAGACTCTGCGTCGCGAGGGCGCACTGGATTTCGGCTCGCAGATGTCGATGGCGGCGCGGGTCGCCGCCGAGCATGCCGAGGTGGGAATCGCCGAGAGGCAACGGTTCCGGCTCGTGTTGCTCGACGAGTACCAGGACACCGGACACGCTCAGCGTGTGCTGCTGTCGTCCCTGTTCGGTTCCGGCAGCGACCCGCAGTTGGCCCTGACCGCCGTCGGCGACCCGATGCAGTCGATCTACGGGTGGCGCGGCGCATCGGCAGCGAATCTGCCGCGGTTCGCCACCGATTTTCCGAATGCCGACGGAAGCCCCGCACCTCGGCTCGAGCTGCTCACCAGCTGGCGAAATCCGCCCGAGGCATTGACGCTGGCCAACCTGATCACCGACCCACTGCGTCGCGTCGGCGTGCCGGTGCCGACTTTGCGGGCTCGCCCCGGTGCGGTTCCCGGTGATGTTCGCCTGGCCGTCACCGACACCGTGCTGGACGAACGAGAGTGGATCGCGGACCGGATCGCGGGGGAGTACCGCTCCGCTCTCGAGCAGGATCGCATGCCGCCCACCGCCGCGGTTCTGGTGCGCCGCAACGCCGACGCCGAGCCGATCGCGGAGGTGCTGCGCAGCCGCGGACTACCGGTGGAGGTCGTCGGGCTCGGTGGATTGCTGCACGTTCCCGAGGTGGCCGACATCATCGCGATGCTGCGACTGGTGGCCGACCCCACTGCCGGTAGCTCGGCGATGCGCATCCTCACCGGCTCTCGGTGGCAGATCGGGCCGACGGATCTGCGGGCACTCTCCCAGCGCGCCCGAGAGCTCGAGATCCGCGGCGGCTACGGCACCAGCGGACGCGTCGACGACCCACAGGCGCTCGAGGCGGCACTCGGTAGCGCTCTGCCCGGCGAGCAGTCGGAGCAGGCCGGTCTGGCCGACGCGATAGCCGATCCCGGTCCGGCCGAGCGGTACTCGGAGGTGGGGCATCGCCGGATCGTCGCCCTGGCAGGCGAGCTCCACCTGCTACGCGACCGAATCGGTCAACCTCTGACGGAGTTGGTCGGCGACATCGAGCGGATCATGGGTATCGGTGTCGAGGCTCAGGCTCGCACGCCGTTCGGCACCGACGGCGCGGTCGGTCGTGAACATCTCGACGAATTCGCCCATGTGGTGGCCGATTACGCCGACAATCCGACCGCCACGGTCACCGGATTCCTGTCGTTCCTCGCCGCCGCGGAGACGGTCGAGGACGGCCTCGCCCCCGGTGAGGTCGAGGTCGCTCCCCATCGCGTGCAGGTGCTCACCGTTCATTCCGCGAAAGGCCTCGAATGGGAGGTGGTGGCGGTCCCGCACGTGGCCAAGGGTGTGTTCCCCTCCTCGAACGCCTCCTCGACCTGGCTCGGGGCGATGGCCGAGCTGCCGCCGTCTCTGCGCGGTGACCGCGCGCTCGACGGCGAAGGCTCGGAAGGGGTTCCGGTCCTCGAACTCGACGGGCTCCACAATCGCAAGGACCTGGAGGACGCAGTCAAGAGTCACAAGGATGCGTTGGCGAGGCGTCGGCTCGCCGAGGATCGCCGACTGTTCTACGTGGCACTCACCCGAACCGAACGGGTGCTGCTGGTATCCGCGCATCACTGGGACGAGAGCGCCACGAAGCCGCGTGGGCCGTCGGAATTTCTCGACGAGTTGCACACGCACGTCGAGGAGTTCGCCGACATCGCGGTGATCGAGCAGTGGGCCTCGGCCCCGGAGGACGGGGCGTCGAACCCACTCGGGGCCGTGCCGCACACCGCGTCCTGGCCGCGCGATCCACTCGGTCCACGACGAGGAGCGATCGAGAGCGGCGTGCACGAAGTGCTGCGCGCGTTGGCAGACATCTCGGCCACACCGAGCGAAGACGACGGCACCGATGGTCGAATTCGGGAGGACCCCGAGAACTGGGCCGCGGACGTCGACACTCTGCTGGCCGAGCGGGCCGCGAGATCGGTCGCAGGAGTCGACGTGGCTCTGCCCGGCAACCTGTCGGTGACACAGCTGGTGGACCTCGCGGCCGACCCCGACGCGTTGGCGTCGCGCCTACGCAGGCCGCTGCCGTTCCCGCCGAACCCGTTGGCCCGCAGAGGAACCGCGTTCCACGCCTGGATCGAGCGGCGCTTCGGTGCGACCCGACTGCTCGACCTGGACGAACTGCCGGGGTCGGCCGACACCGGAGCCTCGGCCGACGTGGACCTGGAAACCCTCCAGCAGGCGTTTCTCGACTCGGAGTGGTCGCTCCGCAGTCCCGTCGAAGTGGAGGTGCCGTTCGAGACGTCCGTGGCGGGAACGGTGCTGCGAGGACGTATCGACGCCGTGTTCGCAGACCCCGACGGCGGGTGGACCGTCGTCGACTGGAAAACCGGTGCCGAGCCGACGGCGTCGGAGCAGCGGGCGGTGGCGATGCAGCTCGCGGCCTACCGGCTGGCGTGGGCCGAGCTGATGTCGATCGGGCGCAGCGAACCGGTACCGCTCGATCGAGTGCGCGCGGCGTTCCACTACGTGCGCAGTGGTCACACCATTTCGCCCGAAAACCTTCCGGACGCAACAGAATTGGCCCAACTCCTGGAAGGCCCGGCCGGGCCCGAGCAACCGGGGGTCACGGTGCGTTCCGACGAGCCTTCAGAGCCTCGGTGACCAGTGGAATCTGCATCGGCAGTCGGGCGATCATCGCTGCTTTGAGAGCCGGCGAGGTCTTCGGGCTCTGCACGTACTTCCATGCCAGGTTGATGTTGGCGGGGAAGACCACGACGAACAGCGCGGCCGCGAGTGCACCGCCCAGTCGACGGGTCCGCGGTGCGGCAAGCGTTGCGGCCACGGCGAGTTCGGCAACGCCGGAGACCTGCGTGTAGGTCCGCGCCGAGCCGGGCAGGGCCGTCGGTACCTGGGCATCGAAGAACTTCGGGGTGGCGAAGTGCAGAACTCCGGCTCCGGCGAGCAGTCCGGCGAGGCGCAGTGCGGCCGCCTGACTCGATCTGTGTGTCATGCCCATACCGTGCCACACCCGGCGTCGTCGGCACAGAAGCCTGGCATGGGGTTACGCTGCGTGCCGTGAATGATCTCGACTTCGGTGAGTACCTCGGCGGACGACGTGGCAGGTAGGTTGCGAGCGCGGCTGAGTGACAGTGGCGCGCTGACCGACAAGCCCGACTTCGCGCTCGTCGGAGTGCTGCGGGTTCCGGAACTGGAGTCGAGTCCGTGGCGCGCTATCTACAAGCGGGTGCTGATGGCGCTCGGAATCCTGTTCCTCGCGGCGTTCGTCGTCTATCTCGATCGAGACGGCTACAGCGACAACCAGAACGGCGAACTGTCGTTTCTCGACGCGTTCTACTATGCGACGGTGTCGTTGTCGACGACGGGATACGGTGACATCGCACCGATGAGTCCGTCGGCGCGCCTGGTCAACATCCTGGTCATCACACCCCTTCGGGTCCTGTTCCTCATTCTGTTGGTCGGTACAACGCTGTCGGTTCTCACCGAGCGGTCCCGGCAGGCATTCAAAATTCAGCGATGGAGACGCAGCGTGCGCAATCACACCGTGGTCATCGGTTTCGGCACCAAGGGCCGTACCGCAGTCGACGCGATGCTCGGAGACGGTGTTTCGGCGTCCGACATCGTCGTCGTCGACACCGATCAGACGGTACTCGACGCCGCATCGGCCCTGGGCTTGGTCACCGTGCACGGGTCGGCGACCAAGTCCGACGTGCTCCGGCTCACCGGAGCCCAGCATGCGGCGGCCATCATCGTGGCGACCAACCGGGACGACACCGCGGTGCTGGTGACTCTGACCGCACGCGAGATCGCTCCGAAAGCAAAGATCGTCGCGGCCATCAGGGAAGCGGAGAACACGCACCTGCTGCGTCAGTCCGGTGCCGATTCGGTCGTCGTGTCGTCGGAGACCGCGGGACGTCTGCTCGGCATCGCCACGTCGACCCCGTCCGTGGTGGAGATGATCGAAGATCTGTTGACCCCGGAGGCGGGCTTCGCCATCGCCGAACGCGAAGTCGAGCGTGACGAGGTGGGCGGTTCTCCGCGGCACCTCACCGACATCGTCCTCGGAGTGGTGCGGGGCGGCAAACTGTTCCGAGTCGGCACCCCGGAAGTCGATGCGGTCGAGGCATCCGATCGATTGCTGTACATCCGTCGCGTGGGCGACTAGTCCCGGCCAAGTAGGGTCGTGCGCGTGCCGAAATTCCACCTCGCTCACCCACCTCGACTGTCCCGATCGCCACTGAACAGGGCAGAGGAACTGCGCCGAGACACCGCAACATTGACAGCGGGTTGGCCGACAGCTCGAATCCTGAACGTGGACGGCAGAGGCCGATTCCCGGTGGACGAGCACGGCCTGGTGCTCGGCTCCGCCGCGGACGTCGCCGCCGAGCCGACGGCCGATGCGGTCTTTCTCGGAATTCACGGCGATCGACACCTGTGGGCCAGGCGGGTCGAGGTGGTTGCAGGCACCCTCGGCGACCTGCGCACCGACGGTGATCGCCTCGACAGCGACGCGTTGTCGATGGTGACCGGAGCCCTGGCGATCCTCAACTGGCATGCGAGCGCACAGTTCAGTTCACTCGACGGTGCGCCGTCCGTCCCGTCGAGCGCGGGGTGGTCGAGGACGAGCACGTCCACCGGTCACGAGGAGTTCCCTCGTACCGATCCGGCGGTGATCTGTCTGGTTCACGACGGTGGCGATCGAGTGCTGCTGGCCCGAGCCCCTGCGTGGCCCGAGCGTCGATTCTCGGTGCTGGCGGGTTTCGTCGAGGCCGGTGAGTCGCTGGAAACCTGTGTGACTCGGGAGATCAGGGAAGAAGTGGGCCTCGACGTCTCCGACATCGAATATCTGGGCAGTCAGCCCTGGCCGTTTCCGCGCTCGGTGATGATCGGATTCTCCGCCGTCGCCGACCCGCAGCAACCGTTGCACTTTCAGGACGGCGAGATCGCCGAGGCCCACTGGTTCGACCGAGCAGAGGTGGTCGCGGCGCTCGAACTGGGTGACTGGGGATCGGATTCGACGTCACGGTTGCTGCTCCCAGGTTCGATCTCCATCGCGCGCGGAATGCTCGAGGCATGGGCGGCGTCGGCCTGACGGTCGGTCAGAGCGACAGCGCGCGCTTGACCTCGGCCAGAGTGGGGTTCGTGGCCGTCGACCCATCGGCGAACAGCACGGTCGGCACCACATGGTTGCCGTTGTTCACGCTGCCGACGAAGTCGGCCGACTCCGGGTTCTGCTCGATGTCGATCTCGGCGTACTCGATTCCGGCCTGGTCGAGCTGGGTCTTGAGCCTGCGGCAGTAACCGCACCACGTCGTGGAGTAGACGGTCAGCGCGGCCGGGGTCTGTGGGGTGTTCTCGGTAGTGGTCACGCCAACAGTCAACAGGAGCGCCGACGCGATTGTTCCGGCCGACACCCGCATCGGCCGTCGGACACCCGGATCGGCCCCGGGTGGAGCTGTCGGTAGGCACTGACACAATGGACCTCATGGCTGACGACGCGATGACCGCCGGACTCGATCCGGAGCAATCCGCGGCAGTGTTGGCTCCTCGCGGCCCGGTCTGCGTCCTGGCGGGTGCGGGCACGGGAAAGACTCGCACGATCACCCGACGCATCGCGCACCTCGTCTCGGCGGGGCACGTGTCCTCGGGGCAGGTGCTCGCAGTGACGTTCACTGCGCGCGCGGCCGGCGAGATGCGCGGCCGCTTGCGCGAGCTCGGTGTCGGGGGAGGCGGCCCTCCGGTGCAGGCTCGGACGTTCCACGCCGCGGCCATGCGTCAGCTCAAGTATTTCTGGCCGCAGGTGGTCGGCGACACCGGATGGCAGCTTCTGGATCGCAAGTTCACCGTCGTCTCGCAGGCGGCCAACCGCGCCGGGGTGTCCACGTCGACCGACGCCATCCGGGATCTCGCGGGAGAGATCGAATGGGCCAAGGGATCGTTGATCGCACCCGAGGACTATCCGCGCATCGCGGCGAGCAATCGCCGTGACGTTCCGATGGACGCGACCAAGGTCGCCGCCGTGTACGCCGGCTACGAGGAACTCAAGTCACGCGGCGGCGACGGGATGTTGCTCGACTTCGACGACCTTCTGCTACACACGGCCGCCGCGCTCGAAGAACATTCGTCGGTGGCCGACGAGTTCCGCGAGCGCTACCGCTGCTTCGTGGTCGACGAGTACCAGGACGTGACGCCGTTGCAGCAGCGGGTGCTCGATGCCTGGGTGGGTGAGCGTGACGATCTCACCGTCGTCGGTGACGCGAACCAGACCATCTATTCCTTCACCGGTGCATCTCCGCGGTATCTCCTCGACTTCTCACGGAAGTATCCCGAGGCCACCGTGGTTCGGCTCGAGCGCGACTACCGTTCGACGCCCGAGGTGGTGTCGCTGGCGAACCGCGTCATCGGAGCCGCCCGCGGTCGCATCGCAGGCACCCGACTGCAGTTGATCGGTCAGCGCGAGCCGGGTCCGGAACCGGAGTTCTTCGAGTACGACGACGAGCCGGCGGAAGCGGACGGCGTGGCGCGAGCGATCAAGAGGTTGATCTCGAAGGGCGTGGAACCGGCCGAGATCGCGATCCTCTACCGCATCAACGCTCAGTCCGAGGCACACGAGCAGGCGTTGACCGAGCTGAAGATCCCCTACCAGGTGCGCGGCGGTGAAGGGTTCTTCACCCGACCCGAGGTGCGGCAGGGTGTCAACGCGTTGCGGCAGGCAGGCGGTCGCGACGATCTGCCCGACGGCGCGCAGGCGGGCGAGGGGCTACCGGCTCTGGTGCGAGCGGTGTTGGCTCCGCTCGGCCTGACTGCCACCGAGCCGACGGGTGCGCAGGCCCGCGAGAAGTGGGCATCGTTGGGTGGTCTGGTGCAGCTCACCGAGGAGCTGCTGGTGCACGAGCCCGACCTGACGCTCGACAAACTGCTGGGCGAGCTCGCAGCACGCGCCGAGGCTCGGCATCCACCGACGGTGCAGGGCGTCACGCTCGCCTCGCTGCACGCGGCGAAGGGACTCGAGTGGGACGCGGTGTTCATCGTCGGTCTCGCCGACGGCACTCTGCCGATCTCGCACGCGATCGGCAACGACCCCAGCGCCAACAACGAGGCAGCCGTCGAGGAGGAGCGCAGGCTGCTCTACGTCGGTGTCACGCGCGCCCGTGTCCACTTGCATCTGTCCTGGGCACTCGCCCGCAACGAGGGCGGACGCAAATCACGGCGACGGTCGAGGTTTCTCAACGGTCTGATTCCCGAGGACGCACCCGCGTCGCGTATCGCCGCGCCTGCTGCCAAGAAGTCCGGTCCCAAGTGCCGGTTGTGCGGCAAGCCGTTGATCGGCACGTCCGCGACCATGCTCGGTCGGTGCGACAGTTGTCCGTCGAACGTCGACATCGCCCTGCTCGATGCGCTGAAGTCGTGGCGATTGGACAAGTCCCGCGAACTGAAGGTGCCCGCGTACGTGGTCTTCAGCGACAACACGCTGACGGCCATCGCGGAGCAGCAACCGCAGGACGAGCGTGGGCTGGTGGCGATTCCAGGAATCGGGGCCAAGAAACTGGAGCGGTTCGGCGAAGAGGTCCTCACCGTCGTGCGGGCCTCGGACGCGTGACGCAGAGGGTGAGAATTTCCGCGAAACCGCAGGTAGAAAATAACTTGTGCAGATATCGGCGGGGGGCTTAGTCTGTTTCACGTGCCGCGGGAGATCGCGCACTGTCCCATCCGCCGACGAGACCAGAACAGGAGCTGAAGAAAATGATCAACACATTGCACGCCGCCGTTGCCCACGCAACCGTCGCGTTCAGCCCTGTCCTCGGCACGGCACCCTTCGGAGTTGCCCCCCTCGGCACTCATGCCGCCGCCGCAGGCTCTGTTGCGCAGACGTGGATTCGTTCCTCCGCTTTCGGCCCCATCGACGAGTCCGCATACGCGGCCTCGGGTTCGAATTCCGCCCAGGTCGCCCTGGCACCAGGAGCGAAAGCCGTTGCTCAGGCAGCCCGACGTCACCGCGCACCACGTGCGTCCGTGCTCGACAGCAGACACCGACTTCACTGTCGGTAGACGCTTCGACAAGCCCCACCAGGCCACGGACCCGCACTCGCGGACCGTGGCCTTTCTCGTTCAGGTAGTTCCTCTATCCGAGCGTGAGGCCGACAGGGTTCGCATCACCCCTCGAACCGATAACGACGCCGCACGAAAAGTAGAGGAGACCGACGTGTCAACCGCCACGATCCGGACGACATGCCGACCAGAGTCCGAGAGTGCCTACGCTGCACAGTATTCGACCGAATCGGTCGAGCTGGCACTGTCGGTGCCCTGCCGAGCGGCGAACCCCGACATGTGGTTCGCCGACACCCCTGCCGAACTCGAGCAGGCGAAGGCGCTGTGCGCCGAGTGCCCCATCCGGCGTACCTGCCTGAGCGCGGCCCTCGACCGAGCCGAGCCGTGGGGCGTATGGGGAGGTGAGATACTCGAGCAGGGTGTCGTCATCGCCCGCAAGCGTCCCCGAGGACGGCCGCGGAAGAACGCAGCATGATGTCCGAGACCGGTGCCCGGTTTCGCCGAACGAATCAGTCGGCGAAGCCGGGCAGCCACTCGGTGAGAATGGCCATGTACGGCGCGTAGGCGTCCAGTTGCGCGCAGATACCGACCAGCCCACCGAGCACTCGGAAGATCATCACGTACTCGGCAGGCATGTTCAACGCGCGAACGGTGCGGAACTGCGCACTGTTGAAATCCGCGGCGGTGCCAGCAGCCTTCTGCAACCAGGCCCTGGTGAAGTGGAACGATTCGGTGTGAATCGGATCGGTGAACGGACGTAGATAGTCCTCGATCTCCTTCTGCGTCACCGTTCGGCCCGGCACCACGAAGCCGCTCTCGGTGAACAACACCACGAGTTCGTCGAACTTCTCGTCACGCG
Organism: Rhodococcus sp. 05-2255-3B1; assembly: GCF_002258545.1. NCBI lineage: Bacteria > Bacillati > Actinomycetota > Actinomycetes > Mycobacteriales > Nocardiaceae > Rhodococcus > Rhodococcus sp. 05-2255-3B1. Next base: position 799,429 of record NZ_NOZC01000036.1, on the reverse strand, counting down.
CGAGCGAGACCATTCTGCCGAGAACCGGAGGGAGGCCGTCGGGCATCGGAGCGCAGGCACCGAAATCGATGACGCCCATGCGTCCGTCCTCGAGCATCATGAAATTGCCCGGATGGGGATCGGCGTGCAACAACTTCGCCCGCGCCGGAGAGACGAATGCGAACAGTGCGAGCAGTTCGCCCGCCCGATTGCGTTCCTCGGCCGTTCCGTTCGCGATCACATCGGCCAGCGGCCGACCCGTCATCCATTCGCTGACAACCACTTTGGGTGCACTGGCGACGATCTTGGGAATGGCGAACTGTGGATCGCCCGCAAATTCCTTGCTGAAGGCACGTTGATTCGCCGCCTCGATGCGGTAGTCGAGCTCGTCCTCGGTGCGAGCGGTCAATTCCTCGAGCACCGGCTTGACGTCCGTGCCCGCGAGCACCGTGCTGAACAGGTTTGCGAACCTGTTCAGCGTCTTGAGGTCGGAGCGCAATGCGTCGTCCGCGCCGGGGTACTGGATCTTCACCGCGACATCGCGTCCATCCGACCACGTAGCTCGGTGCACCTGTCCGATGCTGGCCGAGGCGATCGCAGTGTCGTCGAAATCGAGAAAACGTGACCGCCACGCAGTTCCGAGTTGTTGGTCCAACACCCGATGCACGGTCTTCGCGGGCATGGGCGGTCCCTGCGCCTGCAGCTTGGTCAGCGCCTCGCGGTACGGCTCCGAGAACTCCTCCGGAACGGCCGCTTCCATCACCGAGAGCATCTGCCCGAGCTTCATGGCACCGCCCTTGAGTTCCCCGAGGACGGAGAAGAGCTGTTCTGCTGCTTTGGCGGCCATGTCCGCGTCGATTTCGTCGCGATTGCCGCCGGCGAGCTTCTTGCCGAACCCGACGGCAGCACGACCGGCCATTCCGAGGGGAATGCTGGCCAGTTTTGCAGTACGAGTCGATCCACGGCGCGGTATGTCAGACACAGCTCCATCATGGCTGAACCTTCCGACAATTGCTCGGACCGCCCCGCACCGACCGCTGTCGGTCGAGGTGAACTCGCTTTCGGTGCGTTTCGTCAGTGCCAGCAATCGCAGTGCGGATGCTTGGACCACAGCCGTTTGTGCACGGTGGTTCCGGCTGCCGCGAAGTCCAGCTCCATGGTGCAGTCGGCGGTCTCGGGGAGCGCGGCGTCGGAACGGCCGATGAGGTTCTCCAACTGAGCGAACGCGAACGCTGCCGTGGCCAACACCGTCGCGCTGCTGGCTTGGCCGACCGTGCCGAGCAGTTGAGCGGACAGATGTGGCCACTCGGGCTCGAAGTCGCAGCGCGTCAGATCGGCACACCGCAGGCAACTGGTCCGACCGGGCACCACGAAAGGACCGACTATCCCCTTGCCGTCTCGTAGCCGCACCTGCAGATGTGGGGTGCGCAGGCGCACCAGATCGGTCACCAATCGCGGTTCGGCAACCAGATCGTCGGCCAACACCACGACGTCGTAGTTCCAGGACTTCACCACCGAGTGCGGGTAGCGCGTCGGAGTCAGACTCGTCCGGCTCACCGTCACTCCGGTACGACTCAGACCGGAGGCCAACGCGTCGGAGATCGGGCCTCGCCCCACCAGGTGGACGGTCTTCACCGCCCCCGATCCGGCCTGCGAGGCACCCGGTGAGGCGTCCGACACCACCGGTTCGCTCGTGCCGTGCACCAGCAACCCGGAATCCTCCAGTTCGCCGAGCATCGCCGATGTCCGATTGGCGGACATTCCCAATGTCATTGCGTGACAGACGATGTGCGGTCTGGAGTGGCCTGCGGCGAGGAGTCGGAGAATGTCGAGTATCGAGCCCGGCTCGGTGCCGGGAGGTGGAGTGACGACGACGCTGGTCTCGGGATTCCAACCCAACTGAACTGTGCCGTCTCGCCGCGGCAGAATTGCCACCGCAGGATCGAGTCGAACTGTCGGTGTGATCATGAAACACACTCTGGCAGCCCAGACCGCGAAGAACGCCCACTCGGAGCGCGTTATCCACAGGGTGGAAGGGCCTCCGAGCAGGCGTTCGACGAGCTGGATCGAAGCGGTGCGACACCGCCCGGGTCAGGTTGTGGATGAACCTCTGTCGGGACCGTCGTCGGTGCCCTTGTCGTCGTTCTCCGCAGCGCGCTCGGCGCGCTCTTCGGCCTCCTTGGCCTCCATTGCTTCGAGCTGGGCGATCGGGTCGTCGAAGTTCGATGTTCCACCGCCGACCACTCGGTCGATGAACGCCGCGGGATTGTCGAGATCCGACGAGTCGGGCAGCAGATCGGGGTGTGCCCACACGCCGTCACGCCCCTCGATGTCGGCGGCGGCGAGGAGCTGACGCCACAGATCGGCTGCTTCGCGGACCTTGCGGGGGCGCAGTTCGAGGCCGACCAGCGTCGCGAAGGTCTGTTCGGCCGGGCCCCCCGACGCCCGGCGGCGACGGATGGTTTCGCCGAGCGCGACGGCACCGGGCAGACGGTCGCCGAGAGCGGCCGCCACCACCGTTTCGACCCATCCTTCGACCAGGGCGAGCAGTGTCTCCAGACGCTCGAGTGCGTGCTTCTGCTCCGGCGTCGTCTGGGGCTCGAAGGCACCCTGCTGCAGGATCGCCTCGATCTTCGACGGATCGGTCAGCGCGGACGGGTCGAGTCCTGCGGCGGCCTCCTCGATGGCCGAGAAGTCCATCCTGATGCCGCGGGCGTACTCCTCGACGGTGGCCAGAACCCGCTGCCGCAACCACGGGACGTGGCTGTAGAGCCGCTGATGGGCGGCTTCACGAGCGGCGAGGAACACCAACACCTCACGGTCGGGCTGCTCGAGCCCCTCACTGAACGACGCGATGGCCGACGGCAACAACGCCGCCGTCCCCGACGGTCCGAGGGGCAGGCCGATGTCGGTGGACGTCAGCACCTCTTTGGACAGCTGGCCGAGAGCTTGGCCGAGCTGCGAGCCGAACGCCATCCCGCCCATCTGCGTCAGCATGCCCATCATCGGCCCGGCCATCTGCTGGGCCTCGGCGGGCAGTCCGGATGTCCACATCCCCGAAATCTGCTCGGCGACGGGGTCGCACAGGCGCTTCCAGGTGTCGATCGTGTTGTCGAGCCAGTCGACCGGTGTCCAGGCAACGGTCTTCGTGGCACCGGCAGGCAGCGTCGTCGCCCCGTCCAGCCACAGCTCGGCGAGGTGCGCGGCGTCGGTAACGGCCTCCCGTTCGCCCGCCGACACCGGGCTGAAATCGCCCATCTGCTGGCGTGCCAGCTGCTTGGCCAGGTCGTAGTTCACCGGCCCCGAACCGGTTCCGCCCGCAGCTCCCATTCCGCTGAGCATCTGGCCGAACTGGGTGAGCATCTGGCCCAGCTGTGCGGGGTCGAAGCCCTCCGCACCGAACCCGAAGCCGGCAGGGTTGCCGGAGCCGTCCGGATCCTTCTTCTTGTCCGGGTCGTCGTCGGGGGCACCGAAACCAAAATTGCTCATGACTCAACGGTACAAGCCCGGAGAACGGAGAGAGTGGTGGATCGTCACGCTGACGGCGAACAGTCGGACCCGTGCGAAGCCGGCACCGACGCACTCGGTAGGGGCGGTCTGCACCGTGCACTTCGTTCGGATCTAGTGTCTACGGAGTGAACCGAAGGATCGCCACTCTCGTCGCTGCGCTGGTGCCCGTGGTGGTGCTGGGCGTCACCGGCTCGGTCGTCACCGTTCCCTTCGCCGCACTCGGCCCCGGACCGACGTACAACACTCTCGGCGACGTCGACGGGGTGCCCGTGGTGCAGATCGACGGAACCGAGGTCGACCCGACGGCGGGTCACTTGAACATGACGACCGTGGCCGTGCGTGATCAGCTCAATCTGTTCGAGGCTCTCGGCTTCTGGGCGAGCGGACGCCAAGGCCTGGTCCCGCGTGAAGAGGTCTATCCGCCGGACATGACGAAAGAAGAAGTGCAGGAAGGCAATCAGGCGGATTTCGAGCAGTCCGAATCCAGCGCCGAACTGGCTGCTCTGCACCATCTCGATCTCCCCGTGTCACTGGCGGTGGCCAGTGTGGCCGAGGACGGCCCCGCTGCAGGCGTGCTGAATGTGGGGGACACGCTGGTGTCGGTCGGCGGCACGCCCGTCGCGACTGCATCGGCCGTTCGTGAGGCCGTCAGTTCCAGAGCGCCGGGCGATTCTCTCGACATCGAGTACGTGCGAGACGGGTCGACGCAGACCAGCGCAGTGGTGCTCGGTGCTCGGCCCGACGATGCAGCCCTCGGATACCTCGGAGTCACGCCCGAGGAGCAGCCGGACGTGCCGTTCGACGTGAAGTTCAACCTCGCCGACGTCGGCGGTCCGTCGGCCGGACTGATGTTCAGCCTCGCCGTGGTCGACAAGCTCAGTCCCGGTGAGCTGAGCAACGGTGAGTTCGTCGCGGGCACCGGAACGATCGACGCCGACGGTACCGTCGGGCCGATCGGCGGCATTCCCTACAAGCTGATCGCGGCTCGCGAAGCGGGTGCCACCACATTTCTGGTGCCGGACGCCAACTGTGGTGAAGCCCAACAGAACGTTCCCGACGGACTGCGTCTGGTGCGCGTCGAATCGTTGGACAGTGCTGTCGACGCTCTGCAGGCGATCGGCTCCGGCGGCGACGCGCCGTCCTGCAGCTGACCGGGCCCTGCCGCTAGTCGTCGTCGACGACGTCGAACGTTGCGTAGAGGCCGTGCACGACGTTGGGGGCCAGATCCTCGGCGATGCGAAGGTCGATGGGCGCGAAGGGATCGGCGTCCTCGTCCGGGTGCAACTGCAGCAACGTCAGGGACGGGCCGTCCTTGAGCACCGCGACGATCAACCGAGCATCCCGTTTCTCGGGATGGTTCTCGGCGGCCGAGCGTGCGGCTTCGTCGGCTGCATCGGGATCTGCGAGCAACGGCATCAAGGCATCGTCGAGGGTCGATTCGGCAGTCGGTGGAAGCACGACAATCTCCTGAACCAGGGCACATCCGACCACACCCTCGGGCCACGTGGAGGTGGCGAGGAACTCGTCCAGGGCGGGGGAGCCGCCGGTGATGTCCTCGGGCAGCGAGTGCTGCTGGATCGGCGTCAGTGCGGCACCGTCGGCGAGATCGTCGAGCAGGCCGGGCTCGGCCGCGGCGAGCGCTGCGGTCGGCACCAACGCGAACATCTGCGGGGCCTGGTGCCATCCGCCCGCGTCGACGAAATCCGCCACCTCGCGGGCACATCGAGCCAGAGCCTCCGCCACGTCCTGCCCACCCGACTCCGGGTCGAACTCGCTTCCGAAATCGTCTCTGCCGGGCAGTCCGTTGCTGTCGTTGCTCACCGCACTATCCTCGCATTCCGATGGTTCTGTTCGACGCGACGCTCCTGACCTGGGTTCGGCAGTGGCCGCAGTACGGTTGTCGCAGCCGTAGGATCAACGTACGTACAGTAGGGCGAAACGGACATGCGGTGCACACTGAGTGCATCGCCGAAGTCATCTGCGGTGCCGATCGGCGCCGCCCGAAGTTGGAGTGTGGCACGTGGGCATGAGGCCCCCCACCGGTATGCCGTCCTTGTCGCGGCGAAGCCGGATCTTGCTCGTATTGGCCTTGGTGGCAGCAGGTTTGCTACTCATCGGTCCCCGTCTGATCGACGTGTACACAAATTGGCTGTGGTTCGGCGAAGTCGACTTCCGTGGCGTGTACACCACCACTCTGCTGACGCGGTTGGTGATCTTCCTCGTCGTTTCCCTGGTCGTCGGACTCATCGTCTTCGCGGCACTGCTGTTGGCGTACCGCAATCGGCCGGTGTTCGTTCCGGTCGCCGGTCCCAACGATCCGATCGCGCGGTACCGCACCACGGTGATGAGCCGTCTGCGCCTGTTCGGCATCGGAATTCCGGTGGTGTTCGGTTTCCTCTCCGGCATGATCGCCCAGACCAACTGGGTGACGGTCCAGCTGTTCCTGCACGGCGGGGACTTCGGGATGACCGATCCACAGTTCAATCTCGACGTCGGGTTCTACTCGTTCGATCTGCCGTTCTACCGATTCATCCTCAACTGGCTCTTCGTCGCCGTCCTGGTCGCGTTCTTCGCGAACTTGGTGACGCAGTACGTATTCGGCGGAATCCGGCTCGCCGGACGTGAGGGAGCCCTCACTCGCGCAGCGCGGATCCAGCTCGCTGTCCTGGCGGGCAGCTTCGTTCTGCTCAAGGCCGTGGCGTACTGGTTCGACCGCTACACCCTGCTGTCGAGCAGTCGGAAAGAACCGACGTTCACCGGTGCCAGCTTCACCGACATCAATGCGGTGTTGCCGGCCAAACTGATCCTGCTCGCGATCGCCGTGATCTGTGCCATCGCGTTCTTCGCAGCGATCTTCCTGCGTGATCTTCGAATTCCGGCGTTGGCCACTGCGCTGCTGGTGCTCTCGTCGATCCTGATCGGTGCCGTCTGGCCGATGGTGATGGAGCAGTTCTCGGTGCGCCCGAACGCGGCGGACAAGGAGAGCACGTACATCGAGCGGAACATCGCGGCCACCAGAGCCGCGTACGGACTGACCGACGACGTGGTCACCTATCGGAACTACTCCGGTGAGGCGGCGTTGAGCCCCGGCGAGGTGGCGTCGGAGTCGGCCACGATGTCCAACATCCGTCTGCTCGACCCGAACATCCTCGCGCCCACGTTCACCCAGCAGCGTCAGATCCGTAACTTCTACGGATTCCCCGACACTCTGGCCGTCGACCGGTATCCCGATGCCGACGGCAACCTGCGGGACTACGTCGTTGCTGCTCGTGAGATCTCACCGCAGACCCTCGACGCGAACCAGCGAGACTGGATCAACCGCCACACCGTGTTCACGCACGGCAACGGTTTCGTCGCAGCGCCGGCCAACTCCGTCGACGAGGCCGTCGCCGACGAATCCAGCGGCGGGCGCGGCGGTTACCCGAACTACCAGGTCAACTGGATCGAGAACGACTCCGAGGGCACCATCCGAAAGGACGGGCCCGGCGACCTGGACCAGCCGCGCATCTACTTCGGCCCGGTCATCGCGAACTCCGACGCGGACTACTCGATCGTCGGTTCCACCGGCGAGCCTCGCGAGTACGACACCGACAGCAAGAGCTACACCTACACCGGTGCAGCAGGTGTCGACGTCGGCAACTTCTTCAACCGGCTCGTCTTCGCCAGCAAGTACGCCGAGCGCAACATCCTGTTCTCCAGCGTGATCGGCGACGAGTCGAAGATTCTGTTCAACCGTGACCCCCGTGACCGCGTTCAGAAGGTCGCACCGTGGTTGACCACCGACGGATCGACCTACCCGGCGATCGTCGAGGGCAAGCTCGTCTGGATCATCGACGGGTACACCACGCTGGACAACTTCCCGTACGCCCAGCGGATGTCGCTCGAGGACGCCACGGCCGACAGCATCGAGTCGACGACGACACGTGCGCTGCCGAGCCGAGAGGTGTCGTACATCCGAAACTCGGTGAAGGCCACCGTCGATGCCTACGACGGCACCGTCAAGCTCTACGAGCAGGACGAGAACGATCCCGTGCTCAAGGCATGGGAAGGCGTGTTCCCGGGAACCGTCATCCCCAAGGACCAGGTGTCCGACGAGCTTCGTGATCACTTCCGTTACCCGGAAGATCTGTTCAAGGTTCAGCGTGAACTGCTGACCAAGTACCACGTCAACGATCCGCGAGAGTTCTTCACCAACAACGCGTTCTGGGAAGTTCCGACCGATCCGACCGCAGAGAACACCGCGGCCAAGCAGCCTCCGTACTACGTCGTCGCATCCGACATCTCCAACGAGGAGAATCAGGCGTCGTTCCAGCTGACCAGTGCGCTGGTCGGATATCGCCGAGAGGTGCTGGGCGCGTACGTCAGTGCGGATTCGGACCCGGAGAACTACGGCAAGATCACCGTGTTGCGATTGCCGACCGATACGTCGACGCAGGGTCCCAATCAGGTGCAGAACCAGATGACGACCACGACGGACGTATCCGAGAGTCTCGGCATCGTGCGCCGTGAGAACACCGTGGAGTTCGGCAACCTGCTGACACTTCCGGTCGGCAACGGTGGATTGATCTACGTGGAGCCGGTGTACGCCTCTCGAACCAACGAGGCGTCCGCTTATCCGCAGTTGATTCGAGTACTCGTCTCGTACGAGGGCCGCGTCGGGTATGCCGCGACACTGCCCGAGGCCATCGAGCAGGTGTTCGGAGCGGGTGCCGGACGCACGGTCACCGCACCCGGTGAGACCGACGGAAATACGCAGCCCGGCGCTGTTCCCGAAACCGCGCCGTCCGACGGTGGCACGCCTGCGGCAACTCCTGCCCCCGCCACCGGCGGTTCGGCAACGAGGGATGCTGCCGTTTCCGGTTTGAACGCTGCACTCTCCGCTGTGCGCTCTGCGCAGCAGAGCGGAAATCTGGCGGAACTCGGCACTGCGCTCGAGAACCTGCAGACCGCGGTCGACACGTACAACCGGGCCGGCAACTGATCGGGTCGGGTCAGGTCTGCTGACCCGAACCGGTCGATACGAGCGAAAGGGCCGCCTCACCGAATGGTGAGGCGGCCCTTCCGTCGTTCGTCACCTGCTCGCGCGTGAGATACGAGGCAACGTGAGAGGCAGTTCGACGAACTGTTGGGTGATCAGCGTCCGATGGGCGCGAGCACCGGGGCGTTCGCTGCAACGAGGTGCTGGAACTGAGTGCTCAGGCCGTACTGGTCGGCGAGCTTGGACGCCGCGTCGAACACGCCCTGTGCAGCCTGCGTGGCTGCTGCGGCCTCGGGGGCCACGACCGGTGCCGGTGCCGGTGCGGGAGCTGGCTGCGGAGCCGGTGCGGGAGCTGCCTCGGGCTCGGGAGTGGAGGCACCCTTGGTCAGCTGCTGACCGCACACGGGCCATGCGCCCGGTCCCTGACTCTGCAGGGTGTTCTCCGCGACGCGGATCTGCTCGGCCTTGGATGCGTTGGCCGGCGATCCGGTTCCGCCGTTGGCCGTCCAGGTGCTCTGCGAGAACTGCAGGCCACCGTAGTAGCCGTTTCCGGTGTTGATGCTCCAGTTGCCACCGCTCTCGCACTGTGCGACTGCGTCCCAGTTGTTCGAGGCTGCGTTGGCGGTTCCGGCTGAAACGCCGAGGGGGATCGCTACGGCGGCACCTGCGATGGCGACCAATCCGAGAGCGCGCTTGCCGAAATTGTTCTGTGTGGTCATGCGGGGTGAATCCTCTCCGCGCTCGACTGGCGCGACTGGCCTGCAATCACCTCGCCGGGATGTACGGCGTTCGTGACCAGGCACTTCGTATCGTCGCGGCTCTGCCCCCGTACGTATTGGGGACCACACCCGCGGGGCAGAGCGAAGGAAGCGGCGGGGTGGTGCAGGCCCAGCGGTTTAGGGCCGCCCGTGAAGGTAGTCGAGGATCTGCTCACCGTCACTGAGCAGGAATGGGACAGCAGATGTCCACATACTGGGACTCCAAGGGGTATTTCGCCAGCTCAGGCCCGGTCGTGGCGCTAATGTTTCTACTTCGTAACCCGACCGTTATGTGACTCGAAACACGCACGAAAAGAGACGCGGAGCACTATTTCGAGCCGCCTGAACCGTGATAAGCGCGAGCCACAACCTGCCGCGGTGCACTTCGTCGAGCGGGTGACAGCGCTCGGAAGTCACGTGATTTGCATTGGCCGTACGCACGGTAGTAACTTCGTAGTTGCAACGCGGGGTGGAGCAGCTCGGTAGCTCGCTGGGCTCATAACCCAGAGGTCGCAGGTTCAAATCCTGTCCCCGCTACCACTGACGAAGACCCAGGACCTATGTCCTGGGTCTTTTTCGTATTCTCGTATGTGCAGAAACGGCCCGTTCGGCCCGAGGGCGAACGCGATACCGTCGAAAGGACGACTCGTGTGATTCTTCCCGCCGTCCGAGACCCTCGCCTCATCACCGTGCAGCGCGGCGGACTTCTGTCCGAAGACGACCATCGGAGCCTCGCGCTCTGGGCGGCCGAGTGTGCGGAACACGTCCTCCACTTGTTCGAGACGGTCCGACCCGTCGACCCGCGACCACGCGAGGCGATCGAGGCCACCCGTGCGTGGGTGCGCGGCGAACTCGCGATGATGGCCACCCGCGCCCTCGGTGGCCACGCCATGGGAGCAGCACGGCCGCTCGTCGGTTGCTCTCGCTTCGCCGCGTACGCCGCGGGCCAGGCAGCCTGCGTGGCTCACGTACCCGAACACGACCTCGGAGCAGCCGCCTACGCCATCAAGGCAGCGCGGGCGGCTGCACCTGCAGGCCGAGAGACGAGTGCAGGCAGGAAAGAGCTCGAGTGGCAGCGTGACCGGCTTCCGAACAGCGTGCGCCGGCTGGTGTTGGAAGACCAGAAGAGAAGAAACAGCATCTGTTGGTCCGTGTTCGACTGATCCCGGCTACCGGTCGGTGTGTTCGAGCATTTCGGACAGTGCCGCGACGGTGGACATCCCGCGTCGGGTGCGTAGTCGCCGAGGCGAAACCTGGTGTGCGACAGATGATTCCGATCGACGTCCACCGACCGATCGTGTGTCGTCGTGGTCCGGCCGTGACGACTGGGTACCGTCGGTTCAGTCCGAAACCTGCTCGCGGGCATCGTCACTGGTGACCGTGTCGGAATCCTCGCCGTCCTCGGAGGCGTCGGCGGTGAGGTCGACCGTGTCCACGCCCTCGAGCGCCGTCAATTCCTGCTCCGCCTCCGCGATGAAGCCCTTCGCGTTCTCTTCGATCTTCTTGACCCACTCGGCCATGACGGTCACACCCTTCACTCGATTCCGTACCACCGGTCTACCAGATTTCCTCCCCGTAGGATCCGGCGTGTGCGAATACGAACCTCGCGTCTCGACCTCGACGAGCCGGCCGTCGCCGATCTCGATGAGTTGTACGCGATCTGCAGCGACCCGCAGTCGTGGACCCACTTTCCGAGCCTGCGGCACACCGATCCCGGCGTGACCGAACGAATGGTGCAGGGCTGGTCGGAGCAGTGGCGGCGGGATGGATTGTCCACCTCGTGATTCGTGAGCGCGGCAGCCACACGCTCAGTGGCTACGGCGGATATTCGAAGCGCCGCAACGCCTTCTGGAATCTCGGCTATCGCCTCCATCCCGACGCGCAGGGCAACGGGTATGCCGCGGAGATGTGTGAGATCGCAGTCGAGTGCGCGCACCGAACCGAGCCCGAACTGCCGATCGTGGCATACCTGCTCGAACACAATGTCGCGTCGGCGCGGGTGGCCGAACGCGCAGGCCTGGAGTTGATCACCCGCGGACCCGACGTCGGCAATCCGGATGTCGACGCAATTCGCGTGGTGTACGCGGACCGTGCGTTGACGGCAGATCAGGTGGGCGCGGTTCTGTCGGCCTGACCGCGGCAGGTGCTCACTTCCGTGAGCCGACGTCGGAGCAGGCGTTTCTCCGGTGCGGTTCGGGCGAAATCCAACGCACGGCGATACTGCACCGCCGCCTCCTCGAACCTGTCGAGTCGTTGCAGCAGATCGGCTCTCGCCATGGGATACGGATGATATCGGCGCAACGACGCCTCGTCGGCAAGCCGGTCGAGCTCGCGCAGACCGGGCTCGGGACCGTCGCGCATCGCCAGTGCGACAGCCCTGTTCATCGCGACGATCGCATTCGGTGTCCGTGTCATGAGCACGTCGTACAGCGCAACGATCTGGGGCCAGTCCGTGTTGTCGGTGTCGGGTGATTCTGCATGCAGCGCAGCGATGGCCGCCTGCACGGCGTACGGACCGCCCCGGCCGCCGCTGAGGGCCTCGACCACGAGTTCCGTCCCTTCGGCGATGATCTCGGCGTTCCAGAGTCCACGGTCCTGATCTGCCAACAGCACGATGTCACCATCCGAGTCGGTGCGAGCGTCGCGTCTGGCGTCGATGAGCAGCATCAACGCCAGCAGGCCTGCCACCTCGGGCTCGGTCGGCAGTGCGGTGTGGAGAAGTCGTCCCATACCGATGGCTTCGGAGACGAGATCGACTCGCCCGACACTCTCACCCGAGGTCGCCGAATAGCCCTCGGTGAAGATCGAATAGACCACCTCGAGCACCATCGGCACCCTGCCTGCCAGCTCGTCCGGGCCCGGGAGGCGAAACGGAATCCGTGCGGCCCGAATCTTGTTCTTGGCCCGCACAATTCGCTGCGCCGCCGTGGCCGGAGGGATGAGCAGCGCACGGGCCACCTCGCCGGTACCGAGACCGGCCAGGCATCGAAGCGTCAACGCGAGTCGGTCACCGGCCGCAAGCGCCGGGTGTGCACACGTGAAGAACAACTGCAGCCGGTCGTCGGGCAGAGCATCGTCGAGCGAATTCGGGCTGCTCGGTTCGCTGCGATCCGTATCCGCCTGCAACACTCCGACCTTGGCGGCCAGGCTCTGATCGCGGCGCAGCCGATCGACCGCCTTCCGGCGGGCAGTGGTGAGTAGCCACGCCCCCGGCCGTGACGGGACGCCATCGACCGGCCAGTGTTTCAGGGCCGACTCGATGGCGTCCGAGGTCACTTCCTCGGCGAGGTCGAGGTCGCGGTACCGCTGTACCAACGAGGCGAGCAGAATCGAGCGCTCGGCTCGGAAGACCGATTCGAGCGCTCGATGAACCCCCGACTCGTTCACCGAGGAATCCTGCATGGCGGAACTGCGCGGGTCAGAATTCTGCAAGGGGCCGCACGATCACCGCGCCGCCGTCCTTGGAGCCCGGGCATCGGGCCGCCCACTCGAGTGCCGTGTCCAGGTCGGGGACGTCGATCACGTCGTAGCCGCCGAGAACCTCGTGCGACTCGGCGTACGGGCCGTCGGTGACGGTCCGTTCCTCGGTGCGCGGATCGACGCGCACCGCCGTGGCGGTCGTCAGATCGGCCATGGCGTACCCGGAGACGAAGACGCCGGCTTCCTTCATCTCTTTCTCGTAGGTCATCCAGTCCTCGACACTGCTGCAGCCCGGTGCTGCTCCGGGCGTGGTGTCGGCGTTGATCAAGAGGATGTACTTCATGGTGCGCTCCTGGGTTCGGTACCTCGTTGTCGCGGCGCGAGTCGCCGTTCACGATGACGACGTCCGGCAGACCACGATATCGACACCGTCCCGGAATTTTTCTTTCCGACGCACGAAAAACGGCATCGGACGCGGGGTCCGATGCCGTTTCGCGGCTACATCTCGGCTCGACGACGAGCCAGGTATCACTTCAGTTCTGCGGACGACTTCCCGAGTACTCGACGAGCAACGATCAGCTGCTGGATCTGCTGAGTTCCCTCGAAGATGTCGAGAATCTTGGAGTCGCGGCTCCACTTCTCGAGCAGCGGGCGCTCGGAGTAGCCGTAGGTACCGGCGAGTTCCACTGCCTTGAGGGTGATGTCGACTGCCGAGCGGCCCGCCTTGGCCTTCGACATCGACGCCTGCAGCGAGTTGGGCTCCTTGTTGTCGGCCATCCACGCTGCCCGCAGTGCGAGCAGATGCGCTGCTTCCCAGTCCGCTTCGAGGCGGAGGAACTCTGCGGCCGCCGCGTGCTGGTTGTAGGCGGGTGTGTCGTATGAGATGTCGACTCCGGCATCGACCAGGATCGATCGCAGCTCTTCGAGCGCCGCCCGCGCCACACCGATGGCCATACCGGCCACCAGGGGGCGGGTGTTGTCGAAGGTCTGCATGACGCCTGCGAAGCCCTTTTCGACGTTCACCTCGGCGGTGCCGAGCAAATTGTCCTTCGGGATGCGGCAATCCTCGAGCAGCAGCGCAGCGGTGTCGGACGCCTTGATGCCCAACTTGTGCTCGAGACGTGCAACCGACAGGCCCGGTGCGTCACGCGGAACGACGAACGACTTGATGGCCGCGCGGCCGAGCGACTTGTCGACCGTCGCCCATACGACGATGTGGGTGGAACGCTCACCGGCGGTGACGTAGATCTTCTCGCCGTTGAGTACCCACTCGTCACCGTCGAGGACGGCGGTGGTGGTCACCGCTGCGGAGTCCGAGCCGAAGCTGGGCTCGGTGATGGCCATCGAGGCCCACACCTTGCCGAAGCGCTCGAGCTGCTCGTCGGTGGACACGGCTGCGATGGCCGAGTTGCCCAGGCCTTGGTAGGGGATCGACAGCGTCAGGCCGACGTCGCCCCAGCAGGTCTCGATCACGTTCACCAGGGCAGACATGTTGCCGCCGTTGGCGTTCGCGGTCTTGCTGGGCTTGGCCGACTCGCTGTCCTTCTCGCGGCCACCGGCGGCTCCGCCGATTTCGCCACCGGCGTCGGACATGCCTTCGACCATCGACGCCATGGTGTCGAGCTCGACCGGGTACTCGTGCTCGGCGAGGTCGTACTTGCGGGAAATCGGGCGGAAGATCTCGGCAGCGACCTGGTGAGCCTGATTCGCCTGCGCCCGAAGCTTCTTGGGAAGTTCAAGATTGATCATGGTGTGTGTCCTTGGGTGAGTGCCATGGAATTCGGGGGCGGACGGCTAGATGAGAACGATGCCTTCGGCGACGCCGACGGATCGCAGATCGCGGTACCACCGTTCCACCGGGTGCTCCTTGGTGAAGCCGTGACCGCCGAGCAACTGAACGCCATCGGAACCGATCTGCATGCCCTTCTCGGAGGCGAGTCGACGCGCGAGCGCCGATTCGCGGGCGAACGACAGTCCCTGCTCGGCCCGCGAAGCGCCGCGCAGCGTCACCAACCGCATGCCGTCGAGCTCGATGGCGATGTTGGCGACCATGAAGGCCACGGCCTGGCGGTTGCTGATCGGCTCGCCGAAGGCCACACGCTCGTTCACGTAGGGGACGACGTAGTCCAGCACGGCCTGGCTCGTACCGACGGCCAGCGACGCCCAGCCCAGTCGTGCGAGACCGATGGCGGCGCTGTACTCGGCGGCCCGCTGGTCCGCGTCACCGTCACCGAGCAATGCCGACTCGGGTACTGCGACGTCGGTCAGGATCAGGCGACCGAGACCGGCAGCGCGCAGTCCCATGCTCGGATCGGCCTCGACGACGAGACCCTTCGAGTCGGACTCGACGATGAAGAATGCCGGGCGGCCTTCGAGTTCTGCGGCGATGACGAACAGCTCGGAGCTGCCTGCAGCAGGCACGAGGCTCTTGACGCCGTTGAGCTTGTAACCGCTGGGGGAGCGAACGGCCTTGGTCTGCAACGCATACGGATCGAAGAGCGCGCGGGGCTCGTTGACGACCACCGCAGCGTTCGGAACCTTCTCGCCCACGAACGCGGGCAGGTAGGTCTTCTGCTGTGCATCCGTTCCCCATTGGGTCAGCGCGACGGCTACGCCGGAGGGGGCAAGGATGGGCAGGGCCAAGCCCATGTCGCCGTGCGCCAGCGCCTCGGCGACGAGCGAGTTGGTGACGGCCCCGCGCTCGGTGGCAGCGCCGTCGAGCTCCTCGGGAACGTTGATGAGGGTGATGCCGAGTTCGGCGGAGCGACGCACGAGGTCCTCGGGCGACGACGCGTTGTGGTCCGCATCGAATGCGGCAGGCCGGAGGATTTCCTCGGCGAACTCCTTGACCGTCTCGACGATCATGCGCTGCTCGTCGTCGGGCGTCAGGTCGAAGTAGCTCAGGTTCTTGGCGGCACCGTCGTCGAGACGCTTGGGCTTACCGCCACCGGTGACCTTGGCGAACGTGCGATTTGCCGCGCCGAGCGTCTTGAACCCGGTCTTGGTGCTCTCGTACGTCACCCGGTCGATCGTCTGACGAAGGTTGTACTTCTCCGCCAGTTCGGATCCGGTGATGGCGGTCAGAACGCGCATCGCGGTTCCGATCGCATCCCTCTTGAACGGGTTGAGGCCAACCGCAGAAGTATCGCGGGGCACCTTGGGGGCCTTCGCGTCGACCACACTGTCTTGCTTGCTCATGATCACCAGTTCCTCGGCGTCGGTCACGGACTCCACAGATCTTACTCCCGAGTAAGATAGCTGTCTACTATCGAGTAAGTTCACGCGCCGAGCCGAGTGGTTGCCGAGTGCATCGCGCCAGGCCGGGCTGGATGTGGCACGCTGATCCGGTGCATCCGATCGCCCAGGTTTTCGCAGGCCTCGCCGCGGCCCTCCACGTCGTCATCTTCGTCATGGAGAGCGTGGCCTGGTCCAGGCCCGCAGTATGGTCGCGTTTCGGCGTCGCCAGTCAGCACGACGCCGACGTCGTCAAACCGATGGCCTTCAACCAGGGCTTCTACAACCTGTTCCTGGCCATCGGCATCGTGGTCGGCCTCGTCGTGGGCGGCTCCGCGGGCGACGCCATCGTGTACTTCGCGTGCGCGAGCATCGTCGGCGCGGCACTTGTGCTCGCGACCGGTGGCGCGAAGTATTTTCGAGCTGCGTTCGTCCAGGGCATCACACCGCTGATCGCGCTGGTTGTGGCTGCAGTTCTCTAGGCGAATGTCAGGCCCGAGGGGACAGGTGCTCGAGGACCGCGTGCTGCAGTAGGCCGTTGGTGGCCACGGCACTGCCACCGTGTGGGCCCGCGGTGCCGTCGAGCGCGGTGAACTCGCCGCCTGCCTCGCGCACCAGGACATCGAGGGCCGCCAGGTCCCACAGCGAGACCTCGGGTTCGGCGGCGATGTCGACTGCCCCCTCGGCCACGAGGCAGTACGAGAAGAAGTCGCCGTAGCCGCGTACCCGCCACACGGCGTCGGTCAGATCGAGGAACCGATCTCGGGTGCCGAGGTCGGCCCAGCCGGACAGGCTGGAGAAGCTCAGACTCGACGACGCCAACGAAGCGACCTTCGAGACCTCGATCGGGCGCGGGGTGCCGCCGTCGGACGCCGTCCATGCTCCGAGATCGCTCGCGGCCCACCAGCGTCGGTTCAGGGCAGGCGCGCTGACGACTCCGACTCGCGGTACGCCGTCGTCGAGCAACGCGATGAGGGTCGCCCAGACGGGCACGCCGCGGACGAAGTTCTTGGTGCCGTCGATGGGATCCACCACCCACTGGCGTCCGCTGAAGGTTGCAGTACCGCCGAACTCCTCGCCCAGCAATGCGTCGGTGGGGCGCTGCGCACCCAGCGAGTTGCGGATTGCCGTCTCGACAGCCAGATCCGCGTCGGACACCGGGGTGAGATCCGGCTTGGAATCGACCGACAGGTCCATGGCGAGAAACCGTCGGCGTGTGATGGCGTCCGCCTCGTCGGCGAGAGTGAGGGCGAGAGCGAGATCGGAGGAGTAATCGGTCACCGGAGAAGACTATCGCCGCGCACGGGCTGCTCGTACGCGGCGACATGGGTGGTCGGGCCTATTCGGTGACTTCGTTCAGCTTTCCGGTTGCGACGTCGAAGACGAAGCCTCGAACGGATTCGTGCTTCGTGACGAACGGGCTCTGCTCGATGCGGGCGAGCGACTGGCGAACATCGCGGTCCAAGTCGGTGAACGACTCGGCAGCCCAGTGTGGCTTGATGCCCGTCTCGTCCTGTAGGTCTTTCTTGAACTCGTCGTCGGTGAAGGTGAGCATGCCGCAGTCGGTGTGATGGATCAGGATGATCTCCTTCGTGCCGAGTAGACGCTGACTGATGGCCAGTGAGCGAATCTCGTCGTCGGTGATGACACCGCCCGCATTGCGGATCACGTGTGCTTCGCCGTCGTGGAGACCGAGGATGCGGTAGACGTCGAGTCGGGCGTCCATGCACGCCACCACTGCCACGTGCTTCGACGGCGGCAACGGCAGGGGACCGTCGAACGTCGCGGCGTACGCCTTGTTGTTCTCGAGGTACTGGTCGGTGACGGTCATGCGACGCTCCTGTGTACTGCGGGTGTGGCCGGCACCGGGCGGTGGCAGGCATGTCGAGATGCGAATATGTCGATGAGCCGAAAGCTAGCAGTCCACCGATGGCCTGACGAGAGTTGAAATCTGCGCGGTTCGAACCCTCGACGTGGGTGTCAGTTCGGCTCGTGGGGGCCGGGGGAATCGGGGGCGGTCGGGTTCGGGTTCGCGTGCCGGTAACCTTGACTCTCGTGCATCCCGACGTTTCTGCAGACCTGGCCGAGCTCGACACCACTCTGTCCACCGTCGAGTCGGTGCTCGACGTCGAGGAACTGCGGCGACGCATCGACGAACTCGAGCATCAGGCGGCGTCGCCGGACCTGTGGAACGACCAGGAACACGCGCAGCAGGTGACCAGCCAGCTGTCCCATGCGCAGGCCGAGCTTCGCCGCGTCGAAGAACTCAGGCAGCGCCTCGAGGACATGCCGGTTCTGTACGAGCTCGCCGAGGGTGAAGAAGGCGAGGCAGCCGAATCCGCCACCGCCGATGCCGACGCCGAACGCGCCGCGCTCCGGGAGGACATCGCAGCCATGGAAGTGCGGACCCTGCTCTCCGGTGAGTACGACGCACGAGACGCACTGGTCAACATCCGTTCCGGTGCAGGCGGAATCGACGCGGCCGACTGGGCCGAGATGCTCATGCGTATGTACATCCGCTGGGCCGAGAAGCACGGCTACGGCGTCGAGGTCTACGACACGTCCTACGCCGAAGAGGCCGGTATCAAGAGCGCAACGTTCGCGGTCAAGGCTCCGTACACGTACGGCACGTTGTCGGTGGAACAGGGGACGCATCGGCTGGTGCGGATCAGCCCGTTCGACAACCAGGGTCGTCGCCAGACCTCGTTCGCGGAGGTGGAGGTGCTTCCGGTCGTCGAGACCACAGACCACATCGAGATCCCGGAGAACGACATTCGTGTGGACGTGTACCGCTCGTCCGGTCCGGGTGGGCAGTCGGTCAACACCACCGACTCCGCCGTTCGGTTGACGCACATCCCGACGGGGATCGTGGTGACCTGCCAGAACGAGAAGTCTCAGCTGCAGAACAAGGTCTCGGCCATGCGGGTGCTGCAGGCCAAGCTGCTCGAGGTCAAGCGCAAGGAAGAGCGTGCCGAGATGGATGCGCTCAAGGGTGACGGCGGTAGCTCCTGGGGTAACCAGATGCGCTCGTACGTTCTGCACCCGTACCAGATGGTCAAGGATCTGCGGACCGAGTACGAAGTCAACAATCCGTCTACAGTTCTCGACGGGGACATAGACGGATTCCTGGAATCGGGAATTCGTTGGCGAATGCGAGGGGAGCAGTAGATGACCGGTCATTGCGCAGGATCCGCTCCGTCGTTCCGATGACCAGCTGGCTGAACCCGACGCTCGACCTGAAGCTGAACGCCCTCGGGATCGTGCTGTACATCCTGGGCGGAATGCTGGCCGCGCGGTTCGTCACCTGGACCGGGTCCCGCATCACTGCCCGAATCGATCAGAACTACCAGCACAGCGATGCGCTCGTGCGGTCCGAGGCCGCCAAGCACCGGCACGCGCTGGCCCAGGTCATCACCTGGGTCGTGGTCACCCTCATCTACATCCTCGTCACCATCGAAGTGCTGCGTCGCTTCGGATTCGGCGTCGGCGGGCTCGTGGCACCCGCGACGGTCATCGGCGCAGCGCTCGGCTTCGGTGCTCAGCGCGTGGTCCAGGACATTCTGGCCGGGTTCTTCATCATCACCGAACGTCAGTACGGATTCGGTGACGTCGTGCAGATCGCCGTCAACGGTTCTGCCGAGGACGCCGAGGGCACGGTCGAGGACGTGACACTGCGCGTCACCCGGGTCCGCAGCGTCGACGGTGAGGTCATCACCGTGCCGAACGGGCAGATCGTCAAGGCGATCAACCTGTCGAAGGATTGGGCGCGCGCCGTCGTCGACGTTCCCGTGCCGAGCACCGCCGATCTCACCCAGGTGAACGCGCTGCTCCGATCGGTCGGCCGCGACGCGTTCGCAGACGCTCGGTTGCGTCCGCTGTTGCTCGACGAACCGACCGTGATGGGTGTGGAGAGCATCGAGGTGGGACAGGTCAACGTTCGCCTCGTTGCGCGAACATTGCCGGGTAAGCAGTTCCAGGTAGGACGAGAACTTCGAGTCCGAGTGGCCGCCGCGCTGCGACCCGAGGGCATCAGCGTTGCTCCCGACGTCAGTACGGCCGGGGTCGCGCCGGAAGCGTCGGGACGAGATCGGACGGAGGATCGATGAATACGCCCGATACCGGAACCGAACGGCCGCAGTGGAACTGGCGACAGTGGCGCATTCCGGCCAAGATCAACGGCCGCGTCCGCACGTCCACAGTCGCGTTCGGGATCTGCTTCGTGCTCACCGGTCTGTGGTACGGCCAGGTCAGTGCAGAGATCGCCGAGAGGGACAGTGAACGTATCCAGGGCCCGGTTGCCGTGGACCCGGGCGAACTCACCCCCTACACCCAGCCGCAAACCGTGGAACCGACCTATTCGAGTACCACCGTCACACCCACTCCGACCGCCACCACCGATCCCGACGGATCGGGAAGCGTCGACGAATCAGGGCAGCCGGCGACCACGACGACCCTGCCGTCGACGACCACCGCGCCGTTCGGTGTCCCGCTGCCACCGGTGATTCAGTCGCTGATACCCAGCCAGCCTGCGCCGACGTCGTCTCGCTGAGGCATCCTTTACCGTCTCTCGGGACTCGCCGCGGTGCTCCCTCGGTTCCGGCGGTTACCGGACGGTAAGGACTACACTGGCGACCCGTGATCAGCACCTCGAATGTCTCCAAGTCTTACAAGACCTCCACCAGGCCTGCCCTGGACAAGGTGACGGTCTCCATCGACAAGGGTGAGTTCGTGTTCCTGATCGGTCCGTCCGGTTCGGGCAAATCGACGTTCATGCGGCTGCTCCTCAAGGAGGAGACGCCCACCTCCGGCGACATCCACGTCGCCGATTTCCACGTCAACCGACTGGCGGCCCGACGCGTCCCCCGGCTGCGGCAGAGCATGGGCTGCGTGTTCCAGGACTTCCGCCTGTTGCAGCAGAAGACGGTGGTGGAGAACGTGGCGTTCGCTCTCGAAGTGATCGGCAAGCCGCGCTCGATGATCAAGCGCACCGTTCCCGAAGTTCTCGACCTGGTCGGACTCGGCGGTAAGTCGGATCGTCTGCCCAACGAGTTGTCCGGTGGAGAACAGCAGCGGGTGGCGATCGCTCGCGCGTTCGTCAATCGTCCACTCGTGCTGCTCGCGGACGAGCCGACCGGAAACCTCGATCCGGACACCAGCCAGGACATCATGCTGCTGCTCGAGCGCATCAACCGCACCGGAACCACGGTGCTGATGGCCACCCACGACAACCACATCGTCGACTCGATGCGCCGACGCGTCGTCGAACTCGACAACGGACGAGTCGTTCGTGACGAGGCCCGCGGGGTCTACGGCGTCGGTCGCTGACGCCGCCGCCGACTCAGGACCGCACAGACGTCACGACCGAACGAATCGAAGGGCTCGGATTCCGCGATGCGCGCAAGTTTCATCTTCAGCGAGGTCCTCACCGGACTTCGCCGCAACATCACCATGACGATCGCCATGATCTTGACGACCGCAATTTCTCTGGGCCTGTTCGGCGGAGGGCTGCTCGTGGTCCAGATGGCGGGAAAGACCCAACAGATCTTCCTCGATCGGGTGGAGGTGCAGATCTTCCTCACCGACGACATCTCGGCGAGCGACGCCGATTGTGCGCAGGAGACCTGTGCCACCCTGCGATCGGATCTCGAGAACACTCCGTCGGTGGTCTCGGTGCAGTACCTCAATCGTGAGGATGCGGTGAAGGACGCCACCGAGCGCGTGTTCAAGGATCAGCCGGAGTTGGCCGAACTGGTCAGTGCCGACAGCTTTCCCGCGTCGTTCAAGGTGCGTCTGAGCGATCCCGAACGGTTCGGGGTCATCAACGACAACTTCGAGAATCGACCGGGCGTGCAGAGCGTTCTCAATCAGCGCGATCTTGTCGAGCGTCTGTTCAGTGTGCTCAACGGCGTGCGCAACGCGGCTTTCGCCATCGCCACGGTGCAGGCGATCGCGGCAATCCTGTTGATCGCCAACATGGTTCAGATCGCTGCGTTCACCAGACGAACCGAGGTGGGCATCATGCGGTTGGTCGGTGCCACTCGGTGGTACACGCAGTTGCCCTTCCTCCTGGAGGCGGTGGTGGCGGCGTTGATCGGCTCGGCGCTCGCGATCGCCGGCCTGTTCACCGCGAAGAACATGTTCATCGACGACGTTCTGTCGGATGTGTATCAGGCCAACATTCTGGCCCGAATATCGAACAGTGACGTTCTGCTCGTCTCGCCGTTCCTCGCGCTGGTGGGAGTGGGCATGGCTGCGGTGACGGCGTACATCACGCTGCGGTTGTACGTGCGCGAATAAATTCGGTTGCCGTTCGGTTCTATGCTGGAGCGGTTGCCCGTGGAACCGATCCACGCGGCGCATGCTCGAGAAAGGGCCCTGCAGTGAGAGAGAAGGGCCGCAAGGCCATCGCGACCAATCGCAAGGCGCGGCACAACTACTCCATACTCGACGTCCTCGAGGCCGGAGTCGCCCTCGTCGGTACCGAGGTCAAGAGTCTGCGCGACGGTAAGGCTTCACTGGTCGACGCCTTCGCGACCGTCGACGACGGTGAAATCTGGCTGCGCGGGCTGCACATCGCCGAGTACACGCTCGGGAGCTGGACCAACCACGCGCCGCGGCGAAACCGCAAACTGCTCCTTCATCGCCGCGAGATCGATCGCCTGGCAAGCAAGGTCAAAGAGGGAAATCTGACGCTGGTGCCGTTGTCGATGTATTTCTCCGACGGCAAGGTCAAGGTCGAGCTGGCACTGGCCAAGGGCAAGCAGGACTACGACAAGAGACAGTCGCTGGCCAAGCGCACCGCCGAACGCGAGGTCACTCGCGAGCTCGGTCGTCGCGTGAAGGGAATGCGCTGACCGCTGTACTGCTCGCCCTGGTAGCCGCCGTCGGCTACGGAGTGAGCGATTTCGTCGGCGGAGTCGCATCCCGCCGAGTCGCCGCCCTCCGGGTGGTCATCGTGTCGTACCCCCTGTCGCTGTTGATCGTGCTGCTCGTCGCACCGTTCGTCGGCGGCACGATCGAGCTCCCGGCGATGCTCTGGGGGCTGGCATCGGGTGTCGCCGGTGGCGTTGCGGTGTGGTGGTTCTACCTGGCCCTCGCTGCCGGGCCGATGGCCGTGGTCTCACCGGTCACCGCCGTCCTGGTCGCCGGGATCCCGGTCCTGGTGGGGCTGTCCATGGGTGAGCGTCCGGGAATCATCGCGTTCGTCGGTATCGCCGTAGCACTGGTGGCCGTGGTGCTGGTGAGCAGAGAATCCCCGGACGAGGTGACCGGCGAGGTGGCCGGCGGACGCGAGATGAAGTTCACCCGAACGGTCGCTTGGTTGACGGTCGGTTCGGGGGTGACGTTCGCTTTCGCGTTCATCTTTCTGCACCGGATCGGCGACGGCAGCGGGCTGTGGCCGCTGGCGGCATCGCGCGCGTCCGCGACCGCGGTGGTCTGGATCGTGGCCCTCGCTTCCGGTCACTTCGCACCGCCGCACGGCAGCGTGCTCAAACTCGCGGCCTTCGTCAGCGTGCTCGACGTCGTCGCCAACGCGGCGATGATCTACGCCTATCAGGGTGGTCTGCTCTCCTTGGTCAGTGTCATCGCGTCGCTGTATCCGGCGGCGACGGTACTGCTGGCGATGGTGATGCTCGGCGAGCGAGTGGGAATGTTGCAGAAGATCGGAATGGCGTTGGCGCTCGGTGCGATCGCGATGATCGCGCTCTCTGGTTGAACCGCACCGCCCGGGGGTAATGACTCCGGTTATGACAGCTTTCGACTCTGCCTCCGACACCGCCGCGCCCGAGAAGTCGCCGCGCGTCCTCGTCACCGGTGCCACGGGATATCTGGGCGGTCGGCTGGCCCCGCGACTGCTCGACGAGGGGTACACGGTCCGCGTGCTGGCACGCACGCCCGCCAAGCTCGACTCCGTGCCGTGGGCGACCGATGTCGAGATCGTGCAGGGCGATCTGAGCGATCGGGAATCGTTGAAGGAAGCGCTCAGCGGAGTCGACGTCATGTACTACCTGGTGCACTCGATGGGCACCGCAGGGCACTCGGATTTCGCCGACACCGAACGCGACAGCGCCGAGAACGTCGCGGCCGTGGCGGCGGAATGCGGTGTGGGGCGCATCGTCTACCTCGGCGGGTTGCATCCGCCGACCGGTGAACTCTCGCCGCACCTGAAGTCGCGTGCCGAGGTGGGACGCATTCTGATCGACTCGGGAGTCCCGACGATCGTTCTGCAGGCCGGTGTCGTGATCGGATCCGGCTCGGCGTCGTTCGAGATGATCCGGCACCTCACCAATCGGCTTCCGGTGATGACCACACCGCGGTGGGTACACAATCGCATCCAGCCCATCGCTGTGCGGGACGTGTTGCACTACCTGATCGGTGCCGCGAGTGCGCCCATCACCGAATCCAGGACGTTCGACATCGGCGGTCCCGATGTCATGCAGTACGGCGAGATGATGAACATCTATGCCGACGTCGCGGGTCTGCGGCAGCGTCGGATCATCGTGCTCCCGGTGTTGACTCCGCGACTGGCCGGTCACTGGATCGGGCTGGTGACTCCCATTCCGCGCGGGCTGGCGATGCCGCTCATCGAATCACTGCAATACGACGCCATCGGTCACGAGATGGACATCGATGCCGTCGTCCCGCGCCCGGAGGACGGCCTGACCGGCTACCGCGATTCCGTGAGATTGGCGCTGCGCAAGATCGACGACGGGGAGGTGGAGACTCGGTGGACAGATGCCACCGGTACCGCGGCACCGTCGGATCCGTTGCCTTCGGATCCGACCTGGGCAGGCGAGGTCGTCTACACCGACACCCGGGTCGCCCGCAGTGCAGCGCAGTCGACCGCGATCAGGCCTGCACTCGAACGATTGGCCGATGCCGACGTTCTCACCGGCTGGCATCGCGACGTCACCGGACCCGACGCATCCGCGTCGGGCACCGAGCACACCACGCGGCTCAAGTCCTCCACACGACTTCCCGGCGAGGCCTGGCTGGACCTGACGGTCGGGGGAACTGCAAAGCAGCCGACGATCGAGCAGCGGTTGGTGTTCTTCCCTCGTGGACTGGCCGGCCGGGCGGTCTGGTACGCCTCGCTGCCCGTACGCCTGGTGATGGCCCGTCGGATGCTGCGCACGGTGGTGCAACGAGTCGACGCCGACGCTGCCTCGAATTCTGCGGATCGCCGAGTCGGCCGTTAATGGAATGAATGTGTCCGGGGGAGGCGTTACACTGAACAGCCCGGGCACGGTGTTCGGGAACATACGGGGCTGAACGGTTTCGACTTTGTATGTTGAGTCAGGGGAAGCGTGTCGGTGCAGGCGAGAGACCACCGTAAGCGTCATCGCAACCTTATAAGCGCCGATTCCAATCAGCGCGACTACGCACTCGCTGCCTAAGTAGCGACTGCGTGTCTGTCAGTCCGGGCTTGCCCTCGGCCCGGGTACTGGCATCAGCTAGAGGGCTCACCGATTCATCCGGCCGCGGGATGATGAGGAACATCAAACAGTGGCTGGGATCGTCATCCTGACTTGTTCGCGAGATCGGGAGATCCAAGTAGAGGCATAGCGGACTGCACACGGAGAAGCCCTGGCAATGCAGCAGAGGACCCGGGTTCGATTCCCGGCAGCTCCACCGACGAAGACCGGGCCGAGAGATACTCTCGGCCCGGTCTTCTTCTTTGTCGGCCAGGTCACAATCGACTCGGTCGAACCCATCCAACCCGAAGCGACCGCGGTGTCGAATAGTGGTCATGAGCAACGAGCCCACCCCAGTTCTGCATACCGGCAGACCGGTGCGCGCGCCGTCACTGGTCGTGCTGGTCCTCGGCGGCGGGAAAGACGTGAGCCGGGCCCGCAGTCGGCCGTGGCACCTGGCCGGTCTGCGCATGTGGACGTTCACCTGGATGCTTCGGCGCGTCGGCCGTACACGCGGCGTATCGGTGCAGCAGCTGCAGTACCGGTTCCGGGGCTGGAACGCGCCCGAACGGTCTCCGGTCGAGGACGCCCGATGGGCCCTGAACCGAATTCACGACGAGTACCCGGACGTTCACGTGGTGGTCGTCGGCCATTCGATGGGTGGCCGCACCGCCGCTGCACTGGTCGACGATCCTTCCATCCCAGGAGTGGAGCCGGCAGGAACGACCCAGAAGATCGTGGGTGTCGTGGCCCTGGCTCCGTGGTGGCCGGAGGGCACGGAGGTCGATGCGTTCGAACCGGGTAGGAAGCTGCTCGTGATGCACGGAACTGCCGACAGGTGGACCGATCCTCGAACGTCCCGCCGGGCGACCGAACGTGCGGCGGCGCGCGGGGTGGACGCTCGCTACCTCTCGGTGCCGGGTGGGCATTTCATGCTGCGCAATCCGCGGGTCTGGTCCAGGGCAACGCGGGACTTCGTTCTCGGTATCGCTGCCGATGCGCCGGCCGACTGCATGGGCAGGCAATCGTGACGCGGCGCCGGGTCGCGGTGGTGGGGAGCGGTGTTGCCGGTCTGACGGCGGCGTACGCGCTCTCGTCGACGTCGTCGGTGACGTTGTACGAGGCGGACTCCCGCCTCGGCGGCCATGCGGACACCCACTACGTGGACGGACCCGATGGCCGCGTCGGCGTCGACACCGGGTTCATCGTGCACAACGACCGGACAT
This sequence comes from Rhodococcus sp. 05-2255-3B1, assembly GCF_002258545.1. Lineage (NCBI taxonomy): Bacteria > Bacillati > Actinomycetota > Actinomycetes > Mycobacteriales > Nocardiaceae > Rhodococcus > Rhodococcus sp. 05-2255-3B1. The sequence continues at coordinate 772,908 of NZ_NOZC01000036.1, read as the reverse complement.
ATCCGACGCTGCTTCGACTGTTCGACGAGCTCGAGGTGCCTACTCAGGATTCGGACATGAGCATGTCCGTGCGGTGCGACGGGTGCGGCCTCGAATACTCGGGCGGCCAGGGCATGCGCGGAATCCTCGCGCAACGCACAGCGGTGTTCAAGCCGCGATTCGTCTCGATGCTGCTCGACGTCAAGCGTTTTCATCGCCTGGCCAACGAACTGCTGGACAGTTCCGAACCGGTGGAGTCCGAGACGACTCTCGCGCAGTTTCTCGCAGAGCACTCGTTCTCGGCGTACTTCGAAGCACACTTCATGACGCCGCTGGTGTCCGCGGTGTGGTCGTGCAATCCGGACACTGCTCTCGCGTACCCGGCTCGCTACCTCTTCACCTTTCTTCGGCACCACGGGATGCTCACCGTCACCGGCTCTCCCACCTGGCGCACCGTCACCGGTGGATCCATCGAATACGTTCGGCGGGTTGCTCGGCACATCGACGAGGTGTTGCTCGATACCCCCGTGCACGCGGTCTACAGGTCCGAGGACTGCGTGCAGATCCGAGACGCCCGCGACGACCTGCGTACGTTCGACGCTGCCGTGATCGCGGTGCACCCCGGTGCCGCGCTGAAGATGCTCGCAGAACCGACTGCGCTCGAGCACAGCATCCTGGGAGCGATGCCGTACTCGACCAATCACACGCAACTGCACACAGATTCGTCGGTACTGCCGAAAAACACGAGGGCGCGAGCGTCGTGGAACTATCACCTCCCGTCGTGCGCGGCCAAACCCGACCGGGTGCTGGTCAGCTACGACCTGACCAGGTTGCAACGCCTGGGGGAGACCGATCGCAGAATGCTGGTCACCCTCGGTGGAGCGGATCGTATCGACCCGGGTCGGGTGCTGGACGAGATGACCTACGAACACCCGCAGTACACCCCGGAATCGGTTGCAGCGCAGCGTCGACTTCCCGAATTGGACACCGACACCGTGGCATTCGCCGGTGCCTACCACGGCTGGGGATTTCACGAGGACGGTGCGCTCTCGGGTGCGCGGGCCGCGCAACGGGTGGGTGCCACGTGGCTCTGACGTCTCTTCTGCCGGCCACCCGCGCGCACGGGGCGGCTCTGTATCGCACTCGAATCGACCACGTTCGGCGCGCGCCGATTCGAAACACGTTCTCGTACCGGAGCTACAGCTGGTTCGTCGACCTCGACGCGCTTCCCGAGTTGCCCCGGATACTGCGACCACTGGCCTCGTTCGACTCCCGTGACCACCTCGGTGACCCCGACGCCAGTCTTCGCCAGAACGTCGATGCGTTCCTCGCGGAGAACGGTATCGACCTCGGCGGCGGACGGATCACGATGTTGGCGAGCGCACGGGTGTTCGGTCACACCTTCAACCCACTGAGTGTGTACTGGTGTCACGACAACGACGGAGAGCTCCGCTGCGTCGTCGCCGAGGTGCACAACACCTACGGTGAGCGATACCGGTACCTGGTGCACACCGATCATCGCGGCGCGGCCCGTACGACCAAGGAGTTCTACGTCTCTCCGTTCAACGACGTCGATGGCGAATACTCCATGCTGCTACCCGAGCCGGACGCCGCGCTTCGGCTCTCGATCGTCCTCGAACGTGCCGGTCAGCCCCCGTTCGTGGCGACCGTCGACGGCCGTCGACGAGAAGTGACGACGCAGTCGATTCTTCGCACTGCAGTCGAGATCCCGATTGCGCCGCTACGAGTGGTGGTACAGATCCGATGGCAAGGGATTCGGCTCTGGGCGCGGGGGCTGAAGATCGTGCAGAAACCTGCCCCTCCCGGGGCACGAAAATCCCAGAAGCAAGGGGCCAACAGATGACTACTGTGTCGAAATCCAATTCGGTGTCGAACCCGGTCGGTGGTCCGAGCCCGCTGGTCGATCCGCAGGTCTGGCCCCAGATCGCCCATGTTCCCGGTGGTGCAAAGGTTGCGGTGGCCGCACCCGTGGCCGACTTTCTCTTTCGCCGTGCGGTGGCACGCCTGCAGGTTCGGGTCGCGATGCCCGACGGCGAGGTGATCGGTGCCGGTTCGGCCGAGGCACCGTTGATGACCGTCCATCGGCCACACGACTTCGCCGCACGGGTCGGGGACAGCGGACTCATCGGATTCGGTGAGGCATACATGGCCGGTGACTGGGATGCCGAGGACCTCACTGCTGTGCTCGAGGTCTTCGCCCGGCGAATGGCGTCGCTGATTCCCAAGTCGCTGCAGCGACTCCGAGGGCTGTACATCCCGAAACCCCCACGGAGCGAGCGTAATACGACTAAGAACACGCGATCGAACATCTCGCGCCACTACGACTTGTCGAACGATCTCTTCGAACTCTTCCTCGACGAGACGATGACCTACTCGAGTGCGTTGTTCGCCGAATCGGGGAGCGGAGACGACAGTGCGGAGCTCGCCGACGCTCAGCGCCGCAAGATCGATCGGCTACTCGACCGCGCGGGCGTCGGAGAGGGAACCAGAGTGCTCGAGATCGGCACCGGATGGGGCGAGCTGGCCATTCGTGCGGCCGCTCGTGGTGCGACGGTACGGTCGGTGACACTGTCGACCGAACAGCAGGAGCTGGCGCGTAAGCGCTGTGCCGCTGCCGGTTACGCGGACAGAATCCGGATCGATCTTCTCGACTACCGCTTGGTCGACGGCGAGTACGACGCGATCGTGTCGGTCGAGATGATCGAGGCCGTCGGGCATCAGTACTGGGCAACGTATTTCGAGACGATCGACTCGTTGCTCGCGCCGGGTGGGCGAGTTGCCCTGCAGGCCATCACGATGCCGCACGACCGAATGCTGGCTACTCGAAACACGTACACCTGGGTACACAAGTACATCTTTCCCGGCGGGTTCCTGCCGTCGGTGCGAGCCATCGAAGAGGTCACCGAGCAGAGCACCTCGCTTCGGGTACGGGAGCGACTGTCCATGGGTGATCACTATGCGCGAACCCTCGCGCTGTGGGACAGGCGTTTCCGCGAATACCGCAGCGAGGCAGAGCAGCTCGGTTTCGACGAGGTGTTCGCACGGATGTGGCACTTCTACCTGTGCTACTCGGAGGCCGGGTTTCGATCCGGGTACCTCGATGTTCAACAGATCGTGCTCGACCGAAGGGACAACCGATGACCACCTCGACACTCTCCGTGGACCGGACCGATCGACGAGTCGGCGTCGCGCATCGAATTGCCGAGTTGGTGGAACCCCTGGTGGGTGGTCCACTTCCCGTTCGGCTGCAGGCGTGGGACGGGTCCGTTGCAGGCGATGCCTCGGCACCGAGGGTGCTGTTGCGCAGTCCGAGCGCTCTTCGGCGATTGCTGTGGAGCCCCGGTGAACTCGGTGCTGCGCAGGCATACGTCACCGGCGAGTTGGACGTCGACGGCGATCTCGCCGCGGCTCTCGATCACGTCTGGGGTGTGGTGCGTGAGCGTCGACTCTCGGCGATCCGTCCGGGGCCGGCCTCGCTACTACGATTGGCGAAACTGGCCAAGGATCTCGGGGTGTTCGGCCGTCCACTGCCGCCGCCCGTGTCGCAGGCCTCGGTGAAGGGGCGGCTGCACTCGGTGCTCCGCGACCGCGCTGCGATCAGCCACCACTACGACCTGTCGAACGACTTCTACGAGTTGGTCCTCGATTCGCACATGGCGTACTCGTCGGCGTACTGGACCTCCGATTCACCGGATTACACCCTCGACGACGCTCAGCGCGACAAACTCGACCTCGTATGCCGAAAGATCGGCCTCGACAAGCGCGTAGGGCAACGCTTTCTCGACGTCGGTTGCGGCTGGGGATCCCTGAGCCTGCACGCGGCACAGGAGTACGGGGCAAAGGTCGTCGGAGTGACGATCTCCCGGGAGCAGAAGGCCTTCATCGACAAGCGCATCGCCGACCGAGGACTGCAGGACCGCGTCGAGATCCGAATCCAGGATTATCGAGAGATTCCGGACGGGCCCTTCGACGCGGTGGCGTCGATCGAGATGGGCGAGCATGTGGGGGAGGCCAATTACCCGACCTACACCGCCGCCCTGCATACCAACGTCAAGCCCGGCGGCCGCGTGCTGATCCAACAGATGTCGCGGAGGGAAGGCGACAACCCCGGCGGCGGAGCATTCATCGAATCGTTCATCGCGCCGGACATGTACATGCGCCCGGTCGGGCGGACCGTCGCGATGATCGAGGAGGCCGGACTCGAGGTTCGCGACGTCCACGCCCTCCGGGAGCATTACGTGCGGACCGTCGACGTCTGGACCGAGCGCTTCGAGGCACGCTTCGACGACGTGGTGGCGATGGTCGGGGAGGAGGTCGCTCGCGTGTGGCGGCTGTACCTGATCGGCGGTGGAATGGCGTTCCGGGACAACAGGATGGGCGTCGATCAGATTCTGGCGGTCCGGTCCGGGAGCGGACCGTCCGAGATGGAACCGGTTCGACCGGTGTGGGTGTGCCCGCGGTGAACTGGTCCGACTTCCTGACCGTATCGCTGGCGAGCCTCGGCGGTACCGCTGTCCTGATGATCGTCACCGCCCTCATCGGCGCGCGTATCGGACGCCACAACGTCGTGGACGTGACGTGGGGCGGCGGATTCGTTCTGATCGCCCTGATCTCGGCTGCGACCGGAACAGGTGAACTGTGGCGTCGCTTACTACTGCTCGTCCTGGTCGGTGTGTGGGGGCTTCGCCTTGCCGTGCACGTCTTTCGACGCTCGCGCGGGCACGGCGAAGATCCGCGCTACACCGAGATGCTCGCCAAGGCCCCCGGTAACGAAACCCTGTACGCCCTGCGGAAGATCTACCTGACGCAGGCGGTTGCATTGTGGTTCGTGTCCCTGCCGCTGCAGGTATCCGCTGTCGCACACGGATCCGTTCTGCCGGTCGTCGTGCTCGGAGTACTGGTCTGGATTCTCGGATGGACGTTCGAGGCAGTGGGCGATGCGCAGTTGAAAGCCTTCAAGGCCGACTCCTCGAACAAGGGCCGGATCATGGACCGGGGTCTGTGGGCCTGGACGCGGCACCCCAACTACTTCGGCGACTCGGCGGTCTGGTGGGGACTGTTCCTCGTCTCGGCGTCGGCGTGGCCCGGGGTGTTCACGCTTCTCTCGCCCATCGCGATGACGTACTTCCTGGTGTTCGCCACCGGTGCACGGTTGCTCGAGCGCAGCATGGAGAAGCGACCGGGGTATCGCGAATACCAGCAGCGAACGAGCTATTTCCTCCCGCGGCCACCGAAGCAGCACAGCAAGTAGCTCACGGGTGCGGGGGCGGCGCTAGGGTTGGTCGAGAAGTTCGGTTTCGTCGATCAACGAGGAGGCGCATCGTGGCGCACGAGAGAGCTGGAACCACTGCACTGCCGGAGGATCTGGTGGATCTTTCGCAGCTCGTGACCGCGTACTACTCGCGGGTTCCCGATGTGTCGGAACCGAGTCAGCAGGTGGTGTTCGGCACCTCCGGACATCGAGGGTCCAGTCTGGACTCGGCGTTCAACGAGGCGCACATCGTGGCGACGACGCAGGCGATCGTGGAGTACCGGTCCGCACAGGGCATCACCGGCCCGCTGTTCATCGGTCGGGACACTCACGCTCTGTCCGAACCCGCCTGGACGACGGCGTTGGAAGTGTTGGCTGCCAACGGTGTCGACGTACTGGTCGATTCGGGCGATCGGTACACGCCCACCCCCGCCGTCAGCCACGCAATTCTTCGCCACAACGAGTCCGGACCGTCGGCGAAGGCCGACGGCATCGTGGTGACTCCCTCGCACAATCCGCCGCGGGACGGCGGATTCAAGTACAACCCTCCGCACGGTGGTCCGGCCGACAGCGATGCCACATCGGTCATTGCCGCTCGCGCCAACGAGCTTCTGCGCGATGGCATTTCGGGCATCAAGCGGGTGACCCTGGCCCAGGCGTTCGCGGGGAGCGTCTCTCGCTACGACTTCCTCGGCACCTACGTGGACGACCTACCGAACGTGCTCGATCTCGACGCGATCCGCGCGGCCGGAGTGCGTATCGGAGCAGATCCGTTGGGTGGAGCGAGTGTCGATTACTGGGATGCCATCGCCGAGCGGCACAATCTCGACCTGACCGTGGTGAACCCGTTGGTGGACGGCACATTCCGCTTCATGACTCTCGATACCGACGGCAAGATCAGGATGGACTGCTCGTCGCCGAACGCGATGGCCTCGCTCATCGCTGCCCGCGATCGGTTCGACATCTCGACGGGCAACGATGCCGACTCCGATCGACACGGCATCGTCACTCCCGACGGTGGCCTGCTCAACCCCAATCACTTTCTCGCCGTCGCCATCGACTACCTGTTCACCCACCGACCCGATTGGTCGCCCACGGCGGCAGTGGGCAAGACGTTGGTGAGCTCGTCGATGATCGACCGGGTCGTCTCGGGTCTCGGCCGTCGTCTGCTCGAGGTGCCGGTCGGTTTCAAATGGTTCGTCCCCGGTCTGCTCGCAGGCGAGCTCGGATTCGGCGGTGAGGAGAGCGCCGGAGCGTCGTTCCTCCGACACAACGGCCGCGTCTGGACCACCGACAAGGACGGAATCGTGCTGGCTTTGCTGGCATCCGAGATCACCGCTGTCACCGGATCCACGCCGTCGCAGCGCTACGCCGAGTTCACCGCGAAGTTCGGCGATCCGACGTATGCCCGCGTCGATGCACCTGCCACCCGCGTGCAGAAGGCCGTTCTCTCCGAGCTGTCGCCCGATCAGATCACCGCCACCGAGCTGGCGGGCGAACCGATCACGGCAACGCTGACCGAGGCTCCCGGCAACGGAGCGGCCCTCGGTGGTCTGAAAGTGACGACGGAGAGCGCCTGGTTCGCTGCGCGCCCGTCCGGAACCGAGGACGTGTACAAGATCTACGCGGAGTCGTTCCAGGGCGAGGACCATCTGGCCCGGGTTCAAGCCGCCGCACGTGAGCTGGTGTCCTCCGCACTCGAGAGCTCGTGACCGACTCACCTCCATCCGACCACGACAGTTCGGCTCCCGAGCCCGCATTCAGACCCGGAGGCAAGCTCCCACCGGAGATCTGGGTACTGGTATCGGCGGCGTTCGTCATCGCGCTCGGATTCGGTATCGTCGCGCCCGCTCTGCCGCAGTTCGCCCGGGAATTCGGCGTCGGATACACGGCGGCGTCGGCGGTCATCAGTGCGTTCGCTCTCATGCGGTTGCTGTTCGCGCCCGCCAGTGGTGCTCTGGTGCAGCGGCTCGGCGAGCGGCCCGTTTACCTGATCGGACTGCTCATCGTTGCGGTGTCCACCGGCGCCTGCGCGCTGGCTCAGACGTACTGGCAGCTGTTGGTGTTTCGAGGACTCGGCGGCATCGGCTCGACGATGTTCTCGGTGTCGGCACTGGGATTGCTGATCAGGATCAGCCCTGCGACCAGTCGGGGCCGCATCTCCGGCCTCTATGCGACCGCGTTCCTGCTGGGAACCATCGGCGGTCCGCTCGTCGGCGGCGCTCTCGTCGGATTCGGGCTGCGGGTGCCGTTCGTGATCTATGCCGTAGCGCTCGTGATCGCGGCGGCCGTCGTGTACTTCACCCTGGGCAACTCCGACCTCGTCAAGCCGGAGAAGGGCTCGGCACCACCCACGATGTCGTTGCTCGCCGCGCTGCGGATCCCGTCGTATCGGGCTGCGTTGGCGTCGAATTTCGCCAACGGGTGGGCAGTGTTCGGTGTTCGAGTGGCCTTGGTGCCGTTGTTCGTCGTCGAGGCGATGCAGCGATCCGAGGTGTTCGTCGGTATCGCGCTGACCGTGTTCGCAGTGGGAAATGCCCTGGTGCTCACCAGTGCAGGCCGCCTGTCCGACGTGCGCGGACGCAAGCCGTTCATGGTGGGTGGGCTGGCGGTGTGCGGGCTGGGGACCGTCGTGATGGGGTACGTCCACGATCCCGTGCTGTTTCTCGTGGTGTCGCTGATCGCCGGAATCGGATCGGGTCTGATGAGTCCTGCCCAGCAGGCCTCGGTTGCGGACGTGATCGGCTCGAAGGCGCGCGGTGGGCCCGTGCTGGCTGCATTCCAGATGGCATCCGATGTCGGCGCGGTCATCGGCCCGATCGTCGCCGGAATGATCGTCGAACAAGTCTCCTTCGGTCCGGCATTCGCCGTGACGGGAGCGCTGCTTCTCCTTGCAGGACTCTGGTGGTCGCGAGTTCCGGACACGCTCGGGCACGAGCGCACCCGACCGACGCAACCGTAGTATTCGCTGTGTGAGCCAGAAGAAGACATCCAGTACGAAACACACACCCGAGGCAACCTCGAACACGATGACCTACGTATTGGGCGGCATCGCATTCGTCGTAGTGGTGGTCGTCATCGGGGTGGCGATCATGTGGCAGAGCGGAAGCGACGCTCCACGCAACGACGGCTACGGAACGGTCAAGAATCCGGCGGTCGAATTGTCGTTGCCGGGTGACGGGGTGGTTCAGCTGTCGCGTCCGGAAGCGCAGCGAGTCATCGATGTCTTCGAGGATCCGATGTGCCCGTTCTGCGGCGACCTCGAAGTGAAACACGGCCAGGAGTTGGCTCAGAAAATCGACGACGGCGTCGTCTCGGTGAATTACCACCTGGTCAATTTCCTGGATCCACAATCGGCGTCCGGTGACTATTCGACGCGTGCCGTTGCGGCGTCGCACTGCGTGGCAGCGACGGAGAACGCGCGGGTCTACTCCGCATTTCATGCCGGGCTGTTCGACCCGGAATTTCGCCCCGAAGAAGGAAGCGACTCCGACCGGACCGATGCCGAACTCGCAGAACTCGCTCGATCCGCAGGAGCGAGCGATCTGGCGACGGACTGCATCTCCGCCGGTGCGCAGCGCGAGACGGCAGTGGCGGATGCGAACACAGGACGGGATGCGCTGGCGGCGTCGGGTGCCCGCGGAACACCAGGAGTCCTCGTCGACGGTCAGGTTGTCGATGCGCTCGGTGACTCGGAATGGCTGGCGTCGATCAACTGATCTCCGGGCGTTCGTGCGGCCGGTCGTCGAGGATTCGGTACCGGCTGCACCAGGTGATTTGTTGCTGCTGCGACCGATGGTGTAACTTCGTTCGAGCAACCGCATGAGCGGGAGCACGCAGTAACTCGGGGCTATGGCGCAGCTGGTAGCGCACCACACTGGCAGTGTGGGGGTCAGGGGTTCGAGTCCCCTTAGCTCCACCGAGAATCAGAAAAAGCGTCGCCCTCGGGCGGCGCTTTTTTGTGTTTCGGTGACACCGACCGCCGAGTCGGCATCCGGGCGTCGTGCCGGGATGCCGACTCGGCTGTGTCAGCTCAGTGCGCGGCGTCGAATGCTTGCTCGACCTCGGCGGGGATTCTGCCGCGGGCCGAGATGTTGTGTCCGTTCGCCTTGGCCCATTCTCTGATGGCCTTGGTCTGATTGGCGTCGCGCTTGGCACCGGTTGTGGGGGCGCTCGACTTCTTCGTTCGCTTTCCACCGACCTTGGTGGAGTGCTCGATGTAATAGTCGAGTTTGCGGTGAAATTCCTTCGCGTTCTTGTCGCTCAGGTCGATTTCGTAGCTGACTCCGTTGACCGAATAGGTTATGTGTTCGCCACCGGATTCGATCGGTTTTTCGTCGATGTCATCGACAAGTTGCACATAGACTTTTCTGGCCATGCTGAAGCTCTCCAATGATGCAGGGGATGATGCGGGGATGTCCAGATCGAACTGATGCGACTATACGGCTGAACATTGTGTTCATCCATGCGGGTCGTGGGATTGTTACGCGTTTCGCAGAATTCCCACAGATATCGGCTCGCCTCTTCTCCGAAACCGACGAGGTGATTGTCCGTGGCATTCTCTCGGCGATCGGTGTTCGTCGTTATCCGAGAGAAAGACGAACCGTCCGGTTCGAATTGGTAGTGCCATCCATTGGGTCGGTTCGAGTGCGATCGAGCGACGATGTGCCGGTACCACTCTGGATCGGTGGCCTCGGGCTACGAATCGGTCACGAAACGCAATCGTTTTACTAACGAAAGATCACTCGATACTCGTCGATCGCGATATCTGCTTCACTTGATGCGCAAGTGTCTGTTGTGACGTGTGGAGTCCCGTGATGCGGTGACCCGTTCGGATCAGCGGTGTCCGAGGGGCCGAAAGGGGAGTTGCGCAGCGAGTACCACCGTTGCGCCAGACCATATGAAATCTGCACCGATGACCAGGTCGGCACTGACGGCGCTGATGTGCGCCGGAATTCTCGGTGCCGGGGTACTCGCGTCCGTACCGGCCAGTGCGACGCCGGCAGACACGGCACCTGCCGCGAGTGCGGAACTGTCCGGAAAGACGGTGTTCCTCGACCCGGGCCACCAGGGCACCGCACATTCGGAGAATCTGCAGCGGCAGGTGAACGACGGGCGCGGCGGCACCAAGGATTGTCAGACCACCGGCATGACCACCCTGGACGGTGTGCCCGAGCACACCATCAACTGGAAAGTCAGCGAACTCGTTCGATCGAGCCTGGAGAGTCTGGGTGCGACGGTGAAGACGAGTCGAGCAGACGACACCGGATGGGGCGGATGCGTCGACGACAGGGCGCGGGCGGCCGGCGAGTCCGGGGCCGACGTGGCCGTGAGTATCCACGCGGACTCCACGAGTACGACGACCGATGCCGACAAGCACGGCTTCCATCTGATCGTGCCCACGCTGCCGATTCCGAACGCGGCTGCCGACGCTGCCCAGTCCGAGGGCGGCCGCTCGGCATCGACGCTGATGCGGGACTCCTATGTGCGGGCCGGATTCGAGCCTGCCAACTATGCGGGAGTCGAGAACGGGATACAGGAGCGATCCGATGTCGCCGGGCCTGCACTGACCACGGTGCCCCTCGTGTTCGTCGAGATGGGCAACGGATCGAACCCCGACGACGCAGCTCTTCTCGAGAGCTCGGACGGTCAGCTGAAGCATGCGATCGCCATCTCGACGGGAATCATCGACTACCTTCTCGGGGCCGAAACCCCGTCCCCGTCAGCAACTGCCGCCACCACGCCGGCGTCTGCCGCCACCACGCCGGCGGCTACCGCCGCCACGACGCCCGCGACCCCTGACCCGACTTCGACGACCGGCACCGCCGCAACGGCACCCGGCGGCGTTGGCCCCACGGCCGAGGGACGCAGCGCGTTGTCCCGGTTGCTCGAGAGTGTGTCCCCGTACGTCGACTCGTTCGGCGTCGACGGCCTGGAAGGACTGGCGACCCCGGGCAACGTGAGCGCTGTGTCCACGTTCGCGCAAGGCCTGCTGAAGCAGATTCTCGCCGACCGGTAGTCTCGGACGCCGTGGCGCGTCGACGAATTCCGGTGGTGATAGTGGCCGGCTTTCTCGGCGCAGGTAAGACCACCCTCCTGAACCACCTGCTGCGCAACGATTCCGGCATCCGAATAGGTGTTGTGGTCAACGACTTCGGGGCGATCAACATCGATTCGATGCTCGTGGCCGGCCAGGTCGATTCGATGGTCTCCCTCGGCAACGGCTGTATCTGTTGCGCCGTCGACATCAGCGATATGGACGCGATGTTCGATGTCCTCGCACACCGCCGGTCCGCCATCGACGTGATCGTGGTCGAGGCCAGCGGTCTGGCCGAACCCCGCAACCTCATCAGGATGGTCCGCGGTAGCGAGAACGAATTCATCGTCTACGGCGGGCTCGTCGGGGTCGTCGACGCGGTCGAGTTCCCTCGGACGCGTGCGCGGCATCCCGAGATCGACCAGCACCTGCAACTGGCCGATCTGGTGGTGCTGAACAAGTCCGATGCGGTGACCGAGTCCGAACGCTCCGCGGTGCGCTCGACGGTGCAGGCCGTCGTCGCAGATGTGCCCGTCGTACCCGTTGCCTTCGGTCGCGTCGACCCGTTGCTGCTGTTCGATCGGCGCGAGGATCGGTCGGTGGATTCGGCAATGGCGGTGCAGCTGTCGTTCGACGAACTACTTCGGGAGAACCACGATCACGACCACGATCGTCACCTGCACGCGCAGTACTCGCACACCGAGTTCGTCAGTACGGATCCCGTCGAACCCCGGCGACTGATCGAGTTCCTGGAGAATCCTTCCGGAAACCTCTACCGCATCAAGGGATTCGTACACTTCGGCATCGCCGGCCACACCCAGAAGTTCGTCGTGCACACGGTGGGTCGACACATTCGATTCGAGGCCGCGTCGTGGTCGAGGGGTGAGCCCGTGCAGACCTCACTGGTGCTGATCGGTAGCGATCTCGATGCCTCGGCCGTCGAGCAGCGGTTGCGCGCGTGTGTGCGAGGACCGGACGACCCCGACGACGCCTCTGCGATGCTTCCGGTCCATCGCTACCTCGAGACCGGTTAGCTCGCTAGAGCCCGACCCACTCGGTGCGTCCGCCCTCGAATCCCTGACGCTTCCAGATAGGGACCTCGGCCTTGATGCGCTCGACGAGTCGCGCGCAGGCTTCGAATGCCTCGGCGCGATGAGCCGAGCCGACGGCGGCGACGAGTGCGAGGTCGCCGACCCGGAGATCGCCGACGCGGTGCACTGCGGCGACCGCCAATCCGGTCTCTGCCGATACCTCCGAGCAGCATCGGTTCAGGAAGCGTTCCGCGTCGGGGTGGGCTCGATATTCGAGGGTTTCCACGGCATGTCCGCCGTCGTGGTCACGAACGATTCCGCTGAACAGCACGACCGCTCCGTGCCGCGAATCCTGTACCGCTGCTTCGACTTCGGCGGTACTCAACGGTTCACTGGAAATTCGTGCGACGAGTTCACTCATCGTGGGGGCCTCCTCCGGCGATCTGTGCCAGTACATGGTCGAGGAGCGGGTCGAGGACGGAGAGTCCGTCCTTCACACCGCCCGGTGAGCCCGGCAGGTTGACGACGAGCGTGCGTCCGATCAGACCCGAGACACCGCGGCTGAGCACCGCATGAGGCGTCGCGGATGTTCCGCGGGTGCGGATCGCATCGGCGATCCCCGGCATGTCGATGTCCAGGAGTGCCGCCGTCGCCTCCGGGGTCGCGTCGGTGGGGGACACCCCGGTTCCGCCCGTGCTGACGATCAACGACGGTTCGCCGCGCAGGGCGTCGTGCAGTCCGGCCGCGATGTCGGCATCGGCGTAGACCAGTGGGCCTCGCACGGCGAAGCCTCGATCGGTCAACCAGGTGGCGATGGCGGGGCCGGTGGTGTCCGGTCGAGTTCCTCGCGCGCCGCCGGTGGAGGCCACCAGAACCACTGCGGACCGTGCGGACTCGAACACGGGATCACCCGCAGCCTCGTCGGCGCCCTCCGCACCGTCCCGTTGCCAATGCCCGTGTTTGCCGCCGTCTTTCGTGAGCAACCGGACGCCGTTCATGGTGGCACCGGGATCGACGGCCTTGACCATGTCGTGCAGGGTCAGGCCCGCGACGGCGACCGCGGTCAGTGCTTCCATCTCCACCCCGGTGCGTCCGGTGGTGCGGGCGGTGGCCTCGACCGTGATGGACGACTCGGTGAACCCGAACGAGATCTTCACCGAGGAGAGGGCGAGCTGATGACACAGCGGAATCAGGTCCGATGTCCGCTTCGCTGCCGAGATGCCGGCGATGCGGGCGGTGGCGAGGACGTCGGCCTTGGGCATGTCGTCCGCACGTACGAGGGCGATGACCTCGGCAGTGGTGACGAACTCACCGGCGGCGACGGCCGTGCGCGAGGTTTCCTTCTTGTGCGCCACATCGACCATGCGGGCGCGGCCCTGATCGTCGAGATGAGACAGCTGGGCATCGGTGGTCACAGCGGCCACACCTCCACGTCGGATCCTGCAGCGAGTTCGGTTGTCTCGGAATCGATGTCGATCAACACATCGGCCCATGCCAGTGCGGCGACCAGGTGCGAGCCGGGGCCGGCGACGAGCTCCACCCGACCGTCCTCGCGCATTCGGCCACGGAGCAACTGTCGTCGACCGGGCGGTGACACGATCGATTCGTGCAGGGCCGCAGTGGTCGAGAGCAGCGGAGGCAGGCCGGCCGCTCGCCGAACGATGTTGCGCGCGAACATGATGTACGAGACGACGGTACTGACGGGATTGCCGGGAAAGCTGAGCACGGGAACACCGTCGAACAGCGTCATGCCCTGTGGTCCGCCCGGCTGCATGCGAACCGATCCGAAATTGCCGCCGAGCGGTCGGAGTACGTCCTTGACCACTTCGAAGTCGCCCATCGACACTCCGCCGGACGTGATGATCAGCTCCGCCGATTCCGCTGCCGCGTCGAGGATCTCGCGGAAGCGGCTCGGCTCGTCGGAGCTGCGCGCGACGGAGACCACCTCGGCACCGCTGGCGCGTAGGTGTGCGGCGAGGGTGATCCCGTTCGAGTCGTAGATCTGACCGGGCGTCAGCGTCGAGCCGGCGTCGACCAGCTCGGCACCGGTGGTCACGACGGCCACACGAGGACGTGAGCGGACGTCGAGCTCACCGAAGCCGACGGCAGCGAGAACGGAGATGTGACGGGGTTCGAGCACTCGACCCGACTCGACGAGGACTGTTCCGACCCGCACGTCGCTTCCCTGCTCGCGTACGAATTCACCTGCTGCGCGGCCCTTGTGGATCGTCACCGAACCTTCCGCCGTCACGGAGGTGTCTTCGACGGGGACGATGGCGTCCGCTCCGTCCGGAATGGGGGCGCCGGTCATGATCTTGGCGGCACTGCCCGAGGCGAGCACTGCCGATTCCGTCGGGCCTGCGGCGATGATCGTCGAGACCGGAAGCGTCACCGGGGTGGTGGACACGGATCGCGAATCCACGGCGTAGCCGTCCATCTGCGAGTTGCGGAACAGGGGCAGATCGACCGGGGACCGTACGTCCTCGAACGAGACGCGTCCCAGCGCGTTGTCGAGAGCAATTCGCTGAGCTGTTCTCGTGGTCAGCGCCGCGAGCAGAGTGTCGACCGCGGCGGCGTGTTCCTCGACCGATACAGCGGTCACCGTGCGGATCCAGTGATCGCGTGCGTGTGCTCAACCGTCATGGGTGCCAATCCTAAGCACGCCGGTCCGTCGACTCGGTGTGGGCTGCGGCATAATGGGTAGACACATCTACGACAGACGTGATTTTCGACGGAGACGAGGTACGAGGTGACGGTGGACAGTGTCACCTCGCTGGGCATTCCCGGGTTCGGTACCACCACGGGTTCGGCGGCAGGCAGTGCGAACTCCGTGTCCGACCGGCCGGACGTGCCGCATCTGATCGATCGTTTCGGCCGAGTGGCCCGCGACCTGCGCGTCTCGATCACCGAGAAGTGCTCGTTGCGCTGCACCTACTGCATGCCAGAGGAAGGCCTTCCGGCGATCCCGGCTGCGGCGCTGCTGACACCCGCCGAGATTGCCCGAGTGGTCTCGGTGTCGGTACGCCTGCTCGGTATTCGGGACGTGCGCTTCACCGGAGGCGAGCCGTTGATGCGTCGCGATCTCGACGAGATTCTGCGGCTGTGCGCCGACGTCGCGGACGGTGTGCCGCTGTCGATGACCACCAACGCCGTCGGTCTCGAACATCGGGCACAGTCGTTGGCGGACGCCGGGTTGACCCGAGTGAACGTCTCGTTGGATTCGGTCGACCGCGAGGATTTCGCGCGCTTGACCCGACGAGATCGGCTGCCGTCGGTGCTCGCCGGAATCAGGGCAGCGCAGCGTGCCGGGATCGGGCCGGTCAAGGTCAACGCCGTTCTGATGCGCGACACCCTGTCGGGTGCCGTCGATCTGCTGCGCTGGTGCCTCGACGAAGGCGTTGCTCTGCGCTTCATCGAGCAGATGCCGCTCGACGCCGACCACGAGTGGGCCCGCGCGAACATGATCGATGCCCAGACCCTGCTCGACGAACTGTCCACCGAGTTCGACCTGCGTGAGGTGGGGCGCGTCGATCCCTCCGCCCCGGCCGAGGAATGGAGTGTCGACGGTACCGACGCCACCGTCGGCATCATCGCGTCGGTGACCCGCTCGTTCTGCGGTGATTGCGACCGCACCAGAGTGACTGCAGAGGGAACGATTCGGTCCTGTCTGTTCAGCGACGACGAAACCGATCTGCGGGCCGCTCTGCGCGGCGGTGCCACCGACGACGAACTGGCAGCCGTGTGGCGTGGGGCGATGTGGAACAAGTGGGCGGGTCACGGCATCGACGCCGACGGCTTCGTACCTCCCACCCGCAGCATGGGAGCCATCGGTGGGTGAGACCCAGGTGGAGGTGCGGTACTTCGCTGCAGCGGTCGACGCGTCGCACTGCGAGTCCGAGTACCTGACCGTGCCGCTCGGAGCCACTCTCGCAGATCTGCGGGAGCTGATCCTGTCCCGGCACGGCGCGCCGATGGAGCCGATACTCAGGGTGTCGGCTTACCTGGTCGGAGACGATCTCACCCGCGATCTCGGGCGCGTGATCGGCGGCAGGGTCGACGTACTGCCACCCTTCGCAGGCGGCTGAGCGCACGCGGTTCGCTGCGCCGCCACCGGCAGGTGGCGGCGCAGGATTCAGCTGCTCCTCTTCCACCAATCGTCGAACGGCGTCACGGGCACCGTGCGCTTGTGCCGAGTTGCGAGGAACATCGTCTCCAGCTTGTCGGCGATCTCCTCGGTGACGTCCTTGCCCTCGAGGTAGTCGTCGATCTGTTCGTACGTCACGCCCAGCGCTTCCTCGTCGGGTAGAGCGGGTCGATCGTCTTCGAGATCGGCGGTGGGAATCTTGCGCCAGGTGCTCTCCGGGGCTCCCAGTTCGCGCAGCAGCGCTGCACCCTGACGTTTGCTCAACCCGGTGAGCGGAGTCAGATCGACCCCGCCGTCACCGAATTTGGTGAAGAACCCGGTGATCGCCTCGGCGGCGTGGTCGGTGCCGACGACGACGTAACCGAGTTCGCCGGCAAGGGCGTACTGCGCGACCATGCGCTGGCGCGCCTTGATGTTGCCGCGGACGAAATCTCGAATTTCGGTACCACCGAGTGCCTCCGCCGTCGCGGCCGCTGCGGCGTCGGCAGCGGCTTTGATGTTCACCGTCACCGTGCGGTCGGGATCGATGAATTTCAGCGCGATCGATGCGTCGTCCTCGTCGGCCTGCACGCCGTAGGGGAGTCGAACGGCGACGAACTCGGCCTCGTGTCCGTCGGCTCGGAGCTCCGTCGCTGCCTGTTGGGCGAGCTTGCCGGTGAGCGTGCTGTCCTGACCGCCACTGATGCCGAGTACGAAGCCCGAGGACGGGGTCGACGTCAGGTAGTCCTTCAGGAAGTCCACGCGCCTGCGGACCTCCGTGATCGGGTCGATGGTCGACTGCACGGCCAGCTCGCGCATGATCCCCGAGCGCAATTCCGAGTTGATGTGTCCCATCACGTCATCCTAATGACGGGTGCCGGTGTGGTGCTTCGCGCCGTGCGTAGTGTCGACGGACGTGAGTGGATCCTCCGACACCTTCGTCAAGCGAAACCCGCACGCGCATCCCGATTTCTTCGCGGCCGAGGCCGCCGGGCTTCGGTGGCTCGGCGACGCGGCGGCCCCTGTCGTCGGAGTCCTCGGGCACGGCCGGACGTACATCGAACTCGAGCGGCTGATTGCGGCCCGCCCCACGCCGGGCGCAGCCGAACGATTCGGCCGCGCTCTGGCCGCGATGCATTCCGCCGGAGCCGCCGGGTTCGGTGCGCCACCGGTGGATGCCGACGGCGTCGCCTTCTCGGGTCAGCTGTTCATCGGTGCTCGGCCCATGACCAGCACAGTGCACACCTCATGGGGAGCGTTCTACGCCGCAGAACGAGTGTTGCCGTTTCTTTCGATCGCGCAGGACGCGGGCACTGTGACGCCCGGGGAGGCGGCGATCGTCGAGTCGGCGTGCCGACGTATCGCGGACGGCGACTTCGACGATGCAGAGCCGCCGAGCCGTATTCACGGTGATCTCTGGAACGGCAACGTGTTCTGGACCGACGCGGGAGTGGTGCTCATCGACCCGGCGGCGCACGGTGGGCACCGCGAGACCGATCTGGCGATGTTGGCGCTGTTCGGTTGCGCCCACCTCGACGCCGTCGTCGGCGGCTACGAGACGGTACGGCCGCTGCGATCCGGGTGGCGCGAGCGCACGGCCGTGCATCAGCTGCATCCACTCGCAGTTCATGCTGCCGGTCACGGCCGTTCCTACGGCACGGCGCTGCACGCGGCGGCTGCGGCCGTCGTCGGGCTGTGAGCGAAGGATCTACCGAGTGCGAGTTGCTCGGCGTACCAGATCTTCCCAGCCGTCGGCCAGGCGATCCATCGGCATCCCCAGATCTCGGTACTGGTGGAGTACCAGCGTGGCTTCGAGCGGTGTGAGCAGCCAGTACGCGAGCAATTCGAGATCCCCGTCCACCTCGGCTGCGCGGAGCAGCGACAGGACGTGGGTGAAGTTGACCATGTGCGCCGGGGCGGAGTACCGCGCGTCGTCGGCGCTCTCCGCGGCGCGCAGCACTTCCCCCTGGACGTTGACGAATTCGAGTCGAGCTCGGCCGAAGGCGACGAGACGATCGATGGGGTCGGCACCCGGACCCAGCGGGGGTTCGCCGAACATGAACGAGTGCTGCAGTTTCTTCTCGGTGTGGTCGAGCAGCGCGCGCATCAGCCCGGCCCGGTTCCCGAAGCGACGGAACACTGTGCCCTTGCCCACTCCGGCCTTGCTCGCCACGGCGTCCATGGTGATGGCATCGGCTCCGACGGTCGCCACCAGATCGGTTGCGGCGTCGAGGAGCAGGCGACGGTTGCGCGCTGCGTCGCACCGTTCGGATTCCTCGCCCGCTATGGGCAGCATCGGGCCGGTCACAGTGGAAGCCTACCTTGTCGGGAACATAAATGGACCACGGTCCGTTTGCATGGTAGGAATTGATCCGACGATCACGTCAACCGAACTTGCGAAGGAATAACCTCATGTCAGACGCTCATGTACTCGTTCTCGTCGGAAGCCTGCGCGCCGAGTCGGTGAACAAGCGAATCGCCGAGACTGCTGTCACAGTGGCTCCCGCCGGTGCCGAGGTAGTGGTGTACGACGGTCTCGGAGATGTCCCGTTCTACAACGAGGACATCGATGTCGAGGGATCGGCACCTGCAGCCGCTCTCGCTCTGCGGGCCGCTGCCGAGAAGGCTACGGCGTTGTTGTTGGTCACGCCCGAATACAACGGCACCATCCCGGCCGTGCTGAAGAACGCCATCGACTGGCTCTCGCGCCCGTACGGTGCGGGTGCCATGGTGGGCAAGCCGGTCGTCGTGATCAGCGCGTCGCCCAGCGGCAACGGAGCCAAGTGGGCGCACGAGGACACCAGCAAGGCCGTACGCATCGCAGGCGGAACCGTCCTCGAGGACGTCCAGCTCTCCATCGGTGGAACCATCGACAAGTTCGGCTCGGCCCACCCGCGCGAGAACGTCGAGGTCTCCGGCGAGATCGGGCACGTCGTCGCCGAACTGGTGAAGGCCGCCGACGATCTCGTGAGTGCGTGACCCTGTCACGGTTTCGATAATCGTTTTCATGTAGACTGGTTGCATGAAGGTGAGAAACTCGGTGAAATCGCTCAAGAACAAGCCCGGCGCACAGGTCGTTCGGCGCCGTGGCACGGTGTTCGTGATCAACAAGAAAGAGCCGCGGTTCAAAGCGCGCCAGCGTTGACGATCGCGTGATCGACCGCGAAGGACCCTCGGAGACATCCGGGGGTCCTTCGTCGTGTCCGGGAGTGTCGGCGGTCGTCGGCACATGTCATGGTTCGGGCCGAGTTTCGTTGTGATGGACAACACGTTGCCGGTGTGACGTGCGACACGCCGATATGGGTCGATTCTTGTGGCTCGACAACGCCGTGACCAGCGAATATCACGGATGTTGTTCGCAACATCTCGTGTTCTAGGCAGATGTCGGACACTAGGTGTAGTGTTTGACCGACCGAGAGGCCACAACTCGAAGAACGTGCACAAACGGGTTCGAGCAGGTCGAAGTCGCCCTGAGCGGGAGATGTTCTCGGTGCCACACGCAGAGCACATCGGTCGCGTCGGTGCACCCGATGGCGACAACGGAAAGAGGGACACCATGAGCATCACCGTTTACACCAAGCCCGCCTGCGTTCAGTGCAATGCCACCTACCGCGCCCTCGACAAAGCCGGTATCGAGTACTCCGTGATCGACATCTCGCAGGATCCCGAAGCACGTGACTACGTCATGGCACTCGGTTACCTGCAGGCTCCGGTTGTCGTCGCGGGCGACGATCACTGGTCCGGCTTCCGTCCGGATCGCATCAAGACCCTCGCAGCGAACGCTGCTTGAACAGTACGAGAGAGTGAGTGAGCGGTGAGTTCGCAACCGCAGTCCTCCCACTCACTGGTCTACTTCTCCAGCGCGTCCGAGAACACCCATCGCTTCGTCTCGAAGCTGGACATTCCCGCGACACGAATCCCTCTGCGTGATCCGAACGGCACCTTTCGTGTCGACTCTCCCTACGTACTCATCGTGCCGACGTACGGGGGAGGGACCACGTACGCCGGCCGCGACACCAACTACGTCCCCAAGCGAGTGATCAAGTTTCTCAACGACGAGCACAACCGTTCGTTGATCCGAGCTGTCATCGCTGCCGGAAACACGAACTTCGGTGACTCGTTCTGCTTTGCGGGAGATGTCATTTCGCAGAAGTGCGCAGTTCCGTATCTGTACCGATTCGAATTGATGGGCACCCCCGAGGACGTAGTGCGGGTCCGCGAGGGGCTGGAGGACTTCTGGGAACGTGAAGTCCGACGCGCCGCCCACACGCACTAGAGCACCACACCCCACATACCCAGTAGGAGCATCGCCGTGGCACCGACCATCACCGACGCAGCACCCGTACCCACCACCGTCCGCGGCGACGGCGACATGGATTACCACGCGCTCAACGCGATGCTCAATCTGTACGGCCCCAACGGTGAGATCCAGTTCGAGAAGGATCGCGAGGCTGCCAATCAGTACTTCCTGCAGCACGTCAATCAGAACACCGTGTTCTTCCACGATCTGGACGAGAAGCTGGACTACCTCGTCGAGGAGAACTACTACGAGCCCGAGGTTCTGGATCAGTACTCTCGCGAGTTCGTCAAGTTCCTGATCAACCACGCGTACTCGAAGAAGTTTCGGTTCCCCACGTTCCTCGGGGCGTTCAAGTACTACACCTCGTACACGCTCAAGACGTTCGACGGCAAGCGTTACCTCGAGCGTTTCGAGGACCGGGTGTGCATGGTGGCGTTGACGCTGGCCGCCGGCGACGAGGCTCTGGCCACCGATCTGGTCGACGAAATCATCGCCGGTCGCTTCCAGCCCGCGACGCCCACCTTCCTCAACTCCGGCAAGAAGCAGCGCGGCGAGCCCGTGTCCTGCTTCCTGCTGCGCATCGAGGACAACATGGAGTCCATCGGCCGCTCCATCAACTCCGCCCTGCAGCTGTCCAAGCGCGGCGGCGGAGTTGCGTTGCTGCTGAGCAATATTCGCGAGGCCGGCGCGCCCATCAAGCGCATCGAGAACCAGTCCTCGGGTGTCATTCCGATCATGAAGCTGCTCGAGGACTCGTTCTCGTACGCCAACCAGCTCGGTGCACGTCAGGGCGCAGGCGCGGTGTACCTGCACGCACACCATCCCGACGTCTACAAGTTCCTGGACACCAAGCGTGAGAATGCGGACGAGAAGATCCGCATCAAGACCCTCTCGCTCGGAATCGTCATCCCGGACATCACGTTCGAGCTGGCGAAGAAGAACGAGGACATGTACCTGTTCTCGCCGTACGACGTCGAGCGCATCTACGGTGTGCCTTTCGCCGACATCAACGTGTCGGAGAAGTACTACGAGATGGTCGACGACAAGCGGATCCGCAAGACCAAGATCAAGTCTCGCGAGTTCTTCCAGACTCTGGCCGAGCTGCAGTTCGAGTCCGGCTACCCGTACATCATGTACGAGGACACCGTCAATCGTGCGAACCCGGTCAAGGGCAAGATCACTCACTCCAACCTGTGCTCGGAGATCCTGCAGGTCTCGACGCCGTCGACGTTCAACGACGATCTCTCGTACAGCCATGTGGGCAAGGACATCTCGTGCAACCTGGGTTCGCTGAACATCGCCAAGACGATGGACTCGCCCGACTTCGGTAAGACCATCGCCGTGGCCATTCGTGGCCTCACCGCGGTGTCCGATCAGACGCACATCTTCTCTGTGCCGTCGATCGAGCAGGGCAACAACGATTCCCACGCGATCGGCCTCGGGCAGATGAATCTGCACGGCTACCTGGCGCGCGAGCGGATTCACTACGGCTCGACCGAGGGAATCGATTTCACGAACATCTACTTCTACACCGTGCTGTTCCACGCGCTTCAGGCGTCGAATCAGCTGGCGAAGGATCGCGGTCAGTACTTCAAGGGTTTCCCCGAGTCCAAGTACGCGTCGGGTGAATTCTTCGACAAGTACACAGACCAGGTCTGGGAGCCGGCCACGCCCAAGGTCGCGAAGTTGTTCGCCGACTCGGGCGTATCGGTTCCCACCCAGGCGGATTGGACGACGTTGAAGGCGTCCGTGCAGGAGTACGGCATCTACAACCAGAACCTGCAGGCCGTCCCGCCGACCGGCTCGATCTCGTACATCAACAACTCCACCTCGTCGATTCACCCGGTGGCGTCGAAGATCGAGATTCGCAAGGAAGGCAAGATCGGTCGCGTCTACTACCCGGCTCCGTATCTCGACAACGACAACCTGGATTTCTATCAGGATGCCTACGAGATCGGATACGAGAAGATCATCGACACCTACGCTGCCGCAACGCAACACGTCGATCAGGGTCTGTCGTTGACGCTGTTCTTCAAGGACACCGCCACCACTCGCGACATCAACCGTGCGCAGATCTACGCATGGCGCAAGGGCATCAAGACGCTGTACTACATTCGTCTGCGCCAGTTGGCCCTCGAGGGCACCGAGGTGGAGGGTTGCGTGTCCTGCATGCTGTAGCCGACCCGGTCGGTCGAGCTGTGGCCGATACCGCGATCTCGCGGCGCGTTGCGGAGCATAATCAGGCATGGACACCGAGGCGGACGACGAGGTCGAATCCGATATCGATGTGAGAATTGCTCGGAAGGATGCACGTCCTTCCGAGCAATTTCTGCGTGGTCGACACGCCCGTCGGCGCGTACCCCGCAGCGGGTTGGCCGAATGGGATCCGGTCTCGCGTGGTCACGATGCGCTCGACACGGTGCTCGCGCAGAACATCATTCGGGTGCCGGAGCTGCTGCCGATCCGCTACGCGAGAATGTCCGCATCGCCGTGGACCTACTTCCGCGGTGCCGCGGCCGTGATGGCAGCCGACCTCGCGTCGACTCCGCACACCGGCGTCGAGGTCCAGCTGTGTGGCGATGCCCACGTGTTGAATTTCGGATTGTGGGCCACTCCCGAACGGAACCTGTACTTCGACCTCCGCGACTTCGACGAAACGCTGCCCGGCCCGTTCGAGTGGGACCTCAAACGGCTGGCGACCTCTCTCGTGGTTATCGGGCGGGAGAACGGGGTCGATGCGCGACGCTCCGATCGGGCGGTGTCGGCGATGACGGCTGCGTACTGCCGAAAGATGAGGGCATACGCGAGCACGCCGGAGATCGACATCTGGTACGACCGCATCGACGTCGCCGGTCTGCTCGGTCACTTCTCCTCGGGCATCGCTCGACACGCAGAGAAACTCATCGAAACGAAAGCCGAGCGTCGTACCAGCCGTGGGGCGTCCCGCAAGTTCACCGAGACGAGGGACGGTCGTCGAAGGATTCGCGAGGACGCACCTTTTCGCACTCACGTCGGTGATTCCCAGATCGAGCTGGTGCAGGCGGTGATCGCCGGTTACAGCGAGTCGGTCGACGACCACATCTGGAGTCTGCTGACCAGATTCCGGGTTCTCGACGTCGTGCGGCAGGTGGTCGGCGTCGGGAGCGTCGGAATGCGGGTGTATCTGGCGCTGCTCGAAGAACGTCGAACGAAGGATCCGTTCTTCCTGCAGATCAAGCAGGCAGGGCCGTCGGTGTTCGAGCAGTTTCTCGAACCGAGCCGGTACGACAATCACGGTGCCCGCGTGGTCAACGGGCAGCGAATGCTGCAGAGCGCGACCGACATGTTCGTGGGATGGACGGCAGTGGGGACCATGAACTTCTACGTTCGGCAGTTCCGTGACATGAAGGTCATTCCCGACGGCGAGATCATCGGGCCGTACCTCACCGAATTCGCCACCGCATGCGGTGAAGTTCTCGCGCGAGCGCATGCCCGCAGTGGTGACGCGGAGGCGATCGCCGACTACCTCGGCCGCGGAGACAACGTCGGTCGGGCGATGGTGAGGTTCGCCCATGCCTACGCCGATCAGAACGAGCGTGATCACGCGCAGTTGGTCGCTGCCGTCGAGGCCGGAACCGTCCCGTGCTCGGTGGGGTGGTGACCGACCGAAGCAGCCGTAGAGGTCATCCCTGCGGGCAACACTCCCGGCACACTTTGTAGTGCCTACCGGACTTGTCGGACACAACGGGTAGTGTTCGTATCAGCGGCTTTTCACGTAGCTCCGTCCCCGTCTCTCGCTCATCGACCTGTAGGTAGGCACCCATGGTAAAGCTCATCGATCGCGTCTCCGCGATCAACTGGAATCGGGTCCAGGACGACAAGGACTCCGAAGTGTGGGAGCGCCTCACCAGTAATTTCTGGCTGCCCGAGAAGGTGCCGGTGTCCAACGACATCCCGTCGTGGGCAACGTTGACCGCCGTCGAGAAGCAGTTGACGATGCGTGTGTTCACCGGGTTGACACTGCTCGACACCATCCAGGGCACCGTCGGCGCTGTCAGCCTCATCCCGGACGCCATCACTCCCCACGAGGAAGCGGTGTACACCAACATCGCGTTCATGGAGTCGGTGCACGCCAAGAGCTACAGCTCCATCTTCTCCACCCTCAGCTCCACCCGCGACATCGACGATGCATTCCGCTGGTCCGAGGAGAACGTCAACCTCCAGCGCAAAGCCGAGATCGTCCTGAACTTCTACCACGGTGACGATCCACTCAAGCGCAAGGTGGCGTCGACGCTGCTGGAGTCGTTCCTGTTCTACTCCGGCTTCTACCTGCCGATGTACTGGTCCTCGCGGGCCAAGCTCACCAACACCGCGGACCTGATCCGTCTGATCATCCGCGACGAGGCCGTGCACGGGTACTACATCGGCTACAAGTACCAGAAGGGTCTCGAGAAGGTCAGCGAGGCGCAGCGCGAGGAACTCAAGAACTACACGTTCGAGTTGCTGTTCGAGTTGTACGACAACGAGGTCGAGTACACCCAGGACCTCTACGACGAGATCGGCCTGACCGAGGACGTCAAGAAGTTCCTGCGGTACAACGCCAACAAGGCACTGAACAATCTCGGCTACG
This sequence comes from Rhodococcus sp. 05-2255-3B1, assembly GCF_002258545.1. NCBI lineage: Bacteria > Bacillati > Actinomycetota > Actinomycetes > Mycobacteriales > Nocardiaceae > Rhodococcus > Rhodococcus sp. 05-2255-3B1. Next base: position 747,557 of record NZ_NOZC01000036.1, on the reverse strand, counting down.
AGGGCCTGTTCCCCAAGGACGAGACGGACGTCAACCCGGCGATCCTGTCGGCGCTCTCACCCAACGCCGACGAGAACCACGACTTCTTCTCCGGCTCGGGTTCCTCGTACGTCATCGGCAAGGCCGTCAACACCGAAGACGAGGACTGGGACTTCTAGAGATTCGTTCGCGCGTCGGGCCGCTCACTCTTTCGGTGGGCGTCCCGGCGCGCGAATGTCCTGTGCATCCTTCGGCATTCGGCCCTGCTCGCTCAATGCTCGACGCAGTAGGAACTCGATCTGAGCGTTGGTGCTCCGGAGATCGTCGGAGGCCCAACGGGCGAGGGCGTCGTGCACCGTTGGGTCCAACCGCAGCAGAATCTTCTTACGTTCGACGGCCATGGCTCACTGATACAGCGATCCGGTGTTGACGACAGGTTGCGTGTCGCGGTCGCTGCACAGCACCACGAGCAGATTCGACACCATCGTGGCCTTGCGCTCCTCGTCGAGCTCGACGACGTGCTTCTCCTCCAGCTTCCCGAGCGCCATCTCCACCATTCCGACGGCACCTTCGACGATCTGCTGACGGGCCGCGATGACCGCCCCGGCCTGCTGACGTCGCAACATGGCCTGGGCGATCTCCGGGGCATAGGCCAGCCGGTTGATTCGTGTTTCGATCACCTCGACACCGGCCGAACGCACTCGTGCGTGCACCTCCTCCGACATGGCAGCGGTGATCTCGTCGGCGTTCTCCCGCAACGACATTCGTCCTTCGGCGTCGTACGGATAGCTGCCGGCGATGTGGCGGACGGCCGACTCGGTCTGGACGGCGACGAACTCCTCGTAATCGTCGACCTGGAACGATGCCAGTGCGGTGTCGGCAACCTGCCAGACGACGATGGCGGAGATCTCGATCGGATTGCCGTCGGCGTCGTTGACCTTCGATTGGCCGGTCTCGTGGTTGCGGATTCGCGTCGAGATGGCCCGGCGGTAGGTCAACGGATTGGTCCAACGCAGCCCCGGCGTCCGCAGGGTGCCGCTGTACGAACTCCCGAGAAGCTGAAGAACGCGAGCCTGATTCGGCTGCACCAGCGTCAGGCCCATGAGTGCGGGCAAGGAGAGGACGAACAGGACGACTCCGGTCACGACCAGCGCGACGACGGCGAACACGAGTCCGAGCGCGAACGCGGCGATTCCGCCGAGGAACAGCGCGAGACCGATGCCGAGCATCGACCAGCCGGGCAGATCCCAACCCGGGCGCTCGGCGATGGTGGTGGTCGGGGTACCCGTCGGCTTCTCGGCGACGGTTGCAGGTGCGGACATGAGAACCTCCCTCTCGATGGTGATACTAAAGTGATATCACATTAAGCATCGACGAGCACGGAAATCTTGGGAACCGCTCACTGTCGTTCGGCGGGGGAGTCAGCGCCGGAACCACGCCGACGGCTCATCGGCGATGGCCTTCTCGATTCGCAATCGCGAAGTGGCCGTGAGGTTTTCCGGGAGCGCGTCGAGTGCGAACCAGGCGACGTCGAGATTCTCGTCGTCGGCCACGTGAGGAATGCCGCCGGTGTACCGAGCAAGAAACGTGATGTCGAGATACTGCGCGACGTCGCCGTTGGGGTACGTGATCGGCTCCGTCACGTCGACACTCGTCAGTCGCACGATCGTGGCGTCGACGCCGGTCTCCTCCCCGATCTCACGCAGGGCGGCCGGAGCAGGTTCCTCGCCGGGCTCGAGGATTCCGGAGACCACGGCCCAGGTGTTGTTGTCCGCGCGCAGAGTCAGCAGCACACGCCGGTCGTCGTCGAGGACGACCGCGCTGACACCGGACAACCACAGCGGCGACGTGCCGACGACGCTGCGCAGCGCCTGCACGAATTCGGGAATGGGCATCGCGTCAGGAGACGTAGGCGTTCAGCGACGCGGACAGATCGGCCAGAATCGCCCGAGCCGCGACGACCCCACTGCCGGACCACACCGTGTCGTTCACCGCGAACACACGACCGTCGGTGACCGAGCCCAGATCGTGCCACGCGTCGCTGTCCATCACCTCGCGGCCGTACGTCTCGCCGTCGGGGCCTGCGAATCGCACGTAGACGATGTCTCCCTCCACCGGCGAGAGGTCGTTCGCCTCGACCGAGAGATCGGCGTCGCGCTGGCTCTGCGGTCGCGCGACACCCACTTCGGCGAGCACCTGGCCGGCAAAGGAGTTCGGACCGTCCACTTCGATGGAGTCCGCGTCGAATCGAACGACGGACGCCTGGGTCTGGGTGGCGTCGATCTCGCGACCGACCCGCTCGGCATCCGCGGTGAACGACGCGAGTGCCTCGAATCCTGCCTGGCCGCGACCGAGCGCAGCCGCGGACTGCAGGAACGTGTCCTTCCACCCCTGTCCGGTCGCCGTGAAGACGGTCGGGGCGATGGCCGTCAGGTCGTCGTAGGTGTTCGATCCGAGAGAATCGGCACCCAGGATCAGGTCGGGATCGAGGGCGGCGATGGCATCGATGTCGGGTGCACCCACCGGGCCGACGGACGGGACGGACGCCAATCCGGTGCCCAGATACAGCGGTTGATCGCCGTCACCGCGGAAATCGGGGTCGATCGTGGCCGCTCCGACGACCCGCTCCCAGATTCCGACCGCGCAGCTCGCGTCGAGGCCTGCGGCGTCGAGCACGACGATGCGCTGCGGGTCGGCCGGAATGGCGCTGATCCCCTCGGCATGTCCCACGGGTCGGGTGTCACCCTCGATTCCGGTCGGGTCGAGTGGTGCGAGCGCGGGGCACAGTCCCACGGTGTCCCGATTGTTCCCGACCACTCCGGCACCGGCGATGTTCGTGGTGGTGCGGATGATGGTGGATGCGTCGTCCTGCGCTTCGGAATCGGAGCAGCCGACCAGCGCCATGGTGGCGGCAAGGCACACGGCGGCGACGGCGCCCATCCTGCGCGGTGCACACGAACGGGGGAGTCGTGGGTGGAGTGGCAACGCGGGACTTCCTTCGACGGGTCGGGTGGTCTCACACAGTATCGGAAGGCGGCCGTCGCAGAACACTCGAACGGACGCCGTCGAGCGTCCGGAATCGGCGACGATCGAAGCGTTGTCGAATGCGTCCGAAAGGCCGACAGCGCAGGCAGATCGCGCGATGTGGGCGTGCTCGATCGGGGCCAATACGACACACGGTAGGACCGGTTCGGCAAGTGTCGGTCCGACGGTCTACGATTCGAGGAGCGCACGACTAGATGACGTCGCCTCGTGGTTCGAGGTCCGACGCGCAATCAGGAGGATCTGTGACTGCCCTAGCGCCTAGGCCCGCTCCCGCGGTGGATGCTGCTCGGCCGTTCCCGCCGCGGACGGGACCGAAGGGGTCGTTCCTGCACAAAGCGGTGACGACCACCGATCCCAAGGTGTTGGGAATCATGTACATCGCGACATCGTTCGCGTTCTTCCTGATCGGTGGACTCATGGCGCTGCTGATGCGCGCCGAGTTGGCCATTCCGGGAATGCAGTTCCTGTCCAACGAGCAGTACAACCAGCTCTTCACCATGCACGGCACCATCATGCTGTTGCTGTACGCGACGCCGATCGTCTTCGGATTCGCCAACTACATCCTTCCGCTGCAGATCGGCGCTCCCGACGTCGCGTTCCCGCGGTTGAACGCGTTCTCGTACTGGCTCTACCTGTTCGGTGCGTTGATCGCCACGGCCGGATTCATCACCCCCGGTGGTGCTGCCGACTTCGGGTGGACCGCGTACACCCCGCTCACCTCGGCTCTGCACTCGCCCGGCGTCGGTGCGGACCTGTGGATCATGGGCCTGGCCGTCGGCGGTCTCGGCACCATCCTCGGTGGCGTCAACATGATCACCACCGTGATCTGCCTGCGTGCTCCCGGCATGACGATGTTCCGCATGCCGATCTTCACCTGGAACATCCTGGTGACGTCCATCCTGATCCTGCTGGCATTCCCTCTGCTGACGGCTGCGTTGCTCGGGCTGGCGGCCGACCGACATCTGGGGGCGCATCTGTTCGACCCGGCGACCGGCGGAGTGCTGTTGTGGCAGCACCTGTTCTGGTTCTTCGGTCACCCCGAGGTGTACATCATCGCGCTGCCGTTCTTCGGAATCGTCTCCGAGGTGTTCCCCGTCTTCTCGCGTAAGCCGATCTTCGGCTACTCGGGTCTGATCTACGCGACTATCGCCATCGCCGCCCTCTCCATCGCGGTGTGGGCGCACCACATGTACGCCACGGGCGCGGTGTTGCTGCCGTTCTTCTCCTTCATGACGTTCCTGATCGCGGTGCCGACGGGTGTGAAGATCTTCAACTGGGTCGGCACGATGTGGCGAGGCCAGGTGACACTGGAAACGCCGATGCTGTTCTCGATCGGGTTCCTGATCACCTTCGTCTTCGGCGGACTCACCGGTGTTCTGCTGGCGTCGCCGCCCATCGACTTCCAGGTCACCGACACGTACTTCGTGGTCGCCCACTTCCACTACGTGGTGTTCGGCACCGTGGTGTTCGCAACGTACGCCGGCATCTACTTCTGGTTCCCGAAGATGACGGGCCGGATGATGGACGAGGCGCTGGGCAAGTGGCACTTCTGGCTGACGTTCTTCGGATTCCACGCCACGTTCCTGGTGCAGCACTGGCTCGGAAACGAGGGCATGCCGCGTCGCTACGCCGATTACCTGCCCTCGGACGGGTTCACCGAGTTGAACGTCATCTCCACGATCGGTGCCTTCATCCTGGGTGCCTCGACACTGCCGTTCGTGTGGAACGTGTTCAAGTCCTACCGATACGGCGAGGTCGTCACGGTCGACGATCCGTGGGGCTACGGAAACTCGTTGGAGTGGGCCACCTCGTGCCCGCCGCCGCGACACAACTTCACCGAACTGCCTCGGATCCGTTCCGAGCGTCCGGCGTTCGAGTTGCACTACCCGCACATGGTCGAACGGATGCGCGCGGAAGCGCACGTCGGGCCGGGAGCGCACGGTGGTAAGACCACCGCCGTCCTCGAACAGGCCCGCCGGGCTCCGATCGCCACCAGCGATCACGAAGGATCCGGAGACCCGGACCCCAAGTAGTCCACAGCACAGCGAGAGCCCCTCCCGGCTACCGGGTGGGGCTCTTCGCTTGCGACAATCTCGTGGCGTGTTCGGGCTTGCTCGTCCACCACGGGTGACACGAAGACCAATCCGGCCGCTGGCCGTGTGCGAAAGGGAGATCCGGTGACTTCGAGCGACACCGCAGTGCTGGTGACGGTGACGGGACCCGACAAGCCGGGCGTCACATCGGTGCTGTTCGCAGCACTGTCACGGCACAACGTCAGCCTGCTCGACGTCGAGCAGGTGGTCATTCGCGGCAGGCTGACTCTGGGCGTTCTCCTGTCCTGCCCCCGCGACCCCGAAGCGCTCCAGGAGGAGCTGGAGGACGCGATGGCGACGGTCGGCGTGCACGTCGATGTCGAGATCGACACCGCGCGGGGCGGCGGGCAGAGCCTGGCCACCCACGTCGTCGTCGTTCTGGGCCGACCCGTGACCGCTCGTGCCTTCAGCACCATCTCCCGTGAGCTCGCCCGCCAGGGAGCGAACATCGACGCCATTCGCGGAATCGCCGACTATCCCGTCACGGGCCTCGAACTTCAGGTGACCGCAACCGACACCTCGCCGGATGCCGACATGCAACTGCGTGCCGGCCTCGCGGGAATCGCAGCCGGCATCGGCGTCGACATCGCCGTGCAGCGCGGCGGGATCGCACGGCGATCCAAGCGACTGATCGTGTTCGACGTCGACTCGACGCTCGTCCAGGGTGAGGTCATCGAAATGTTGGCTGCCCGTGCCGGGCGAGAGGACGAAGTTCGTGCGGTCACCGAAGCTGCCATGCGCGGTGAGATCGACTTCGCGGAGTCGCTCGAACAGCGAGTTGCCGCGTTGGCAGGGCTGGACGAATCCGTCATCGACGAAGTGGGCGAGAGCCTGGAGCTGACGGCGGGGGCCAGGACCACCATCCGTACCCTCCGTCGTCTCGGATTCGCCTGCGGCGTCGTATCCGGAGGATTCCGACAGGTCATCGAGGGACTCGCACACGAACTCGAACTCGACTACGTCAAGGCCAACACCCTCGAGATCGTCGACGGCAAGCTCACCGGCCGGGTGATCGGAGAAGTGGTCGATCGTGCTGCGAAGGCGACGGCACTGCGCGAGTTCGCGGCACAGTCGGGAGTGCCGATGGAACAGACCGTCGCCGTCGGCGACGGAGCGAACGACATCGACATGCTGACGGCCGCGGGCCTCGGGGTCGCCTTCAACGCCAAGCCGGCGTTGCGAGAGATCGCCGACACGGCCATCTCGCATCCGTATCTGGACGCGGTTCTGTTCATACTCGGTGTCACCCGCAACGAGATCGAAGCTGCGGACGCGGTCGACGGGGGAGTCCGCCGCGTCCCCATCCCATGACCGGCGATCCCATGACCGGCGACGACATGACCGACGGTCCGATGACCGGTGCCGGACCGGACGACGTGAGCGGCACCGAGGCGGCGGCCGAGGAATTCTCACCGGACAACACCTTCGCCTCGCGCCACGCCGAACTCGCTCGTGGATACGGCGGAGCCGAGGACCCGGCCGATCCGTCACAGGTGCTGGCCATGCCGTTGGTGCTGCACATCCCCAAATCCGATGCGCCCCGGCGTAGCGAGTTGCTCGAGGCGGCTGCCCGAGCAACCGTGTCGCTGTGCCTGGACCCACGGGTGGGCGTCGGCGCGTCGTGGAACGAGGCCTTCACCGAATGGACGTCGGCTCGGATCCGAAAAGTTGCTCGACGGGCACGCGGCGCACAGTGGCTCGCAGCGCAGGACGTTCCGGGTGTGACGGTCGACGTCGGGGGAGCGTCGGCCCGCGCATTCGTGCCGGGCCGGGTCGGAGATCTGGACCCGCGGATCAAGCGGCTGCAGATCGGTGGGACCGACGTGGCGGCCGAGGACGAGCCTGCGGTCTCGGCAGGCCCTGTGCTGTGGATCGACGCTTCCCTGTCCATGACGGTGGGCAAGGCGGCCGCTCAGGTGGGGCACGCGTCGATGTTGCTCGCGGGTGCGATGGGCACCGAGGAATGCCGCGAGTGGGCCGCGGCCGGCTACGCATGTTCGGTCCGATCCGCGAACCCGGACCAATGGACGCGTGCACTGGGCGAGGTTCGCGCCGGGCGCGCCGTCGCAGTGCGGGATGCCGGCTTCACCGAAGTGGCACCCGGTTCGACGACGGTGATTGCCGTTCTCTAGAGCTGGGGTCCACTGTCGCACAACTGGCTATGCCGAACATATCCAGTAGCCCCGAGACTGGAGGCATGTTCACCTCACCACGTCGTGTCGTCGCCGGTCGCCGGCTTCCCTCTCGGTTGGCTGCCCTCTACGTGGGGCTGTGGCTGTACGGGGCGTCGATGTCGTCGATGATCGCGGGTGGACTGGGCGTCAACCCGTGGGACGTCTTCCACCAGGGTCTCGAACGTCACCTGTCGCTGAGTTTCGGAACCATCACCGCGATCACCGGAGTGGCCGTACTGCTGATGTGGATCCCGCTGCGGCAACGTCCGGGCCTGGGTACCGTGAGCAACGTCGTGGTGATCGCCGTTGCCGTGGACGCGACGTCCGCGGTGTTGCCGCATCTCGACGGACTCCCGATCAGGACCGTTGCCATGGTGTCGGGCATCGTGCTCAACGCGTTCGCAACCGCGCTGTACATCGGTGCCGGGATGGGCCCGGGGCCACGAGACGGACTGATGACCGGTCTGGTGGCCAGGACCGGATGGTCGATTCGCCTGACCCGCACCGGAATCGAGCTGACGGTGGTACTCACCGGTTGGTTGCTCGGCGGGACGCTCGGCGTCGGGACGGTTCTCTATGCGCTCGGAGTCGGTCCGCTCGTGCAACTGTTCATGACTCACCTGCCTGCGCTGCGCAGTACCAGGACAGTCGATCCGGTCACCGATATCGTCGAACCCGGTTCCAGCGCAGTGGTATCCGCGGGCACCCCGTCCGCGCACGAGGAATCGAGGACCGGAACGAACCGCGACGACGACCAACTCGGGCACGCCAGAGTGATCTCGGCGGGGCCACCGGAATGGAGCACGAGGAGCGAGCTCGCGTCGTCGACCTGCCCACCGTCGGAGGCGTAGGAGCGGACGTCGGAACCGTCCACCCAGGCCTGAATGGTGCGCACCGAGTCGTCGTTCCATCGGTCCGTGTCGAATTCGATTCCGGCGGAATCGAACCAGACCAGATCGGGTCGGCCGGTCGGTGTCGCGCGGCCGGTGAAGAACTCCTGCTGACGAAGGGTCGGAGCGCTCGCTCGGACGCGGAGCAGTCGACCCACGAAGCGAATCATGTTCTGATCCGCGCCGTCCCAGTCGATGGCCCAGCTCTCTGCCGCCGGAGCGTTCCCGGCGACGCAGTACGCATTGTTGTTGCCTCCCTGGGTGTGTCCCAGTTCGTCGCCGGCGAGCAGCATCGGCGTACCGGTGGAGAGCGTCAGGGTTGCCAGTAGCGCCCGAACATGGCGTCCCCGGGCCTCGACGACCGACGGGTCCTCGCTCGGACCCTCGATGCCGTGGTTGACCGACGAGTTGTTGTCGGTGCCGTCCCTGTTCTCTTCGCCGTTGGCCTCGTTGTGCTTCCGCTCGTACGACACCAGGTCTCGGGCGGTGAACCCGTCGTGCGCGGTGACGAAGTTGATCGACGCCCACGGCAGGCGTCCGTTGCCTGCGAAGAGGTCTTCCGAACCGGCCAGGCGCGAGGCCAATTCGCGGACGCCGTGCTGGCCCGCCCAGAAGCGTCGCACCGTGTCGCGGTAGCGATCGTTCCATTCCGACCACGCCACTCCGAAATTGCCGACCTGATAGCCGGCACCGGTGGCGTCCCACGGCTCGGCGATCAATTTGACCCGAGCCAGGACCGGGTCGGTGGCAACGGCCGTCAACAACGGTGCGCGAGAATCGAATCGCCAACCACCGGGTCGACCGAGGGTGCTGGCCAGGTCGAATCGGAACCCGTCCACACCCATGTCCTCGACCCAGTACCGAAGGCTGTCGCACACCATCCGCACCACTGCAGGCGAAGCGGAATCGAGAGTGTTGCCGCAGCCGGTCAGATCGACGTCCGATCCACGTCCGTCCAGCAGGTAGTAGCCGGGCGCATCGAGCCCACGCCAACTGATCGAGGGGCCGTCGACCGCGGATTCGCACGTGTGGTTGTAGACGACGTCGAGGATCACCTCGATCCCGGCAGCGTGCAGCGCGTCGACCATGGTGCGAAACTCGTCCACCTCGGCACCGGGAGCAGCGGCGAAGCGCGGATCCGGGGCGAAGTACGCACCCGTCGAGTACCCCCAGTGGTTTCGCATACCGCGGGCGCGGACGCCCGGTTCGGTGAATGTGGTGTGTACGGGCAACAATTCGACCGACGTGATGCCGATGCGGGCGAGGTGTTCGAGTACCGCCGGCTCGGCGAGCCCGAGGTACGTACCGCGAAGATGCTCGGGCACAGCGGGATTGCGGGCCGTGAACGAGCCCACGTGCAGCTCGTAGAGGACGGTTCGGTCCCAGGGCACATCGGGGCGCGCGGGACGGCCCACGCGATCTGCGGCCGCGCGGACCACTCCGAGCGGGAGGTGTCCGAGCGAGTCTCGAGAACTGGGTGCCCCGAACGGATCGTCCTCGTAGGCGAGCAGTGCCGATGGGTCGCCGAAGGTTCCGGACACCTGGCGTGCTGCGGGATCGAGCAGAATCTTCGCGCCGTTGAACCGTCGTCCGGAGTGCGGATCCCACCTCCCGTGGGCGCGGAACCCGTATCGGTCACCGGGTCGAACTCCCGGCACGAAGGCATGTCGAACTCCGAACGTGCGGGTGGTCAGTTCCACCCGTCGTTCACCGCCGTCCGGATCGACCAGACACACCTCGACTCCATCGGCCTCGGGCGCATGGACTGCAAATTGAGTGCCAGTCGACAGTGCAGTGGCACCCAGCGGGAACGGTGATCCGGGTGGGTTCGCGCCGGATTCCCGGTCCGAGGTCCGGCGGGAAGTGCGGGGTAGATCGTCATTGGGCGACACGCGTGCACATCCTGCCGTGAATGCGCGGTCGATGTGCGAGAAGATAGGCGTCGTGTCTGAACCGGATCCCGACCTGCTCGTAGATTTCACCGACGTAGTCGTCCGCCGGGGCGGTGCGACCCTGGTGGGACCCGTCACCTGGAAGGTGGAACTGGACGAACGGTGGGTCGTGCTCGGCCCCAACGGTGCCGGAAAGACGTCCCTGCTGCGTATCGCTGCCGCCGAGATCCATCCCACGTCCGGTGTCGCCCACGTTCTCGGAGAGGTCATGGGCAAGGTCGACGTCTCCGAACTCCGACCGCGGATCGGCTTGTCCTCCTCCTCGCTGGCGCAGCGCATTCCGGCCGACGAACTCGTGTCCGATCTGGTCGTGTCCGCGGGCTACTCGGTACTGGGGCGTTGGCGAGAGAAATACGACGCGGTCGACACCGAGCGCGCAGTCGAGATGCTCGAGAGCCTCGGTGCCGAACATCTCGCCACCCGCACCTACGGCACGTTGTCCGAAGGCGAACGAAAGCGTGTTCTCATCGCCCGTGCCCTGATGACCGATCCCGAACTGCTCTTGCTGGACGAGCCGGCGGCGGGCCTCGACCTCGGCGGACGCGAGGAACTGGTGGCACGCCTGACCGACCTCGCAGCCGATCCCGACGCCCCCGCCACCGTGCTGATCACCCACCACGTGGAAGAGATTCCGCCGGGATTCAGTCACGCGTTGTTGCTCAAGGAAGGCGGGGTGGTGGCACAGGGACTGGTCGACGACGTCATCACCGCAGAGAACCTGACCGAGGCGTTCAGCCAGTCCATCACGCTCGATCGCGTCGACGGTCGGTTCTTCGCGCGGCGAACCCGCGCTGCCGGCGCGCACCGCCGATAGCACGCACCGCCGATAGCGCGGACCGAGCGACGGCGCTGCGCAGCGCAGCGGTACGTTGCCTTTCATGAGTTCGACTGGTGCTGCCGATCACGTGCAGGCGCGGGATGCCTCGACCGTCATCTTGATTCGTGACGGTCTGTCACGTCCGGGCATCGAGGTGTTCCTGCTCGAACGCGTCGGCGGTATGGCGTTCGCGGGAGGGATGACGGTGTTTCCCGGTGGCGGCGTCGACCCCACGGACGCGGCAGCGGACGTCCGCTGGGCAGGTCCGCCGCCGTCGTGGTGGGCCGAGCGCTTCGCGACCGACGAGGGCAGGGCGCAGGCCCTGGTGTGTGCTGCAGCGCGTGAGACGTTCGAGGAGTGCGGGGTGCTGTTGGCCGGCTCGACGCCGGAGTCGATCGTCGCCGATACCGCTCCGTTCGCTGCGGAGCGCGGTCGGCTCGAGCGCCGCGAGATCTCGTTCGCCGAATTTCTCACCGCCCACGACCTCGTCCTGCGAGCGGATCTGCTCCGGCCCTGGTCGCACTGGATCACTCCGGTCGGTGAAGCGCGACGGTACGACACCCGATTCTTCGTCGCCGTGCTGCCCGAGGGCCAGAATGCGGACGGCGAAACCAGCGAGGCGGCGTCGGTCAGCTGGCGCTCGACCGGTGATGCCTTGGCGGATTGGCGCTCCGGAAACACCATCCTGCTTCCGCCGACCTGGAGCCAGTTGGATGCGCTGTCCCGGTTCGACACGGTCGCGGAGGTCGTTGCGCACGAACGCCAGGTAACCCCGGTCCTGCCGGTACTGACCCGAGACGACGGCACCGTACGAGTGCTCTTCGACGGCGACGAGGACTACTACGCCGGAACGCGACATCCCTGGTCCGATCGCCGGGACGAGGCCCGGTAGCCTTTCGGCCCATGGCTGAGTTCGTGAATCTCGAGGTATCGGACGGTATCGGCACCATCCGCCTGGATCGCCCACCGATGAACGCATTGAACCGGCAGATGCAGGAGGAGATTCGCGCGGCGGCGCGTGAGGCCACCGTGAATTCCGAGGTCAAGGCCGTCGTCGTGTACGGCGGCGAGAAGGTGTTCGCGGCCGGTGCCGACATCAAGGAGATGGTGTCGTTGTCCGCGGCCGAGATGGCTGCCATCGCCGAGGATCTGCAGTCCGCTCTCGGCTCGCTGAGCACCGTTCCCAAGCCCGTCGTTGCCGCGGTGACCGGATACGCACTCGGTGGTGGGCTCGAGGTCGCGCTGGGAGCAGATCGTCGGATCGCGGGCGACAACGCGAAATTCGGTGTCCCCGAGGTGCTACTCGGCGTCATCCCCGGCGGCGGCGGCACCCAACGGCTGGCCCGGTTGATCGGCCCGAGCCGTGCCAAGGACATGGTCTTCACCGGCCGCTTCGTCGGTGCCGAGGAAGCGCTGCGCATCGGCTTGGTGGACGAGGTGGTGGCGCCGGACGAGGTGTACAACGCCGCCCGCACCTGGGCCATGCAGTTCACCACGGGTGCATCGCGAGCGCTCGCAGCGGCCAAAGCGTCGATCGACCAGGGGCTCGACGTCGATCTCACCACCGGTCTGCGAATCGAGGCCCAGCAGTTCGCGGCCCTGTTCGCCACCGAGGATCGCACCGTCGGCATGACGTCGTTCGTGGCCGACGGCCCTGGAAAAGCGACCTTCACCGGGCGGTGAAGCACCGGCCCGGCCGGAGAAGAGTTGTTCCACAGCTACCGGATAGTAGGCTCGCCTGATGACTGCAAGCCCCCACGACGGTGTCGATCGCTCGCTCTCGAACTCGACGTCCCTGGCCTCGGCCGAGTCCGATGACCGCCAGGTCGATCCCGCCCCGAATCCGCACGCCACTGCCGAGCAGGTCGAGGCTGCACGCTCGGACACCAAACTGGCGCAGGTGCTCTATCACGATTGGGAAGCCGAGACCTACGACGACAAGTGGTCGATTTCCTACGACGAGCGATGCATCGACTATGCACGCGGCAGGTTCGATCAGGCCGTCTCCGGTGACGCCTCCGCACAGTCCGACGTGCCGTACGGCCGCGCGCTCGAACTGGGTTGCGGTACCGGATTCTTCCTGCTCAACCTGATGCAGGCCGGGATAGCAGAGAAGGGCTCGGTCACCGACCTCTCGCCCGGCATGGTCAAGGTCGCACTTCGCAACGCCGAGCACCTCGGCCTGGACGTCGACGGCCGCGTCGCCGACGCGGAGACGATTCCGTACGACGACAACACCTTCGATCTCGTCGTCGGGCACGCCGTCCTCCACCACATCCCGGACGTCGAACAGTCCCTGCGTGAGGTGTTGCGGGTGCTCAAGCCGGGCGGTCGCTTCGTCTTCGCGGGCGAACCCACCACCGTCGGCAATTTCTACGCACGCTGGCTCGGACGCATCACGTGGGCGGCGACCACTCGCGCAACCAAGCTCCCGTTCCTGGCGAGCTGGCGCAAGCCACAGGAAGAGCTCGACGAGTCCTCGCGAGCAGCGGCACTCGAAGCCGTCGTCGACCTGCACACGTTCGATCCGACCGATCTCGAGCACATCGCGCTCTCGGCCGGTGCGGAGTCCGTGCAGGCCAACACCGAGGAGTTCGCCGCCGCTCTCCTCGGCTGGCCGGTGCGGACCTTCGAGGCCGCAGTGCCAGCGGGCAAGCTGGGGTGGAACTGGGCCAAGTTCGCCTTCGGTGGTTGGAAGACACTGAGCTGGGTCGACGAGAACGTGCTGCAACACGTGGTGCCGCGCGGGCTGTTCTACAACGTGATGATCACCGGCACCAAGCCTGCACCTCGCGATTGACAGGCAGTCACGCCGCAGGGGTCGACGGCGGGGCCTGCTGTGGGATATGACTTCACCGATGCCGACCTCGATTTCATGCACAGCGAGGTCGGCATCGAGGCACTCGACGCTGCGGACGGCCTCGAATTCGGTACGAGAACAGCGGTGCGAGACATCTCCTCGATCCGGGAGCGATTCCCCGCCCACGCGGGTGCCCTGATCGAAACCGTGACCGTCCGCCGCAAGGCGCGGGTGAAACTACTCGACTCCGACCGATGGTGGGTCACCGACGAGGCGGTGCAGCAGGCAACGCCGACGCTCGTCGCACGCAGGCGGGCCGCTCGACTGGCCGGACGACGGGTGCACGATGTCACGTGTTCGATCGGCAGCGAACTGTCGGTCCTGATCGGCACCGCGGAGTTGGCGGTGGGCAGCGATCTGGACCCGATTCGGCTTCGGATGGCCGCACACAACGTTCCGGACGCCACCGTACTGCGCGCCGACGCGCTGACCCCGACGACGCGTGACACCGTCGTCGTCGCCGATCCCGGCCGCCGAGCAGGTGGGCGGCGACGCCACGACCCGGCGGCGTTGCAACCACCGCTACCGGACCTGCTCGACGCCTATCGAGGCCGAGACCTGGTCGTCAAATGTGCGCCCGGCCTGGATTTCGACTCTGTCGACTGGGCGGGTGAGGTGGAGGTGGTCTCGCTGGACGGGGGAGTGCGAGAGGCGTGCCTCTGGTCGGAGGGGTTGAGCGAGAACGGTGTTCGGCGTCGTGCTGCGGTCCTTCGGTCCGACGGCGGTGTGTTCGAGATCACCGATTCGGAATCCGACGACATTCCGGTTCGGCCCCCAGGCAGCTACATCGTCGATCCCGACGGCGCGGTGGTCAGGGCCGGTTTGGTTCGGCACTACGGTGCCAGATTCGGTCTGTGGCAACTCGATCCGAGAATCGCGTATCTGACCGGCGACACGGTCCCGGCCGGGGTGCGCGGGTTTCGGATTCTGGAGCAGTCCAAGTTCTCGGAGAAGGTGCTTCGGCAACAACTGAATCGGATGGACTGCGGCTCGGTGGAAATTCTGGTCCGCGGAGTCGACGTGGATCCGGCGCTGCTGCGGCCCAAGCTCAAACTTCGGGGATCCGTGGCTCTGTCGGTGGTGATCGCCCGAGTCGATCGGTCCGCGGTGGCGTTCGTCTGCGCGCCAGGGGCTGTCGGTCAGCCCGTGTAGGTGAAGATCTCGCCGAGGTAGCTCGCTGTGACGACCTGGCCGTCCGGGCCGATCGACGTTCCGACGGTGGTGCCGACGACGTCGGGAACGGGCTGCACATCCACCGTCTCACCGGTGGCCGCGTCGAATGTGAGCAGCGCCAGTCCGTCGTCCTCACGCACGACGGTGTGGCCGCGTCCGTCGGCGGATTGAGCTGCCGTGCCTGCCTGTTCGACGTCGTCGCGAACCCAGACTCGCTCGGCCGAATCTCCGTTGTCGCGCAAGCCGACGAGAGTGCCGTCGCCGCCCGACGGCACGATCGTGCCGTCCGAGGCGATCGACGGAGCGGCACCGATGCCGAGGCCGGTACCCTCGGTCCACTTCTGTCGCCCGTCGGCGGTGTCGAACGCGGTCAGCCTGCCGTCGACATCGGCCAGGTAGACCGTCGATCCGTCCTCAGACAGCACCGGACTGGACGCGACCCCGGCGGGCAGCAGGTCCGAGGACCAACGCTCGACGAGCCCTGGCGTGCCATCGCGTTCGTACTGCAGTGAAACGAGTTGCGGTGCAATCGAACCCGGACGCCACAGGGTCAGGTAGATCGACCCGGTCGCGGCGTCGACGGCGGGTGCGGCGGGTACCGGGCACTCGGATCCGCCCGAGCTGCACCGGTCGAGTCCGGTATCGACCGGCAGAAAATCCGAATTCGGGTCGGTCAGGAAGTTCGGTGTCGGAACGAGATCGAGAATCGGTACTCGAAGTTGCCCGTTCTGCGAATCCAGAACGCTGACCTGCCCCATCTGGGTGATCGAGAGCACGCTGCCGTCCCCGAGGAACTGCGCGGACTTGGGCACTCCGTACACCGGTGTGCGCCAACGTAGTTGGCCGTGGTCGTTGTACGAGTTCATGCCGCCGTCGTCGCCGATGTAGACGTTGATCGCCGAATCGACCGTCGGCGTTGCAGTGACGACGGACGGTCCGACGCGATTGCACCAGCGCTTACGGGCGGAGTCGATCTCGAACGAGAAGAGGTTGCAACCGGATTCGGTGGCGGCAGTGACGAACATCTGACCGGTCGATCCGATGGACACCGGGGAGGTCACCGTGCCGCCGGTGGGGCGCGTCCAGTCCAGGGACAGTGGGGTCGACACCGACACCCCGGTGGTGGCGCTGTTATGGGAATTCGCGTGCGCTGCAGGCCACGAATCGGGAGAGAGCGGCTCTATCGCCGAGGTGTCGGTACCACAGCCGCTCACGGTCACCAGCGCCAGCGCTGCTGCGAAAGCGGTGACCTTTCTGCCGGTCCTACCGTTGGCCCTGACGCCGCGCATCGATCGCTCCCCATGACTCGAGTCCGTGCCCGACACGGTGCCGGGGCGTCTGTGTTCGTTCCGCCGACGAGCAACGGTCGACAGACAACCCTAGCCCGCGCGAGGGTGGCGGCAGAGAGCGGGCGAACGAGAAACTAGGGTGAACCACCATGACGAGTATGTGGAACGCGCCGCTGCGGACACGCTGGCGCGGGTCGAGACGACGCGACACCGACCAGGCGCGGTTCCTCACGCGTGCGTCCCTCGACTGGGTGCTCGCCAACAAGGCGTACACGCCGTGGTACCTGGTGCGCTACTACCGCCTCGCGAAGTTCAAGCTGGCCAATCCGCACGTGATCCTCAAGGGCATGGTGTTTCTCGGCAAGAACGTCGAGATCCACTCCACTCCCGAGCTCTCGCGCCTCGAGATCGGGCGCTGGGTACACATCGGCGACGGCAATGCCATTCGCTGCCACGAGGGTTCGCTGCGGATCGGCGACAAGGTGGTCTTCGGCAAGGACAACGTCGTCAACACCTACCTCGACATCGAGATCGGCGCGTCGACGCTGGTGGCCGACTGGTGCTACATCTGCGATTTCGATCATCGGATGGACGATGTGAACATGCCGATCAAGGATCAGGGAATCGTCAAGGGGCCGGTGAGAATCGGGCCGGACACGTGGATCGCGGCCAAGGTGACGATTCTGCGCGAGACCCGGATCGGTCGGGGCTGCGTGCTCGGAGCCCATGCCGTGGTCAAGGGTGAGATCCCGGATTACAGCATCGCGGTCGGTGCCCCGGCCAAGGTCGTCCGCAATCGCAAGGTCGCCTGGGAAGCCGGTGCCGCCGAACGCGCGAAATACATTGCCGCGCTGGAGGATATCGCTCGCAAGAAGGCGCTCGGACAGGCCGAGGCGGCACGAGAGAACTGACTCTGCTGGTCTCAGGTACGGCCGGGCAGAGCGCGCTCGACGATGTGCGGTCGGGCCAACGGATGCCGAACTTTGCGTTTGGCTTCCAGATAGACCTGGGCGGTCGTCTCGGCGACGTGCTTCCAGTCGAAGTCGACGGTGAGGCGTTCGCGGGCGGCCACGGCCCTCTCCTGTGCGGCGTCCGCATTGTCGAGAACGCGCCGCACTGCAGCGGCCAGCCCGCCGACGTCGCCGGGCTCGAAGGACAGGCCGGTCACGCCGTCGACGATCGCTTCACCCAGACCGCCTGCCGTGGACGCGACCAGCGGGGTGCCCGCGGCCGCGGCCTCTAGCGCGATGATGCCGAAAGGTTCGTACCGACTGGGAAGGACGATGGCGTCGGCTCCGTGCAGCCAGCCGAGGAGTTCGGTGTGGTCGAGATTGCCCAGAAACGACACAGCGCGGGCAACCCGGTGCGTGCGCGCCAGCCCGGCCAACCAGGCGAACTGTGTTCCTTCGCCGGCGATGTGCAGGGTGGTACCCGGGTGGCTCCGTCGGATGCGGGGCAGAGCTGCGATGGCATCCTGGATGCCCTTCTCGTACTCGAGGCGGCCGACGTAGAGCAACTTGGCCGGCTCGGATCGAGGCTCTCGTCGCCGAAAGTTCCAGGTGGAGCGGTCGATTCCGTTGCGAATCACCTTCACCGACGACTCCGATACTCCGAACAGGGTGGTGACCTCGTCCTTCATCGATGTCGAGCAGGCGATCACCGCATCGGAATCGTTGGCGAGCCACCACTCGACGGAGTGCACCTGGCGGTTGACGCGCCCGGATATCCACCCGCTGTGGCGTCCGGCCTCGGTGGCGTGGATGGTCGAGACGAGCGGTACGTCGTAGAACTCGGCGAGTGCGATCGCCGGGTGTGCGACGAGCCAGTCGTGGGCATGAACGACGTCGGGCTGCCAACCGTCACCCAGACCGGGCTTTCCCAGCGCGACGCCCGCACGCACCATCGCGTGCCCCATCGCGAGGGTCCATGCGAGCATGTCCTCCCCGAAGACGAAGTGGGCCGGGTCCTCGGCGACGGCGACGACGAGCACCCCGTCCTCGATGTGGTGAGACGTCGGGTGGGTGGCGGCGTCGGTTCCGGTGGGGCGACGCGACAGAACCACGACCTCGTGCCCGCATCGAACCAACTCGGTTGCCAGGTGGTGCACGTGCCGACCGAGTCCGCCGACCACAACGGGTGGGTACTCCCACGACACCATCAGGATTTTCATCGACGCCCCCCTGCACCTTCTCGCTCGCGGCCACCGTGTGCACCGGGCAGCCGGCGCGCATCCAACGCAGGAAACAGTCCGTCCGCGCGGTTCCATTGCCGAGCCAACTCGTCTGCACGGACGGGTGATCCAGCTGCGGCCGCGGCCGCGGCCGCGATCTCGCGCAGCGCATGTGCATGGACGTGCGCCCGCTCCCGCGCGTAGCCTGCGGCGGAATCCTTGCTGACCATGAATGCCCAGTCGCTGGCCACGGCCATCAGTGTCTCACGCAGTATCTGATCGTTGACGCGATTGCGTAGTTCGGGTCCACCGGCGCGACGCCGAGCGTCTCGGGCGGTATCGACGGCGTCGAGAGCGGCCCGGGACACCTCGGAATTGAGCGCGACCAGATCGGCTACGTCGTCGCCCGCCCACACGCGCCAGTCCTTGCCCGATCCCCACGACGAATCCTGCAGTTCGAGCGGTGCCCCGACGTAACCCTGCTCGCGGGCGTCGTTCAGCGTGCCGACGGTGATGCCTGCGGCGGGAAGCGCGCGCATGAGCTTGCCGAGCCACTGTGGGCCCTCGTGCCACCAGTGCCCGAACAGCTCGGTGTCGAATGCTGCGACTACCAGGGCGTCGCGACCGATGCGATCGGATTCGGAGATCAACCGCCTGCGCACCACATCGACGAAGTCGGCGACGTGACGGTCCACCGTCGCCGCGGCCCGTTCGGGGTCGTAGGGAGCCTTGTCGTTCGACGCGACCGAGCGGCCGGTGACCCGGGCCGGTTTGAGACCGGTGGCGTGATCGTAGGTGTGGAAATCTCGATAGGAACCGTGGCCGGGATAGCCGGACTTCGGTGACCAGACGCGGTAGCTGACCGGGAGATCGCGTCCGAACGCGACGACGTCGGAGTCCCACACCGGCCTGCCGAGGGAGGTGTCTCCGCGCATCGCCGGACCGTCGACCATGAAGTGCGAGACCCCGGCCGCGGCGTACTCGGTTTCCATGCCCGGGGTGAATCCGCATTCGGGTGCCCAGATCCCTCGGGGCGTTGTGCCCCAACGGGTGTGGGCGTCGAGCAGTCCTTCTCGGAGCGAGAAGGCGCGGAGTCGGGGATCGAGCAGCGGCTGGAACGGGTGCGCCAAGGGTCCACCCAGCAGTTCGACGGTTCCGGTGTCGATCAGCGGTCGAAGGACCGCGGACCCGCCGTGCCGCCACCGGGTCTCGAATCGATCGAGCGCGGCGGCAGAACCTCGGTGTTCCCGAACGGACAGGTCTCGGTCTGTCGCCTCGTGGGCTCTGAGCTGCCAGTTCCCGAGCCAGTGGTGCATTCCGGACAGGCAGTGTGGATCGTCGAGTTGAGCGGCCAGTACCGGGGTGACCCCCAGCGAGAGCACGTTGCCGTGGCCGTCCTCGGCCAGCCGCTCGAGCGCCTCGGTGATCGGTAGATAGCAGTCCGCCCAGGACTGGTACAGCCATTCCTCGCCGACGGGCCAGCGCCCGTGATTGGCCAGCCACGGCAGGTGGGAGTGCAGCACGAGGGAGAACATGCCCGGCACGGTGGCACCGGATGTCACCCGATCACCGCGCTCGAACTCTTGCGGGCGACGGCAACCAGATCGAGGCTGTCGTCGATGCGGTCGGCGGCGATGTCGAAGTCCTCGATCGAGATGGCCGCGACGTCCTCGGTGAGTTCGGCCGGCCAGGGCTCACCGGCCAGGGCCCGTTCGATCTGTGCGTCGATGAACGAACCGCCGTGCTTGGCGTCGAGTGCGGCCAGCGTGCGTCCGTGCCGGACTCCGGTGAGTTCGTCGACCTCGAGTCGAGCGTCCACGAGAAGCTCGGTGAGTTCGGCCGCGTCGAGTTCGCGGGTGTGGAACGGGTTGAGCGGGGTGTCGCGTCCGGGCGAGAACGTGATGCGGTTGGGCGTGCTGATCAACAGAATGCCGCCGGGCGCGAGCACCCGGTGCACCTCGGCGAGGAACGCACCCTGATCCCAGAGGTGCTCGATCACCTGGAAATTGACGACGACGTCGATCGAGGAATCGGCGACCGGGAGGCGGTCGAGGTTGCCGCGCAGCATCGTCACCCTCGGGTAGCGAGCGTGCACGTGCGCGGCGGCCGACCTGTCGTAGTCGAGACCGAGGACTGTCGTCGCGACATCGGCAATCATGTTGGCTCCGTAGCCTTCTCCCGATCCCGCTTCCAGAACCGTTCGGTCGCGGCAGTGCTCGACGAGTGCGCGGTAGACCACCTCGTGGCGGCGGAACCAGTAGTTCTCCTCGGCGATGCCGGGCACGGTGCGCTCCCCGGTGAGGGGCAGTGGTGCCGGTGCCGGTGCCTGAGCCGATGAATCGTTCACCGACGAAAGGTTAGTGGAGACGCGGGGGAGGTAAGCCAACGTGGTCTCCATAACAGTCGGGGTACAGATGTATGGTCGGACAGGCAGGGAGGTATGTTACCCACGGGTAACTACGGTGAGGTAACCTCGTCCCAGACCGTAGAACTGCACGAACCGTTAGAACACTCACGATCAGCAGAACATGACCAGGAGGTCGACGCAGACCCATGACGAACATCGTTGTTTTGATCAAGCAGGTTCCAGACACGTGGTCCGAGCGCAAGCTCACCGACGGTGACTACACCCTCGATCGCGAGGCTGCCGACGCCGTCCTCGACGAGATCAACGAGCGGGCCGTCGAAGAGGCACTGCTCATCAAGGAAGCCCAGGGCGGTGAGGTCAAGGTTCTGTCCGCAGGCCCCGATCGCGCCACCGATGCCATCCGCAAGGCCCTGTCGATGGGTGCAGACAGCGCAGTGCACCTCAACGACCCGACCCTGCACGGCTCCGACGCGATCCAGACCGGGTACGCGCTGGCCGCAGCGCTCGGCAACGTCGCATTCGAGAACGACGAGCCGGCCGATCTCATCATCGCAGGCAACGAGGCCACCGACGGCCGCACCGGTGCCGTTCCGGCGATCATCGCCGAATACCTGCAGATCCCGGCCCTGACGCAGCTGCGCAAGCTCACCGTCGCGGACGGCAAGGTCACCGGCGAGCGGGAGACCGACGAAGGCATCTTCGGCCTCGAAGCCGCGTTGCCCGCCATCGTGAGCGTCACCGAGAAGATCAACGAACCGCGCTTCCCGTCGTTCAAGGGCATCATGGCCGCCAAGAAGAAGACGGTGCAGACCATCACGCTGGCCGACATCGGTGTCGAGGACGGCATCGTCGGCGTCGACAACGCGGGAACGACCGTCACGTCGTCCACCCCCAAGCCTCCCAAGACTGCAGGCGAGCGGCTCACCGACGAGGGCGACGGCGGCGACAAGATCGCCACCTACCTCGTCGGCCAGAAGATCATCTGATCCCGCCCCACCGAGCAATCGAAGACAAACGAGGAGCAAGTCATGGCAGAAGTACTCGTGCTCGTGGAGCACGTCGAGGGAACACTGAAGAAGGTCAGCACCGAGCTGATCACCGCCGCTCGTGCGCTGGGTGAGCCGTCCGCGGTCGTCACCGGCCCGGTCGGCACCACCGACAAGGTCGCCGACGCGCTGACCGAAGCCGGTGCCGAGAAGATCTACGCCGCCGAATCCGACGCGGTCGACGGATTCCTGGTCACCCCGAAGGTCGACGTGCTGTCGGCTCTCGCGGAGTCGGTCTCGCCTGCGGCGATCATCACCGCAGCCACGATCGAGGGCAAGGAAGTTGCGGGTCGACTCGCAGCACGCCTCGGCTCGGGCTACCACAACGACGTCGTCGCACTGAACGGCGACGGCAGTGCCGTCTACTCCATCTTCGGTGGCGCGTTCACCGTCGAGGCCAAGGCCAACGGCGACGTTCCGGTCATCTCGCTGCGCCCCGGTGCAGTCGAGGCCGAGCCGAAGGCCGGAGCGGGCACCCGCGAAACCGTCGAGGTCCCGGCGCAGGAAGAAGGGGCCGTCAAGGTCACCTCGCGTGACCCGATCGTCGGCGGCGACCGTCCGGAGCTCACCGAGGCGTCGGTCGTCGTGTCCGGTGGACGCGGTGTCGGCAGTGCCGACAAGTTCTCCGTCGTCGAGGAGCTGGCCGACTCGCTCGGTGCCGCAGTCGGTGCTTCGCGCGCCGCTGTCGACTCCGGCTACTACCCGGGCCAGTTCCAGGTGGGTCAGACGGGTAAGACCGTCTCCCCGCAGCTGTACGTCGCACTGGGTATCTCCGGAGCCATCCAGCACCGTGCAGGCATGCAGACCTCGAAGACGATCGTCGCTGTCAACAAGGACGAGGAAGCGCCCATCTTCGAGATCGCCGACTACGGCATCGTCGGTGACCTCTTCAACGTCGCACCGCAGCTGACCGAGGCAGTCAAGAAGCACAAGGGATAGCTCCGAGCGCTGTTCCCCGACAGGCCCTCACCGCCCGCGCGGTGAGGGCCTGTCGTGTCGATCGGCGCAACCTTGTTCACGCAAACTCTTCCGACACGTTTCCCCGACGATGCCCGGTGGCCTTCCCCGCTCGTTAGACACACCTCATGACCACTTCCGTCATGAGCTCGACTGCATCGATCGTCCCGGCCACCGACCGCTACTCGCTCGTGTTGTCCACCGACCCGGAGCACCGACTCGCCGCGCAGCGTCTGCGCTACGAGGTGTTCGCTTCCGAGCCGGGATTTTCCGTTCCCACCGATACCGACGGCCTCGACGCCGATCGGTTCGACGAATTCTGTGATCACCTGCTCGTTCGTGACCAGTGGACCGACACGTTCGTCGGCTGCTACCGCATGTTGCCGCCGCAGGCCGCCGTCTCTGCCGGTGGGTATTACACGGCAACCGAATTCGATATATCCGCACTCGATCCCGTCGGCATGAATATCGTCGAAATGGGAAGGGCTGCAGTTCATCCCGATCATCGGTCCGGATCCGTCCTTGGGCTCATGTGGGCAGGAATCCTGCACTACCTCGATGTGACGGGATACGAGTGGGTGATGGGCTGCGTGTCGGTGCCCATGCAGTCGGCACCGGGGGACCCCATCGGGGCCAACGTTCGCAGTGTTCGAGACCGCCTGTTGAGCAAGCACGCCACGCCGCTCGACCGTCGGGTCAGGCCGTACTCTCCGGTCGTCGTCGACGGGGTGGACCTGATCGACATCGAACCCGCGACGCGAACGTCGATGCCGCCGTTGATGAACGGCTACCTTCGACTCGGTGCCTCCATCTGTGGTGAGCCCGCCCACGATCCCGAATTCGGTGTCGCGGACTTCGTCGCGGTGCTCGGCCTGCACGAGGCCAACACTCGCTATCTCGACCGCTTGCGCTCGGCAGCAACGACGTTCGAGTCGGGTGTCCGGTGACTCGACCGATCGAGCACGCGCACGCGTGGATGCCGTCGTCGCCGTGCAGTGACGGCTGTCTGCCGAAGAACCCACCGACGGTGGGACGAATCGTCCTCGTGCTGCGGGTCGTACTGGCGCTGGCCGCGTTCGGGTTACTGCCGGTGCTGGTCGTCCTCGGGGTCCCGTTCCCGCGGGTTCGCCGTTCGCTGACGCGAATCGGCGCTCGGACCCTGCTGTTCGCCATCGGAATCGACCTGACCGTGCTCGACGCCCGCTCGGAGCGGGAACGCTCCCGAACCGCTGCAGGCGCACTGCACGTCGCCGGTCACATCTCCTGGACCGACGTCGTGGTACTCACTGCAGTACAGCCGTCGACCTTCGTCGCGCGTGCCGACCTCATCGACTGGCCGGTGCTCGGCCGCCTCGCGCGGGCCATGAAGGTACTTCCGATCGATCGAGCTCGACTGCATCAGCTCCCCGGCGTCGTCGATCAGGTGGCCGATCGCGTCCGCGCAGGCGGATCGGTCGTCGTCTTCCCCGAAGCCACCACCTGGTGTGGTCGCGCGTACGGCTCGCTTCGGCCTGCGCTGCTCCAGGCCGCGATCGATTCGGAGACCTGGGTACAGCCGATTCGACTGCGCTACCTCGACCGGACCGGCGAACAGACCACCGCTACGTGCTTCGTGGGGGACGAGACGATCGGCGCATCCATCGGCCGGATCTTCCGATTGCGAGGCCTGCGTGCCGAGGTGGAGTTCACCGCCCCGGAGGCACCCGGTGGCGATCGACGCGACCTCGCTCGACGATGCGAGGTGGCGATTCGACGCGACGGAGTGGAGCTTGCGGAACGATACGGGAAGGACGTCTTCGACCCCACCGTGCACGAGGTGATGGCCGAGTCCGAACGCAGGCCGATGCCGCCGACGGTTGCGGCGGCCTGAACGAGCATCGATCACCGTGACCGCGGACCCGCCTCGCGCAGGTAGGTCCGCGGTCACGGCAGCGGGTATCGTTTAGCCTGTTATGCCTTCAGTGCGCAGTACGACTGCTTCCGTCCCGCCGCGGCCACCGGTGTACCTCGATCACGCAGCGACGACCCCGATGCTGCCGAGCGCGATCGAGGCGATGACCGCTGTGTTCGCCACGGTGGGCAACGCGTCCTCGCTGCACACCTCCGGGCGGTCCGCTCGGCGCCGAGTGGAGGAATCGCGCGAGTCGATCGCTGCGGACCTCGGCGCGCGCCCGTCCGAGGTGATCTTCACCTCCGGTGGTACCGAGAGCGACAACCTCGCCGTCAAGGGCATCTTCGCGGCCCGGCGCGATTCGGACCCCGCACTGACCAGGATCATCGCCAGTTCGGTGGAGCATCACGCGGTGCTCGACGCGGTGGAGTGGCTCGTCGCACACGAAGGTGCGAGCGTCACCTGGCTCCCGGTCGACACAGAGGGGCGAGTCACTCCGGACGCGCTGCGCGCCGAGCTGGCCCTGCATGCCGACGAGACTGCGCTCGTGACCGTGATGTGGGCCAACAACGAGATCGGAACCGTCATGCCGGTCGCCGAGCTCGCGGCCGTGGCCGCCGAATACGGAGTTCCGATGCACAGTGACGCGGTCCAGGCGGTGCCGCATCTGCCCGTCGGCTTCGCCGAGAGCGGTCTGTCCGCGCTCAGCATCGCGGCACACAAGTTCGGTGGACCGCAGGGGGTCGGTGCACTTCTGCTCGGCCGCCAGGTCCCGTGCGTTCCGCTCTTCCACGGCGGGGGGCACGAGCGAGACGTTCGATCGGGCACTCCGGACACTGCGGGCGTCGTGGCCATGGCGGCTGCGCTGCGTACGACCGTCGAGAACTCGTCGCGGCACCGCGCCGAACTGAGAGCACTGCGCGACCGGTTGATCGTCGGGATCAGAGACGCCGTTCCCGACGCCGTCCTCAACGGGCCGGAAGGCGACGATCGGCTGGTCGGGAACGTGCACTTCACCTTTCCCGGATGCGAGGGTGATTCGCTGTTGATGTTGCTCGATGCGGCAGGCATAGAATGCTCGACGGGCTCGGCGTGCACTGCCGGCGTGGCCAGCGCCAGTCATGTTCTGATCGCGCTCGGGTGCGATCCGGCCGTCGCCCGCGGATCACTGCGGTTCTCGTTGGGAACCGGCTCGTCCGAATCGGACGTCACCACTGTGCTTGCGGCTCTGCCGCAGGTCGTCGAACGCGCTCGTGCCGCCGGATTGGCCGGCGTCGGAGCTCGAGGAGGAAATCGCTGATGCGTGTTCTGGCTGCTATGAGCGGGGGAGTCGACTCGGCCGTTGCCGCGGCCCGTGCCGTGGACGAGGGCCACGACGTCGTCGGTGTGCACCTGGCTCTGTCGACCGCTCCCGGCGCTCTGCGCACCGGTTCACGTGGTTGCTGCTCCAAGGAAGACGCCGGTGACGCTCGTCGAGCTGCCGACGTACTCGGAATCCCTTTCTACGTATGGGATTTCGCGGATCGCTTCAAAGAGGACGTCATCGACGATTTCGTCGCGTCCTATGCCGCAGGTGAGACCCCGAATCCGTGCCTGCGCTGCAACGAGAAGATCAAGTTCTCCGCTCTGGCCGACCGCGCTCTCGCACTGGGCTTCGATGCCGTCGCGACCGGGCACTACGCGCAACTGCACGACGGAGTGCTGCGACGTGCCGTGGACGCGGACAAGGATCAGTCGTACGTGTTGGCCGTGCTGAACCGGGCCCAGCTCTCGCGTGCGATGTTCCCCATCGGGGACACTCCGAAGTCCGAGATTCGCGAGGAGGCTGCCGAGCGTGGGTTGGCCGTCGCCGACAAGCCGGACAGTCACGACATCTGCTTCATCCCGTCGGGCGACACTCGCGCATTCCTCGGCGCGCGGATCGGCGTACGCCCGGGCAAGGTCGTCGACTCCGAGACCGGAGCCGAACTGGCCGATCACGAAGGCGTGCACGGGTTCACCATCGGGCAACGCAAGGGCCTCGGCGTGGAAGGCCCGGCCGCGGACGGCCGTCCCCGCTACGTGACGTCGATCGAACCCGACAGTGGCACCGTCATGGTCGGCTCGGCACAGAAGCTCGACGTCTGGGCGATCAGTGGAGATCGCGCGGTATGGACCGAAGGTACCGCCCCGACCGGCCCCATCGAGTGCGTCGTCCAGGTCCGTGCGCACGGCGGACTGACCGAGGCGGTCGCCGAGGCAGCGGGTGACGGCATGGAGATCCAACTGCGGGCTCCACTGACCGGTGTGGCCAAGGGCCAGGCTGCGGTGCTGTACCGCAAGGACATTCACGGCGACATCGTCATCGGCAGCTCGACCATCTCGGGTACTCGATCCGAGCGCGAGTGACCCCGGGCGTCTTCGCTGGACTGGCGACCGGCATCGGTTCGTGGCCGGGCACCGACATCCGTGAGGCCGCTGCGGTCGTCGTCGGGGAGTTCACCGAGCTCCCACACGTCGTCGAACTTCCGGCTCGCGGCCTCGGTGCGGACATGATCGGACGCACCGGAGCCATCATGGTCGACGTCGAGCTCGACGTGCGCACCTCCGGTTATCGCGTCGTGCCACGCCCGATGCTCGCCGGCCGGCGGGCGACCGATTTCCTGGCCGAGGACCTCGACGTGCTCGAGGAACTGTGGGAGGTGTCGGGGCTTCGCGGCAGCGGCCGCACCATCAAGGTCCAGGCGGCCGGTCCGTTCACGATGGCGGCGCAGGTCGAACTTCGGCACGGGCATCGGGCCCTGACCGATCGCGGTGCGCTGCGGCATTTCGCCGAATCCCTCGGCGAGGGACTGCGCCTGCACTGCGCGGAAGTGACGCGTCGGCTCGGAGTCGACGTCCTCGTTCAGCTCGACGAACCCAGTCTCGCAGCCGTTCTGGCCGGCAGCCTGACGGGCATCACCGGGCTCGATTCTGTGCGGGCAGTCCCGGAACCGGATGTTCTCGACCTGCTCGATTCGTTGATCGAGACGATCGATCGTCCCGTTGCCGTCCACTGTTGTGCCGGCGACGTTCCGTTCGATCTGCTTCGCCGTTCGCGCGCGGTCGCAGTCGCCGTCGACGCGACTGCGCTGCGCCGCAGCGATTTCGACGGAGTCGGCGAGCTGCTGCAATCCGGCAAGACACTGATGCTCGGGTTGATTCCGTCCGAAACGCCGGAGCGGCCACCGCATTGGCGCGAACTGGCCGAGCCGGGCGTCACGTTGATCGACCGACTCGGATTCGACAGATCGATTCTCGCCTCCCATATCTCCGTGACGCCTGCATGTGGATTGTCCGGAAGTACACCGGAGTGGGCCCGTCGCGCAACAGGACTCGCCCGCGACGTGGCTGCCGCGTTCGCGGATTCCCCCGATTCGTTGTGAGATCACACAGCCGCTCGGAGTGAAACGCTGTCGACTTCGGGCCGATCGAACCCACTGCTGTTAGGACGCCGAACAGGTGTGACACTATTCACATGGCCGTCGGGGGTCTGTTGAACACGCGGGAGTTCGGAAATGGCATCAGGTGGTCGCGACTTCGACGAGGTCGCCTCCCTCCGGCGTTCCGGCAGGCACCGTCGAGGACTCGTGGCGAAACTGGCCGCGGCCACCTCCGACTGGTACCGAGCGCCGCACGATTTCGAGTGGATCATCAATCACAGATCGACCCGTCCGCTGACCGGGATCATCCGCGTGGTGTTCGGCACCGCCACGCTGATGTACGCCGTCACCTCGATCTTGATGCTGTTCAGCGATCTCGGGCCGCAGGGACCGACGGCCATCGGCTGGGTCCTCTTCGTTCTGGTCACTCAGGTGTTCGTCGCCGCCCGGTGCGTGCTCGGCCCGATCCCGGGAAAGAAGTTCTTCGTCGCGTTCCTGGCCTTCGGGGACATTCTCACGACCTCGGTGTTGATTCTGTACGCGCCTGTCGCGTCCCTGATCGGAACGGTGTTGTTCGCCGTCACAGGAGCGTTCTGCACCTACTTCCTCAGTCCGCGACTGCTGGTGGCGCATCTGGTGTGGACCGCAACGTTCATCGTCGGTTTCGGTATCCGCACCTTCCTGTCGGTGACGAGCGACGAGGTGGACTACATCGACGGGCCCGCGGTGGTGACGGCGACGGTGGTTCTGCTCCTGGCGACGGTGGGAGTACCGGTGTTCGCTCAGGTGGCCTGGACGACGCTGTCCAACGACGCCAAGCGGTCGGTTCTCGATCCCCTGACCGGGGTGTACAACCGGCGCGGCATCGACAGTGAACTGCTGGACTTGTGGCACGAAGCCGGTAAGCGCGGCATGTCCATGGCTTTCCTGGTTGTCGACATCGACAAGTTCAAGGCCGTCAACGACCGATTCGGGCACAGCCGCGGCGACGAAGTGATCGTGCGGGTCGCAGATCGGCTGCGCCGCGTGGTCCGGCATCAGGGGGGAGTGCTCGCTCGAACCGGTGGCGAAGAGTTCCTCGTCGCCATGGTCGGTGATGCGCGGGGGATGGTCGATCTCGGCTTCGACATCGTTCGGGTCCTCTGGGACCGCCGCGACGACATCCCCGTCACCGTCAGCGTGGGAATGGCGTTGCTGCGCGAGGACTCGGCTCTGTGGGACGTCGGTACGTCCGTCGTCGGCAGAGCAGCCCGTACGGCGGATGCGGCGATGTACCGGTCCAAACAGTCCGGTGGAAACAGTTTGGTCGTCGAAGAGATCTGAGGCCTCGAACCGACGTGCGTCGATGCGTCGATGCGCCGGTGTGCTCGGGTGCGACCTCTGCGATGATCGTGCGATGTATCGGCTATCGGATGCCCAGCGACGTGGACTACCCGCCGGAGTGCTGTTGTCGGTGATGGCGTCCGTGCTCGGCGGCATCTACGCGGACTCTTTCGTGACCGGCTTCGCTCTGACCGCCGGAATCTGCGCGGTGGCGATCGTCGCCGCGACATTGCTGCTGGGACTCATGGGTCGCTAGCCGCACGGTGTCGGCCGATGGGGCACTGTCGGTGGGGTCGGATAATCTTCGATACGTGCCCGAGCCGACCGAATCACCCGCAGGAACCGACGACAGCGCAGGGACGGTCGGTGTTGAACTCGATGCTGCGTCCTCTGCCGATCGCGAGCGATGGCAGACGCTGGCCGAGGAAGTTCGCGGGCACCAGTTTCGCTACTACGTCCGAGATTCGCCGATCGTGTCCGACGGCGAGTTCGATGCCCTGCTGCGCGAGCTGAACGAGCTGGAAGAGGCGCATCCGGATCTGCGCACGGCGGATTCACCGACCCAACTCGTCGGGGGCGGCTTCGCCACGGAATTCACCGCCGTGGACCACCTGGAACGAATGTTGAGCTTGGACAACGTGTTCGATCACGACGAGCTACGAGCCTGGGCCAAACGGGTCGAGACCGAAGCAGGGCCGGATCTGGAGTATCTGTGCGAGGTCAAGATCGACGGCGTCGCATTGAATCTGGTGTACGAGAACGGCACGCTCGTGCGCGGCGCCACCCGAGGTGACGGACGTACCGGGGAGGACGTGACGCTCAACGCGCGCACGATCGACGACATCCCGGACACCCTGACCGGGAGCGAGCAGTACCCCGTCCCGGAGCTGTTGGAAGTGCGCGGCGAGGTCTTCTTCCGGCTGGAGGACTTCCAGGCGCTCAACGCCGCACTGGTGGCGGAGGGCAAGCCCCCGTTCGCGAATCCACGAAATTCGGCGGCAGGGTCGCTGCGACAGAAGAATCCGGCGGTCACCTCCAAGCGGCGTCTGGGAATGATCTGCCACGGCTTCGGTCGCATGGTGGGTTTCACGCCCGAGTCGCAATGGCACGCCTACGAGGCTCTCCGCGCCTGGGGTCTGCCCATTTCCACCCACACGACCCGAGTGCAGGGCGTCGACGCCGTCATCGAGAAGGTCGTCTACTGGGACCAGCACCGACACGACGTCGAACACGAGATCGACGGCCTGGTCGTCAAGATCGACGACATGTCGCTGCATCGTCGACTGGGGACGACGTCTCGCGCGCCGCGGTGGGCGATCGCGTACAAGTACCCACCCGAGGAGGTCACCACGACGCTGCTCGACATCCGGGTCAGCGTCGGCCGCACGGGCAGAGTGACGCCGTTCGCCTACATGACGCCGGTGCTCGTGGCCGGCTCGACGGTGTCGCTGGCGACGCTGCACAACGGGTCGGAGGTCAAGCGCAAAGGCGTTCTGATCGGCGACACGGTGACCATTCGCAAAGCGGGAGAGGTCATTCCGGAGGTTCTCGGCCCCGTCGTCGACGCCAGGACCGGTGCCGAGACCGAGTTCGTCATGCCCACCGAGTGCCCGGAGTGCTCGACGCCTCTGGCCCCGGCGAAGGAGGGTGACGCCGACCTGCGCTGCCCCAACTCGCAGTTCTGCCCGGCGCAACGTCGCGAGCGGGTGTTCTTCGTGGCCGAGCGGCAGCGATTCGACATCGAGGGACTCGGCTACGAGGCCGCATCCGACCTGTTGGCCACCGGGGCCATCGAGGACGAAGGTGACCTGTTCTCGCTCACCGAGGACGATCTGATGAAGACGGCGATCTTCCGCACTAAGTCCGGGGCGTTGTCCGCCACCGGTCGAAAGTTGCTCGACAACCTGGCCACCGCACGGAACCAGCCGCTGTGGCGGGTGCTGGTCAGTCTGTCCATCCGGCACGTCGGTCCCTCGGCAGCGCGCGCATTGGCAGGGGAGTTCGGCAGCCTCGACCGAATCCGGGCAGCGTCGGTCGAGGAACTCTCGGCGGTCGACGGGGTGGGCGGCACCATCGCAGCCGCAGTCTCCGAGTGGTTCGAGGTCGACTGGCACCGCGCCATCGTCGACAAGTGGCAGGCCGCGGGCGTGCGCATGGAAGACGAGCGGGACGCGTCCATCGAGCGCAATCTCGAGGGACTGTCGATCGTGGTCACCGGGTCGCTCACGTCGTACTCGCGTGACGAGGCCAAGGAAGCGATTCTGCTGCGCGGTGGCAAGGCTGCAGGTTCGGTATCGAAGAAGACGGCGTTCGTTGTGGTCGGCGACGCTCCGGGGTCCAAGCACGACAAGGCGATCGAGCTCGGCGTGCCGGTGCTCGACGAAGAGGGATTCACCCTGCTTCTGACCGAGGGCCCCGATGCCGTGGCTCCGACCGACGCAGAACCCGAATCCTCGGACTGATCGGGCCGGGAACTCGTCGGTTCGGACGCGTCAGTTCAGAACCGTCGCGACGATGCCGGCGAGATACCCGAGTCGGGCGATCTCCGAGGGCCTGAACTCCGGGCCCCCGGGCCTGCCCAACATCAGCACGGTTCCGGTGGTACCGAGGGGAGCCGCGGCGATCTTGGTGTCCATGTCCCGCCAGACCTGGGGCACCCAGTCGGCGTCCGAGTCCAGAGCGGCAGGGGCGTTCAGTGGGAACCAGGGCAGCTCGGCGGCGTGCGTCTCGGGAGCCCCCGAGCTGCCCACCAGACGGAACGGGCCGTGTGCGTTGGTGGCAACGACTGTGCTCCACCCCACCCGCAGAACGCGGGGGGCTCCGTCGACGAGCACCTGAAGTCGGTCGTCGGACGCCGCCGCGACCCGATCGATCAGTTCCAGTTCTCGGTGCGTATCGAGGACGCCGGTGTACGGGCGGATGGAATCGACCCGAACGTCGGTCAGGTTTTCGGCCGCAGTGATGAGCGTGTCGGGAAGCGACCCCGGAGCGACGTCGACCACAAGATCGTCGACTGCGTAACCGTCACCGCGTTCGATGACGTCGAGGGAGAGGATGTCCGCCCCGACCGAACCGAGCGCGACGGCCAACGATCCGAGGCTGCCCGGCCGATCCGGCAGTTGGACGCGGAGCAGGTAGGACATGTCACGCTCCCTTTCGACTTCTGGCGTATTTCGGCCACCCCAGCGTCATCGGTCGTTGCTGGCGAGTAGCGTGCCGCTCTTGGGTCGTTCGGCAGGCTCCGCTCCTGGGAACACTGTGCACCCCGGCGCGAGCAATCCTTGCATCTTCGACCCGTCGGGTACGTCGCGCAACGCGGGCCGTGACAATTCCGACACTCCACGCGGCCGCGAGGCGTGAGTGAAGTCCGCGTAATGCTGCGCACTAGGCTGGACCGCGTTCGCGAACCCACGAGGTTCGCTCTGCACGAATACGGGGCCGCTTCTGCAGGCTCCGCTCCTATGTCCGAAAGGGGTCTACGCGGTGCCAGACATCTCCCGCGACGAGGTCGCTCACCTCGCCCGGCTGTCGCGCTTGGCTCTCAGCGACGCCGAACTCGACGAGTTCGCCGGCCAGTTGGATTCGATTCTTCATCACGTCAAGACGGTGGCGGAGGTGGCAACCGACGACGTCCCACCGACCGCCAACCCCAGCGACATCGTGAACGTGACGCGTCCCGACGTGATCGTTCCAGGCCTGACGCCGGAACAGGCACTGTCCGGCGCACCGAACGCCGAGGAGGGCCGTTTCGCGGTGCCGCAGATTCTGGGAGAGAGCGAATGACCGACCTGACGAAGCTCGACGCGTCCGAGCTCGCCACCCGAATCCATGCGCGTGAGGTCAGCGCCGTCGAGGTGACTCAGGCGCATCTCGACCGGATCTCCGAGGTCGATGGTGACCTGCACGCTTTTCTGCACGTCGCAGGATCCGAGGCACTCGCAGCGGCGACCGACGTCGATGCGGGATTGTCCGCCGGACACGCACCTGCTTCGGCTCTGGCAGGCGTGCCGCTGGCCCTCAAGGACGTGTTCACCACGACCGACATGCCGACGACGGCCGGATCGAAGATTCTCGACGGGTGGATGTCGCCGTACGACGCGACGCTCACCACGAAGCTGCGGGCCGCGGGCATTCCGGTGCTGGGCAAGACCAACATGGACGAGTTCGCGATGGGCTCGTCCACCGAGAACTCGGCCTACGGACCGACCAAGAACCCCTGGGACACCACCCGCATCCCCGGTGGCTCGGGCGGCGGCAGTGCTGCGGCGCTAGCGTCGTACCAGGCCCCGCTGGCCATCGGCACCGACACCGGAGGATCGATCCGCCAGCCGGCGGCGCTCACCGGCACCGTGGGAACCAAGCCGACCTACGGCAGCGTCTCGCGCTACGGACTGATCGCCTGTGCCTCCTCTCTCGATCAGGGTGGCCCGTGCGGTCGAACCGTGCTCGATACCGCGTTGCTGCACGAGGTCATCGCCGGCTACGACTCGCGCGACTCCACGTCGGTGGAGACTGCAGTTCGACCGGTGGTCGAGGCGGCACGAGAGGGTGCTCGCGGTGACCTGACCGGAGTGCGTGTCGGTGTCGTCAAGGAATTGCACTCGGACAAGTACCAGCCCGGTGTCATCTCGTCCTTCGACGCCGCGGTGGCGACACTGACCGAACTCGGTGCCGAGGTGGTCGAGGTGTCGTGCCCCAACTTCGTGCACGCACTGGCCGCCTACTATCTGATTCTTCCGTCGGAGGTGTCGTCCAACCTGGCTCGGTTCGACGGCATGCGGTACGGGTTGCGGGCGGGTGACGACGGCAGACACAGCGCCGAGCAGGTCATGGCCACCACGCGCGCACAGGGGTTCGGACCGGAAGTCAAGCGTCGCATCATGATCGGGACCTATGCCCTCTCCGCGGGATACTACGACGCCTACTACGGCTCTGCCCTGAAGGTGCGCACCCTGATCGCCCGTGACTTCGACGCCGCGTACGAGAAGGTCGACGTGCTGGTGTCGCCGACTACCCCGACCACGGCATTTCCGTTGGGGGACAAGGTCGACGATCCGATGGCGATGTATCTCAACGACCTGTGCACCCTGCCCACGAACCTCGCGGGTCACTGCGCGATGTCGGTGCCGTCGGGTCTTGCTTCCGAGGACGGACTGCCCGTCGGTCTGCAGATCATGGCTCCGGCGTTCGCGGACGAGCGGCTCTACCGTGTCGGTGCCGCATACGAGGCCGCCCGCGGCGATCTGAGGTAGTTCGAGGTGCTGCATCGGTTTGCTGCCGATCTGGCTCATCAGCCACTGCTGTCCGGTGCAGTGCCCGCGGTCGCACTGACTGCGACGGCGGTCCTGACGACCGTCCTCGTGTTCGCGGTCGTCCGAAGGACACGGCGAGGCCGAACGCTGGGAACGGTGTTCGGCCCGCTGAGTGCTCTGGGTCTCGTGGGATCGCTTGTGGTGGCGGCGACGGTGCTCACCAATCTGACCGTCACTCGGTACCCGACGGTGGCCGTGGCGCTCGGCCACCGACCGGCCGTCCCGATCGAGGGCACCGGCAGGTTGATCGATATGGACGTGCCCGGCACGGTGTCGCACTTCGACGCGCGACCCGCGACCGTCTACGTTCCGGCGTCGTACGACGCAGGAGCGAGCGATTTACCGGTGCTGGTGCTGCTCACCGGCCAACCCGGCCATGTCGTCGACTGGATCGAGGGTGGTCGTCTGGCCCAGACGATGGACGCCTTCGCGGCACGTCACGACGGCGCGGCCCCGATCGTCGTGGTGGCCGACGGCCTCGGCGACACCGAGGCGAATCCGATGTGCATGGATTCGGACCTCGGGAATGCCGCGACGTACCTGTCCGTCGATGTGCCGCAGTGGGTTCGGTCGAACTTCCGGGTGTCCTCGGATCCGAGGGCGTGGGCGGTGGGCGGCTATTCCTACGGCGGAACGTGCGCGCTGCAGCTGGCGGTGACTGCACCGTCGGTGTACCCCACCTTTCTCGACATCTCCGGCGAGGACGAGCAACGGCGCGGGACGAGAAGCGAATCCGTTGCGGCGGCATACGGCACGGACACCCCGGCGAACGAGGCGCGTTTCGAGCGATCGACGCCGCTGAACATACTCTCGCGCAACAGATTTCCCGATTCGGCCGGTGCGTTCGTGGTAGGTGCCGACGACGAGGAATTTCGGCCACAGACCGAGCGAACCTTCAAGGCTGCAGAGGCTGCGGGTCTCGAGGTGCACTACAGCGAGCTGCCCGGCGGGCACTCGATGCAGGTGTGGGCTCCCGCGCTGGAGCAGGAAATGGACTGGCTCGGTGGGCGATTGGGGCTTGTCGACTGAATCGCCCGGCGTGGTCGTCACCGACACCGTTGCATGCTCGTACCCTGGTCGGTTCCGTACCGATGGCCGTGACCGGCTCCGACGTCGAGTGCGGCCGCAAGATCGACGGACGTCTGGAGGAAGCTCACGCCGGGCAGCCACATCGGTGTGGGCGCGTCGGGTCGGGTGCTCGACGTGTTCGGCGGTGACCACAGCAGGTCGGTCGACCACCGGACGACGGGGTCCGAGGAATTGGCCACCACCGTTGCGCCGTCGGTGTTCACGGCCCCGGCGGGCGGACCCGCCCACACGGCACCGCAGATACCCGGATCGCTCCGTCCGATCGAGAGGAACACGTCGCTTCCCGCCACCGCGCCCAGACTCTGGCCGTACACGATGATGTCGGGCGGTGTCGGTTCCGATGCCGCGCGCGTCGCCACAGCGCGAACCACCGCGTCCGCGGAACTACGCGCGTCGTCCTCGGCGAACAGGAATGTCGCCCAACTGGGCGCGCTCGAGTACTGCACCGCCACTGTGGCGACGTCACCACCGAATCTGCTCTCGGCACCGGTGACGGCGTTCTCGTCCACCCACCCCGATCCGGTCGGTATCGCGACGACCACGACGCTGCGCTGGAAACCCCCGGCTCGATCCAGGTCCGCGACGGCCAACGCCACCCTGCGATCGACCGTCGGAGCCGAATCCAGACCCGCGTAGGCGCGCACGGTGCCGGGAGCGAGACCGCCGGAGACGAACTTCCGGCCCTCTGCGCCGAGCGTGCGCCACGGGACGAGCGAGGCCGGAGCTCCTGATCTCGTGTTCGAGCTCGGAGCGGGCTCCGCGTCGTCCACAACGGAGTTCGAGGCCGAGAACGAGTCCGATACGGCCGACCCGACCGAAGGCGCGGCAACGAACGACGCAAGACCGACGATGGCAACCGCAATCACCGATCGACCACGGCCGAGTGCGCCGCCGATTCCGACAGCCGCACGGCCGAGTCCGCAGAGAACCACCGCAACACCGATCGCCCCTGCCGCCACCTCCGCTGCGTACCGCCAGTCCACCGTCCCGACGTCCATAGAGATCCGTAATCGGTTCTGCCACACAATATTCGCTGCAAAGAAGCAGGTCGATATCCCTGCGCCGACACCCGCCGACCAGGCCTGCAGGCGCCGCCGAGCGGGCGTGCCCGAACCGAACACGCGCCGGGCCGACCATGCGGCCGCGAGTGCCGTCGCCATCACAGTGCCGGTGAACAGGGCCTGGGTGACGGCCGGCCGTGGGAGCAACGAGGGAGCCGAGGACACCATCACCGCAACGGTGAGTGCCACCGAGGTGCCGATTCGGGGGAATCGGACACCCGTCTCGGCCGGGGCATTCGGGTGAGCCGAACCGGCAACTCCGGTGCCTGCGACGATCGGCGCGATCATGCGGGCTCGATCGTCGCAGGCACCGGCTCGGTGGTCAGCAGGCGTCGGCGCGCATGTCGGCCGGTCGCGATGCCCCACAGTGCAATCGGAACGATCCCCGCGCCGCCGAACACGAAGGGCAATGCCGGCTCGGCCACCGGTGCGCCGAAGGACTGTCGCCAGGAGTTGAGGTCGACGGCCGTGGCAGCCACAGATGCGGCGGCGTCGCAGACCTGACGGGGCCCGTCGTCGGCCCGGTCCGTGCAGGCGGCGTGCATACGCCCCTCCAACTGGGCATCGAACGATCTGCGCCACTGCGGATCCACTGTCGTTCCTGTGGCAGCGGCGTACCGAATCAGGTCGTAGCCCAGGTCGTGGGCCCTGCATGCGGAATCGAACTCGGACGGAAGCGGAACGGGCGACGAGCAATCGCCGTGTGGGTTCTCTGCCATGTCGTCCTGCACCCGAGGCCGGTATCCCATCACCGGTCCGAAGTCGTCGGGGATGGTCAGGGCGGCGACGTCGGCCGACTCGGTGACCAGTGCGTGTACCGAGACCGCGACAGGCGAAGTCGATTCGGCAGCAGGCGGTGTCGATGCCGCGCCGGTCGTTGCCGTCACCGCTGCGATCGCCGCCGCCGTGCACATGACGACGCGAGAAGTGTTCCTGTTCATGGCTTTCGACGCTAGGGAGCGGCGTATTCATCGGTCATCGCACCGAAGTCTCGTTCTCCCGTACGTGCATCGGTGTTCCCCAGGGACGATCCGATACCTGGATACTGCACAGAACTGATACCCAGGTATGACGACCTCGTCGGCTCACAGTCCCTAGGCTCGGTGCGTGCGAAGGAACAGATCAGGCGACGCCGAACTCGGAGCGATTCGGCGTCGAGTGCCGACCCGACTCGGTGGCTTCCGCGCGATCGACGTGCTGATCGTTGCGATCACCGCAACGCTGTATTCGATTGCATGGCCGACTCTGCCGGTCACCCATCAGGTCTCGGGTCCGCTACTGCCCATCGTCGGCGCACTCGCCGCGTTTCCTTTCGCGTTGATCCGCGTCAATCCCGCACTGGGATGGGCCGTCTCGGCTCTGTTCGCTCTGGTGATACCGGTAGCGTTCGACCGTGTACCCGGCTACGACTACCCGTGGCAGGTGGTGCACATACTCGTTCTTCTGGCGTTGTTGTTCGCCGTCGCGGTTCGCTCGCCGATATCGGTGCTGCTCGTCGCTTGGCCGGCCAGCATGCTGGTGTTCTTCGCCTACATGCCGGGCGCGGACGGCGTCGGCTGGTCGGTGGGTCTGACCGCGATCGTGGTGTTCGGACTGTTGATCCGCTGGCTCGTTCTCTCCCGTAGGCAGCTCGCGCAGCAAGAGGAAGTCAGTGAGCTCGAGCGCACCCGACGCACCGTTCTCGAGGAGAAAGCCAAGATCGCCCGCGATCTGCACGATGTCGTTGCGCACCACATGTCGATGGTCGTCGTGCAGGCGCAGAGCGCGCAGTATCGACTCGATGATGTATCCGATTCCGCAGCACAGGAATTCGAGTCGATCGCCGTCACCGCCCGGGAAGCGCTCAACGAGATCCGGGGAATGCTGGGCGTGCTGCGCAGCGACGGAGCGCAGTGGCAGGACGCGCCGGCACCGAATGCACTCGACCTCGAACGCACCCTGCACGCCAGCCGCAAGGCCGGTATGGACGTGCGGTGGACTGTCACCGGCCGGATCGAATCGATCTCCGACACAACAGGGTTGGCGCTGTACCGAGTTCTGCAGGAGTCGCTGTCCAACGCTGCCCGGCACGCGCCCGGGGCCGCGGTGACCGTCGACATCACGGTCGGGCCGAGTACGGTCGTCATGACCGTGATCAACACTGCGTCGCCGAGCACGAGTGTCCGACGCACTGCTGGAGCCGATACCGGTGGGCACGGGATAACAGGTATGCACGATCGTGCGCGCGCGGCGCACGGCACGCTGCACGCCACCTATCTGCCCGACGGAGGATTCGAGGTCGCGGTGCACGTTCCGAACGGCATGCCGATCTCGACGGCACCGGTTGTTCGGCACGATCTCGCCTAGGCTGTTGCGCGTGGCTACAACGGTGTTCATCGCCGACGACCAGGCAATGGTGCGGCAGGGGTTCGGTGCCCTTCTCGGTGCGCAGGCCGACATCTCGGTCGTCGGAGACGCCGACAACGGCAGGACCGCGGTCGGTGAGGTCGCCCGGTTGTTGCCCGACGTGGTGCTGATGGACGTTCGGATGCCCGAGATGAACGGCCTCGATGCCGCTCGCGCCATTCTCTCTGCGTCACTTCCGTCGCCGGTGCGCATTCTGATGCTGACGACGTTCGACATCGACGACTACGTCTACGAGGCCCTGGCGCTCGGCGCGAGTGGCTTTCTGCTCAAGGATGCTCCGGCCGAGGAGTTGATCAGGGGTGTTCGGGTCGTCGCCGCAGGCGAGGCGTTGTTGGCGCCGTCGGTGACGAGACGGCTCATCGCCGACGTCACCTCCCGGCGGGGAGCTCGGCGGCAGACGTCCGCGCGTCTGAGCGATCTGACTCCGCGGGAACGCGAGGTTCTCGAACTGATCGCCACCGGCATGTCCAACTCCGAGATAGCGGGTTCGCTGTTCCTGGCCGAGCAGACCGTGAAAACGCACGTCGGCAAGGTCCTCGCGAAGCTCGGACTGCGCGATCGCGCTCAGGCGGTCGTCCTGGCCTACGAGACCGGCGTCGTCACGCCGAAGTGAGGACCGGACGGTACCGACGCGCGCAGCATCCAACGCCCGATTAGGCTGACGTCCGTCACCGGGTCCGCTTCACGGACCCGCGAGCAGAGAGGCGAAAATCGATGCGCATCGGAGTTCTGACCGGAGGCGGCGATTGCCCGGGGCTCAATGCGGTGATTCGCGCAGTCGTACGCACCGCGGACGCGCGCTACGGCTCCACTGTCGTCGGTTTCCAGGACGGATGGCGCGGGCTTCTCGAAGACCGTCGGGTGCAACTGCGCAACGACGACCGTAACGACCGGTTGCTCACCAAGGGCGGCACGATGCTCGGCACCGCGCGCACCAATCCGGATGTGTTGCGCGCCGGACTCGATCGGGTCAAGCAGACTCTCGAGGACAACGGCATCGACGTGTTGATCCCGATCGGCGGCGAAGGGACCCTGACCGCTGCCGCGTGGTTGTCGGAGGAGGGTGTGCCCGTGGTCGGCGTGCCCAAGACGATCGACAACGACATCGACTGCACCGACGTCACATTCGGCTTCGACACGGCGCTGACGATCGCCACCGATGCGATCGACCGTCTGCACAGCACCGCCGAATCCCACCAGCGCGTGATGCTGGTCGAGGTGATGGGTCGGCACGCGGGGTGGATCGCTCTGCACGCCGGTCTGGCGTCCGGTTCGCACATGACGCTGATCCCCGAGCAGCCGTTCGACGTCGAAGAAGTATGCACGTTGGTGCGCAAGCGTTTTCAGCGCGGAGACTCGCATTTCATCTGTGTCGTCGCCGAGGGTGCCAAGCCGATGGAGGGCTCGATGAAGCTTCTCGACGGCGGTATCGACGAGTTCGGCCACGTTCGATTCACCGGAGTCGCCCACCAACTCGGTGTCGAGATCGAACGCCGCATCAACAAGGAAGTAAGGACCACGGTGCTCGGCCACGTCCAACGCGGTGGAACACCGACGCCGTACGATCGCGTTCTCGCAACACGATTCGGCGTCAATGCGACCGATGCGGCCCATTCGGGCGACTTCGGCAAGATGGTCTCGTTGCGCGGAACCGAGATCGGCCTGGTGTCTCTGGCCGAGGCCACCAAGCAACTCAAGCGGGTACCCCAGACCCGATACGACGACGCCGCCGCGTTCTTCGGCTGATCGGGCGGGGCGTCGACCGTCAGATACGTCCTGAGGCTTCCTGGATCTCGGCCTCACGTTCCTCGGTCTCGCGGCGTAGTTCGCGCCGTCGTCGCGCCGCCTCGAAACGCTGGGCACCGATCTCGGTGGTCGGCGTCAACTGGGGCAGTGTCTTCGGCTTGCCGTCGTCGCCGATCGCCACCATGGTGAAGTAGCAGCTGTTGGTGTGGCGTAATTCACCGCACTGGATGTTCTCGGTCTCCACTCGGATGCCGACCTCCATGGAGGTGCGGCCGGTGTAGTTGACCGACGCAGAGAACGTGACCAGTTCTCCGACGTGGATGGGTTCGCGAAACACGACGCGATCGACCGACAGGGTGACGACGTAGGCCCCCGCGTAGCGACTGGCGCAGGCGTACGCCACTTGGTCCAGGAACTTCAGAATCGTGCCGCCGTGGACATTGCCGGAGAAGTTGGCCATGTCGGGTGTCATCAGCACGGTCATGGACAGTGTCTGTCGCTCTGGGGGAGTCACCCGTGCACGGTAACGAGGACTCGTTGTTACTCGCGCGTTGTAGGCGGGAGTGGAGCCTGCGGGAACGATCCGGGTGGGCGGGAGTGGAGCCTGCAGGAACGGCTGGCGGTGGGTAGGACATAAACTTGCGTGCATGACTGCTGCAACCGTCGATTTGATCGATTACGACGATGTGCTCGCCAAGTTCGACCCCGTGTTGGGCATGGAGGTCCATGTGGAGTTGGGCACGGCGACCAAGATGTTCTGCGGCTGCCCCACCGAGTTCGGTGCGGAGCCGAACACCCAGGTGTGCCCGGTGTGCCTGAGCCTTCCCGGCGCGCTTCCGGTGGTGAACGCTGCTGCCGTGGAGTCGGCGATTCGGATCGGGCTGGCTCTCAATTGCTCGATCACCCCGTGGGGGCGGTTCGCTCGCAAGAACTACTTCTACCCGGATCAGCCGAAGAACTATCAGATCTCGCAGTACGACGAGCCCATCGCGACCGAGGGTTACCTCGATGTGCTGCTCGACGACGGCAGCACGTTTCGTGTGGAGATCGAGCGCGCGCACATGGAGGAGGACACCGGTAAGTCGACGCACGTGGGCGGGGCTACCGGGCGCATCGAGGGGGCGTCGCACTCGCTGCTCGATTACAACCGTGCCGGTGTGCCGTTGGTGGAGATCGTGACCAAGACCATCACGGGGACCGGTGCGCGTGCGCCCGAGGTCGCACGTGCGTACGTGACCGCGCTCCGTGACCTGTTGAAATCGCTGAACGTGTCCGATGTGCGGATGGATCAGGGCTCGTTGCGTTGCGACGCCAATGTGTCTCTGATGGAGAAGACGGCTACCGAATTCGGCACCCGCACGGAGACGAAGAACGTCAACTCGCTCAAGAGCGTCGAGGTTGCCGTTCGGTACGAGATGCGGCGTCAGGCGGCGGTTCTCGAATCGGGTGGGGAGGTGACGCAGGAGACTCGGCACTTCCAGGAGTCGGACGGCACCACCACCGCAGGCCGCAAGAAGGAGACCGCCGAGGACTACCGCTACTTTCCCGAGCCCGATCTTGCGCCCGTCGCTCCCGACGCGGCCTGGATAGAGGAGCTTCGGACGACGCTGCCCGAGCTGCCGTGGTTGCGCCGTGGTCGGATTCAGAAGGAGTGGGGTGTCTCCGACGAGGAGATGCGCGATCTGGTGAATTCCGGTGCACTCGAGCTCGTTTCGGCGACGGTCGAGGCGGGTGCGTCGGCGCAGGCGGCACGCTCGTGGTGGGTGTCGTACCTGGCGCAGCAGGCCAACATCGCCGGCGTCGGACTGACCGATCTGTCCATCACCCCGGCTCAGGTTGCCGAGGTGGCTGCGCTGGTCGCCGACGGCAAGCTCAACAACAACGGTGCCCGTCAGGTGGTGGACGGGGTGCTGGCGGGCGAGGGTGAGCCTGCGCAGGTCATGGCGGCGCGCAATCTCGTACTGGAGAAGGACGACACCAAGTTGCAGGCCGCCGTGGACGAAGCGCTCGCAGCGAATCCCGGTGTCGTCGAGAAGATCCGCAGCGGCAAGATTCAGGCCGCCGGGGCGATCGTCGGTGCGGTGATGAAGGCGACGCGCGGCCAGGCCGATGCCGCCCGCGTCAAGGAGCTGGTACTCGAGGCCTGCGGTCAGCCCTGATCACGACCGAGAACGACTGCGGCCGAGCGCGTATCGCGCTCGGCCGCAGTCGTTCGTCGTTCAGTCGAAGCCGCCTCCGCCGCCGCCGGGGAACGGCACCTTGACGACGCGGTCGTCGGTGGGTCCGACGGTCGGCCCGTTCTTGTTGACGGTGCCCACCAGGATCTGTCCGTCGGCCGAGCTCGTCGCGCCGTTCAACTGGCCGTATTCGTCCTGGATCAGCAGTGTCGGTTCGGCCGAGACAGCTCCGGTGTTCGGGTCCGTGGTCAGTGCTGCAACAGCTTTGGCCGTCGTGAGGGCCACGGCCACCCCACCTGCGCCCGCTGCGCATCCGGCAACACCGGGACGGTCCGGCCACGTCCACACCGGGTTGAACACTGCACCGAGAGTGTCGATGCGCTGCAGGCGATCCTCCAGCGCGGTCCGGTCGGTGACGTAGATGTTTCCGGTGCCGTCGGTGCAGACGTCGCCCGCCGTGCCGATGCCGCTGAGTGCGATCTGCGGGCGTGGGGGGTTTGTCGTCGGGGACAGCGACGTCACCCGTAACAGCTTGCCGGACAGGGAGTTCGGGCTCGCGGCCGCGGCCGGATCGCCGTTGTCGCCGGTGAGGACCAGTAGTTCGTTCGGTGTGTAGAAGTCGATGGCTCCGCGATTGCCCGTCGCGCCGCGGGGGATGCCGGTCAGGATGTCCTTGGGTACATCGCCCTGAGCGAGTCTGACCACTCTGGTGTCCGCGGATGTGGTGATGAGGGCGTAGAGCAACCCGTCCTCGATGTACGTCGGAG
The DNA here is from genome assembly GCF_002258545.1 of Rhodococcus sp. 05-2255-3B1. Classification (NCBI taxonomy): domain Bacteria; kingdom Bacillati; phylum Actinomycetota; class Actinomycetes; order Mycobacteriales; family Nocardiaceae; genus Rhodococcus; species Rhodococcus sp. 05-2255-3B1. The sequence goes on along the minus strand of NZ_NOZC01000036.1, from coordinate 703,571 downwards.
ACAGCGCGATGTCGAGCAGGCCGCCGTCGCCGGTGCCGTCGACATCGATTCGAGCCACCTCGACCGGCGTGCGGCCGGCAGCGACCTCCATGATGCGACCGGTGCGACGCTCGGCGACCAGTGCCGACTGTCCGTCGGGGAGCGCGACGAGACCGCCCGTGGTGTCCAGACATGTCGCGATCACCGCCGAATCCGGGTCGACACACGGACCGGACGGCGGCGGCGGAGCGTTCGGATCGGACGGCGGCGGCGTGTCGCTGGGAGTCGTCGGCTCCAGCTCGGCCGCCCCCACCTCCGGCGCAGGAGTGAACGGAGAGGCGTTCGAGTCGTCGAAACGGGCGCACCCGGCGAGCAGGGCTGCGGTCATCGACAGGGCGACGACGGCAGCGGTTGCAGTTCGTGGCGACGCTCCGACCGGCTTCATGCTTCGAACGTTACGGAACGTGGAGGGAGACACGCCACGCGGCCGTGAGCGTCGACGTCGGTGAGGAGCGCACTTCGGCTCTACTGTGGGGAGGTGACCGATACACCGCGCGACCCCAACCGGCCGGATCAGTCGTACGAACCGGCCGAGAGCCCGTACGACAATCCCACGGAGAAGATTCCACCCTCGCGCTCCACCTCGGAGACGTCGGCGTCCGACCGCACCGACGCCGCGGGTCCGCCGACCACGGCGTTCGGTGCCCAGCGCTCGGACCGGCTGCCGCGAACCGACGACGAACTCGACTTTCCGTACTCGTCGTCGTCCGACGCACGCTCGGCAGACGCACAGCCCACGGAGAAGATGCAGACGTATCGACCGTCGGCCTTCGCCGATTCGACGTCCGATCGCCCGTCGACCTCCGAGAGCACGACGTCGAGTGCGTACTCCGATCGCTCCACCGAGTACCTCGGGACCACCGCAGCGGCAGCGCCCGCGGCGGCCGTTGCCCCGGAGCCCGAAGTTCGTACCGAGACCGTCGAGGTTCCCGCACGCCGCGGCAGCACCGACCTCGGTCTGTTCGTCCTCCGTGTCACCATCGGAGCGGTGTTTCTCGGTCACGGACTGCAGAAGCTCGTCGGACTGTGGAACGGCCCCGGTCTCGACGGATTTCAGAACCTATTGGAGAGTTCGGGATTCCGCTACCCGGAAATTCTCGCGATCGCGGCCGCGGCTGGCGAAACCCTCGGTGGAGCGCTGCTGATCCTGGGTCTGGCGACACCACTTGCGGGCGCGGCCGTGCTGGCCACGATCATCAACGCCTGGTGCTTCAAGCAGGCCGTCGAGCCCGGATTGCAGTTCTCGGGCAGCGGCGGTGTCGAGTACGAGACGGTCCTCGGCTTCGCTGCAGCGGCGATCATTCTCACCGGCCCGGGACGCATCGCGTTCGACGGCCGACGTGGATGGGCCACCCGGCCGCGGATCGGTTCGTTCCTGGCGCTCGTCGTCGGCATCGCCGCAGGCGTGTGCATCTGGATCTTCCTCAACGGGGCCAACCCCGTCGTTCGCTGACCTCTGACAGCCGCCCGACCACGTGAGCGGAAGTTCGTAGCCTGCTACGAAGTTCCGCTCACGTGGTTTTCACCCTCAGGGGACGTAGCGAACGGCACCCTTGTCCGCCGATGTCGCCAGGGCGGCGTAGGCGCGTAGAGCGGTGGTGACCGTGCGCTGGCGATCGACCGGCTGCCACGGCCGCTCGGACGCGTTCATCTTCGCGCGTCGCGTCTCGAGGGTCTCGTCGTCGACGAGGATCTCGAGGGTGCGGGTGGCGACGTCGATTCGGACCTGGTCGCCGTTCTCGACGAGCCCGATCACACCGCCGGCGGCGGCCTCGGGGGAGATGTGTCCGATGGACAGTCCCGAAGTTCCGCCGGAGAAGCGGCCGTCGGTGATCAGTGCGCAGACCTTGCCCAGTCCGGCCCCCTTGAGGAAGGCCGTCGGGTGCAGCATTTCCTGCATGCCCGGGCCGCCCTTGGGGCCCTCGTAGCGGACGACCAGCACGTCACCGGGCCGAATCTTCTTCTGCAGGATGGCCGAGACCGCTTCTTCCTGCGACTCGACGACCAGTGCCGGACCCTGGAAGGAGAACAGGTCCTCGTCGATCCCTGCGGTCTTGAGGATTGCACCGTCGACGGCGATGTTGCCGCGCAGTACCACCAGACCACCCTCGACCGTGTAGGCATGCTCGAGATCGCGGATGCAGCCACCTGCGGCGTCCGTGTCGAGCGAGGACCAGCGGTTGCCGGTGGAGAACGGTTCGACGGTGCGGACACCGCCCGGGGCGGCGTGGAACAGCTCGACGGCCTCGGCGGAGGCCTTGCCGGATCGAATGTCCCAGGTGTCGAGCCATTCGTCGAAGCTCTTCGTGTGCACGGTCGAGACATCGGTTTCGAGCAGGTTCGCGCGTCGCAGTTCGCCGAGCAGGGCCGGGATTCCGCCGGCGCGGTGCACGTCCTCCATGTGGTAGTCGGAATTGGGGGAGACCTTCGACAGGCACGGGACCTTGCGGCTGATGGCGTCGATGGAGTCCAGATCGAAGTCGACCTCGCCTTCCTGCGCGGCAGCGAGGGTGTGCAGCACCGTATTGGTGGATCCGCCCATCGCGACGTCGAGAGCCATGGCGTTGCGGAACGCGGCCGGAGTGGCGATGTTGCGGGGGAGGACCGATTCGTCCTCGTCGCGGTAGTACTTCAGCGCTGCCTCGACGATGGTGGTGCCTGCACGTGTGAACAGCGCGCGGCGGGCCGCGTGAGTGGCCAGCGTGGAGCCGTTGCCGGGCAAGGCGAGACCGAGCGCCTCGGTGAGGCAGTTCATCGAGTTGGCCGTGAACATGCCCGAGCACGACCCGCACGTGGGGCACGCGCTGCGCTCGACCTCGTCGAGGCCCGCCTCGGACACGGCGTCGTTGGCGCTGGCGGAGATCGCGGTGATCAGGTCGGTCGGTGCCTGCGCGACGCCGTCGACGACCACGGCCTTGCCTGCCTCCATCGGTCCACCGGAGACGAAGACGGCAGGGATGTTCAGGCGCATCGCGGCATTGAGCATGCCGGGAGTGATCTTGTCGCAGTTCGAGATGCACACCAAGGCGTCGGCAGTATGGGCGTTGGCCATGTACTCGACGGAGTCGGCGATGATCTCGCGGCTGGGCAGCGAGTACAACATGCCGCCGTGACCCATGGCGATTCCGTCGTCGACGGCGATGGTGTGGAACTCCCGGGGTACCCCGCCTGCAGCTCGTACGGCGTCGGCGACGATCTCGCCCACGTTCTTCAGATGCACGTGGCCGGGGACGAACTGGGTGTACGAGTTCGCGATGGCGACGATGGGTTTTCCGAAGTCCGAATCGGTCATTCCGGTGGCGCGCCACAGCGAGCGTGCGCCCGCGGCGTTGCGTCCGACAGTGGTGACCCGTGAGCGTAGCGGCGGCATAGTGCGTTGTCCTCGTTCGTTGCAGCGGTTTCTCGCACCGAGGAGATTACTCGCCGTCGACTACCGGTCCTTCGGTGCCTGTTCGCCGTCGCCCTCGGTGTCGTCGGCTTCCTCACGGTCCCGATCCTTCGCGGCGGCAGCAGCGGCGGCCGCGGCGTAGGGGTCGGTGATACGGCCGCCGCTGGCCGCGGCGAGCTGGGGGAGTAGGTCGAATCGCACGAGCGGTAGGGACTTCTCGCTCTTGTCGGTCAGGACCACACGCGCCCATCGACGGTCCGGGAAGTGCAGACCCGCCACCGAGTCCCACGCGATCACATCCGAACCCACGAACCGTCGCGCCGTGATCGCCTCGGGAGAGACGACCGTGCGCACCCGAAACACCCAGATGCCGGCGACGATGGGCAGTATGAGCAGCCAGCCCATGGCCAGGGGCCAGCTGGCGGCGGTCAGTCCGGTGCCGAAGAGCAACAGGCCGACGCCGAGGAGCGCGAGGCGTGGGACTCGAATGACCTGCGCTGTCGGTGGTTGCGGTCCCTCGGCACCTTTCGGTGACTCGGGTGCGGTGTGGGATGATGGCCGAGGTGGTTCGGACTGCTGCGAAGACGACACCCATTCATCTTCGCATTGCATCTACGCGATCTCACATAATGGGATTGCGTCGTGACGAGTTTGACTCTTCCCTGTGCGCGCGCCTACCGTCGAGCGCGTGAAGCGGAATTGGATACTCGTAATCGGCCGGCGCGTCAACGCCTGAGCCGGTTGTTCAAACTCGCATCGACGCGCCACCCTCGTACAGCTCACGCTGACGGGGGTTTTTTCTTGCCCAGAGATCGCCCAGCAATTTCACATTCCTGAGGAAGCAATCAGTGAGCGCACCAACCGCACGCCCAGGGCCCACGACCCGTAAGTCGGGGACAGCCGCCAGCCCGTCCGCAGACGCAGTGACCAACGGATCGCGACGCCACGTCGCACCGGAGAAGGTCACCGGCGCACAGTCGGTCGTTCGGGCCCTCGAAGAACTCGACGTCGACACCGTATTCGGCATTCCCGGTGGCGCGGTTCTCCCGGTCTACGACCCGCTCTTCGACTCGGTGAAGGTGCGCCACATTCTGGTGCGCCACGAGCAGGGTGCAGGCCACGCCGCGACCGGCTACGCCCAGGCGACCGGCAAGGTCGGCGTCTGCATGGCAACGTCCGGTCCCGGCGCGACCAACCTCGTCACCCCACTCGCCGACGCTCAGATGGATTCGGTTCCCGTCGTCGCGATCACCGGCCAGGTCGCCCGTAGTCTCATCGGGACCGACGGCTTCCAGGAAGCCGACATCTCGGGTATCACGATGCCGATCACCAAGCACAACTTCCTCATCACCGACGGTGCCGACATCCCGCGCATCATGGCCGAGGCGTTCTACATCGCCGCCTCGGGCCGTCCCGGTGCGGTGCTCGTCGACATCCCCAAGGACGTCCTGCAGGCGCAGACCACGTTCTCGTGGCCGCCGGAGATGCGTCTGCCCGGCTACCGTCCGGTCACCAAGCCGCACGGCAAGCAGGTCCGCGAAGCGGCCCGCTACATCGCCGACGCCAAGCAGCCGGTGCTCTATGTCGGTGGCGGCGTCATCAAGGCCGACGCCTCGGCGGAGCTGCTCGAGCTGGCCGAACTGACCGGAATTCCTGTCGTGACCACTCTGATGGCCCGCGGCGCGTTCCCCGACTCGCACAATCTGAACCTCGGCATGCCGGGTATGCACGGCACCGTCGCCGCGGTGGCCGCATTGCAGCGGAGCGATCTGCTGATCACGCTCGGTGCCCGGTTCGACGACCGAGTCACCGGCCAGCTCTCGTCCTTCGCACCGGATGCCAAGGTCATCCACGCCGACATCGATCCGGCCGAGATCGGCAAGAACCGCTACGCCGACGTGCCGATCGTCGGCGACTGCCGTGAGGTCATCACCGAGCTCATCGAGGCACTGCGGGCGGACCGTGCGACCGGAACCACGCTCGATCTCGAGCAGTGGTGGGTCTACCTGAACGGCATCCGCAAGACCTACCCGCTGAGTTACGACCGCCCGTCCGACGGATCGATGTCACCGGAGTTCGTCATCAGCTCGGTCGGCAAGTTCGCCGGCCCCGACGCGATCTACTGCGCCGGCGTCGGTCAGCACCAGATGTGGGCTGCACAGTTCATCAACTACGAGAAGCCGCGTACGTGGCTCAACTCGGGCGGCCTCGGCACGATGGGGTACGCGGTTCCGGCCGCAATGGGTGCCAAGAGGGGCCTCCCCGACGCCGAGGTGTGGGCCATCGACGGCGACGGATGCTTCCAGATGACCAATCAGGAACTCGCGACCTGCGCGGTCGAGGGCATCCCGATCAAGGTCGCACTCATCAACAACGGCAACCTCGGCATGGTTCGCCAGTGGCAGACCCTGTTCTACGAGGAGCGCTACTCCAACACCAATCTCGGTACCCACGGTGCCGTTCGCATCCCCGATTTCGTGAAGCTCGCCGAGGCGCTCGGTTGCGTCGGGCTGCGGTGCGAGCGGGAAGAGGACGTCGACGCGGTGATCGCTCAGGCACGAGCGATCAACGATCGTCCGGTCGTCATCGACTTCATCGTGGGAGCCGACGCACAGGTGTGGCCGATGGTCGCTGCCGGTACCGGCAACGACGAGATCATGGCCGCGCGCGGAATCCGTCCGCTGTTCGACGAGGACGAGACCGTGGGAAGCGAGCCCGGCCTCGACGAGGCCATGGAGCGCGAGCAGGCCCCACACCCGCAGATCGACGACGTGAAAGGCACCGACAAGTGAGCACGAGCCATACCCTCAGCGTCCTCGTCGAGGACAAGCCAGGTGTGCTGGCCCGCGTCGCCGCGTTGTTCTCGCGCCGTGGTTTCAACATCTCCTCGCTTGCCGTCGGCGGTACCGAGATTCCCGAGATCTCGCGGATGACGATCGTGGTCACCGTCGACGAATTCCCGCTCGAGCAGGTGACCAAGCAGCTCAACAAGCTCATCAACGTCATCAAGATCGTCGAGCAGGACGACGACTCCTCGGTGGCTCGCGAGTTGGTGCTGATCAAGGTCCGCGCCGACGCGAGTGTGCGCAGTGAGGTCATCGAAACGGTGAACCTGTTCCGCGCCAAGGTGATCGACGTGTCTCCCGAGGCCGTGACGGTCGAGGCGACGGGCACCCGCTCGAAGCTCGATGCGTTGCTGAAGATGTTGGACCCCTATGGAATTCGAGAAATAGTTCAGTCGGGAGTCGTTGCCGTCGGACGTGGACCGAAATCGATCACAGCGTCGCGCTGAGCGACGGACGTGATTTTCAGCGAAATCGAAGAGGAAAGGTTACAAACAGTGGCAGTCGAGATGTTCTACGACGACGATGCTGATCTGTCGATCATCCAGGGCCGCAAGGTCGCTGTGATCGGTTACGGAAGCCAGGGCCACGCGCACTCGCTGAGCCTGCGCGACTCCGGTGTCGATGTGCGCATCGGCCTGGCCGCGGGCTCGAAGTCCCGCGCCAAGGCGGAGGAGCAGGGCCTGAAGGTCGGCACTCCCGCCGAGGTGTCCGAATGGGCCGACGTGATCATGGTGCTCGCACCCGACACCGCGCAGGCCAAGATCTTCTCCGAGGAGATCGAGCCCAACCTGAAGGACGGCGACGCGCTGTTCTTCGGGCACGGACTCAACATCCACTTCGACCTGATCAAGGCACCGGAGTTCGTCACCGTCGGCATGGTCGCACCCAAGGGCCCCGGCCACCTCGTGCGTCGCCAGTTCGTCGACGGCAAGGGCGTTCCCGCGCTCATCGCCATCGACCAGGACCCCAAGGGCGAAGGTCAGGCACTGGCTCTGTCCTGGGCCAAGGGCATCGGCGGAACGCGCGCAGGCGTCATCAAGACCACGTTCAAGGAAGAGACCGAGACCGACCTCTTCGGCGAGCAGGCCGTGCTGTGCGGCGGCACCGAGGAGCTCGTCAAGACGGGCTTCGAGGTCATGGTCGAGGCCGGATACGCGCCCGAGATGGCGTACTTCGAGGTGCTGCACGAGCTCAAGCTCATCGTCGACCTCATGTACGAGGGCGGCATCGCTCGGATGAACTACTCGGTGTCCGACACCGCGGAGTTCGGTGGCTACCTCTCGGGACCGCGCGTGATCGACGCAGGCACCAAGGAGCGCATGAAGGCGATCCTGGCCGACATCCAGTCGGGTGAGTTCACCCGTCGCCTCGTCGCCAACGTCGAGAACGGCAACACCGAGCTCGAAGGCCTGCGCAAGGCCAACGCCGAGCACCCCATCGAGGTCACCGGCAAGAAGCTGCGCGACCTGATGAGCTGGGTCGATCGCCCGATCACCGAAACGGCCTGATTCTCATCGAATCACGTTCTCACGCATGCTGATCGAAGGGCACCCCTGCATCCGTAGGGGTGCCCTTCGATGCGTGAGGCAGGTGGCGTCACAGTTCGACGTCTCCGGCCTCTAAACTGTTTCTGCTGCACCAGCTCCGACTTTTCACCGACAACAGTCTCGAACCGACATAGGGAGTTCTTCACGTGAGCCAGCCAGGCCGTCCTGTCGTTCTGATCGCCGACAAACTTGCGCCGTCCACCGTCGAGGCATTGGGCGACGGCGTCGAGGTCCGTTGGGTCGACGGCCCGGATCGCCCCGCGCTGCTGGCCGCGGTCCCCGAGGCCGACGCGATCCTGGTGCGTTCCGCGACCACGGTCGACGCAGAGGTTCTCGCCGCCGGAACCAATCTCAAGATCGTCGCCCGCGCCGGCGTCGGTCTGGACAACGTCGACGTACCTGCAGCCACCGAGCGCGGTGTCCTCGTCGTCAACGCCCCGACCTCCAACATCCACACCGCCGCCGAGCATGCGGTGACGCTGCTGCTGTCGGCCGCGCGCCAGATCCCCGCCGCCGACGCCACTCTGCGTCGGCACGAGTGGAAGCGCAGCAAGTTCAACGGTGTCGAGATCTTCGGCAAGACCGTCGGCGTCGTCGGACTCGGCCGCATCGGTCAGCTGTTCGCACAGCGTCTTGCAGCATTCGAGACCCATATCATCGCCTACGACCCCTACGTCTCGGCCGCGCGCGCCGCCCAGCTCGGCATCGAACTGGTGAGCCTGGACGAGCTGCTCGAGCGCGCCGACATGTTCTCGGTTCACCTCCCGAAGACCCCGGAGACCAAGGGCATCATCGGCAAGGAAGCCCTGGCCAAGACCAAGCCGGGTGTCATCGTCGTCAATGCTGCTCGCGGTGGGCTGGTGGACGAGCAGGCCCTGGCCGACGCCATCACCAGTGGACATGTGTTCGCCGCCGGAATCGACGTCTACGCCTCCGAGCCGTGCACCGACAGCCCCCTGTTCGAGCTGCCGCAGGTCGTGGTCACCCCGCACCTCGGCGCGTCGACGACCGAGGCACAGGACCGGGCGGGCACCGATGTCGCCAAGTCGGTTCTGCTCGCTCTCGCAGGCGAATTCGTGCCCGACGCCGTCAACGTCAAGGGTGGCGCCGTGGGCGAGGAGGTGTCGCCGTGGCTCGAGATCGTGCGTAAGCAGGGTGTGCTGCTCGGCGCTCTGTCCACCGAACTTCCCACGTCGCTGTCGGTCGACGTCCGCGGCGAACTCGCCGCCGAGGACGTCGAGATCCTCAAGCTCTCGGCGCTGCGCGGTCTGTTCTCCGCCGTCATCGAGGACTCGGTCACGTTCGTCAACGCCCCGTCGCTCGCCGAGGAGCGTGGCGTCACCGCCGAGGTCACCACCGCGTCCGAGAGCGAGAACCACCGCAGCGTGGTCGACATCCGCGCCGTCTACGGCGACGGCTCGGTGCTCAACGTCGCGGGCACTCTGACCGGCACCACGCAGGTCGAGAAGATCGTCAACATCAACGGCCGCAACTTCGACCTCCGTGCCGAGGGCAAGAACCTCATCGTCAACTACGCGGATCAGCCCGGCAGCCTCGGCCGGATCGGCACCCTGCTCGGCGATGCCGGCATCGACATCCAGGCCGCCGCACTGAGCCAGGACTCCGAGGGCGACGGCGCAACGATTCTGCTGCGCGTCGACAAGGACGTGTCGGAGGAGTTGAGCGCGAGCATCGCCACCGCGGTCGGCGCGTCCACCATCGAACTGGTCGACCTGTCCTGAGCATCGCTCGCAGTCGATAGAACGAAGTCGAAGAATCACGAGGAGTGAGATGAAGCTGGCCGTCATCGCCGGAGACGGTATCGGACCGGAGGTCGTCACCGAGGCGCTCGCCGTGCTCGACGTCGTTGCACCCGGTGCCGAGAAGACCGAGTACGACCTCGGCGCGCGTCGCTACAACGCCACCGGGGAACTGCTGCCGGACTCGGTGTTGGCCGAACTGCGCGAGCACGACGCAATTCTGTTGGGAGCCATCGGTGATCCGTCGGTTCCGAGCGGCGTGCTCGAGCGCGGACTGCTGTTGCGCGCTCGGTTCGAGCTCGATCACCACATCAACCTGCGTCCGGCCAAGCTGTACCCGGGTGTCGTCGGCCCACTCGCCGGTGACAAGGACATCGACGTCGTGGTCGTGCGGGAGGGCACCGAGGGGCCGTACACCGGCAACGGTGGCGCGCTTCGTGTCGGCACCCCGCACGAGGTGGCCACCGAGGTCAGTGTCAACACCCGTTACGGGGTCGAGCGGGTGGTGCGCAACGGTTTCGAGCGGGCTCTGACTCGGCGCAAGCATCTGACGCTGCTGCACAAGACCAATGTGCTCACGTTCGCAGGCAGCCTCTGGGCTCGCACGGTGGACGAGGTCGCGGCCGAGTTCCCGGACGTCGAGGTCGCGTACCAGCACATCGACGCCGCGATGATTCACCTCGTGACCGACCCGGGCCGGTTCGACGTCATCGTCACCGACAATCTGTTCGGTGACATCGTGACGGACCTGTCGGCGGCGGTGACCGGCGGAATCGGTTTGGCCGCAAGCGGAAACATCGATGCGACCGGAACCAATCCGAGTATGTTCGAGCCCGTGCACGGCAGTGCTCCCGACATCGCAGGGCAGCAGAAGGCGGACCCGACGGCCGCGATCCTGTCGGTGTCGTTGTTGCTCGATCATCTCGGCGATGCGGCAGGTGCGGCGCGGGTGGAAGCCGCTGTCGCAGCGGATCTCGCCGAGCGAGGAACCACAACCGCGTCGACGAAGGACATCGGCGCGAGAATCGCAGCGCGTCTGTAGCAGGGCCGTCACGACATGCCACGGTGGGCCGACTGCCCACCGTGGCATGTCGTGTTTCTCGGGCATCCCCGCAGGTCTGGATCAGCCGGCGCTGTCGGAATTCTCGTCGAAAGTCTCGGAACGCGGATCGTCGGGGACGATCGGCACGGAGAGTGCAGGGAAGATCGCCGACACCAGGAATGCGACGGGAAAGCTGACCGTCGCAAGCGCCCCGAAGATCGGCGGTACGGCCGACGCGAACACGTACTGACTCGTGTTCTGCACGCCGAGGGCGCGTCCGCTCCAATACGGTCCCGATATCTCTGCGACAGCAGTGAAGGCAAGGCCGTTCGGTGCAACGGTGGCGACGGACGCGACGACGAGCAGGACGATTGCGGCGGGGGAGTCGAACCAGTCGGCGATGCCGAGCCCCAGCATGCTGACGGTGGCGGTGGCCGCAACCCACCGTAGGGGCCGCATGCGGCTACCGACCCGATCGGAGAGTGCTCCGACGCTCATCCGGCCCAGTGCACCGAGGATCTGGGTGACGGTGACGAGGACGCCCGCGGCCGCAGCAGTCCACCCTCGGTCGGTCATCAGCCACACGAGCGCAAATGTCCAGACCACGTACTGCGGAACCACCAGCAGGATGGACGTGGCATGAATGCGCCACAGTTGGCTGCTGCCTCGGTACGGATTGTCGAGCAGACCCTGCGCCGCCGCGTCGATACGATTCGGACGGGGAGGGTCGACGACCGCCAGGCAGAGCAGGGCGCTCGCAGCGCACACCGCAGCGGGTACGAGCAGTGCCACTCCGACGCCGTGGTCACGGGCGATGGGTGGGATGGTGAGGGCGGCAAGGGCAACGCCCAGGGGCACCGACATCTGCCTGATGCCCATTGCCAGTCCACGGCGATGCGGCGGGAACCATCCCACCACCACGCGTCCGCTCGCGCTGTTCGCACTGGCCGCTGCCATACCGCCGACCAGCAGCAGGACGGCGAGCACCGGGATGGACGTGCTGACCACCGCGCCGAGACTCGCTGCGGCCGTGAGCCCGAGCCCGATCACCAGAACGAGACGTTCGCCGATGCGGTCGACGAGCACGCCCCATGCGATGAGGGTCAGCATGATGCCGACGGTGGGCATCGCAACCACGAATCCTGCAGTCGCAAGGCCGAGTCCCCGGTCGTCGTGCAGGGCAGGAATGAGAAATGCAGCACCGTTGATGAAGACGGCGCCCGCAGTCTGCGCGAGCATCCCGAGCACGAGCATGAACCACCGTCGCGTCTCGCCGATGCTGGACAACTGCTTCGTGTCGCTCATTCCGGCCTTCCGTCTCAAAATATGGACATACGATCTTGCTATGTGGATCAACGCGAACTTTACACCGGCGAAAGATCGGTGGATCGGACGGCGTCGACGTGCGGAGAACAACGGTCGATAGACTTCCGTCATGCGTCTCGGTCGAATTGCAAGTCCTGATGGTGTGGCATTCGTGAGTATCGAAGGTGAGGGTGACTCGCAGACTGCGAAGGAAATCGCCGAACATCCTTTCGGCACACCCACGTTCACGGGTCGGTCGTGGCCTCTGGCCGACGTGCGACTGCTCGCCCCCATCCTCGCCAGCAAGGTCATCGCCATCGGGAAGAACTACGCCGCGCACGTGGCCGAGATGGGCGGTGAGGCTCCGAAGGACCCCGTGATCTTCATCAAGCCGAACACCTCCATCGTCGGGCCCGGAGCGCCCATCGTGCTGCCACCGTCCTCGAACGAGGTGCACTTCGAGGGTGAACTGGCGATCGTCATCGGCCGCCCGTGCAAGGACGTCCCGGCCTCCAAGGCGTACGAGGTGGTGCTCGGATACACCGTCGCCAACGACGTCTCGGCCCGTGACCACCAGAAGCACGACGGACAGTGGACTCGCGCCAAGGGACACGACACCTTCTGCCCACTCGGGCCCTGGATCGAGACCTCGCTCGACCCGACCGATCTCGAGATCAAGACCGAGGTCGACGGCGTGGTCAAGCAGCAGAGTCGTACTTCGCTTCTGCTGCACGACATTCCGAAGATCATCGAGTGGGTGTCCGCGGTGATGACACTGCTCCCCGGAGACGTCATTCTCACCGGAACCCCCGAGGGAGTCGGGCCCATCACCGACGGAGACAGCGTGTCGATCACCGTCGAGGGAATCGGTACCCTGACCAACCCCGTCGCAGCGAAGAAGTAGGGCGAGCATGACCACAGCAACAGATGTCCGCGTTCGGTTCTGCCCGTCGCCCACCGGGACCCCGCACGTCGGTCTGGTCCGAACCGCACTGTTCAACTGGGCGTTCGCCCGGCATCACGGCGGCACCTTCGTCTTTCGCATCGAGGACACCGACGCAGCACGCGACTCCGAAGAGTCCTACGCCGCCCTGCTCGACGCGTTGCGCTGGCTCGGCCTCGAGTGGGACGAGGGCCCCGAGGTGGGTGGCCCGTACGAGCCCTACCGGCAGTCGCTGCGTCGCGAGCAACACGTTGCCGTCGTGCAGCAGTTGCTCGACGCCGGCGAGGCCTACGAGTCGTTCTCCACGCCGGAGGAAGTGGAATCCCGTCACAAGGCAGCCGGACGCGACCCCAAACTCGGTTACGACAACTTCGACCGCGACCTGACTCCGGAGCAGCGCGAGGCCTATCGAAGCGAGGGACGCGGGGCCGTCGTGCGACTGCGGATGCCCGATCACGATCTGACGTGGAACGACCTCGTGCGCGGGGAGACCACGTTCAAGGCCGGGACCGTACCGGATTTCGCTCTGACCCGAGGCAACGGAGTTCCGCTGTACACGTTGGTCAATCCGGTGGACGACGCACTGATGAAGATCACCCACGTCCTGCGCGGTGAGGACCTGCTGTCGTCGACGCCTCGTCAGCTCGCTCTCTACGAGGCACTGATCCGGATCGGCGTCGCAGAACGCACCCCCGAGTTCGGGCACCTGCCGTTCGTCATGGGCCAGGGCAACAAGAAGCTGTCCAAGCGTGACCCCGAATCGAATCTGTTCATCCACCGCGATCGTGGGTTCGTTCCGGAAGGTCTGCTGAACTACCTCGCTCTTCTCGGCTGGGGCATCTCGGACGATCACGACGTCTTCTCTCTCGACGAGATGGTGGCGGCGTTCGAGATCTCGTCGGTTAATTCCAACCCGGCACGCTTCGATCAGAAGAAGGCCGACGCGATCAACGCCGAGCACATCAGGATGCTGGCAGCTGACGATTTCGCGGCGCGGTTGCGCGAATACCTCGTCGCGCAGGGCAATCTCACCGAGCCGGTCGACGAGAAGGTGTTCGCCGTCGCGGCCGATCTGGTGCAGACCCGCATCGTCGTCCTCTCGGATGCCTGGGGACTGCTGAAGTTCCTGTTCGTCGACGAGGCGGACTTCGAGATCGACCCTGCAGCCGCGGCGAAGAACCTCGGTGCCGATGCCGCACCCGTTCTCGACGCCTCGGTCGAGGCGCTGACGGCGTTGCAGACCTGGACCACGGCCGATCTGGAGGCGACTCTCAAGGACGCGCTGATCGAGAAGCTCGAGCTCAAGCCGCGCAAGGCTTTCGCCCCGATTCGGGTGGGAGTGACCGGGTCGCACATCAGTCCGCCGCTGTACGAGTCCATGGAATTGCTCGGGCGCGAGAAGACCCTGGCACGCCTGGCTGCAGCACGCGCCCGGGTGGCGTGACGGCGCACGGCCCCAGGCGCACCGCGGGCCGCGGGGGCAGCCTCGAATGAGTGTCTCCGATCGACTGGATCGACTCCAGCGCAGGCGACCGGTTCTCGGCTATCCCATTGCGGTGGTGTACAAGTTCGTCGACGATCAGGGCGGCTACCTCGCCGCCCTGATCACGTACTACGCCTTCGTCTCGCTCTTTCCTGCGCTGCTGCTCTTCTCCGTGATTCTGGGCATCGTGTTGATGGGCAACCCGGAGCTGCAACAACAGATCCTGAACTCGGCACTCGGTCAGATCCCGGCGGTCGGTGAAGAATTGGGGCGTCCCGAACGGATAGGTGGCGGCACGGTCGGTCTGACGGTGGGTATCCTCGGGTCGCTGTACGGCGGGCTCGGTGTGTCCGTTGCGCTGCAGAACGCGATGAACACCGCATGGGCCGTACCGAAGAATCTCCGGCCCGATCCGATTCGAGCCCGAGTGCGGGGACTGGGTTTGCTGAGCACCGTGGGCCTGGCGGTACTGGCTATCACCGCACTGAATGTGCTCAGTGCCGCAGGATATTTCGGCCCGGAATCAGGTCTCGTCGTCTTCGTGATCGGAACGCTGCTGTACGTCGGGGTGTTCGTCGTTGCGTTTCGGCTCGCCACAGTGCGAGCGGTGTCGATCGGACAGGTACTTCCGGGAGCCGTAGTGGCCGGTCTGACGTGGCAGCTACTGCAGACGTTCGGCGGTGTGTACGTGAAATACGTCGCCGCGAGTTCGACGGTGACGAACGGTGTCTTTGCAGTGGTGCTCGGGCTGTTGGCCTTTCTGTACGTGACCTCGGTATCGATCGTGATCTGCATCGAGATCAACGTGGTTCGTGTCGACAGGCTGTTCCCGCGGTCCCTTCTGGCCCCGTTCACCGACGATGTCGAACTGACCGAAGGTGACAAACTCACCTACACCGGACAGGCAGAAGCACAACGCAGCAAGCCGTTCGAGGACATCGACGTGACGTTCGCCGACCCACCGGGAGCTCAGTCCGAATCCGGCTCCGAGCGGGCAGCCGAAGCGCCGTAGAAGCGGTCGATTCTCGTCTCCATCGGAAACCGGACGGCCGTGTCGCCGAACATCAGCCGAGTTGCCGACAACGCCGATGCTGCAATCGCTTCGGCGGCACGCTCCGAATCGGCGACGGGACAATGCACCACCACCTCGTCGTGTTGAAAGAACACCAACTCGCTGCTGGTCCCGGAATCCCCGTCGCTCCTGCGGGCTCCGCTCCCGGCATTCGGGTCACTCCTGCGGGCTCCACTCCCGGCCAACCGGCCACGCAGATCGGCCAACAAGCACAGCGCCCACTCGGCGGCGGTGGCCTGCACGACGAAATTGCGCGTGAACCGGCCCCGCGCGTGCGCGTCACCTTCCGACCACCACTGCGGCGAGGGCGGTGGGCAGGCCCGTCCGAGCCACGAACGAACGACCTCGCCCCGTTCTCCCGCGCGGGCGGCCTCCTCCACCAGTGCGACGGCACCGGGGAACGAGGCCCGTAGTCGCGTCAGCAGCGAACGCGCCTCGCCGGAGGTCGCCCCGTACAGGACCCCGAGAACGGCAACCTTGGCGTGGCTGCGATCGCCGCCGAACGATGCTGCCGCCACCGGTGCATACAGATCTGCGGTGCCTGCCGCGGCGACCATACCGGGATCGCCGGACATCGCAGCGAGAATGCGCGGTTCGAGCTGACCGGCGTCGGCGGCCACGAAGGTGTAACCGGGATCGGCGATCACACTGGCGCGCAGGGGTTTCGGAATCTGCAGGCCGCCTCCGCCGCGACTGGCCCACCGGCCCGAGACCACAGCGCCGGGAACATAGACCGGACGGAAACGATCGTCGCGAACCCACGCGTCGAGCCATGCCCACCCGTTCGCAGCGTGCAGCTTCGACAGATCGCGGTGGCGCAGCAGCAGCGGAACTGCCGGGTGGTCGATGTCGCGGATGACGTGCGCGCGAGTCGATGTCAGTTCGATACCGACGCGCGCGAACGCGGCCACCAGCTCCACGGGAGAGGCAGGGTTGACGCGCCGCCCGAACGCCGACGAGATCTGGTTCTCGAGCTCGACGAGAGCCGGGGGTGGAGAACCGTCCAGCGGCCGCGCACCGAGCATCGTGTCCAGATGACGGCGATGTGCCGACGCGGAGAACGGCAACCCGTCGAAGGTCATCTCCGCGGCGGCCAGGCCCCCGGCCGACTCGGCCGCCGCCAGCAGGTGCAGTGCGCGATCGTCACCGATGTCGCGAAGCTGACGCCGATACTCGGTGAGCACGGCCGCGGGATCGGAGTTGGGGTTCGCGTCGAACAGCCCCGGCCGCAGGTCGGCGGGAGCCGAAGGGGCAGTCGCCGAGCCGGCGCGCATCGCCAGAATCGCACCGACCAGGGCCAGATCGTGACAGCGGCGGACGCGTACTCCTCGTTCGAGCAACCGAGGGTAGATCCGGCTGGTGTCCTCCCACACCCACCTCGGCCGTTCGTCTCGCTCCAGCCCGGCAACGGCCGCGACCGGATCCTCGGCCACCGTGGGTTCACTCTGCATCGAGCCGTCGTCGGCGAGGTACGTCAGTACCGCCTGCTCGCCCTGAG
The DNA here is from genome assembly GCF_002258545.1 of Rhodococcus sp. 05-2255-3B1. Lineage (NCBI taxonomy): Bacteria > Bacillati > Actinomycetota > Actinomycetes > Mycobacteriales > Nocardiaceae > Rhodococcus > Rhodococcus sp. 05-2255-3B1. Next base: position 686,648 of record NZ_NOZC01000036.1, on the reverse strand, counting down.
GAACGAGCAGAACCCTCATCGGACTCGGCTGGGTCTGCGATCGGTCACGGAGAACAAGTCTGCTCCACTGGTCGGACGAGGCGTCGAGGGGGCTCCTGGGGCCCGAGGAAGCTGCGACTCGGGCCGGCCCCGAAGTCTGCGCCGCGCGGTTTCGGTGGCTCTGAGCAGCCGATTTGCAGAATGGGTAGTCACCTTTGATAGTCTCTATCCCGGCTCGAAACGCAGTGCACATCGATCGTGATGCGCAGTTCGATTCAAGTCCATTGGGGTATGGTGTAATTGGCAACACAGCGGTTTCTGGTACCGCCATTCTAGGTTCGAGTCCTGGTACCCCAGCGAGCAGGTGAAGGCGATTTTGTCGCCGAGGCCGAGGCAGTTAAGCTGGCTCAGCGTTACAAGCTCGAACAACAATGCAGGTGAAGTTCCTGGCCCCGTCGTCTAGCGGCCTAGGACGCCGCCCTCTCAAGGCGGTAGCGCGGGTTCGAATCCCGTCGGGGCTACAACAGACAACACCCTCTCGATCCGTGGATCGGGAGGGTGTTGTCGTTTCGGTGTGGGCGTCTCAGACGCTCTTGCGGCGGAACATCTTCTGATGGTCGGCCGGACCGTGAGCGTTGTTGACCTTCGGCCCACCGTCCTTGTGTTCGACGGAATTGTGGGACTTGCTGTTCTTCTGTTCCAGGACTTCGCGGAATTTCTTCTTCAGTTCTTCACTGCCGGATTCGGGCATGGGTGACTCCTCGCAGTCGACGACCGGCCGGGTAGGCCGCTCGAGACGAAGGTACCCCACTCTCGCAGCGCGATCAGCTGGTTTTCCTCGGGCCGTGAGGTCTGCGCCCTGCCTCAGAGTCGCTTGTGCAGTGCGTCCGCGGCCGCCAGGAGATCGGCTGCCCAGCGCGCTCCGGGCTTGCGCCCGATTCGATCGATCGGTCCCGACACCGAGATCGCCGCCACCACAGCGTCGTTGCTGTCGCGCACCGGCGCGGCAACGCTCGCGACGCCCGGTTCGCGCTCGCCCGCACTCTGCGCCCAACCGCGCCGTCGAACCTCGAGGAGGGTGCGCTCACCGAATTCCGCATCGGGCAGAACTGTTCGTTGAGTCTGTGAATCTGCCCATGCGAGAAGCACTTTGGCACCCGACCCGGCCGTCATCGGCAGGCGTGCTCCGACGAGCACGGTGTCTCGAAGTCCGGTCGGCGGCTCCATGGACGCCACGCACACCCGCACCGTTCCTTCGCGCCGATAGATCTGCACACTCTCGCCGGTGATCTCGCGTAGGCGGGGGAGTACCGAGGCAGCAGCATCGAGGAGGGCATCCGATGCGCTCGCCGCGAGCTCGCCCAGTCCCGGCCCGGTCCGCCACAGGCCGTCGGCATCTCGTACCAGAAGCCGGTGGGTCTCCAGGCCGACCGCGAGCCGGTGGGCCGTGGCCCTGGGCAGGCTCGTTCGAGCGCACAGATCGCCCAGATTGCAGGGCTTCTCGGCCACCGCGTGCAGCACCGCCATCGCCTTGTCGAGGACACCGATACCGCTCGATTTGTCGACGAGGCCATTGGGGCTATGCTGTCTCATAGAACGATATTAGCCTCCCGCATGCTGAGATTGCACAACTACGACATCTTCGGTGCGCGCCGGGGGCATGATGTCGAGACGATCACGCGAGGTGAACCAGCCCGTTCACCGGCGCGACGACGACAGGGAAAGACGAGGTCCGCGACAGCGATGTCCGAAACACCGAAGACTTTGGCGGAGAAGGTATGGGACCAGCATGTGGTGGTCCGAGGCGGCGGCGAAGGCGGGGCGCGTGAGCCGGATCTGATCTACATCGACCTCCATCTGGTGCACGAGGTGACGAGCCCGCAGGCGTTCGACGGACTTCGGTTGGCCGGCCGCGGGCTCCGTCGTCCCGATCTGACGATCGCGACCGAGGACCACAACGTCCCGACGGCCGACATCTTCGCGCCCATCGCCGATCTGGTCTCGCGCACGCAGGTCGACACCCTTCGACGCAACTGCGAGGAATTCGGTGTTCGGCTCTACCCGATGGGCGATCTCGATCAGGGCATCGTGCACATCATCGGCCCACAGCTGGGTCTCACCCAGCCCGGCATGACCGTGGTGTGCGGAGACAGTCACACCTCGACGCACGGTGCCTTCGGCTCGATCGCAATGGGCATCGGCACCAGTGAGGTCGAGCACGTCATGGCCACGCAGACCTTGTCGCTGCGTCCTTTCAAGACGATGGCCATCACCGTCGACGGAGAACTCGCCCCCGGTGTGACGAGCAAGGATCTCATCCTCGCCGTCATCGCACAGATCGGCACCGGCGGCGGTCAGGGCTACGTCCTCGAATACCGCGGTGAGGCCATTCGCAAGCTGTCGATGGAAGCGCGAATGACCATCTGCAACATGTCGATCGAAGCCGGAGCGCGGGCAGGCATGATCGCACCCGACGAGGTCACCTACGAGTACCTGAAGGGACGCCCGCACGCTCCTCGGGGAGCCGACTGGGATGCGGCGGTGGCCGCGTGGAACGAATTGGCGACCGATCCGGATGCGGTGTTCGACAACGAGGTCCACATCGACGCCGACACGTTGACGCCGTTCGTCACGTGGGGAACGAATCCGGGTCAGGGTGCGCCACTTGGCGATACGGTGCCCGATCCGGAGGCGATGGTCGACGAGAGCGAGCGGGTGGCAGCCCAGAAGGCCTTGCAGTACATGGGTCTGGAAGCGGGAACGCCCATCCGCGATATCGCCGTCGACACCGTGTTCGTCGGCTCGTGCACCAACGGCCGAATCGAGGATCTGCGGGCCGTCGCGTCCGTTCTCGAAGGACACCGGGTTGCCGACGGAGTGCGAATGCTGGTGGTACCGGGTTCCATGCGGGTGCGAGCGCAGGCCGAGGAGGAAGGTCTGGGTGAGATATTCACGGCCGCAGGAGCGGAGTGGCGTCAGGCCGGTTGCTCGATGTGCCTGGGAATGAACCCGGACCAATTGGCGTCGGGCGAGAGATCGGCGTCGACGTCCAACCGCAATTTCGAGGGTAGGCAGGGCAAGGGTGGGCGCACCCATCTCGTGTCACCGTTGGTAGCAGCGGCAACGGCAATCCGTGGAACCCTGTCGTCTCCGGCGGATCTCGCGTAAACGCGTCTTCGCTCGGATCGATCGAACTCAGAGGAGCACATTCGATGGAAGCTTTCACTCGACACACCGGTATCGGAGTTCCGCTCCGGCGGTCCAACGTCGACACCGACCAGATAATCCCCGCGGTCTACCTCAAGCGCGTCACGCGCACCGGATTCGAGGACGGGTTGTTCGCCGCCTGGCGCTCGGACCCGAACTTCGTGTTGAACCTCGAGCCCTACGACCGAGGCTCGGTGCTCGTTGCCGGGCCCGACTTCGGTACGGGATCGTCACGCGAGCATGCCGTCTGGGCACTCTCGGACTTCGGATTTCGGGTCGTGATCGCCTCCCGTTTCGCCGATATCTTCCGCGGAAACTCGGGTAAGGCCGGGCTGCTGGCTGCCGAAGTGGATCAATCCGACGTCGAATTGCTGTGGAAAGCCTTAGAAGAACAGCCCGGTCTGGAAATAATTGTCGACCTCGTCGACAAGACCGTAACGGCTGGAACGTTGGTGGTGCCCTTTGCGATTGACGACTACACGCGGTGGCGTCTGCTGGAGGGCCTGGACGACATCGGATTGACATTACGCCAGGTAGAGGCCATTACGGAGTACGAAAAGTCAAGGCCTTCATACAAACCCCTGACCCTTCCGGCGCGGATCGAGACACCCGCCGAAAGCTGATCGGCGGCGGTCCGACACGCTTTGCGGCCGTGAATCATTCCGCGACACCAGAATGAAAATTGGCGTGGCGCATAGACTCTTGACGACTTGGGGTTTACCGTTGTAGTAGTCGGTCCGACGATGGGCCACCATATAGCGGAGGAAATCCATGAACAAGGCAGAGCTGATTGACGCCCTGACCGAGAAGTTGGGGTCTGATAGGCGGAGCGCCACAGAGGCTGTCGAGAACATCGTCGACACCATCGTGCGCGCAGTGCACCGCGGCGAGAGTGTCACGATCACGGGCTTCGGCGTGTTCGAGCAGCGTCGTCGCGCAGCCCGCGTCGCCCGTAACCCCCGCACCGGCGAGACCGTTCGCGTGAAGCCGACCAACGTTCCGGCATTCCGTCCGGGTGCGCAGTTCAAGGCCGTCATCGCCGGTGGGCAGAAGCTGCCCGCCACCGGTCCTGCCGTCAAGCGCGGTGCCGCTGCGGCTCCGGCCAAGAAGACTGCGGCTGCGAAGAAGACGGCTGCGAAGAAGGCTGCCGTGAAGACGACCGCCCGCAAGGCAACCACCGCTGCCGCCAAGAAGGCAGCGCCGGCCAAGACCACTGCTCGTAAGGCAGCGGCTCCCGCGAAGACCGCCGCCAAGAAGGCAGCTCCCGCGAAGACCACCGCACGCAAGACCGTTGCGAAGAAGGCTCCGGCCAAGACGACTGCGCGCAAGGCCGCAACGACTGCTGCTCCCGCCAAGAAGGCTCCGGCCAAGACAGCGGCCAAGAAGACCGTCGCCAAGAAGGCTCCGGCCAAGAAGGCACCGGCCAAGAAGGCCCCCGCGAAGCGCGCAGCGAAGAAGTAGAGCCTGCCTGCTTCACGTATGACAGTGTGAACACCGCGGAAGGCCCCCGACTCGAACATCGAGTCGGGGGCCTTCCGTCGTTGGTGTTGCGCCGCTCAGCCGTCGGCGGTGAGGGTGGGCAACGGACTGGCGATGTGGTCGGCAGCGATGAGCCGACCGTCACGGCGCGAGAGCACCCAAACACTACCCTTACGATTTCGGTTGGCAGGCAACGTGATTCCGTCTTTCTCCGCCCACCATCGCATCAGGTCGGGAATCACCTTTCCCTGGCTGCAGACAACAGGGGTGCCGGGCAGTTCGGCTATGTCGCGAGCGCGATGTCGCCCCTTGCGAGGGTCGTCGGCGTAGCCTTCCTCGGACAGCAGATGCTCGGGAGTGATGTCCACCCCCAACGATTCGGCGAACGGAGCGACTGTCTGGACGCATCGAGCGCGGTCGGCTGCGTACACGGAATCACCGCCGAAGGCACGAAGCAGCGAGACCAAGGATTGGGCCTGCCGCCGTCCGGTCCTGTCGAGCGGACGGTCGACATCGTTGCCCTTGAACCGCGAGCGCGACCCGGCACTGCCGTGACGAACCAGCAGCACCGTCGAGGTGTCGGCAGGCTTGGCCACGAACCGGCGAAGGATCTTGTGGTCCATGGGGTACGAGAGTTCGCGGCCGACGTCCTCGGGTGCCACCCAGCGCAGTTCGTCCACCTCGACATTGGGGACGAACTCGCCCCCGGTGACCTCGGCCGCCCAGTACAGCACCTTCTTGACCCGACGGTGCCCCGGAATCGGGTAGGTGACGTAGGACAGCGACCGCCCCAGTCGTGAGTCGAATCCGGTCTCCTCCTTCACCTCTCGGACCGCTGCGTCGACAGCTGTCTCGCCGGGATCGAGCTTGCCCTTGGGGAACGACCAGTCGTCGTACTTGGGCCTGTGCACCAAGGCGACCTCGACGCCGGAGTCGCCGCTCGGTGAACGACGCCACAGGATCGAGCCGGCCGCAAAGATGTTGGCGCGGGGAGAACCGTCGGAAGTGCCCATCAGGACGCCTGATTCCTCCGACTGCGCATCAGGTCGACCTGATGTTCACGAACCTTCTCGCCCCGAGCAGGTGAGGCGACCCAGCCGCCGTCCGGTCCCAACTCCCAGCATCGAGTGGTGGGGTCGAGGGCGGAATCGAAGATGTCGCTGAGCTGGTTCGCCAGTCGGGGATCCTTGACCTGAGCCATCACCTCCACTCGGCGATCGAGGTTGCGGTGCATCATGTCTGCGCTGCCGATCCAGAACTCGTCCGCACCCTGGAAATGCAGAACCCGTGAGTGTTCGAGGAATCGACCGAGGATGGAACGAACTTCGATGTTCTCCGACAGCCCGGGAACTCCTGGCTTGAGCGCACAAATTCCGCGCACCACCACCTTCACCGGCACTCCGGCAATCGATGCTCGGTAGAGCGCGTCGATGACCTGCTCGTCGACCAAGGCGTTGGCCTTGAGGCGAATTCCGGCCGCACGGCCACTCTTGAGGTGTTCGACCTCCGCTTCGATGCGCTCGACGATGCCGCGCCGCACCCCGTACGGAGCGACCAGAAGGTTGCGGTACTTGGACTTTCGCGAGTATCCGGTCAGCGAGTTGAACAGATCGGTGAGGTCGGCCCCGATTTCGGGCGATGACGTCAGCAGGCCCACGTCCTCGTAGATACGCGCTGTCTTGGGGTTGTAGTTGCCGGTACCGATGTGGCAGTACCGGCGAATGACCGACCCCTCTCGGCGCACCACCAGGCAGGTCTTGCAGTGCGTCTTGAGGCCGACGAGGCCGTAGACCACGTGCACGCCCGCCTTTTCGAGCTTGCGTGCCCACTCGATGTTGGCTTGTTCGTCGAAACGCGCCTTGATCTCGACCAGTGCAACGACCTGCTTGCCCGCTCCGGCCGCGTCGACGAGTGCGTTGACGATCGGCGAATCTCCCGAGGTGCGATAGAGAGTCTGCTTGATGGCGAGCACCTGAGGATCGGCCGCTGCTTGCTCGATGAAGCGTTGGACGCTGGTGGAGAAGGAATCGTACGGATGGTGCACCAGGACGTCGCCGTCGCGCAGAGTCGAGAACACGCTCTTGGGGGTCTCGCGTTCACCGAACGCGGGGTGGGTGGCAGGAACGAAGGGTGCGTCCTTGAGGTTGGGGCGGTCGACGCTGTAGACCTGCCACAGGCAGGACAGATCCAGCAGTCCGGGAACCTGGATGACATCGCCGGGATCGACGTCGAGCTCACGCAGCAGCAGTTCGAGCATGTGCTCGGTCATGTCGTCGGCGATCTCGAGACGGACCGGCGAGCCGAAGCGCCGCCGAGCGAGTTCTCGCTCCAGAGCCTGCAGCAGGTCCTCGTCGCGGTCTTCCTCGACCTCGAAATCGGCGTTGCGCGTGATCCGGAACGCGTGGGACTCGACGACCTCCATGCCGGGGAAGAGCACATGGAGGTGAGCGGAGATCAACTCCTCCATCGACAGGAAGGCGTCGATGCGGTGAGTGCCCTCGCCGCGCTTGACGCGCACGAAGCGATCGACGTTGTCGGGGACCTTGACGCGGGCGAAGTGCTCCCCGGTCGTGGAGTAGTCCTTCACTGTCACAGCGAGATTGAGGCTCAGGCCGCTGATGTAGGGGAACGGGTGCGCCGGGTCGACGGCCAGCGGTGTGAGAACCGGGAACACCTGTTCGGTGAAGTAGTCCGACAGTCGCGCACGTTCGTCGCTGTCCAGATCGGACCACCGGATGATCGCGATGCCCTCGGCGGTGAGCTCGGGCAGAATCGAATCCAGCAGCACTCGCGCGTGTTTGAGCGCAAGTTCCTGGGTGCGCTGCCCGATCACCGCCAGCTGTTCGCGAGGAGTCATTCCGTCGGCCGATCGAACCGACAGACCGGTTTCGTCGCGACGTTTGAGACCGGCGACCCGGACCATGTAGAACTCGTCGAGATTGGACGCGTAGATGGCGAGAAACTTCGCCCGCTCCAGCAAGGGCAGCGAGGAGTCCTCGGCGAGAGCGAGGACACGCGAGTTGAAATCGAGCCAGCTCAATTCTCGGTTGAGATAGCGATTTTCGGGAAGAACGGTCGCAGCGTCCACCGATTCCGGTGTGGCGGCCGGTAGTGCGGACGGGATGCTCGGCATCGTCGACGCGATCGGCGCGCTCCACGCCGGCTCCGAGCCTGCGGCCTTTCCTGTCTCGATCGGCGGATCCTGGTTCGCTGGCTGCACGTCGTCTTTGCTCACCGCACGATCATCCCCCATACCCGGCGTCGGTGAAACTCCGATGGCCGAACTCGGGTCGGTGTTCACCCGGCTGCCGTGGCGGTCCCTACCGTCACGCAGTCGTCGCGGATGCCTCGTCGTTCCACCCGAGCGAGTGGAGAACGGCCGCCGTCGCCGGTCCGACTCCCAGACGATGCGCTCTGCGGACGTCGTCGGCGGTGTCCACGTCCAGTCGAAGGCCAGGCCACTCGCCGTCGAGTTCCCGTGCGCCCGAGGCGGTATGGCGGCGTGCGGAGTCCGGTCCGAACAGCGGTGTCAACTCGTCGGGGGAATCCTTGAGGATCAGGGCAGCGGTTCCCGTGCCGTGATGATCGACCACGAGTGATCTGCCTCCCCGCCGGGCGCGCTCGTAGGCCTGGGCGAGTTCTGTCGAACGCATCGCCGGAAGGTCTGCCTGCAACGCGATGATGTCGACGTGGCCCGCGCTGACGGTCTCGTCCCCATCGACGTCCGCGCCGACGTGACCGTGACGCAGTACGTGCGCCGCGGCCGCGAACGCGTGATTGAGGCGTTCGTCCGGTTGCAGTGCCGGATCGCGGACCGGTTCGTCGAACACCCGTGCACCGATTCTGCGGGCGGTGTCCGCGACGAGAGGATCCGGGGTGACCACCGTGACCGAATCGACCGCCGACACCGAGTCTGCGGCGGCCACGGTGTCGCTGAGCATCGCGAGCACCAATCGTGTCCGGTCGGGTGCCGAGAACTCCGCCGCCAGGCGCGACTTCGCCGTGGCCAGATCCTTCACCGCGATGAGAACCCTGACGACGCGGTCGCCGTCATCGTCTCGTGATGCACCCATGGTGCTCGATCCTGCCAGCGTCATGGATCTGTGCCGACTCCGACCGCCCGAGCAGGTCTGCGAGTTAGGGTGATGCGCGCGTGGACAGGGCATCGGCGAAGTAGGCGAGGGGTTGGCGGAATGAGCAGAGCAGCGGTATTGGGGTCGGGTTCGTGGGGCACCGCATTCGCCAAGGTGTTGGCCGATGCCGGAACGGACGTCACCATGTGGGCCCGCCGTGAGGAACTCGCCGCATCCATCACCGACGACCACGAGAACAAGGACTACCTTGCGGGAATCGAGCTGCCGTCCTCGATTCGCGCGACGAGTGATCCCGTCCGTGCACTCGACGGAGCCGACATCGTGGTGCTGGCCGTGCCCTCACAGAGTCTGCGGGCCAATCTGGGGGCGTGGACCGACTCGATTCCGCCGCACGCGACGCTGCTCTCCCTGGCGAAGGGGATCGAGACCGGAACGCTCATGCGGATGAGCCAGGTGATCTCTCAGGTCACCGGTGCGGATCCCAGCCGGGTCGCGTGCCTGTCCGGTCCCAACCTCGCGCGCCCGATCGCCGAGGGACAGCCCGCCGCGACGGTCATCGCGTGCTCCGACTCCCAGCGTGCCCTCGAGATTCAGAAATCCTGTGCCACAGGATATTTCAGGCCCTACACGAACAGCGATGTCATCGGTGCCGAGATCGGGGGTGCCTGCAAGAACGTCATCGCCCTCGCGTGCGGGATGGCCGCAGGCGTCGGATACGGCGAGAACACCCTCGCGTCGATCATGACCAGGGGCCTGGCCGAGATCATCCGCCTCGGAGTAGCACTCGGTGCCAAGCCGTCGACGCTGTCGGGCCTGGCCGGCGTGGGCGACCTGGTCGCCACCTGCTCGTCCCCCCTCTCGCGTAATCGCACGTTCGGAGAACGACTGGGTTCGGGTGGCTCCCTCGAGAGTGCGCAGGAAGCAGCGCACGGGCAGGTTGCCGAAGGCGTCAAGTCGTGCACCTCGGTCCGGGCGCTCGCCGAGAGTTACGACGTCGAGATGCCGCTGACCGACGCCGTGCATCGCGTCTGTCACGGCGGCATGTCCGTACCGGATGCGGTCGGGCACCTGCTGGGACGTCGCATCAAGCCCGAGTGAGGCAGTGATCGCGGTCTCGCGACGAACAGGGCGAATCCGCGTTCGACGAGCCGCGGCGGTACGGTTTCTCATCGTGAGTACTCCCCGCATCAAAGTTGCCGTCGTCTTCGGGGGCCGCAGCAGCGAGCACGCTGTGTCCTGTGTATCGGCAGGTAGCGTGCTGCAGAACCTCGATCCGGCCAGGTACGAGGTGGTTCCCGTGGGAATCACCCCGGACGGTGCGTGGGTACTCGGCTCCTCCGACATCGACGCGCTGACGATTCACGACCGCGTCCTGCCCACCGTGGACAAGACCGGGGCAGCGCTCGCTCTCAGTACGGACCCGGGTCACGCCGGAGCTCTACTCGCCCTCGGCGAGGGGGAAGGCGGGACGGTGCTCGCATCCGTCGACGTCGTGTTCCCGGTTCTGCACGGACCGTACGGCGAGGACGGCACCCTGCAGGGTCTGCTCGAGTTGGCAGGCGTTCCGTATGTCGGGCCGGGCGTGCTGGCCAGCGCTGCGGGGATGGACAAGGAATTCACCAAGAAGCTGCTCGGTGCCGAGGGATTGCCGATCGGTCGCCAGGTGGTACTCCGACGCGGTGTCGACGACCTGACGGCAGGCGAGCGTGACCGAATCGGCCTGCCCGCATTCGTCAAGCCGGCCCGAGGCGGATCGTCCATCGGAATCTCGCGTATCACCGCGTGGGACCAACTCCCCACCGCGATCGCCGTCGCACGCGAACACGACCCCAAGGTCATCGTCGAAGGCATGATCCACGGCCGCGAGGTCGAGTGCGGAGTGCTCGAATTTCCCGACGGCACCGTGCGCGCGAGCGCCATCGCCGAGATCCGAATTCCCGACGCGGACATCGACGATCATGCCTTCTACGATTTCGACACAAAGTATCTCGACGATGTCAGTGAGTTCGACATCCCGGCTGCCCTCGACGACGCCACGAGCGACCGCATTCGTGAACTCGCCGTCGCCGCCTTCCGCGCGTTGGACTGCCAGGGTCTGGCGCGGGTGGATTTCTTCGTCACCGAGAACGGCCCGGTCATCAACGAGATCAACACCATGCCCGGATTCACCTCGATCTCGATGTACCCCAAGATGTGGGCCGAATCGGGCGTCGACTACCCGACGCTGATCGCCACCCTGATCGACACCGCTCTCGCCCGCGGTACAGGTTTGCGTTAGAGCTGTTGCGGCCCGGCGCTACTGCAACGGAGCCGGGTCGAGAGGTTGCTGGGGCAGCGCGCCCGACACGGCGGAGGACGCGTCCTGCAACGGGGTGGGGCCCGAGTCGCCCGGAATCGTCAGGGCAACGTACACACCGCGATCGACGACGAACCACGTGCTGGCGTCGATCCCGTCGTCTGCGCCGGACACCTCGAACCACTGAACGCCGTTGATCACCTGAAGCGGCGCGGCCACATCGAACCCGATCGGCCGGGGCAGACCGCAGCGCAACACGACCGGCTCGGCGTTCTCCTCGGCCGAGACCCACGCGCGGACTCCGACCGGGGCCGGGTCGGCCAGTTCGGCTCTCGTGTAGTCGCCGAGGTCTTCGGGCAGGGCGTCGAGCAGCGACGTGCACTGCGCACTCGCGGCATCGGGGGAGTCGACCGGGCCGAGCGCGACCGGATCGAGGACGGGTGAGCGATTCACCGCGATGGCGGCAACCAGAACTCCGACGACGAGCGCGACCGGTAGCGCGATCGCGGTGGCGATGACTGCGGGATGGCGCTGCTCGCGAGTGCCCTCGGTCTCGGCGGGGCCGTCTTCGGTGCCGGCGTCGTTGCCGGTGTCGGGTGAATTCACGAGCTATCCGACGGACGTCGTCGACCGAGGGGCCACGGGGCAGGTGAGGGTGCGAGTGATGGCATCGACCTTTTGGATGCGAGAGACGATCTCGGCGATCCGGGCGTCGGAGGCACCGTCGGCGCGCGCGATCACGTCGTAGGGCCCGACCACTGCCTCGGCCGACACGACACCGTCGACGGCCTCGATCTGTTGTGCGACGGCCGTCGCACGACCGACCTCGGTCTGAACGAGAACGAATGCTTGCACCATCGGTGGTCCCTTTCCCCTGCCGGACTTCTCGACTGTAGGTTGGTTCGACTACGTTCTCTTCGCACGTAACCTGCTGCATCGGTACTGTCCCGACCGCCGCTAAAAGGTACCGCAGGCGCGGCACTCGCTCCGCGCGAGACCGTCGCTCACGCACCGCGTTCTCAGGGAGGAACATCATCGACGACACCGTCATCGACTCGGCCACCGGCAGCGAGCGCACCGTCGCTCAGGTCGGCGAATTCGACGTGATCGCTCGGGCCATCACGGGCCGCGAGCAGCCGTCGTCGACCATCGTCGGGCCCGGCGACGACGCAGCCGTGGTCGCCGCGTCCGACGGTCGGATCGCGGCATCGACCGATATGTTGGTGCACGGCAGGCACTTTCGGCTCGACTGGTCGAGTCCGATACAGATCGGCCGCAAGGCGATTGCGCAGAACGGCGCGGACATCGCCGCGATGGGCGCGCAGTGCTCGGGTTTTCTCGTCTCCCTCGGATGCCCGGCCGACACTCCGGTGAGCGTGACCGACGGTCTCAACGAGGGCATGTGGCGCGAGGCGGTTGCTGCGGGATCGGCCGTCGTCGGTGGCGATGTGGTGCAATCGCCGGAGCTGGTGATCTCGATCACCGCGCTGGGCGATCTCCAGGGCCGGGCCCCGGTTCTTCGATCGGGGGCGCGTGCCGGTGATGTGATCGCCTATGCGGGGCGGCTCGGCTGGTCCGCGGCCGGCCTGGCCCTGCTGCTCGGCGACCGGGACGGAACGGGCCACGACGCCGTGTTGGACGCACACCGAGTGCCCGTCCCGCCGTACCGCGCCGGGATCGACGCCGCAGAGGCGGGTGCGACCTCGCTCACCGACGTCTCCGACGGGCTGCTGGCCGATCTCGGCCACATCGCCGACGCATCGGGCGTTCTCGTCGACCTCGATCCCGACCTGCTGGAGATCCCCGTCGAACTGCGTTCGGCAGCAACGCTGATGGGGCACGATCCGCTGGAGTGGGTACTGACCGGAGGCGAGGATCACGCGCTCGTCGGCACCTTCCCCGACGCCGCCGCCGTTCCCGGGGGATGGACGGTGATCGGCCGCGTCGAGCACGGAGACGGTGCGCCTGCGGGTCGAGTGACGGTCGGCGGACGCGTCCACGCGGGTAGCTCGGGATGGTCGAGTTTCGAGGGCGAGTGAACGCGGGTCGGGTCGGTCGAGTCGGCTAAGTTGCAGAGATGGCTATCTATGCGCTCGGTGATCGCGAACCCGACATCCACCCCGACGCCTACGTTCATCCCGACGCCGTCGTCATCGGAGCGGTGACCTTGGCTGCCGGATCGTCGGTGTGGCCCACTGCGGTTCTGCGGGCCGACTACGGCACCATCTCGATCGGCGAGGGCACCAACGTGCAGGACGGGACCGTGGTTCACTGCACTCCGATCGACGCAACGGTCATCGGTTCCGGGTGCGTACTGGGCCACAATGCGCACGTCGAGGGTGCGACCATCGGGGACAACTGCCTCATCGCGTCGGGCTCGGTGGTACTGAACGGATCGAAGATCGGGGCGGGCTCGATCGTCGGTGCAGGCGCGGTGGTGCCGTTCAAGTTCGTCGTTCCCGAACGTTCCATGGCGCTCGGCGTGCCCGCCAAGATCCGCGAGGGCTACCAGGTTCCCGAGGGGCATGTCGACATCAACGTGCAGATGTACTCCGCCAATGCCGCGTGCTACCGCGACGCGCTGCGCCGGATCGACCGGTGACGCCCCGGCCGCTGTCCGAGAGCGTCGAGTCGGGCTGGGCTGCTGCCCTCGCTCCGGTCGAGACGAATGTCGCTGCGATGGGCGACTTCCTGCGAGCCGAACTCGCCGCCGGACGGCACTACCTGCCCGCGGGTGAGAACGTGCTGCGCGCTTTTCGCTACCCCTTCGATCGGGTTCGCGTGCTCATCGTCGGTCAGGATCCGTATCCCACGCCGGGACACGCAGTGGGCCTGAGCTTCTCTGTCGCGCCCGACGTGCGACCCGTACCGCGGAGTCTGAGCAACATCTTCAAGGAGTATTCCGACGATCTCGGTCTGCCCACGCCGAGCACCGGCGATCTCACACCCTGGTCGGAGCAGGGAGTGATGTTGCTCAACAGGGTGCTCACCGTCGAACCGTCGCAGGCGGCGTCACACCGCAAGAAGGGCTGGGAAGCGGTGACCGAGCAGGCGATTCGGGCATTGGTCGCCCGAGCGGAGAACCCCGACGCGCCCGGACTGGTGGCAGTTCTCTGGGGACGTGACGCGGCAACCCTGAAGCCGATGCTCGGGTCGGTGCCCTTCATCGAATCCGCTCATCCGTCACCGCTGTCCGCCTCACGCGGTTTCTTCGGATCCAAGCCCTTCAGCCGCGTCAACGAACTGTTGGTCGAAGGCGGAGACGAACCGATCGACTGGACGTTGCCGTGACCGGTTCAGGAGAAGTCGGGACGACGCTTCTCGACGAACGCGTCGACGCCTTCACGTCCGGCCGGTGACGCCGCAGCGACCGATATCGAGGCGGCTTCGGCGTCCAATTGTTCTGTCAGAGTTGCTGATTCGGAGCTTCCGAGCAGTCTCTTGATGCCCTGGTACGCCGATGTCGGTCCGTTGGCGAGGGTTCGAGCGAGGCGCTCGGCCTCACTGTCGACGATGTCGTCGCCCACCAGCCGGCTGAGGATTCCGAGCCGAACGGCATCCTCTCCGTTGATGATCGAGTCACCCAGAAGTATGTCCATCGCGCGGCCCGAACCGACGATTCGGGGGAGTGTCCAGGACATTCCTCCGTCCGGGGTGAATCCGATGGAAGGGTACGCAGGGCGCAGTTTGGTCGACGGACCGCCGATGGCGATATCGGTGAGACAGACCAGACTCATGCCTGCCCCGGCCGCCCAGCCGTGGACCCCGGCGACGACCGGGACGGTGACGGCGGCCAGTTCGCGGACGAATGCATGGAACGTGTCGGCGACCGAACCGACGAATGCGCCGCGGTCGTCGGCTCCGGCGAAATCGCGTACGTTTCCGCCTGCGCAGAAGTTGGGCCCGCGGCCGATGAGGAGCACACTTCCGATCGCGGTGGTACCGGCGTTGACGGATCGCAGTGCCGCCGTGCCGGCGTCGATGCCTTCGAGGTCGAGAGAGGCACCGCCCGCCTCGGTGGCGACGACGATGCGCAGCACGCCGTCCTCGATGCTGACCTTGCTGGGACCGTAGTCATCCGAATCACTCACGATCGGGATTCTAATGGACGTCCAAGTGTTCGAGTGCACCGACGACTGTGCCCCGCCTCCGAATACGGGGGCGGGGCACAGTTCTCGCACGCGAGGAACGCCGTGGAGGAAAACGAAGAGCGAGGCCGAAATCAGCCCCGGACCACCTTGCCTGCCTTCAAGCAGGAGGTGCACACGTTCATGCGCTTGGAGTTACCAGGCGCAACCTGAGCGTGAACGGTCTGGATATTCGGGTTCCAACGACGGTTGGTCCGTCGGTGCGAGTGCGAGACCGACTTACCGAAGCCGGGCCCCTTGGCGCATACGTCGCAGACGGCAGCCATAGTCGCGAACTCCTTGATAGATGTTGATCGATACATGTGGTCGAAGACATCGAAACGAACTACGAGCAGATGCAAGGATTGCAATGCGTGAAGATCGCCTCGAGGCAACCCTGCAAGAATAGCGGCGTCGCACGCAATCACCAAACCGCCACGGCAGACGCTCCGCGGGGCTCACGTACGGCGCGCCACCGATCATGCCCGACTAAGCTTCGGGCACTGTCCGCGAGGGAGTTCGGACGAGGTGAGGGACGTGACGCGGGGGGAGGCTGGCCGAGGTGGTCGACGTTCTCGAATCGATCGATGCCGCGGCCCTGCGCCGGTGGGCCTACCACTGCGTCGATTCCCTCACCGCGCGGTGCGACGAGATCAATGCACTCAACGTGTTCCCCATCCCCGACTCGGATACCGGCACCAATCTCATGTTCACCTTCCGCGCCGCGGTGGAATCGATGCGCGCAGCCGGGCCCGCTGCGGACGCCCGCTCCATTGGGCGAGCGCTGGCAGTGGGGGCGGTCGCGGGGGCGCGGGGGAACTCGGGAGTGATCGTGTCCCAGCTGTTGCGCGCCGTCGCCGAGGCCGCAGCGGACGGCCCGCTGGACACGGTGTCGATGCAGGCGATGCTGCGTCGCGCCAGAGTCCTGGTCGCGGGCGCGGTCAGCGTTCCCGTCGAGGGCACGATGCTCACCGTTCTGGCCGCAGCCGATCGCGAAGCCTCGGCGCACGATGCCAATGTCAGCCTCTCCACGCTGGTGGTCGACATCGCCGAGGCCACTGCTAGAGCTGTCGACAGCACGACGGACCAACTCGCCGAACTCCGCGAGGCCGGTGTCGTGGACGCAGGAGCTCTCGGTCTCTCGGTGATCGTCGACGCGTTCGTGGAGGTGGTGATCGGCCGCACGCCGCCGCGCAGGCGATACCGTCGCCCACACGAGCACGAACGCCGGACGGGCGACGATGCGCCGAACCTCTCGTCGGACTGCGGCCGTGCACCCGTCGCGGTGTCGGAGTACGGATCGTCTCGCTCCCTCGGGTACGAGGTGGTCTACGTCGTGCACGGGCCGGACGACGCGGGGGCGGCGGAACTTCGCCGAGCACTGGCCGACATCGGAGACTCGGTCGTCGTCGCCGGTGACGGTTCCGGGGCCTGGTCCGCGCACGTACACACCACCGACCCCGGTGGTGCCGTCGACCGCGGCATCGCCGCCGGAGATGTTCGCGGAGTGCGTATCTCGTGTTTCGGTCCGGCCGAGTTCGCCGCAGTCGCGATCCCCGAAAGCCGCGACACAGCGGTGCTGTCGGTCGGTCGCGATATTTTGGCGCTGGTGGCCGGTGACGGTGCCGCAGACCTCTACGTTCAGGAAGGTGCGACGGTGGTGCGGTGCGACGAGGCGATCGACTCCTCGGTGCTGCATCGCGCGATCGTCGGGATGAAGCATCGTGAGGTGTTGGTGTTGCCGAACGGCGCGTTGTCCGCGCAGGAACTCGTCGCGGTCGGCGCCGCTGCCCGAGCGGACGGCAAGGACGTGGTGATGTTGCCGTGTTCGGCGATGGTGCAGGGACTGGCCGCGCTCGCGGTGCACGATGCCGCCCGCGCCGCAGTCGACGACGCGTTCACGATGTCCGAGGCGGCGGCGGGCACGAGGTGGGGTTCTCTACGTATCGCACAGGAGCGATCTCTGACGTGGGTCGGCACCTGCGAGCCGGGCGACTGCATCGGGCTGGCGGGGCAGGAGGTGGTGATCGTCGCCGCTCGTCCGCTCGATGCGGGGTGTCGGTTGCTCGATCAGCTCCTGGCCACGGGAGGGGAGCTGGTGACGGTGCTCGTCGGGGCCCAGGCGTCGGATGACTTCGGTGATCGGTTGGCCGAGTACGTGGCGGGCGCACATCCCGGGGTCGACGTGGTGGTCTATACAGGTGGACAGCCGGGGGATCTCGTGCAATTCGGAGTGGAATAGGGAATCTCGGACAATGGCAACGCTGGTGGATCGGCTCGATCACATCCTGGGAGCCGCGGCGGCGACGCCGCTGGCCGACGTCTTCGGAATTCACACTGTCGAGGACCTGCTGCGGCACTATCCGCACCGCTACATGACGCACGGTTCGGAGCTGGGGGAGAAGGAGCCGCCCGAGGGCGAGCACATCACCATCGTCGCAACGGTCGAGTCCGCGACGCTGCGTTCGATGAAGAACCGCAACGGTCAGTTCCTCGCCGTGACACTCGCTGCCGACGGGCAGCGGATCGACGCCACCTTCTTCAGTCCGCACAAGCTCAAGCACGTTCTGCTGCCCGGTCGTCGAGGAATGTTCTCGGGCAAGGTCAAGTACTTCGGCAAGCGGTGGAATCTCACGCACCCCAGCTACGTGATTCTCGGCGGAGACGGCAACGACGGTGCCGTCGTGCCTGCAGGTCGAATCGTCGGCGGTGGCACCCTGGCCGGACTCGCTCGCGGCTCGGTCGATTCCTCCGGTGCCGTGGACATGTCGGTGTTCGATCGCGCGTTCGTGCCCATCTACCCGGCCGCGAAGGACGTCGAGAGCTGGACCTTCATGCGCTGTGTCCGACAGGTGCTCGACCAACTCGACGATGTGGTGGATCCGTTGCCCGAGTCGGTTCGTGCGCAGCGCGGTCTCGTCGACATCGACACCGCGCTGCGGTCGGTCCATTTCCCGGATACCGCACAGGACAAGGACTCTGCGCGCGAGCGGCTGAAGTTCGACGAGGCGCTCGCCGTTCAGCTCGTCCTCGCCGACCGCCGACGCGACGCATCCACCCGCGTGGCTCCGCGATGCCCACCGATCACCGACGGTCTCGCCGCGGAGTTCGATCGGCGTCTGCCGTTCGAGTTGACGGCCGGCCAGCACCAGGTGGCAGCCGAGATCGCCCACGATCTGTCGGCACCGCATCCGATGTCGCGACTGTTGCAGGGTGAGGTCGGCTCGGGCAAGACGATCGTTGCCCTGCGGGCGATGCTGCAGGTGATCGATGCCGGGCATCAGTGTGCGTTGCTGGCACCGACGGAGGTTCTCGCCTCCCAACACGCGCGCTCGATTCGGTCGATGCTCGGGAGCCTCGCGGCCGGCGGCGAACTCGGATCGCACGAGCTGGCGACCAAGGTCGCCTTGTTGACCGGTTCGATGTCCACTGCGGCCAAGCGATCCGCGCTGCTCGACGCCGTCACCGGTGATGCAGGCATCGTGATCGGCACCCACGCCCTGATCGAGGACCGCGTCGAATTCCTCGATCTCGCGATGGTCGTCGTCGACGAACAGCACAGGTTCGGCGTCGAGCAACGAGATGCGTTGCGCGCGAAAGCTCGCGACAACACCAGTCCGCACTTGCTCGTGATGACCGCAACCCCCATCCCGCGGACCATCGCGATGTCGACGTTGGGCGACCTCGAGACGTCGGTGCTCACCGAACTGCCCCGCGGCCGATCGCCCATCGTCAGCAACGTGGTGCCTGCCAGGAGCAAACCGGGCTGGGTGGATCGAGCGTGGCAGCGTATTCACGAGGAAGTGGCAGCCGGTCGCCAGGCCTACGTGGTGTGCTCCCGCATCGGCGACGACGAGGACGCGGAGACGGGGAAGAAGAGCGCTGCGAAGAAGAAGAGTGCGAGCACGGAGGACGGCCCCGAGACCACGGCTGCGGTGGAGCTGTACGAGACCCTCTCCACCGGACCGATGCACGATCTGCGCGTGGGTCTGCTGCACGGACGACTGTCGGGAGACGACAAGGACATCACCATGTCCGAGTTCAACTCCGGCGAGATCGACGTCCTGGTCTGCACCACGGTGGTCGAAGTGGGAGTGGACGTTCCCAACGCGACGGTCATGGTCATCATGGATGCGGACCGATTCGGCGTGAGCCAACTGCACCAGTTGCGAGGCCGAATCGGCCGAGGTGGGCATCAGGGCCTGTGCATCATGATCAGCTATCTCAGCCCCGCGGGCGGCTCGTTCGCCCGGCTCGAGGCGGTGGCAGCGACCAACGACGGTTTCGAGCTGGCCAAGCTGGATCTGGCCACTCGTCGCGAGGGCGACGTTCTCGGTGCTGCACAGTCGGGCACGGTCAGCGGGTTGCGGCTGCTCTCGTTCATCGACGACGAGGACATCATCGCGGACGCGCAGGACTGCGCCCGGTCCCTGTTCGCGCGGGACCCCTCGCTGGCGAACGATCCCGGCATCGCGTCGATGATGCGATCGGCTTGGCGATCGGATCGAGTCGATTACCTCCAGAAGTCCTGACGGGTGGGCAGGAGCGGTCGAGGGGTCGGTCGTTACCTACTGCACCGTTTCAGTGGAGAAAATCGAGCACATCGTCCCGCATGATGAGATCAGTACGCCTCGGTGGCCGACGCTGCCGGGTAAGTTGAGCCAATGTTCTCCAAAGTTTTGGTTGCCAACCGCGGTGAAATTGCCATCCGTGCCTTCCGCGCCTCCTACGAACTCGGGGCCTCGACCGTTGCGGTGTTCCCGTTCGAGGACAGGAACTCGGTACATCGGACGAAGGCCGACGAGGCGTACCAGATCGGGGAGAAGGGCCATCCCGTTCGCGCGTACCTCTCGGTCGACGAGATCGTCGCCGCTGCCAAACGCAGCGGTGCGGACGCGGTGTACCCCGGATACGGATTCCTTTCCGAGAACCCGGATCTGGCCGCGGCGTGCGCCGAGGCAGGCATCACCTTCGTCGGCCCGTCCGCCGATGTTCTCGAACTGACCGGCAACAAGGCCCGCGCGATCGCGGCAGCCAAGGCGGCTGGACTTCCGGTACTGGCGTCGTCGGAACCGTCGTCCGATGTGGACGCGCTCGTGGCCGAGTCCGAGTCGATGACGTTCCCGCTGTTCGTCAAGGCCGTCGCGGGCGGTGGCGGCCGCGGTATGCGCCGAGTGGCCGAGCCCGAGCAGCTGCGCGAATCCATCGAAGCTGCTGCGCGCGAGGCGGAATCGGCCTTCGGTGATCCGACCGTGTTCCTCGAGCAAGCCGTGATCGATCCCCGGCACATCGAGGTTCAGATCCTGGCCGACGGCCAGGGCAACGTGGTGCACCTGTTCGAGCGCGACTGCAGCGTACAGCGTCGGCATCAGAAGGTCATCGAGCTCGCTCCGGCTCCGAATCTGCCCGAGGGATTGCGGGAGAAGATCTGCGCCGACGCCGTCGCGTTCGCGAAGCAGATCGGCTATTCGTGTGCCGGTACCGTCGAGTTCCTGCTCGACACCCGCGGTAATCACGTCTTCATCGAAATGAACCCTCGAATCCAGGTGGAGCACACCGTCACCGAAGAGGTGACCGATGTGGATCTGGTGCAGTCTCAGCTGCGGATCGCCTCGGGAGAGACACTTGCCGATCTCGGTCTGCAGCAGGAGAACATCGTGCTGCGTGGTGCGGCTCTGCAGTGCCGCATCACCACCGAGGATCCGGCGAACGGATTCCGCCCGGATGTCGGACGCATCACCGCGTACCGGACGCCGGGCGGTGCCGGAGTGCGCCTCGACGGTGGTACCACTCTGGGTGCCGAGGTCGGTGCCTACTTCGACTCCATGCTCGTCAAGCTCACCTGCCGAGGCCGTGACTTCGACACCGCCGTGGCGCGTGCCCGACGAGCCCTGGCGGAGTTCAGGATTCGCGGTGTCGCCACGAATATCCCGTTCCTGCAAGCGGTTCTGGTCGATCCCGACTTCACCGCGGGCCGGGTCACCACCTCGTTCATCGAGGAGCGCCCCGAACTGCTCACCTCGCGCTCCTCGGGCGACCGCGGCACCAAGATTCTCGCGTACCTGGCCGACGTGACGGTGAACAAGCCGCACGGCGAGCGTCCGTCGTCGGTGTACCCGCACGACAAGCTGCCGCCGGTGGACTTCGCAGCCCCGATCCCGGACGGTTCGAGGCAGCGGCTGCTTGCGCTCGGACCCGAGGGGTTCGCTCGCGATCTGCGCAATCGAAAAGCCCTCGGCGTCACCGACACCACGTTCCGCGACGCGCATCAGTCGTTGCTGGCCACGCGCGTGAGGACGAGCGGACTGCTCGGAGTCGCTCCGTACGTCGCGCGCACCACGCCGCAGCTGCTCTCCATCGAGGCGTGGGGCGGTGCCACCTACGACGTGGCACTGCGATTCCTGCACGAGGATCCGTGGGAGAGATTGGCGAGCCTGCGAGAGGCCGTGCCGAACATCGCAATTCAGATGTTGCTGCGCGGCAGGAACACCGTCGGCTACACCCCGTACCCGGAGAAGGTGACCCGCAGCTTCGTCGCCGAGGCCACCGACACCGGCATCGACATCTTCCGCATCTTCGACGCGCTCAACAATGTCGATCAGATGCGTCCGGCCATCGATGCCGTGCGCGAGACCGGCACGGCGCTCGCCGAGGTGGCACTGAGCTACACGGGTGATCTGTCGAACCCGAACGAGAACCTCTACACCCTCGACTACTACCTGAAGTTGGCCGAGCAGATCGTCGACGCAGGCGCGCACGTGCTCGCCATCAAGGACATGGCAGGACTGCTGCGCGCACCCGCAGCCAAGACTCTGGTGACGGCACTGCGCTCGAACTTCGATCTGCCCGTTCACGTACACACCCACGACACACCCGGTGGTCAGCTCGCGACCTACCTCGCCGCATGGGAGGCCGGGGCCGACGCCGTCGACGGTGCCAGCGCCGCGATGGCAGGCACCACCAGCCAGCCTGCGTTGTCGGCGATCGTGGCGGCTGCCGCGCACACCGAGCGCGACACCGGCCTGAATCTGCAGGCTGTCTGTGACCTCGAGCCGTACTGGGAAGCCGTGCGAAAGGTGTACGCGCCGTTCGAGTCCGGTCTGCCGGCACCGACGGGTCGCGTGTACACCCACGAGATCCCCGGCGGACAGCTCTCGAACCTACGGCAGCAGGCCATCTCGCTCGGGCTCGGTGATCGGTTCGAGACCGTCGAGGCCAATTACGCTGCAGCCGACCGCATGTTGGGCCGTCTGACCAAGGTGACACCGAGCTCGAAGGTCGTCGGCGACCTGGCACTTGCTCTGGTCGGTGCAGGCGCGTCCGCCGAGGAATTCGCCCAGAATCCCGGTCGCTACGACATCCCCGATTCGGTGATCGGATTCCTGCGCGGCGATCTGGGTACGCCTGCGGGCGGATGGCCGGAACCGTTGCGGACGAAGGCGCTGGAGGGTCGTGGCGAGGGCAAGCCGGTGACACCGCTCACCGATGAGGACGAGAAGAACCTCGACGGCACCTCGGCTCAGCGCCGCGAGACTCTCAACCGTCTGTTGTTCCCCGGTCCCACAGCCGAACTCGCCGCTCACCGCGAGAAGTACGGCGATACGACGCGGCTGTCGGCCAATCAGTTCTTCTACGGCCTGCGGCAGGGCGAGGAGCATCGGGTGGCCCTGGAGAAGGGCGTCGAACTGCTGATCGGGCTCGAGGCGATCTCCGACCCCGACGAGCGCGGAATGCGCACCGTCATGTGCATCCTGAACGGACAGTTGCGTCCGGTCTCGGTGCGTGACCGGTCCATCTCGAGCGAGGCCCCCACGGTCGAGAAGGCGGATCGATCCAACTCCGGTCATATTCCGGCACCGTTCGCCGGTGTGGTGACGCTGTCGGTCGAGGAGGGACAGAAGATCTCGGCCGGAGACACCGTCGCCACGATCGAGGCGATGAAGATGGAGGCCGCGATCACCGCTTCCCGCGGTGGCACCGTGACCCGGTTGGCGATCTCCGGTGTGCAGCAGGTGGAAGGCGGCGATCTGCTCGTCGTCATCGGTGGGGGGTCGACGGGCGAAGAGGCCGGCAGCGAATGACGCGGATCGTGGCGGGTGTCGCGGGTGGTCGACGATTGTCGGTTCCCGGCCAGGGCACCCGCCCCACCTCCGAGCGAGTTCGCGAAGCGCTGTTCAGCTCGCTGGAGAGTCGGATGGAACTCGGCGGTGCCGCGGTACTGGATCTGTTCGCGGGATCGGGAGCACTGGGGCTGGAGGCACTCTCGCGTGGAGCGTCGTCGGCGGTGTTGGTCGAGTCCGATGCCCGAGCGGCGGCGGTGGTGCGAAAGAACATCGAGTCGGTGGGGTTGCCCGGCGCTTCGGTCCGCTGCGCCCCGGTGGCCTCCGTGCTGGCCGGGGCAGCGGATGCCGAGTACGACCTGGTGTTGGCCGACCCGCCGTATGCCGTCACCGACACTGCCGTCGCCGGGCTGTTGGACAGGCTCGTCGTCGGGGGATGGCTCACACCCGATGCGGTCGTCGTCCTGGAGCGGTCGTCGCGTTCGCCGGAGACCCGATGGCCGACCGGACTGGTCCCGGAGAAGTCGAAGAAGTACGGCGAGAGTCGAATCGAGATCGCTGCACGTGCGTAGCGAGCGTGCACGGGATCGGCTGATAGGTTCGCGGGCATGACTGGCGCACTCTGCCCTGGATCCTTCGACCCGGTGACCAACGGTCACCTCGACATCTTCGAGCGGGCGGCCACAGCCTTCGACGAGGTGGTGGTCACGGTGATGGTGAACAAGAGCAAGAAGGGAATGTTCAGCATCGACGAGCGGATCGAGATGCTCGAGGTCGCCACGGAGCATCTGCCGAACGTCAGGATCGGCTCGTGGTACGGACTGTTGGTCGATTACGCTCGGCAAGAAGGCTTTTCGGCGATCGTCAAAGGTCTGCGCAGTTCGGTCGATTTCGACTACGAGTTGCAGATGGCGCAGATGAATCGAACCCTCACCGGAGTGGACACGCTGTTCCTCCCGGCGAATCCAGCGCACAGCTTTCTGTCCAGTTCGCTGATCAAGGAAGTCGCGACCTTCGGGGGAGACGTCACCGGGATGCTGCCGCCCTTCGTTCAGGACCGCCTGACCGCCCGTATCGCCGAGCGGGCCGCAGAGTAGTTCGAAGAGCGACACACCGAGCCGGTATAGCGCAGACGTCCGCCTCGGCGGGCAGACTGAACAGCGCAGCACTGCGAGTGAAGACCGCGCAGTGGCAGATTCGACGATTGGGGTAACCGGTGTACCGCGTATTCGAGGCGCTCGACGAGCTCGTCGCCATTGTCGAGGAGGCGCGCGGCGTTCCGATGACTGCCGGGTGCGTCGTCCCTCGCGGCGATGTCCTGGAACTGCTCGACGACGTTCGGGACGCGATCCCCGGCGAGCTGGACGACGCCCAGGACGTACTGGACCATCGCGACAAGCTCGTCGGCGATGCCAGGGCCACCGCGGAGAAGACGGTCGGCACCGCCAACGCCGAGGCCCAGAACACGGTCGAGAACGCTCGGGATTCGGCCGATCGCATTCTCGCCGACGCCAAGGCACAGGCAGATCGCATGGTGTCCGAGGCGTCGGCGCATGCCGACCAGCTCGTGGCCGATGCCGAGGCGGAGGCCGAGCGAACGGTGCTCGAAGGCCAGCGCGAGTACGAGGCTCTGACCGTTCGCGCCCGCACCGAGGCCGATCGGATGATCGAGTCCGGGACGGCGTCGTACGAGCGGTCCGTCGCGGACGGTACTGCCGAACAGAACCGCCTCGTGTCGGAGACCGAGGTCGTTCAGGCGGCCCACGCCGAGTCGGCTCGGGTGATCGACAGCGCTCACGCCGAATCGGACCGGATGCGCAGCGAGTGCGACGTCTACGTCGACACCAAGCTTGCAGAGTTCGAGGAGTTCCTCAGCGGCACCATTCGTTCGGTCGGACGTGGGCGTCAGCAGCTGCGAACCGGCTCGGGCGTGCCCGAGTACGGCAGTGAGCCGTACGGAGAATCCGCGTACGGGAGCCAGGAGCAGGGGCGTCGCAGCCGCCACTGATCGGCAGCGATTTGCCCTCGTATGCACGTATGCGTATCGTTGTGGGGTTGCTTACCGACAGTAGGCATACCGACAGTAAGGAAGAACAGACGTGCCCCCGCCCAAGAGAACGACCCGTCCGGAATTGGACGACGGATTCGTTCTGGACATTCTCAACCTCGGTCGTCGACCCGGGTCGACGAAGGCCATCGAGCGGACGGTTCCGGCTCCTTCCCGAATCGGCCTCGATGCCATAGCCATCGAAGCCGGTGTTCCGGTCTCGCTCGATCTGCAGTTGCAGGCGGTCTCGGAGGGCGTTCTCGTCACCGGCTCCGTACGAGCGGCCACGGCCGGGGAGTGCACTCGTTGCCTCGACCCGGTCGGTGGCAACGTCGACGTCTACTTGACGGAGTTGTTCGCGTACCCGAACAGCATCACCGAGGAGACAACCGATGCGGACGAGATTCACCGCATCGTCGACGACCTGATAGATCTCGAACCCGTCATTGTCGACGCGGTCGGTCTGGAGCTTCCACTCCACCCCGTGTGCAGCGACGAGTGCGAGGGATTGTGCCCAGAATGCGGCGTTCGCCTGGCGATTGCTGAATCCGGCCACAGTCACGATACAATTGATCCTCGCTGGGCTGGTCTTGCAGCCAAATTTGGCGTGGATCCAGAACCGAGCACAGAACTTGTGAACAACGAAGCCGAGGAGAAGTAAGTGGCTGTCCCGAAGCGCAAAATGTCGCGTTCCAACACGAGGTCGCGTCGTGCACAGTGGAAAACCACTGCGCCCACCCTCGTGACGTGCCCCAACCGCGGTTGCGGCGAGAAGACTCTGCCCCACATCGCGTGCCCCTCGTGCGGCACCTACAAGGGCCGCCAGGTCGTCGCAGCGGTCTGATTTCCGCTTACGTGACAAACGAAGTAGTGGACCGGCACAACAGCGGTTCACAGAAGAATAGCTCCACTGCCGCCGGCGGCGGGGACGACCGAGAGTCGCTCCTCGCCGCTATCGGTGTTTCCCTGTCGGAACCTCTGCTGACGCTGGCGCTGACGCACCGATCGTTCGCGTACGAACACGGTGGTCTGCCCACCAACGAGCGGCTCGAGTTCCTGGGAGATTCCGTCCTCGGTCTTGCGGTGACCGAGCACCTCTACGCGGTGCATCCCACCAAATCCGAAGGTCAGCTGGCCAAGATCAGGGCGAGCGTGGTCAACATGCACGCCTTGGCGGAAGTCGCGCGTGGTCTCGGTGACGGCGGACTGGGTCGCCATCTGCTGCTGGGTAAGGGCGAGGAACAGACCGGTGGGCGCGACAAGCCGAGCATCCTTGCCGACGGCATGGAGTCGTTGCTGGGTGCAATCCACCTCCAGCACGGCATCGACGTCGCTCGCACCGTTGTCCTGACGCTGTTCGCAGGCCTCCTCGATCGAGCTCCCAAGCTCGGTGCCGGGCTGGACTGGAAGACGAGCCTGCAGGAACTGACCGCCGAACGTGCACTCGGCGTTCCGGCGTACGAGATCTCGTCGACCGGACCCGACCACGACAAGGAATTCACCGCGACCGTGTTGGTCGGCGGATTCCCGCGCGGCGTCGGTATCGGTCGGTCGAAGAAGGAAGCAGAACAGAAGGCCGCCAGTCTGGCGTGGAACACGTTGTCGAACAACGACACCGCGATTCCCGGCGAGCCGGCAACCGACGAATCCTGATGCCGGAACTCCCCGAGGTCGAGGTCGTCCGGCTCGGTCTGGAATCTCACGTCGTCGGCAGGACGATGCAATCGGTGGAAGTTCTGCACCCTCGCGCCGTGCGGCGTCACGATCTCGGTGGCCTCGATCTGATCGGCCAGCTGCGCGGTCAGCGCGTCTCCTCGGCTCGGCGGCGCGGAAAGTACCTGTGGCTGGTGATGGAACCCGGCGACTTCGCCACCGTCGTGCACCTGGGCATGAGCGGACAGATGCTGGTGCAGCCGCCATCCGCCCCGGACGAGAAGCACCTCCGGATCCGGGCACGACTCGACGACGGCGCCGATCTGCGCTTCGTCGATCAACGCACCTTCGGCGGCTGGGCGCTCGCCCCGATCGTCACCGTTGACGGCACGGAGTTACCCGAACCGGTCGCACACATCGCCCGCGATCCGATCGATCCACTGTTCGACGCCGAATCGGTGGTCGACGTGTTGCGCGGCAAGCACACCGAGATCAAGCGGGCACTGCTCGATCAGACGGTGCTCTCGGGCGTGGGCAACATCTATGCCGACGAGGCGCTGTGGCGCGCGAAGATCCACGGCAATCGAATCGCGGAGGCGCTGACGCGGCCGGCGCTGCGGCGCCTTCTGACCGCAGTGCACGCCGTCATGGGCGAGGCCCTCGCGCAGGGTGGAACCTCGTTCGACGCGTTGTACGTCAACGTCAACGGGCAGTCCGGCTACTTCGATCGTTCCCTAGACGCCTACGGTCAGGAGGGTCTGCCGTGCTCGCGGTGCGGAACCCCGATCAGACGCGAGAAGTTCATGAACCGCAGCTCGTTCAGCTGCCCCACCTGCCAGCCGCGACCCCGACACGTGCGCAGCTGACAGCGCCCAGGTCATTCCGCGGGTTCGACTCCTGAAGAGCCCGCCTAGTATTTCCGTCATGGCAGAACAGAGCACGCCGACCAACCTCTGGGTCGAGCGCACAGGCACCCGTCGCTACACCGGCCGCAGCTCCCGAGGAGCCGAAGTGCTCATCGGGTCGGAATCGGTGGAGGGCGTCTTCACCCCCGGCGAGCTGCTCAAGATCGCACTCGCCGCATGCACCGGCATGAGCTCGGACCTACCGCTCTCGCGGCGAGTGGGCGACGACTACGCAGCCACCGTCGAGGTCTCCGGGGCCGCCGATCGCGAAAACGAGCTCTACCCGGAACTGAACGAGATTCTCCGAGTCGACCTCGGCGCGATGGACCCCGAGGCGCAGGAGCGTCTGCTCACCGTCGTCGAGCGCGCCATCGACAAGGTGTGCACCGTCGGGCGCACCCTGAAGGCGGGTACGAAGATCACCTTGGACATCGACGTGGACGCCTGATGAGAGCCGGGGCGGCCGTAATAGTCGCGGGTCTGATCCTCGGCACGGCGACCGCCCTGGCTCCCACCGCCGAGGCGTCGAGCAGTTGCACTCCGTGGTCGGTGAGCACGGTGGCGTCGGGATTCGGGGTGCTCGAGAACCTCGAGTTCGACGGCCGCGGCTCGATGATCGTGTCCGAGACCTCTCTCATCGGACCCGGCGCGCTGCGTACCGTGGCCCCCAACGGCGCACGGGGCACACTCGTCGCCGACGTCCAGTCGCCTGGCGGACTGGTCCGCGACGCCGACACGCTGTACTTCACGACCGGAAACAGCGCTGCCGCAGGTCTTCTCGATAGCCGAACCGGCACCGTCGACACGATCGATCTCGGCACGGGGGTTCGGTCGACGTACGCGTCGGGCCTGACGATGCCCAACGGGCTGGCGCGATCGGCGACCGGTGATCTGTTCACCACCCGCAACCTGGGTGGCCACTCCGGCCTGACGCGCGTTGCGGTCGACGGTTCGGTGTCGACGGTGCGTACCGATCTGGGATCGGCCAACGGCATCGGAATCGGTAACGGAAAGATGTACGTGGCCAACACGTTCGATCTCGAGACCACGCTCACCGTGCTCGACGAGCAGAATCCGTCCGGACCGTCCGCGCGCATTCGCATCGACGGTGTCGGACCACTGGCGATGTCGGACGACCTGACCGTCGGCGACGACGGAACGGTCTATCTCGCACAGAATCTCGCCGGCAGGGTGGTCCGTATCGATCCGGAATCCGGTGCCTCCTGTGTGATAGCGACCGGCGTTCCGCTGACCTCGTCGGTCGCCTTCGGCGGCGTCGGATTCGACGAGAAAGCGTTGTACGCCACCAGTTTCGATGGAACTGTCAGGAAGCTCGAGCCCGGATGGCAGGCATGAAGGACGAACGGTTGACGGCGTGGGTGCACGGGCTCGTTCAGGGCGTCGGGTTTCGGTGGTGGACTCGCTCGCGCGCACTCGAACTCGGACTCGTCGGTCACGCGACCAATCACGCGGACGGACGAGTCCTGGTGATAGCGGAGGGCCCACGTGAGCATCTCGAAGCGCTCCTGGCCCTGCTCCGAGGTGATCGGACTCCGGGCAGGGTCACGCTCGTCGTGGAGAGTTGGGACGCCGCCCGCGGAGATCTGGCGGGATTCGTCGAACGCTGATCGTCCGTTGCGGGAGGCTCGGCGCACTTTCGGGCAGCGTGCCGGTAAAGTACGGACGCTATGTATCTCAAGAGTCTGACGCTGAAGGGCTTCAAGTCCTTTGCTTCGGCGACGACTCTTCGTTTCGAGCCCGGAATCACCTGTGTCGTCGGCCCCAACGGCTCCGGCAAATCCAATGTCGTCGATGCCCTGACCTGGGTGATGGGTGAACAGGGCGCCAAGGCGTTGCGCGGCGGGAAGATGGAAGACGTCATCTTCGCGGGCACGTCGGGTCGAGCCCCGCTCGGCCGCGCAGAGGTCACTCTGACGATCGACAATTCCGACGGCGCACTCCCGATCGACTACTCCGAGGTCTCGATCACCCGCCGTATGTTCCGTGACGGCGCGGGTGAGTACGAGATCAACGGCAGTTCGTGCCGATTGATGGACGTTCAGGAACTGCTGAGCGACTCCGGTATCGGTCGCGAGATGCACGTGATCGTCGGGCAGGGCCGGCTCGCCGCGATCCTGGAATCGCGGCCCGAGGACCGTCGAGCCTTCATCGAGGAAGCAGCCGGGGTGCTCAAGCACCGCAAGCGCAAGGAAAAGGCCGTTCGCAAGCTCGACGCGATGCAGGCCAACCTGGCGCGGTTGACCGACCTCACGACGGAATTGCGCCGCCAACTCAAGCCTCTCGGGAGGCAGGCCGAGGTCGCGCGTCGCGCGCAGACCGTCCAGGCCGACCTGCGCGACGCCCGGCTGCGACTGGTGGCCGACGACCTGGTGGCCAGGCGCGAGGAATTCGCGAACCAGACCCAGGACGAGGAAGCGGCGCGTGAGCAGTACGCGATGGTGCAGGACGCCCTCGAAGCCGGCTCGGTGGCACTCGGCGAACACGAACAGGCCGTCGCCCGGCTGACCCCCAGCGCCGAGGCCGCCGGGCAGACGTGGTTCCGTCTGTCGGCCCTCGCCGAACGCGTCAACGCGACGGTTCGAATCGCCCACGAACGTGCTCGGCATCTCGACGCCGTGCAATCCACCGGTCGGGGACAGGACCCGGACGAGCTCGAAGCGCAGGCCGATCGAGTCGCCGAAGAAGAGATGGAACTCGTCGAGGCCGTCGAGATGGCACGCGAAACCCTCGAGGCGGCACGTGAGCAGCTGGCCGAGCGTGAAGCCGCCGCTGCGGCCGCCGAGCGTGCCCACCTCGCTGCCGTGCGCGCGGTGGCCGACCGCCGCGAGGGATTCGCGCGTCTGTCCGGCCGAGTCGATACCTTCCGAACCAAGGTCGAGTCGATCGACGCGGAGGTGGCGCGTTTGTCGGTGGCCATCGACGAGGCCCGCGAGCGCGGCGAATCGGCTCAGCGCGAATTCGAGAGTGTGCAGGATCAGATCGGCACCCTCGACGCGAGCGAACTGAGCCTCGACACGCACTACGAGCGAGCCGTCGCCGCACTGCGACATGCCGACGCCCGAGTGACGGAGCTGCAGGCAGAAGAACGCATCGCGGGCAAGAAGGTGGCGTCGTTCGAGGCCAGGATCGAGGCGCTCACGATGGGCCTCGAACGCAAGGACGGTGCCGGGTGGCTGGTGGAGAATCAGCAGGACGGTCTGTCGGGTCTGCTCGCGGGCCATCTCACGGTCGAACCGGGATACGAGATCGCGGTGGCAGTGGCCATGGGTCCGGCCGCCGATGCCGCACACGCCGAATCGTTCGATGCCGCGCGTGATGCCGTGCTGGCGCTGCGTGCGGCCGACGGTGGTCGCGCGTCCATCGTGCACGGCAATGTCGTTGCAGCGCAACCGGTTCCACGTCCGGACCTCCCGAACGGCGCTCGATGGGTGCTGGACCTGATCGAGTATCCGGACCGGCTGGCCGGGGCCATGGCGGCCCTGCTCGACGGTGTGGTCGCCGTCGACTCGCTCGACGCGGCCCACCGTCTGGTCTCCGATTCCGGTGAGCTGCGTGCGGTGACCAAGGACGGCGACGTCGTCGAAGCCGGTTGGGTCACCGGTGGCTCGGACCGTCGTCCGAGCACCCTCGAGGTTCAGTCGGCCATCGACACGTCGACGGTGGAGTTGGCCGCGGCGGTCCGCCGCGCGGAGGAGCTCGACGCGGCGTTGGCAGGCGCGTTGGAAGAACAACGGGATCGGCGCGAATCGGCCGAGCAAGCGCTCGCAGCACTCAACGAATCCGACGCCGCGATGGCCGCGGTGTACGAACAGTTGGGCCGATTGGGTCAACTGGCGCGTTCGGCTCACGCGGAGTCTGCGCGATTGACGACGCAGCGTAGCTCTGCCGAGGCCAGTCGAGAAGAAGCGATCGCGCGGCTGGCCGAGCTGGAAGAGAACCTGCGGACGGCAGAAGACGAGCAATCCGGCTTCGCGGGAGACGGCGAGAGCGGTGACGCTGCGACCACCATGGAACGGGAGATGGCGGCAGCGGCACTGACCGAAGTGCGTGCGGTAGAGGTCGAAGCTCGGTTGAACGTGCGGACCGCCGAAGAGCGCGCACAGTCCGTACGAGGCCGGGCGGATTCGCTTCGACGGGCGGCGCGAGCCGAGCGTGAGGCCAGGGCGCGAGCCGAGCGCGAGAGCGCAGCGCGTCGGCATGCGGCCGCAGTGGCGGCGGCGGTCGGGGAAGCGGGCGAAGAAGTCGCCGCGCGGTTGGCCACGGTCGTTGCGGCCGCTGCCCGTAGGCGCGACGAGCTGTCCGCCGAGCGTGCAACGCGCACAATCGAGCTCGACAAGGTCAAAGAGCAGGTCCGAGCCCTGCAGGGTCAGCTGGCGTCGATCACCGACGCCGTGCACCGGGACGAGGTCGCCCGTGCGCAGGCAGCGCTGCGGATCGAACAACTCGAGACGACGATTCTCGAGCAGCACGGCATCGGCCTCGACGATCTGGTGGCCGAGTACGGGCCCGATGTGGCCCTGCCTCCCACCGAACTGGAGATGGCCGAGTACGAGGCGGCCAAGGAGCGGGGTGAGCAGGTGGTGGCACCTGCCCCGATGCCGTTCGACCGAGCCACCCAGGAGCAGCGCGCCAAACGCGCCGAGCGCGACCTCGCCACACTCGGCAAGGTGAACCCGCTCGCCCTCGAGGAGTTCGCGGCCCTCGAGGAGCGCTACAACTTCCTGTCCACCCAGCTCGAGGACGTCAAGTCCGCCCGTAAGGACCTTCTCGGCGTCGTCGCCGACGTCGACGAACGGATCCTGCAGGTCTTCACCGAGGCCTGGCTCGACGTCGAACGAGAATTCACCGGGGTGTTCGCCAAGCTCTTCCCCGGCGGTGAAGGACGACTGATCCTGACCGACCCGTCGGACATGCTCACCACCGGCATCGAGGTCGAGGCCCGCCCGCCCGGCAAGAAGGTCAAGCGACTCTCGTTGCTCTCCGGTGGCGAGAAATCGCTGACCGCGGTGGCCATGCTGGTGGCCATCTTCCGCGCCCGACCGTCACCGTTCTACGTCATGGACGAGGTCGAGGCCGCACTGGACGACACCAACCTGCGTCGTCTGATCGGACTGTTCGAGCAGCTTCGCGAGAAGTCGCAGCTGATCGTGATCACGCACCAGAAGCCGACGATGGAGGTGGCCGACGCGCTGTACGGCGTCAGCATGCGCGGCGACGGCATCACCACGGTCATCTCGCAGCGGTTGAACCGAGAACGCGTCGCGGTGTCCGCGGCCGAGTCGGACGCAGTGGAGCCGGACGCAGTGGAGCCGCACGCGGTGGAGCCGGACGCCCACGAGCCGGACGCAGCGGAGCCCGACGCACACGAGCCGGAGGCGGCATCCGTCGTCGCCGAACCCGACACCGTCTCCTGAGGTTCGTCCGCCGCAGCTACTGCTTCGGATAGAGCTGCTCCGCGTAGGACGGTCCGTAGTACTCGCGTAGTTCCTCCACCGTCTCGGGAGCCTGCGGAATCAACGCCTTCGTCAGAGTGGCGACATCGGGGATGGCGTCGGCGTCCCACGTCTCGGGCTGCCACAACTTGGACCGCATGAACGCCTTCGCACAGTGGTGGAACACTTCCTCGATGTCGACGACCAGGCACAAGATCGGGCGATGACCCTCGACCCGAAGCTCGTCGAAGAACGGCGCGTCGGTGACCAGGGACGCGCGACCGTTGATGCGAAGGGTGTCGCCGCGGCCGGGGACGAAGAAGTTCAGGCCGACGAACGGGTTCTCGAGAATGTTGCGATAGCCGTCCATCCGGCGGTTGCCCGGCCGCTCGGCGAGGGCGATCGTGGTGTCGTCGAGGACGTGCACCAGACTGCCGGCCGGATCGCCCTTGGGTGAGACGTCGCATCTCCCGCTCGCGTCGGAGGTTCCGAGGAGGCAGAACGGTGAGGCAGCGAGCCACTGCACGTCGAGGGGGTGCAGCGTGCGTCGGTCCTTGTTCGCGGCTCGGAAGCTCGGCGTTCCGAACATCTCGGTCAGCTCGGCGGCGTCACGCACCGTGGTCCACTCCATGACCGTGAATGCTATCGACTCGAACTCCCGGGCGGGAAGCGCTTTTTCGCGGTCGGTGCACCACCGGTGACGAGCGGCCACGATCGCCTGAGAGGATGTTCCACGTGAGTAACCAAGCGTGGATCATCGTCGCGGCGATCGCTGCCGTCCTGCTCGTCGTCCTCGTCGTCGGGCTGGCGCTCTCCCGTCGTCGGAGAGTGTCCCTCAAGTCGGACGAGGCGGCGCGAATAGAGGACGCGGCCACCAAGGACAGATCCGGTGGCTACACCGCGGGCAGCGGTTTCTCGTTCAGTCAGGGAACGGCGACAGCCGAGCCCGTGATCTCGAAGGCCCCCAAGCCGGCCGAGCCGAAGCCGGTGGAGCCGCCGCCGGTGGTTCCCACGGCCGAACCGGTCGAATCGGAGACCGTCTGGATCGAGCCGGAAGTGCTCGAACCGGAGGCCTCGGCGACCGATGTCACCGTCGCCGAGCCTGATGCGCCCGAGCCTCCGGTGGAAGACACCGTTGCTCCTGCGCCTCGACGGTTGGACACCATCGACCCGACCGAGGGCCGTCTCGATCGTCTCCGTGGACGGCTCGCACGATCTCAGTCCGCGGTGGGCAAGAGCCTGCTGGGACTGCTCGGCGGCGGCGACCTGGACGAGGATTCGTGGGAAGAGGTCGAGGACACGCTGCTGATCGCCGATATCGGGTCGGCGACCACCGCGGAGATCATGCGGACGCTGCGTGAGCAGATGGCGGCCCGCAGTATTCGCACCGAAGCCGATGCCAGGGCCCTGCTGCGCGAAATTCTCGTGGCGCAGTTGCACCCCGAGTTCGACCGGTCCATTCGTGCTCTGCCACACGACGGTGCCCCCGCGGTGTTGCTGGTGGTCGGAGTCAACGGCACCGGCAAGACCACCACCACGGGCAAACTGGCTCGGGTCCTGGTCGCGGACGGGCGGCGGGTGCTGCTCGGTGCCGCCGACACGTTCCGCGCTGCTGCGGCCGATCAGCTGCAGACCTGGGCCGAGCGAGTGGGTGCCGAGGTGGTTCGCGGCAAGGAGGCAGCGGATCCGGCTGCGGTCGCCTTCGACGCGGTGAGCAAAGGGATCGAGAACGGCGTCGATGTGGTTCTCATCGACACCGCGGGACGGTTGCACACCAAATCGGGTCTGATGGACGAACTGAGCAAGGTCAAGCGTGTCATCGAGAAGAGGGCCCACGTCGACGACGTTCTGCTCGTTCTCGACGCAACCGTGGGCCAGAACGGACTGACGCAGGCCCGTGTCTTCGCCGAGATCGTGAACATCACAGGTGTCGTGCTGACCAAGCTCGACGGAACCGCGAAGGGTGGCATCGTTTTTCAGGTGCAGCGTGAGCTCGGAGTGCCCGTCAAGCTCGTCGGTCTCGGGGAAGGTGCCGACGATCTGGCACCGTTCGAGCCCGGTGCGTTCGTGGACGCGCTGCTCGGCTGATCGACCCCGCAGGGTGGCCTGCGAAACGGGGAAAAAGCACAAACGCCAGCACGAAACCTTTTTGCAACAGAATCCGGTCATGCGTTCACATGCCCGAAACACCCGAGTGTCACGGATGAAACCTCGTGAAACCACTCTTCTTGCTTAACGGCGCGCCAACCGGTGTGCAGGAGAATGGAGGGTGTACGTGAGTCCCGAGGATATGTTGGCCAACTCCGGCAACGCCGCGTGGATGCTGATGGCAGCATCGCTGGTACTGCTGATGACGCCGGGCTTGGCGTTCTTCTACGGCGGTATGTCGCAGCAGAAGTCCGTGTTGAACATGATGATGATGTCGTTCGGAGCAATGGCCGTCGTCTCGATCATCTACTTCCTGTGGGGCTGGTCGATGTCCTACGGCACCCAGGACATCGGCGGAGTCTTCGCCAACCCGTTCGAGTTCTTCGGACTCAAGGATTCGATCACCGACGCGGACGGCAACTACATCGTCGGAGCTTGGGGCTACGCCAACGTCATCGACGTGGCATTCCAGGTCACCTTCGCCATCATCACGGTCGCACTGATCAGCGGCTCGATCGCAGGCCGCGTCAAGTACGGCACCTGGCTCGCCTTCGCCGGTATCTGGGTCACCCTCGCGTACTTCCCGCTCGCACACATGGTCTGGGGTGGCGGACTGCTCTCCGGATCCGAGAACGGTCTTGCGGCAATGATCTTCGGCACCACCGACGACGGTGAAGGCGGACTCGTCGCCAACGTCGCTCCGATCGACTTCGCCGGTGGCACCGTCGTGCACATCAACGCCGGTATCGCCGGTCTGATTCTGGCGATCATCATCGGCAAGCGCGCCGGCTTCGGCAAGGTCGCCTACCGCCCGCACAACCTTCCGTTCGTGATGCTCGGCGCAGCTCTGCTGTGGTTCGGCTGGTTCGGATTCAACGCCGGTTCCGCCTTCGCGGCCGACGGAATCGCCGGTGTGGCCTGGGTCAACACCACCGCAGCCACGGCAGCCGCCATCGTGGGCTGGCTCATCACCGAGCGCATCCGCGACGGACACGCCACCAGCCTCGGCGCCGCCTCGGGCATCGTTGCAGGTCTGGTCGCGATCACCCCGGCCGCAGGCGCACTCACGCCGGTCGGAGCCATGATCCTCGGTGTCATCGCCGGTGTGCTCTCCGCACTGGCCGTCGGCCTGAAGTTCAAGTTCGGTTACGACGACTCGCTCGACGTCGTGGGCGTTCACCTCGTCGCAGGCCTGTGGGGAACCATCGGAATCGGCTTCCTCGGATCCGAGACCGGCCTGTTCTACGGCGGCGACTACAAGCAGCTCGTCGTGCAGATCGTCATCGCACTGTTCGCGCTGATCTTCACCGCCATCGTCACCGCGGTCATCGCGTTCGCGCTCAAGCCTCTCGGCTGGCGTGTGACGGACGAGGAGGAGGCGAACGGCATCGACGAGGCCGAGCACGCCGAGACTGCATATGATTTCGCCTGACAAGGTAGAGATAGACGTGAACGCTGCACCGTACGACAACGGGCACTCGAGGTCTTGTGAAGGGAAGCAAAAATGAAGCTGATCACGGCAATCGTCAAACCGTTCACCCTGGAGGACGTCAAGACGGGGCTGGAGCAGGCCGGCGTACTCGGAATGACAGTCAGTGAAGTTCAGGGTTACGGCCGCCAGAAGGGCCACACCGAGGTGTACCGAGGTGCCGAGTACTCGGTGGACTTCGTCCCGAAGGTCCGCGTCGAGGTAGTCGTCGACGACGCCGCTGTGGAGAAGGTCGTCGAGGTCATCGTCGAGGCTGCACGCACCGGCAAGATCGGTGACGGCAAGGTCTGGGTTTCCCCGGTCGACTCGGTCATCCGAGTCCGCACCGGAGAACGTGGCGCTGATGCACTCTGACCCCAAAGGGTCTCGGGCCGTGGGCCCCGGTTCTGGCGCGAAAGCGTCAGGATCGGGGCCTTCGGTCTCCACGGGCTCCGCATCGAAGGGCACGAGCGATGCTGCAGCAGATCTCGCTCGGGCCAGAAAACAACTACTCGACGGCGGAACACGCAATCGTCGACTCGATGCACCCTCGCTCCGGCAGGCTCTGGTCGATCTCCACGAGTTCTGGCTGACCACCAAAGGTGCCGAGCTCGGGATCAAACCGGACTCCGGCTTCGCGATCGTCGCTGTCGGCGGTCTTGCTCGTCGTGAACTGCTGCCCTATTCGGATCTGGACCTGATCCTGCTGCACGACGATCTCGAACCACGCATCGTCTCCGATGTCGCCGACAAGCTGTGGTACCCACTGTGGGACGCGCACATCAAGCTCGATCACAGTGTGCGCACGGTGCCGCAGGCTCTGCAGGTCGCTGCAGCCGACATGACGGCATCCCTCGGAATGCTCGAGGCGCGTCACATCGCCGGCGACGTCGAATTGAGCAATCTTCTCATCGGCGGCGTACGTCGCCAGTGGCGCAACGGTATTCGAGGGCGTTTCGACGAGCTGATCGAGCAGACCCGCGGACGGTGGTCGCGCAGCGGTGAGATCGCGCACCGCGCCGAACCCGATCTCAAGAGCGGCCGCGGGGGACTGCGTGACGTCCAGTTGCTCGACGCCCTCTCCATCGCACAGTTGACCGACGGTATGCCCGGGCTCGGACCCGAATCACCGGGTGGCGGTTTGGCGTTCGCGCACGGACGCCTGTTGGACGTGCGCACCGAACTGCACCGCGTCGCCGGTCGAGCACGGGATCAACTGCGCGCGCAGGACGCCGACGAGATAGGTGCCGCGCTGCGCATCGGGGATCGCTTCGATCTCGCACGAGTGCTGAGCGATTCGGCTCGCACCATCAGCTATTCGGTGGACGTCGGGTTGCGAACCGCAGGCAATTCGTTACCGCGACGGGGTCTTTCGAGACTGCGTCGAGTCCCGGTCAGACGCCCGCTGGACGAGGGAGTCGTCGAACACGGCGGCGAGGTCGTTCTCGCCCGCGACGCTCGACCGAACAAGGATCCCGGCCTGATCATGCGAGTCGCAGCGGCGTCGGCCCAGACCGGAATGCCGATGTCCGCCTCGACCCTGAACCGGCTGTCCGACAGCGCCCCCGAACTTCGGGAACCCTGGCCCAAGGAAGCACTCAACGATCTGCTCGTGTTGCTCGGATCGGGTCGCAAGGCGATCGCGGCGATCGAGGCGTTGGATCGAACCGGACTGTGGGGCAGGCTCATTCCGGAGTGGGGCGCGGTACGCGACCTACCGCCGCGAGATGCGGTGCACACGTGGACGGTCGATCGACATCTGGTCGAAACCGCAGCCTACGCAAGCGCATTGACCACCCGCGTTGCGCGTCCTGACCTGTTGGTGCTCGGCGCACTGATCCACGACATCGGCAAGGGACGCGGCGGCGATCACAGTGTCGTCGGCGCAGATCTGGCCATCCAGATCGGCAACAGGCTCGGCCTGTGGCCCTCCGACGTGGCACTGCTGACGGCGATGGTGCGATACCACCTACTGCTGCCGGAGACCGCCACCAGACGCGACCTCGACGACCCCGCAACCGTGCAAACCGTCGTCGACGCGCTCGGTGCCGACACGATTCTGCTGGAGCTGCTTCACGCACTGGCAGAAGCGGATTCGCTCGCCACCGGCCCCGGGGTGTGGGGTGACTGGAAGGCCTCGCTCATCCGTGAGCTCGTGCGTCGGTGCAGATTGGTGATGGCGGGGGAGAGTCTGCCCTCACCGGATCCACTCGACCCGGCGCACATCGAACTCGCCGCGCGGGGAGGCGTCCACGTCGACATCGCGCCGACCGACGGGCTGCACACCTTCGTCGTCACCGTCATCGCCCCCGACACGCCCGGGCTGCTGTCCGATGCCGCGGGAGTCCTCGCACTGCACTCGCTGCGCGTGCTCTCGGCCTCTCTCGGAAGTCACGAGGGATCGGCGATCAACTCGTTCGACGTCGCGCCGCTCTTCGGATCCCCGCCGCAGGCCGGTCTGCTGCGGCAGGAGATCATCCGCGCTCAGGCCGGCGAACTCGACCTCGTCGCCGTGCTCGACGCCAAGGAACGCGACGCAAGAGCCGACACCGTCGAGGACGACGCAGAGGATTCGGCCGTCCCGGTTCTCTACGCTCAAGCTCCGCCTCGGGTGCTCTGGTTCGACGACAACGAACCAGGTCAGGTGGTACTCGAGCTACGAGCTGAGGACCGGCTCGGTCTGCTCTGCCGATTGGCCAGCGCGATCGAACAGCAGGGATCCGACATCCGGTGGGCACGCGTGTCGACCCTGGGCAGCTCGGTGGTCGACTCGTTCTGTATCGACCTGGCGGGAGCAGACAGCAGGGCGGTGCGCGAGGACCTCGAGCGAGCGATCCTCGCGGTCGTACCCGCCCCCGAACCGCCCAAGCCTCCGGAAAAGCCGGAAGGCACCTGACCGCGGGTCGGAATGCGACAGCAGACCGACTCGCGCTGGTGACTTCTCACGAACTTCCGGCCGACGGGACTGCCGCCGATGCCGATTTGTTACATTCGTCCCCACGCAGAAACGACACTCTCAGCCGTTCCTGCACACTCCACACTGCTCGAACCACATCGTTCCTGCTGGAACCATGTCGTTCCTGCAGGCTCCGCACTGCTGGAACCACGTCGTTCCTGCAGGCTCCACTCCTGGTCATTCGAGAGGCACGAACTGTGGGATCCCACCGACGGTCGACCGTCCACACACCGACCGACTTCGCAGCGCGTCCCACGGGCGGCAGGCACCGCGCCGTACCGGACAGCCCCGTCGTCGGTCGACGGGCGGCCACCATCGTCGCCGCGACCGGCGCGATCGTCGTCGGCGCGACGTCGATGGGTGCAGGCACCGCCGCGGCCGCGCCGATTCCGGAGCCACCCGCAGCCGGACTCCCGTTCGCCGTACCGGAGGGACTACTGCCCGCTGGATTCGAGCTACCCCAGTTCGAGCTACCCCAGCTCGAGATCCCGCAGTTCGTACCCCCACAGCTCGCGCCCCCGCTTCCGCCGTCGCAGCCCGCACCGCCCGAGGCCGCGCCTGCCGAAACCGCGCCCGCTGCGGAACCAGCACCCGCACCGACCTCCGACCCACTGGCCGCATTCGGAGCCGATCCCGGCGCTGCCGCCCAGCAATGGCTCGACGATGTCGGCCTGGGGCAGCTGGGAGCCGGTGTTCAGTCACCCCTCGAGAGCCTGCGCTCGCTGAAGAAGGGCACAGTGCAGCCCGTGGCAGGGGTGTTGACCTCCAACTTCGGCTCGCGATGGGGCACCCAGCACAGTGGCCTCGACATCGCAGCACCCATCGGAACGCCCATCTACGCCGCCGCCGACGGCACCGTGTCCGACGCAGGACCGGCATCCGGCTTCGGTCTCTGGGTCAAGGTGCGGCACGACGACGGTACCGAGACGGTCTACGGACACGTCAACGACTTCTCCGTTCATCCCGGCCAGCGTGTGTCGGCCGGTGAGCAGATCGCCACCGTCGGCAACCGTGGCCAGTCGACAGGCCCACACCTGCACTTCGAGGTGCACGATCCCTCCGGCGTCAAGGTCGACCCCGCGCAGTGGCTCGCCACCCGGGGTGTGGCAGTGACGTGGAACGATTCCGCGCGCAACGCCTGACCGGTCGGCATCGACACGTTCGACACGACAGTCGAACGCCCCAGCGACGACGAGGCGTGCTGCCGCTAGTCTGGTGACCGTGCCGGATTCGGCTCGTTTTCGGTGATCGGCTAGCTCAGGAGTGCAATCGGTGTTCGAATCCCTTTCCGACAGGTTGACCGGGACTCTCAAGGACCTGCGTGGCAAAGGTCGACTGTCCGGCGCGGATATCGACGCCACGGCCCGTGAGATCCGTCTGGCCCTGCTCGAAGCGGACGTGGCACTGCCCGTCGTACGTGAATTCATCAACCGCATCAAGGTCCGGGCCAAGGGTGCCGAGGTCTCGGGCGCGCTCAACCCGGCCCAGCAGGTCGTCAAGATCGTCAACGAGGAACTGGTCGGCATCCTCGGCGGCGAGACTCGCAGGCTCGTCTTCGCCAAGAACCCGCCCACGGTGATCATGCTCGCCGGTCTGCAGGGTTCGGGTAAGACGACGCTGGCGGGCAAGCTCGCGAAATGGCTCAAGGGCCAGGGCCACACCCCACTGCTCGTCGCGTGCGACCTTCAGCGTCCCGGTGCCGTGAGCCAGCTGCAGATCGTGGGCGAGCGCGCCGGTGCCGCCGTCTTCGCGCCGCACCCCGGCACGTCCATCGGCGGCGGCGACAATGCACTCGGAGTCTCGGCAGCGGATCCCGTCGAGGTTGCCAGGGCCGGCATCGCCGAGGCTCGCAGCAAGCAGTACGACGTGGTCATCGTCGACACCGCAGGTCGCCTCGGCATCGACAGCGAGCTGATGAATCAGGCCGCGGGAATTCGCGACGCGGTCGAGCCGGACGAGACACTGTTCGTTCTCGATGCGATGGTCGGTCAGGACGCCGTCAGCACCGCCGAGGCGTTCCGTGACGGCGTCGGCTTCACCGGTGTCGTACTCACCAAGCTCGACGGCGATGCCCGGGGCGGTGCTGCGCTGAGCGTCCGCGAGGTCACCGGCCAGCCGATCATGTTCGCGTCGACCGGTGAGAAGCTCGAGGATTTCGACGTCTTCCACCCCGATCGCATGGCGAGCCGCATCCTCGGCATGGGCGACGTGCTGAGCCTCATCGAGCAGGCCGAGCAGCACTTCGATGCCGAGCAGGCCGAGGCGACGGCCAACAAGATCGGCTCGGGGCAACTCACGCTCGACGACTTCCTCGAGCAGATGATGGCCGTCCGCAAGATGGGGCCGATCGGAAACCTGCTGGGCATGCTGCCCGGTGCCGGCCAGATGAAAGAACTCGCCAACGTCGACGAGAAGCAACTCGACCGGGTTCAGGCCATCATCCGCGGCATGACGCCGCAGGAACGTACCGACCCGAAGATCATCAACGCGTCACGACGGTTGCGTATCGCGAACGGTTCGGGCGTCAAGGTCTCCGACGTCAACCAGCTGGTCGACCGGTTCTTCGAGGCTCGCAAGATGATGTCGGCCATGGCCGGTCGGATGGGCATGCCGGGCGCGCGCAAGCAGGTACGGAACAACAAGAAGGGTAAGAAAGGGAAGAAGGGCGCTCGCGGTCCGACGCAGCCGAAGATCCGCGGTGGATTCCCCGGCATGCCGGGTGGAATGCCGGCGGGAATGCCCGATCTGTCGTCCATGCCCAAGGGCCTCGACCAGTTGCCGCCAGGGCTGGAAGGCATCGACCTCTCGCAACTGAAACTGCCCAAGAAGTAAGCGCGCGCACGTGTCGGCCATGCGGGTGCGGGGCCGCGGACTGCCGGACGGGACGGAGATCGACCTCTGGATCGAGGGCGGTGTTCTGTCCACCGAGCCCATTGCGGATGCGGATTTCGTCCACGACGGCGGGTGGGTCCTGCCCGGCCTGGTCGACGCGCACTGCCATGTCGGGATCGAATACGGCGGGGGACACACCGACCTGATCGGGTCGATCCGACAGGCCGAGACCGAGCGAGGCGTCGGCGCGCTGCTGCTGCGCGACGCCGGGTCCCCGGTCGACACACGCGCCCTGGACGAGTACGAGGACCTACCTCGCATCATCCGAGCGGGCCGCCACATCGCATCACCCAAGCGATACATCCCGGGTCTGGCGATCGACATCGAGGACGAATCGCAACTGCCCGAGGCGGTGGCTCAGCAGGCCCGGTTCGGCGACGGCTGGGTCAAGCTCGTCGGCGACTGGATCGACCGCTCGGTGGGAGATCTCCGGCCACTGTGGAACGACTCGATCCTCGTCGACGCCATCGCTGCCGCCCACGCCGAGGGAGCGCGGGTGACAGCCCACGTGTTCGGCGAGGATGCTCTGCCCGGTCTGATCGCGGCGGGAATCGACTGCATCGAGCACGGCACCGGTCTGACCGACGAGACCGTCGAGATGATGGTCGACCACGGCACCGCTCTGGTACCGACGCTGATCAACATCGAGACGTTCCCCGG
Source organism: Rhodococcus sp. 05-2255-3B1 (assembly GCF_002258545.1). Taxonomy (NCBI): domain Bacteria; kingdom Bacillati; phylum Actinomycetota; class Actinomycetes; order Mycobacteriales; family Nocardiaceae; genus Rhodococcus; species Rhodococcus sp. 05-2255-3B1. Next base: position 643,224 of record NZ_NOZC01000036.1, on the reverse strand, counting down.
CATCGCCGATTCCGCCACCCGGTATCCGGTCTACGCCCGGCACATGCGGGCGCTCCACCAACGCGTCGCCGCCACCGTCGGACGAGCCCATGACGCAGGCATTCCCATCTACGCAGGTACCGATGCCGGTGGATCGATCGCGCACGGACGCATCGCCGACGAGGTAGCCGCGCTGGCCGCCGTGGGTCTCTCTCCGACCGACGCGCTCGGTGCTGCCTGCTGGGACGCCCGGTCGTGGCTGGGTCGGCAGGGACTCGAGCACGGCGCGCCCGCGGATCTGGTCGTCTACTCCGACGATCCGCGAGGGGGACCGGACGTGCTGGCCGATCCGGAGCTGGTGATCCTGCGCGGACGCGTGACCGATCGGCGCGGCCGCACGACGAACGGGCCGGTGGGCCGAGGGTGACCGATCCGAGAAGCGATGCAGGACAGCCCGATCCGAACCGACCCAGCTGGGCCGCAATGGCACCGATGAATCGAATCGAGCAGCAGGGTTCGGGGTTGTCCGAAACCTACTGGCGAGCCGAGCAGGCCGCGCTCGAACGCAGAAGCGGTCAACGGTGGGGACTGCCGGCCGCGGCGCTCGTGCTGGGGCTCAACCTGGCGGGATTCCTGATACTCGGGCTCGTCGTGACGTCGGACGCCTCGGCCGTCTTCGTGGTGGGCATCATGATTCCGAGCCTTCTCGCTGCGGGCGTGGCGGTGGCCGTCTCGATGACCCGAGGAAACGGACCCGTCGTCGACTTCGGCCTCCCCAGGTCGACCCCCGAGTTCCTCGGTCACCTCCGATCCGGGTTGGCGTGGGGTGGCGTCGCGGTGGTCGGTGGCCTCCTGCTGGCGCTGATTCTGTTGTCCGGTATCGAGTTGGACGATCCGATGCCGCTCGGCGACGTCACCGACACGACCGTCGGCTGGAAAATCGCTCTGGCCGTGTGGATCTGGCTCGGTGCACCGATCTGCGAGGAAACGATGTTCCGCGGCATGCTGTGGGGAGCACTCGAGAAACGCACCCGCCCGATGCCCATGGCCTGGTTGGGCAATCGATGGGTCGTCCTGGCGATCACCGCGGTGGTGTTCGCGATCTGGCACCGCGAGTGGTGGCGCTTCGTGGTGCTGCTGTGGGGTGGATTCGCGATCGGCATCGCACGGATGCGTTCCGGTTCGATCGTCGCGTCGACCACGGCGCACTCGGTGAACAACACCCTCCCCGCCCTGGTGGTCCTGTTCGCGTGAGGTGAGGGGTCCACAGGCCCGATTCACCGATCGAGCCGCCCGTCTGGCACAATGAACAGCTGTTCGCCCGTCTTCCGGTTACGTACCGCGCGGCGGTCACAACAACCCTCAACGCAAAACCGGGCTCGCATGCCGTGCGAACCGCTGAATTGCGCCGTGACCAACTTTCGAAAGGCTCCACCAGAACATGGCTGTCAAGATCAAGCTCATGCGTATCGGCAAGATCCGCACCCCGCACTACCGCGTCGTCATCTCCGATGCTCGCACCCGTCGTAACGGCCGTGCGATCGAGACCATCGGCACGTACGAGCCCAAGCAGGACCCCAGCGTCATCGAGATCGACTCCGAGCGGGCTCAGTACTGGTTGGGCGTCGGCGCACAGCCGACCGAGCCTGTCGAGGCACTGCTCAAGATCACCGGTGACTGGCAGAAGTTCAAGGGCCTCCCCGGTGCCGAGGGAACCCTCCGCGTCGCCGAGCCCAAGCCCTCCAAGCTCGACCTGTTCAACGCAGCGCTGGCGCAGGCCGACTCCGAGCCGCAGGGCGAGGCCACCACCGCCAAGAAGAAGAAGGCTCCGAAGGCCGACGACGCCGCCGCGGAGACCACCGACGCTGCAGCAACCGAGACGGCAGACGCGCCGGCCGCCGAGGCTGCTGAGAAGTGAGTGCCGTTGTCGCCGATGCCGTCGAACATCTCGTTCGCGGCATCGTCGCCAATCCCGATGACGTTCGCGTCGAGATGATCACCGGCCGTCGTGGCCGCACCGTGGAAGTCCACGTGCACCCCGACGATCTGGGCAAGGTCATCGGCCGTGGCGGTCGTACCGCTACGGCGCTGCGCACGCTCGTCTCGGGAATCGGTGGTCGCGGCATCCGTGTCGACGTGGTCGACACGGACCAGTAGGTCACGTACCCATCATGGAGCTGGTCATCGGCCGTGTCGCGAAGTCGCACGGCATCAAAGGCGAAGTCGTCGTCGAGGTTCGCACCGACAACCCCGACGACCGCTTCGCCGAAGGAACCGTTCTCTCGGGCCGCAGGCCCCGATCGAACGCGGAACCGGCCTCGTACACAGTGGAAGCCGTCCGGGAACACTCCGGACGGCTTCTGCTGCGTCTGAACGGTATCGACGACAAGACTGCCGCTGACCAACTGCGCGGCATATTGTTCGTCGTCGAATCCACCGACCTACCGCCGTCCGACGATCCGGACGAGTACTACGACCACGAACTCGAAGGCCTCACGGTGATCCTGACCGACGGCACCGTCGTCGGAACGGTCCGCGAGGTCCTCCACTCCGCAGCGGGGGAGCTGCTCTCCATCACGCCGAGTCCGGGCTTCGGCGAAGCCACCCGCGCCGAAATTCTCGTGCCGTTCGTAGCGGCCATCGTGACGACGGTGTCGTTGGCCGACAAGACGATCGAGATCGATCCGCCCGAGGGTCTGCTGGATCCGGAGTAGATCGTGCGCCTCGACGTCGTCACCATCTTTCCCGAATACCTCACGCCGCTCCGAACTGCGTTGCTGGGCAAAGCAATCGACCGCGGCCTCGTCTCGGTCGAGGTTCACGATCTGCGGTCGTGGACTCACGATGTGCACAAGGCCGTCGACGATTCGCCCTACGGCGGCGGGCCCGGAATGGTCATGAAGCCGACAGTGTGGGGCGACGCACTCGACGACGTGCTCACAGACGATGCTCTCCTCGTCGTCCCGACCCCGGCCGGCGTGCCGTTCACCCAGCGGACAGCCGAGCGATGGTCCTCCGAGCAACATCTCGTATTCGCCTGCGGCCGATACGAAGGCATCGACCAACGCGTGTTCGACGACGCCGCGCGTCGCGTGCGTGTCGAGGAAGTCAGCATCGGCGATTACGTGCTCATCGGCGGCGAGGCGGCCGTCCTCGTCATGGCCGAGGCCGTGGTGCGACTGATGCCGGGGGTTCTGGGCAATCAACAGTCTCATCAGCAGGATTCGTTCTCCGACGGTCTGCTCGAAGGACCGAGCTACACGCGCCCCGCTCGGTGGCGCGATATCGACGTTCCGTCGGTGCTGCTCTCGGGTGATCACGCGAAGATCGCAGCGTGGCGTCGAGAGCAATCATTGGACAGGACCGCCGAGCGTCGTCCGGACCTGCTGCAGGACTGACGAAATCAGCTGACGGTGCCGTCGGGAAAGAGCATCGAGACGAATCCGGTGAGAGTTTCCCTGGCGTGCAGTGCGCTGGCGTCGTCGCTGACGTCGACGACGGCGGTGTCCGGATAGCTTTCCATGTCGTCCGCGTAGAAGATGTCCTCGCGTGAGGACAGAGCCAGAACGTAGCGGTTGTCGACACCGATCGTGCCTGTCGACAGGTGGACCCACCGATCGGACACGCAGCACATCCAACCCTGTTTCACAGCATGCACGCTCTCTCCGGGAAGACCGTCGACGATCCCGAAATGCTGCTTGTAGCCGTCCGCGGCGATCGGTGCCGAACGCCGCAGCATTCCGATCACCACGTCCGTCGATGCAGTCGTCAAACCGCCGCTGCCGCCCAGCAACCCCGCGTAGTAACCGACCAGGTCACTGGGCGTGGTCTCGGTGTTGTACCACTGGTCGTCGCCGGGAGCTGTGGTACTCGTCAGGCCGTAGCGAGCTGCGACCGTGCGCACGATGTCGGACGAGCCGTAGCGGTACCAGAGCGTGTACGCGGCGTTGTCGTCGGACAGCTCGAGCATGCTGGTCATGGTGGCCAGATCGTCGGCGGAGACCGGGCGGTTCTCCGACTGCGCTCGGAACAACACCTCGTCGGCGATGAAGAGCTTGGACACCGACGCGGTTTCGACCTGAACATCGGCATTGCTGCTGTAGTAGGAGCCCGTCTGACGATCCAACAGCGCGAAATCCACATCGGCGCCACGGGCCCGGGCCGACGCGATCGCCATCGGGATACGAGCTTCGAGGGCGACGCCGTCGACCTTGTCCATATCGGGAAAGGGCGATGCCGACGTCTCGGCGGTCTCCTTCGACGCGGAGTCACCGACCTGATCGTCGGGAGGAACCGAACAGCCGACCAGCAGCAGGGAGGCGCAGGCTGCAGCCAGGAATCGAGACAACCTGACCATCCGCGAAACTCTCCCACACGTTGAACCGCCGACCGACTCGTCCCACAGTAGCGGTAGGGTCCATCGCCGTGACCACTGCTCTGAAATCTGTGAACAAGCGCATAGCCGAAGAACTCGACGTTCGTGAAGAACAGGTTCGTGCCGCCGTGGAATTGCTCGACGGCGGGTCGACGGTCCCGTTCATCGCGCGCTACCGCAAGGAAGTCACCGGCACCCTCGACGACACGCAGCTGCGTCAGCTCGACGAGCGGCTGCGGTACCTGCGCGAGCTCGACGAGCGCAGAGACGCCGTCATCGAGTCCATCCGCTCGCAGGGCAAGCTCGACGAAGCGCTCGAGCAGTCGTTGATGCTGGCCGACACCAAGGCTCGCGTCGAGGACATCTATCTGCCGTTCAAGCCCAAGCGCCGAACCAAGGCTCAGATCGCACGGGAGGCCGGGCACGAGCCCGTCGCCGACGCCCTGTTCTCCGACCCCACCACCGACCCGGCCCAGTTCGATCAGGAGCAACTCGACGGCGCGCGGGCGATTCTCGTCGAGCGTTTCGCCGAGGACGCGGATCTGGTGGGTGAACTGCGCGAACTGATGTGGACGTCCGGCAAGCTCGTCGCGTCCGTTCGCAAGGGCAAAGAGCAAGAGGGTGCCAAGTTCTCCGATTACTTCGAGTTCTCGGAACCGTTCACCAGGCTGCCCTCGCACCGCATCCTCGCCACGCTCAGAGGCGAGAAGGAAGAAGTACTCTCGCTCGGCTTCGAGCCCGAGCGAGACGAACCGACCCCCGGCGTCCCGAGCGTCTACGAGGGTCGGATCGCTACCAAGTTCGGGATCGCGAATCGAGGACGGCCCGCCGACAAGTGGCTGCTCGATACCGTCCGATGGGCGTGGCGTACCAAGATGCTGGTGACCGTCTCCCTCGATACCCGCATGCGACTGCGCCAATCGGCCGAGAAGGACGCCGTCGACGTGTTCGCGAGCAACCTCAAGGACCTGCTGCTCGCCGCGCCCGCGGGCAACCGCACCACGATGGGCCTGGACCCGGGCTTCCGTACCGGCACCAAGGTCGCGATCGTCGACGCCACCGGAAAGGTCGTCGACCACGACACCATCTACCCGCACAAACCGCAGGGCAAGTGGGATCAGGCGGTGGCCACCCTCGCCGGACTCGCCGCCAAGCACAAGGTCGAACTGATCGCCATCGGCAACGGCACCGCATCGCGTGAAACCGACTCGCTGGCAGCAGAATTGATCGCCAAGTTCCCTGCCGCCAACCTGACCAAGGTGGTGGTGTCCGAGGCCGGAGCGTCGGTGTACTCCGCCTCCGCGTACGCCTCGAGCGAGCTGCCCGAACTGGACGTGTCGATCCGCGGTGCCGTCTCGATCGCCCGCAGGTTGCAGGATCCGCTGGCCGAGCTGGTCAAGATCGATCCGAAGTCCATCGGCGTCGGGCAGTACCAGCACGACATCTCCGAAACTCTGCTGGCCCGATCTCTTGGCGCCGTCGTCGAGGACGCGGTGAACGCCGTCGGCGTCGACGTCAACACCGCGTCGGTACCGTTGCTCTCGCGGGTCTCCGGTATCGCCGGCTCTCTTGCCGAGAGCATCGTGGCACACCGTGACCAGAACGGTCCGTTCTCCAGCCGCAGCACACTCAAAGACGTTCCGCGGTTGGGGCCCAAAGCTTTCGAGCAGTGCGCCGGATTCCTCCGCATCTCAGGGGGAGAGGATCCACTGGACCGGTCGAGTGTTCACCCGGAGGCATATCCCGTTGTGCGCCGCATCATCGGCAAGGCCGGCGTCGGGGTGCGCGAGGTCATCGGCAACACAGCACTGCTGCGCGGGCTCGACCCCGCCGAATTCGCCGACGACCGATTCGGTCTGCCCACCGTCACCGACATCATCTCCGAACTCGAGAAGCCGGGCCGCGATCCACGTCCGGAGTTCAAGACCGCGACCTTCGCCGCCGGTATCGAGAAGGTCGCCGACCTGGTGCCCGGCATGACGCTCGAGGGAGTCGTGACCAACGTGGCGGCGTTCGGGGCGTTCGTCGACGTCGGTGTGCATCAGGACGGGCTCGTGCACGTCTCGGCGATGTCGCACAACTTCGTCAAGGACCCGCGTGAGGTCGTCAAGTCCGGTGACGTCGTTCGCGTCAAGGTGATGGAGGTCGACATCCCCCGTCAGCGCATCGGTCTGAGCCTGCGGCTGGACGACGAACCCGGCGCGTCCGGCGGCAAGGACGCCGGACGCGGACAGCAGGGTGACCGTCCGCGAGGCCAGGGACGGGGCGCGGGCGCACATCAGGCCGGCCCTGGACGAGACGCACGCCCGCAACGGGATCGTCGTACGGCCGGGGGCGCTGGTACGGCGACACCGGCTGCCGGTTCCATGGCCGACGCGTTGCGGAAGGCGGGATTCGGAAAATAGCGAACGGTTCCTCGGTCGATGCTGCCCTGGGTGGTCCCGGACGCGAATAGGGTGAAACGCGATCACCGGTCGTTCGGCAGGAAGGACGTGAGGCACACGTGAGGTGGTTGCAACACGGGGTCATCGATCACGGCCGCCTGCCGCTGCTGTGTTTCCTGCTGGGGCTGTTGGCGGGGTTCCTCCTGATCCGCCTCAGCGTCAGAATGATTCGCGCAGACGTGAAATGGTGGCCGGGAAACATCACGCCCGGGGGTCAGCACATCCACCACGTCGTGTTCGGAATCGTGCTGATGCTGCTGGCGGGGATCGGCTTGATCGCGGTGTACGTCGACGGTTCCGAGCCGGTCGGCGCGGCGTTGGCGGCGATCTTCGGCATCGGCGCCGCTCTCGTCCTCGACGAGTTCGCGTTGATCTTCTATCTCCGTGATGTCTACTGGTCCGAACAGGGCCGCACGTCGGTGGACGCCGTGTTCGCGGCAGTGGCGTTCACCGGCCTGCTGCTGCTCGGCTTCCACCCCCTGGAGTTGCTCAGCCCGGCCGACTTCCGGGCCGATCCCGACCCGTGGGTGCGTGGCACCCTGGCGGTGTTGGCCCTGGCCAATCTCGCGCTCGGTGTCATCGTTCTGCTCAAGGGCAAGATCTGGACCGGACTGCTCGGGCTGTTCGTCCTGCCGATCCTCGTTCTGGCCGCAGTGCGGTTGAGCAGGCCGAGCGCACCGTGGGCGAGGTGGCGCTACACCACCAGGCCGAAGAAGATGGAACGCGCTCTGCGCCGAGAGAAGCGGTGGCGACGGCCGATCATCCGGGCCAAGATCTATCTCCAGGACGCGATCGCCGGGAAGCCGAGCATCGTGCACGCACGCGAGGCCACCGAGGACGAATTGGCGCGGACGGTCCTACCTGCGCCGATGGCGAGCGAGACGGCGTCGAGCCGAGAAGCGCCGATTTCGTCGAACGCCTGATGGTCTGGCACAATGGTCGGGTTGCCTCTAGCAGGCACGGACCTCACTCGGAGTACGAACCAGTCGAGCCGTTGCATCAGCGAGCCGCTCGGTTCCTCTACTCATGCGCAGAACGCAAGGATGGCACAACCGATGAACACTTTGGACTTTCTCGACAATCAGTCGCTGCGTAGCGACATCCCCGATTTCCGCCCCGGCGACACGCTGAACGTGCACGTCAAGGTCATCGAAGGCTCGAAGGAGCGCATTCAGATCTTCAAGGGCGTCGTCATCCGACGTCAGGGCGGTGGCGTTCGCGAAACGTTCACGGTCCGCAAGGTCTCGTTCGGCGTCGGCGTCGAGCGCACCTTCCCGGTGCACAGCCCCAACATCGCGCAGTTCGAGGTCCTCACCCGTGGTGACGTCCGTCGCGCCAAGCTCTACTACCTCCGCGATCTGCGTGGCAAGGCTGCCAAGATCAAGGAAAAGCGCTGACCGGTTCCGCCCGGACACTTCAGTTCACACCATGCCGCGTTGCCCGTCAGGGCGACGCGGCATGGTGCTTTCCACCCGCTGTCGTCCCACGTTTCTCCCGGCCGGCGAGCGGATCGAGAGCCGCGAACCGCCCATGCGCACACCGTCCGGCCGTGCGGGCGACGGTTCCGGCTAACCTGATCACGTGACGCAGTCCCCACAGGATCCGACCGACGAGCCCGACGACGAGTCTTCACGGAAGAAGCGTCGAGAACGCAAGCCCAGATCGTTCTGGCGTGAGCTTCCCATTCTCATTCTGGTAGCGCTGGTACTGAGTTTTCTGCTCCAGACATTCGTTGCCCGGGTCTATCTGATCCCGTCCGAATCGATGGAGCCGACCCTGCACGGCTGCACCGGCTGCACCGGTGACCGCATCGTGGTGGAGAAGATCGGATACCGGTTCGGCGACCCGAAGCCCGGCGACATCGTCGTCTTCCGCGGCCCGGATTCGTGGAACGACGAATTCGTGTCACAACGGTCCGACAACGCGGTGATTCGGGGAGCACAGGAAGTCGGCTCGCTGATCGGCGTAGTCGCTCCCGACGAGAACGATCTGGTCAAGCGCGTCATCGCCACCGGCGGTCAGACCGTCGAATGCTGCGACGACCAGGGTCGAGTCCTCGTCGACGGACAGCCGTTGGACGAGCCGTACATCCAGATGGATTTCCCGTTCACCCCGGGGACGATGACGTGCGACACCGAGTTGAAGTCCGGACGGTGCTTCGACCCCGTCACCGTGCCGGAGGGCAACATCTGGGTCATGGGTGACAACCGGAGCAACTCGCGGGATTCGCGGTATCACGTCACCGACGAGCTCACCGGCACCGTTCCCCTCGACAACGTGATCGGTAAGGCCGTGTTCATCGCGCTGCCGCCGTCACGAACCGGCATCCTTGATTCTCCCGACATCCAAGGTCGATGACTTCGACCCCCAGGCGTGCGCCGCGTGCGCGCGCAACCCTGACTAGGTCGTCGTGGCCGCCGCGTCCGGTCATCCGACGAGCGGCAGGCCTACGGACGATGGAATCGGCGCTCGAGCGCAACGGTCTCGGACCGGTCGCTGGAGTGGACGAAGCGGGACGAGGAGCATGCGCCGGTCCACTGACCGTTGCGGCGTGTGTTCTCGGTGCGCGGGCTCATGCCGCTCTCGCGGACCTGGACGACTCGAAGAAGCTGACCGAGCGACGACGCGAGGAACTTTTTCCCAAGATCCAGAGGCTGGCACTGGCATGGAGCGTGGTGTCGATCGATGCGGCCGAGATCGACCGCATCGGAGTCCACGTGGCGAACATCGAGGGAATGCGACGCGCGGTTGCCGGGCTCGGCATGACCCCGGGCTACGTACTCACCGACGGCTTTCGAGTACCCGGTCTTCCGGTTCCGTCGTTACCGGTGATCGGCGGCGACGCCACCGCGGCGTGCATCGCCGCGGCGAGCGTGCTGGCGAAAGTCTCCCGGGATCGATCGATGGTGAAGATGGACGAGTCGATTCCCGGCTACGGATTCGCCGTGCACAAGGGGTACAGCACGCGCGCACATTCCGCCGCGATGATCGCCCTCGGCCCGAGCTGCGAACATCGAATGTCCTACGCGAATGTCGCAGCGGCGGCCGCAGGGCTCTCTCGTGACGCCGTCGACGCCCTGGGGCGAATGGACTGCGGCGACGCCGGTACGCGATGATTGCAGTTCACGCCCGACTGGAGGATGAAAGAAACCGATGAGTGCCGAAGATCTCGAAAAGTACGAAACCGAGATGGAGCTCTCGCTGTATCGCGAGTACCGGGACATCGTGGGTCAGTTCAACTACGTCGTCGAAACCGAGCGTCGGTTCTATCTGGCGAACTCCGTCGAACTCATTCCGCACAACGCCGACGGTGAAATCTACTTCGAATTGCGAATGTCCGACTCGTGGGTGTGGGACATGTATCGCCCCGCCCGATTCGTCAAGCATGTCCGTGTGATCACCTTCAAGGACGTCAACATCGAAGAGTTGGACAAACCAGATCTTCGCCTGCCGGAATAGCTCTCCTCGTCCGACGGTGCGGCGTGGCCGAGCCGCCCGAACATCGGGCTCGAGTGGACGTGCCGCACATCCGGCTCGGAGGGACGGGCTGCGAACCGCCTGATTCGAATCGGTCGTCGAAGTTCCGATCGTATTGCCGGACGAAAAGCTGGACACCCGGCCAAATCGGTCCGCATGTTCTGTTTCTGTGTTCGATGTCCCGAAGATTTGTTCTGCGTCGAACGGTGCAGGTGGGTAGTGCAGGTGAAAACGATTGCGCAACAGGGTTATTCGATATCAGCGATTACTCACTCGAAAAGCCGTCGAATTTCTGCACCGATATTCGTCGATTCGACACGTCGCGAAACGCTTGCAGTTCTTTGCGTGAAAACGAGAATGGGTGGTAGAACTTGAATATCACATCCCCCAGACGTGTAAGAGGTACGAGATGGCACGCAAGACACTTGTGCAGATGATCGACGATGTAGACGGTTCGGTCATCAAAGAAGGCCAAGGTGAATCCATCGAATTCGGCATCGGTGGAAACCAGTACCGCATCGATTTGAATCTCAAGCATGCGAACGAATTGCACGAACAGTTGGCATTCTGGATCGAGCATGCCGAGAAGATTTCCGGCCGCCGCACACGTAAGGGCGGCGCTGGAGCAGCACCGGTTCGCGGCAAGGTCGATCTGCAGGACATTCGAGCGTGGGCACGCGAGAACGGCCACGAGGTCAGTGCCCGTGGCCGCATCAGCCAGGATGTGCAGGCGGCCTACGAGGCTGCTCACTGACCGTTCTTCTCGAACCGAGGCGCGAGGTCTCGGCACCGTTTTCGTATCGGTACTTTCGCCGTCGTATCGATACACCGCATCAGCTCCGTCCGAATCCGGACGGAGCTTTTTGCTTGTCGGGTCTGTTCTCGGCCGGTAACTCGGACGTGCTCGAGCGCTAGCACGGCCGTCCGACACAGCGGGTGAATCGCCGCTGATGATCGGACCGTTGTTCCCCAGCCGAACAGTTGTCCACAGGGCAATCGTCCACCTGCGCTTTCTTCGCTATTGCTCTTCCGAGTCGTGCCACCGTCGAGACGACCGAATCGACCGCATTGAGCGGTCGGAGAGTGGAGGAATGGCGGACATGGCAACCAACCAGGAACTCGGTGCGCGCGGTGAGGAACTCGCGGTGCGTTATCTCGAGGACATCGGCCTGGATGTGGTCGAGCGGAACTGGCGGCATCGAACCGGTGAACTCGACATCATTGCGCGCGAGGGCGAGACAGTGGTGTTCGTCGAAGTGAAGACCCGATCGGGAATCGGTTACGGAACGCCCGCCGAAGCGGTGACGTACGCAAAACGGACTCGGATCAGAGGGCTCGCGCTGCGGTGGCTCTCTCTGCAGCAGGGACCGTGGGTGCAGATCCGCTTCGACGTGATCGCGATAGTGGTCGGTCCGCACGACGAACCGGTCGTCACGCACGTTCGGTCGGCATTCTGATGCCGCTCGGGAGAGCGCATTCGGTGGCGGTCAACGGGGTCGACGGTGTGCTGGTGGAAATCGAAGCAGATATCGGGCAGGGCCTGCCCGGTACGCATCTGGTCGGGTTGCCCGACACTGCGCTCAACGAATCGCGTGATCGCGTGAAAGCCGCCGTGAAGAATTCGGGTGGCACCTGGCCGGACAGTCGGGTGATTCTCGCGCTGTCACCCGCGACGTTGCCCAAGGGCGGATCGGTGTACGACCTTGCGCTCGCGTTGTCGGTTCTCGATGCCGCGAAGGCGATTCCGCGCGGATGCCTGTCCGACACCGTATTTCTGGGTGAGTTGGCACTCGATGGCAGGCTGCGCGCAGTTCGTGGGGTCCTGCCCGGGGTGCTCGCGGTCAAGAGTGCGGGGTGGCAGAGGGTGGTCGTTCCGCTGCAGTGCCTACCCGAGGCGGGTCTGGTGGACGGAATCGAGGTGCTGGGTGCGGGTTCGCTCGGGGACGTGGTGGCGTGGCTTCGTGGTGAGCAGGCCCTCGAGTCGCCCGTCCCGACCGAATGGCACGAGCAGGCCTACCCGGATCTCAGTGATGTCGCCGGACAGGCCGATGCGCGATGGGCCCTGGAAGTCGCCGCTGCGGGCGCGCATCACATCATGCTGACCGGGCCGCCGGGAATAGGAAAAACGATGCTCGCGCAACGGCTTCCGGGAATTCTCCCGCCGCTGACCGAATCGGAAGCGCTCGAAGTGACCGCCATTCACTCGGTGGCGGGTCTGTTGACCACGGCGCGGCCTCTGATCACGTCGCCGCCGTTCATCGCGCCACATCATTCGACCTCGGTCAGTGCCTTGGTCGGGGGCGGAACCGGAATGGCCAAACCGGGAGCGGTCAGCCGAGCACATCGGGGAGTCCTGTTCCTGGACGAGTGCGCCGAGATGAGCGTTCGAGTACTAGAGGCATTGCGTACTCCGTTGGAGGACGGTGAGATTCGCATTGCTCGCCGTGACGGTGTTGCCAGGTACCCGGCCAGATTTCAGTTGGTTCTCGCAGCCAATCCGTGCCCGTGTGCGCCGGCGCGACAAGTGGACTGTGTCTGCCCGCCGATAGCGCGGCGCAAGTATCTCGGCAAGCTGTCCGGGCCGTTGCTCGACCGTGTCGATCTGCGCATTCAGATGATGGGTGTGGCGACGGGCGCACTGGTCGACTACGTGGGGGAGGGTACGAGCGAGATACGCGCACGCGTGACCGGGGCCAGGGACGCCGCTGCGGAGCGGTGGCGGGAGTTCGGGTGGAGGACCAATGCGGAGGTGCCGGGACCCGCTCTGCGCCAACGATTTCGATTGGCGCGCTCGACACTCGCTCCGGTCGAGCGGGCGTTGCGCAACGGATCGCTCACCGCGCGCGGCGCAGACCGAGCCATTCGGGTGGCGTGGACGCTGAACGATCTCGCCGGCGGCGCGGTCCCCGGTGCCGACGAGGTAGGAGCCGCGTTGGACTTCAGGGACAGGGGAGTGGCATGACACACGACTCGCGACGACTGGCCTGGGCGTATCTCTCCCGCGTGGCGCAGGGCCCGCATCGACCGGTGGTCGATCATGCCGCAGCTCACGGTCCCGAATCGACGGCAGCAGCGGTGCGGGCCGGTGGGCTGGGGGAGCGGCTCGCGGTTCGCGCCCACCTCGACACTGCGGCAGCAGACCTCGATCACATCGCTGCGCTCGGAGGCCGATTGATCACCCCGGACGACGACGAGTGGCCGGCGTGGCGCTTCCTCGGATTCGACGGACCGGGTATGACCGCAGGGGTGGACACCTGTCCACCGATTGCATTGTGGGCGCTGGGAACTCGTCCGGTCGCGACGATCACAGAGCGATCGGTGTCCATCGTGGGGACACGCGCATCGAGTCCCTACGGTGATCATGTGACGGCGGAGATATCGTCCGATCTGGCGCTCGACGGCTGGACCGTCATCTCGGGAGCGGCTTTCGGCATCGATGCCGCGGCACATCGAGCGGCCCTCGGAGTCGAGGGAACGACGATGGCGGTACTCGCCTGTGGCGTCGATCGTGCGTATCCAGCGGGCCATTCGCGGCTGTTGCGGCAGATCGCTGCTCACGGACTGGTTCTCAGCGAGTATGCGCCGGGCACGACCCCGGCGAAGCATCGCTTCCTCGCTCGCAACAGGCTCGTCGCGGCACTCGGATCGGCTGTGGTGGTCGTCGAGGCCGGGTGGCGCAGCGGTGCACGCAACACGGCGGCGTGGGCAGCCAAACTGGGCCGTCCGGTGCTCGCGGTACCCGGTCCGGTCACCTCACCCACCTCGACGGGTTGTCATCGCATGATCCGAGAGGGCGAGGCCGTGCTCGTGTCGAGCTCTCACGACGTGGTCGCCGAGGCGGGCGTACTCGGGTCGCCCGAGGAGTCTCGGCCCGAGCTCTTTCGCGAGACCGATGCGCTCTCGGACACCGCCCTGTTGATCTACGACGCGTTGCCGGCGACCGGATCATTGTCGAGTCGAGAGTTGTCCGAGCACTCCGGTGTGCCGCTGAGCAAGGTGCGTGCATCCCTGCCGGTACTGGAGATGGACGGATTCGTGGCCAGCGACGAGACCGGATGGTTCCGCGTGGTGCGTGGATGAGCGCACCACGACCTCGAGCCCGAACGGTAGGGTGTTAGGTAATGCTTAGTCGATGCATCGGGTATCGGCGTCGTTCGCTCGAAGAGGGGTCCGAAGTGCCACGCAAGAAAACCACCCTGTCCGTCCTGCGCACCGAAGCGCTCACCCCGCACATGCACCGGGTCTACCTGGGTGGGGCCAACTTCGACGATTTCGATGCGATCGACGAGACCGACGCCTACGTCAAGTTGTTCTTCGGGACCGACGACGAACCGATCATGCGCACGTACACCGTTCGGTCGGTCGACACCGGCGCGCGGGAGATCGCCATAGATTTCGTGGTGCACGGCGACGAAGGAGTCGCCGGGCCGTGGGCCACTCGGGCGAAGCCGGGAGACGAGATGTCGTTCTACGGCCCGTCCGGTGGGTACGCCCCGCGCCCCGACGCGGACTGGCATCTGTTCGCCGGCGACGAATCGGCGATTCCGGCGATCTCGGCTGCCGTCGAGGCGCTTCCGGAAGACGCCGTCGCCAAGGTTTTCATCGAAGTTGCCGACCGGCACGACGAGATCTACATGGAGACGCTCGCCGTCGTGGATGTGACCTGGGTCCACCGAGGTGCGTCCTCGAACGAGGTCGGAGACGACCGGGCCGGAGACAATGCGCCGTTGATCGCAGCGGTGAAGGAAACGGAATGGCTGCCCGGGCAGGCGCAGGTCTTCGTGCACGGAGAAGCGCAGGCCGTCATGCACAACATCCGGCCCTACATCCGCAAGGAGCGGGAGGTCGGTGCCGAATGGGCCTCGATCTCGGGTTACTGGCGTCGCGGCCGAACCGAGGAGACGTTCCGAGTGTGGAAGCGCGAACTCGCACAGGCCGAATCCGCAGTCGACGCCTGATCCCACGACGAACCACCTCCGACGGCGTGTCCGGTTGTCGCCCGGCCTGCCGGCGCTCAAGCTGAGTCGATGACCGATTCGCTGCCGCCGCACCTCGAGATTCACGTCGAGGAATTCGCCGAGCACCTGCGACTCGGTCGAGAGCGATCGGAGCACACCATCCGGGCCTACGTCTCCGATGCGCGTTCCTTGCTCGCGCACTTCGCGGAGTCCTCTCCGGATGCGAGCATCGCCGACCTCGACCTCCGCGCGGTGCGTTCGTGGTTGGCCACGCACTCTGCAGCCGGCTCGGCCAGAACGTCGATGGCGAGGCGAACCTCGTCGGCGAGGACCTTCGGGAAGTGGCTCGAGCGGGTGGGAGCGGTGACAGCAGCGCCGGCGGAACGCCTGGCCGGCCCGGCCGGTCATCGCACATTGCCCGGTGTTCTTCGCCACAGCCAGGCGGCGCAGGCCTTGGCCGCTGCCGAATCGGGTGCCGCGGAGCTCGATCCCATCGCGCTGCGGGACAGGGCCATCGTGGAACTGCTGTACGCGACCGGGGTGCGGGTGGGGGAGCTGTGCGGACTCGACGTCGACGACGTGGACACCGATCGCCGCCTGATTCGCGTCATCGGCAAGGGCAACAAGGAACGCTCGGCTCCGTTCGGTGCGCCGGCGGCACATGCAATCGAGAACTGGCTGGTCAGCGGCAGACCCGAACTGGTCTGTGATCGATCCGGTGCGGCCCTGCTGCTGGGACGTCGAGGTGGACGGCTCGATCAACGGCAGGCCAGAACGGCGGTGCACGCGGTACTCGAGACCGTCCCCGGTGGTCCCAGCCTCGGTCCGCACGGCCTACGTCACACCGCGGCAACTCACCTCCTCGAGGGAGGAGCCGATCTGAGAGTGGTGCAGGAGCTGCTCGGTCACGCGTCGTTGGCGACCACCCAGATCTACACTCACGTGTCGGTCGAACGGTTGCGGGCCGTGCACGATCAGGCGCATCCCCGAGCCTGAGCCGAGCGTCGGCGGCACAACGTTTGGTAGCGTCGTGTCCGACTGACGACACCGAATACGGGGGACCGTGGACCGCGACCGACCGCAAGGTACTTCGGAGACGTGGTCCATGCATGTCCGTAACGGCTCTTCCGCCGACCGACGGAGTCCCGACGGTCGGTCGGACGACGCACGCGACACCGGCGACAGGCCCGTATCGTCGGATTCGATGTCCGCACCTCGCTCGACTCCTCGGCAGCCACCACCGTGGCAGACGCCCGACTCGGGCGACCGGCAGCCCCTGCCGCCGCGGTACAACCCTCCCGTGCCGCTCGAACCCGGGCCACCTCCGGTGCAGCCGGACCGGTATCTGCCGGCACCGCCGTACACCGAGGATGCGCGAACGCAGCCCGATCGATGGTCGCCGCAACCGTGGTCGGGAGCGCCCAACGCCTACCGCCCCAACAGTCAGGAGCTGGGCGCGGATTCGTTGCTCAAGCGCCCCAAGCGAGCGTCGAGCTCGGGCTGGCGGCGCGGGGTGCACCGGCTCACCGGCGGGGTCATCAGCCCCGGAGAATCGACGGCCGAAGAGCGGTACCGAAACCAGGTCGAACGCATTCGGCAGCCGGTGCTCGGCGACTACCGGATCGCGTTCCTCTCGCTCAAGGGTGGTGTCGGCAAGACAACGACCACGCTGGGCCTCGGCTCGACTTTCGCGTCCCTGCGCGGAGATTGCGTCATCGCTGTCGACGCAAATCCCGACTTCGGCACTCTGGGGGAGCGAGTTCCGCGTCAGACGTCGTCGACCGTGCGAGATCTGCTGGCCGCGGCACCGCACATTCGTCGCTACTCCGACATCCGCGAGCACACCTCGCAGGCACCGAGTCGACTCGAGGTGTTGGCCGGCGAACGTGACCCCGCCGCGTCGGAGATGTTCGGCGAGCAGGACTACCGCGCCGTCATCGACATGCTGCAGGTGTACTACAACCTGATCCTGACCGATTGCGGTACCGGGATCATGCACTCGGCGATGAACGGGGTGCTGCAACTGGCGAACGCGCTGGTTCTGGTCAGCTCGCCTGCGGTCGACGGTGCTCGCAGTGCTGCCGCGACGCTGGACTGGCTGGAGCTGCACGGCTACGGCCATCTGGTCGAGCGCACCGTGGTGGTGATCAGCTCGGTTCGCCCGGGTTCGTCGGCGGTGGACATGAACTTGTTGCAGCAGCACTTCCTCGAGCGCTGTCGCGCCGTGCTGGTGGTTCCGTTCGACGAACACCTCGCAGAGGGAGCCGTGGTCGATCTGGACCAGTTGCGTCCCCAGACTCGAAGCGCGTTCGTCGAACTCGCTGCCATGGTGGCCGACGACTTTCCCGCGGCGTCCGGCAGACACTCCGGCCCACAGCGCTGACGATCATCTGCCGTCCTCGTCGAGCGGTTTCAACCTGATCGGACTCACGCGCACCAACGCCGTGGGATCGAGATACTCGCGGCCACGTCTGACGCCCCAGTGCAGGCACGTCGACGGACAGCTCTCGTGCCCCGACGCCAACGAACCCAGCACGGTCCCTCGCCGAACACGCGCGCCGGCGGCAACCGAGGCCACCACCGGTTCGTACGTCGATCTCAGTCCGCCCGGATGATCCACCGATACGACGGGCTTTCCCGCGACCGACCCGGCGAACACCACGGTGCCGTCGGCGACGGCCAGTACCGATCGGCCTTCCGGTGCGGCGAGGTCGACACCGCGATGGCCGGGCAGCCAATTCTGTTCCGGGCGGTCGAAGGGGGTGACGACCTGCGGCCTCGGCTGCAGCGGCCAGGCGAATGCGCCCTGCTGTGCCGATGCGACCGGCGTCGAGAGTGCAACCGCGGTCGCGAGGCACACCGCGAAAGTGCGGCGCGGGAGGCAGACGTTCACCCGTCGACCATCTCCTGGATCGGGCCGACCGAACGACCGCGGAGGAGATTTGTGGACAAGGGATTTCTTTGTCCACAGGTCTCGGAAACTCTTGACAGACGGGCCTGGTTATGACGGGGGCGATGGCAGGTCTACACTCGTACTGCGGCCTGTGCGTGCACGGGTCGACTTCGCGCGTCCGCTTCCATCGCATCGTCTGCCTTGCGCAGAATCGACGATACGAGAACCGGTTGTCGGCGGTCCCGAGATCTTCGTGATGTCGGGTCCGGCAACTTCAGCGGCCGCCAGGGCAGAGGTCACCGACACTCTGCGTCAACCGCACCATCGAAAGAGAGTTCTTCAGCCATGGCTGTAGTAACAATGAAGCAGCTGCTCGACAGCGGCACACACTTCGGACACCAGACCCGTCGCTGGAACCCGAAGATGAAGCGATTCATCTTCACCGACCGCAACGGCATCTACATCATCGACTTGCAGCAGACTCTGACCTTCATCGACAAGGCCTACGAGTTCGTCAAGGAGACCGTCGCCCACGGTGGCACGGTTCTGTTCGTCGGTACCAAGAAGCAGGCGCAGGAGTCCATCGCCGCTGAAGCAACTCGCGTGGGTATGCCCTACGTGAACCAGCGCTGGCTCGGTGGCATGCTCACCAACTTCCAGACGGTCCACAAGCGTCTGCTCCGCCTCAAGGAGCTCGAGGCCATGGAGCAGACCGGTGGCTTCGAGGGTCGCACCAAGAAGGAAATCCTCATGCTCACGCGTGAGATGACCAAGCTGGACCGCACCCTCGGTGGTATCCGGGACATGGCCAAGGTTCCCTCGGCCATCTGGATCGTCGACACCAACAAGGAGCACATCGCCGTCGGCGAGGCGCGCAAGCTGAAGATCCCGGTCATCGCGATCCTCGACACCAACTGCGATCCCGACGTGGTCGACTACCCGATCCCGGGCAACGACGACGCCATTCGTTCCGCAGCGCTGCTGACCAAGGTCGTTGCATCCGCAGTGGCCGAGGGTGTGCAGGCCCGCGCGGGTCAGAACACCGCGTCCGACGCCAAGCCCGAGGTCGGCGCAGGCGAGCCCCTCGCCGAGTGGGAGCTCGAGCAGCTCGCACAGGCTTCACCGGCAGCCGACGCTCCCGCAGCGGACGCCCCGGCAGCAGAGGCTCCGGCCGCCGACGCACCGGCAGCAGAAGAAGCACCGGCTGCAGAAGAAGCACCGGCCGCTCAGGCTTGATCGAATTCGGTCCCGGTTCACCCTCAGGGGTGGGCCGGGGCCGCTTCGGTATGTCAGGGTTGTGATCGGTCCGGCTCAGTTGCGAGCTCGTCGATCACGCCCTGAGAACAGCATTTTTCGTCAACGCCCGTACCCAGACTTTTGAGGAGGCTCGCCCACGATGGCGAACTACACTGCCGCCGACGTCAAGCGGCTCCGTGAGCTCACCGGCTCCGGAATGATGGACTGCAAGAACGCGCTCGCCGAGAACGACGGCGACTACGACAAGGCCGTCGAGTACCTGCGTATCAAGGGTGCCAAGGACGTCGGCAAGCGCGCCGAGCGCAACACCGCCGAAGGCCTCGTCGTCGCCGAGGGTGGAGTGCTCGTGGAGATCAACTCCGAAACCGACTTCGTGGCCAAGAACGACGAGTTCCAGACGTTCGCCGCGTCCGTCGCGTCGACGGCTGCAGCAGGCAAGCCTGCCGACGTCGACGCCCTCAAGGCGCTCGACCTGAACGGCAAGACCGTCGAGACGGCTCTGAACGAGCTGTCGGCCAAGATCGGCGAGAAGCTCGAACTGCGCCGCGTCGTGTCCTACGACGGCAACACCGCGACGTACCTGCACAAGCGCAGCGCGGACCTGCCGCCTGCCGTCGGCGTGCTGGTCGAGTACACCGGTGACGGCGATGCCGCGGGCGATGCTGCGCGTGCTGCCGCGATGCAGATCGCGGCCCTCAAGGCCAAGTACGTCACGCGCGACGAGGTCCCCGAGGATCTCGTTGCCGCCGAGCGTCGCATCGCCGAGGAGACCGCTCGCGAAGAAGGCAAGCCGGAGCAGGCGCTGCCGAAGATCGTCGAAGGTCGCGTCAACGGATTCTTCAAGGACGTCGTTCTCACCGAGCAGAAGTCGGTGCAGGACGGCAACAAGACCGTCAAGGCCATTCTCGACGAGGCCGGCGTGACCATCACGCGCTTCTCACGGTTCGAGGTCGGTGCCAGCTAGTCTGCGTACCGGTTCGGTCGAGGCGATGCCGTTCATTCGATTCCATCGAGTGGGCGGCATCGCTCGTGCGCGGGGCAGGTGGGTGTGCATGCAGGAGCCCTGTCCATCGCCCGGGCCTCGATAGGGCAGGATGATCCAAGAGGAAACCGTAGTGTTCGACGAGTACCGAGGAGAGCTATGACCGATCCGGCCCCTGACCGTCCCGGGTTCCGCCGCGTGATGCTCAAACTGGGTGGGGAGATGTTCGGAGGCGGCCAGGTCGGTCTCGATCCGGATGTCGTGAACAACGTTGCCGAACAGATCGCCGAGGTGGTGGCCACCGGGGTTCAGGTCGCCGTGGTGATCGGTGGTGGCAATTTCTTCCGTGGTGCGGAACTGCAGCAGCGCGGCATGGACCGGTCTCGCTCGGACTACATGGGCATGCTCGGTACCGTCATGAATTGTCTTGCGCTGCAAGACTTTCTGGAGAAGCAGGGCGTCGCCACCAGGGTACAGACGGCGATCACGATGGGTCAGGTCGCCGAGCCGTACCTTCCGCTTCGCGCGCGACGACACCTGGAGAAGGGGCGCGTGGTGATCTTCGGAGCCGGCATGGGCATGCCGTACTTCTCCACCGACACCACCGCTGCGCAGCGCGCCCTGGAAATCGGTGCCGAGGTGTTGTTGATGGCCAAGGCAGTCGACGGCGTGTACTCGGCCGATCCGCGCCTCGATCCCGATGCGACGATGTTCGACACCATCACGCATCGCGAGGCCATCGAACAGGGACTCAAGGTTGCCGACGCGACGGCCTTCAGTCTGTGCATGGACAATCAGATGCCGATGCTGGTGTTCAATTTGCTGATTCAGGGAAATATTGCTCGCGCTGTGTCCGGTGAGAAGATCGGCACGCTGGTCACGTCGTGATCGTTGCCGACGGTGACGCGAGCGAATCGAAGACGAAGACGATGGAGGACAGATCGTGATTGACGAAGCTCTCTTCGATGCCGAAGAGAAGATGGAAAAGGCCGTATCGGTTGCGCGTGACGATCTGTCCTCGATTCGCACCGGACGTGCCAACCCCGGAATGTTCTCTCGCATCGTCATCGAGTACTACGGTGCTCCGACGCCGATCACTCAGCTGGCCAGTATCAGCGTCCCCGAAGCGCGCCTGGTGGTCATCAAGCCGTACGAGTCCAGTCAGCTCGGACCCATCGAGACCGCTATTCGCAACTCCGACCTCGGCGTCAATCCCACCAACGACGGCAACCTCATTCGGATCGGAGTTCCGCAGCTCACCGAAGAACGTCGCCGCGAATTCGTCAAGCAGGCCAAGGGCAAGGGCGAGGACGCAAAGGTGTCGATTCGCAACGTCCGCCGAAAGACGATGGAAGAGCTCAAGCGGATCCAGAAGGACGGCGAGGCAGGCGAGGACGAGGTCGTCCGAGCCGAGAACGATCTGGACAAGACCACTGCGAAGTACACCGCCTCCGTGGACGAACTCGTCAAGCGCAAAGAGGGCGAGCTGATGGAGGTCTGACTCGACCTCGACAGCTGCTTTTTCGAGACGGACGACGATGAATTTCGAGGAGATGACGACAGTGGTGGGACCGGATCGGCAGGAGGGCAGCGGTACGCCCGCTGCCTCGTCCGGTGTCGCCGCAGCGAAGTCCGCCGGGAAAGCCGGCCGTAATCTGCCTGCCGCGATCGGCGTCGGCGGCAGTTTGGGTATCGGGTTGATTCTCGTGCTCGTGTTCGTCCCGCTGGTGTGGATCGGTGTCGTTGCGGTTGCGTTGGCCGTCGCGACGTACGAGGTGTCCAAGCGCCTGCGTGAGGGCGGTGTGCTGGTTCCGCGCATCCCACTGATTCTCGGCGGGCAGGCCATGATCTGGCTGGGCTGGCCGTTCGGGGCGGTCGGCGTACTCAGTGCCGCGGTCGGAACCGTCGTGGTCTGCATGGTGTGGCTGCTGCTGCGCCAAGGATTCGGCACAGCACCGAAGAACTACCTCGAAGAACTCTCCGTGACCGTCCTGGTGGCCTGTTGGCTGCCACTCCTGGCCTCGTTCGCCGTTCTGATGGTGCTGCAGGACAACGGGGCAGGACGCATCCTGGTGTTCGTGATCGGAGTCGTCTGTTCGGATGTCGGCGGTTACATCGCCGGTGTGTTGTTCGGCAAGCACCCGATGGCACCGGCCATCAGCCCGAAGAAGTCCTGGGAAGGGCTCGTCGGGTCTCTCATCTTCTGCATCATCGGGTGTCTGCTGACCGTCACGCTCATTCTCGAGGCCAACTCGCTGATCGGCATCCTTCTCGGTGTGGTGCTCGTGGTGACCGGCACGTTGGGCGATCTGATCGAGTCGCAGGTCAAGCGTGATCTTCGCATCAAGGACATGGGCACGCTGCTGCCCGGCCACGGCGGCATCATGGACAGGCTCGATTCGCTGCTGCCCTCGGCGTTCGTGGCATGGCTCGTGTTCACCGTGCTCCTCTGAGCGGACTGCTGTCCGGCGTGCGCAGTGATGTCACCGGGGTGATTCCCAGCCCGAACATCTGGAATTGGCCGCACCTGTACGAGGCGGAGAATCGCGCTCAGGACGTCGACGGTGCTGTGTTCGATGCGATCAGGTCGGTAGCGGACTGGACAGCGAGGACGGTCGTCGACGTCGGTTGCGGAAGCGGCTTTCATCTTCCGGTGTTCGCGGCCGACGCCGAACGGGTGCTGGGCATCGAGCCGCACGAACCACTTGCCGACGCGGCGAGAAGGCGAGTCGCGGGCCTGCAGAACGTCGAGGTGAAGACCGCGCGGGCGGATTCCCTCCCGATCGGCGACGGCACCGTGGACGTCGTCCATGCGCGCACCGCGTACTTCTTCGGACCGGGCTGTGGGCCGGGAATCGTCGACGCCATGCGAGTACTCCGGCCGGGCGGAGCGTTGGTCGTGGTGGATCTGGACGCGACCGCTTCGCCGTACGGGGACTGGATGCGGGCGGATCTACCGCACTACGCCCCGTCGACGGTCGAGGCGTTCTTCGAAGCACAGGGTTTCGCGCTCACCCGCGTCGACACGAGGTGGACGTTTCCGAACCGACGCATACTGCGCGACGTGCTGGGAATCGAGTTCGGGCCACGCGTTGCGCGCGATGCGGTGAAGTCGGTGGACGGTGTCTCGTTCGACGTGCGGTATCGAGTGCACGTCCGATACAGGCCGACCGGAATCGAGGTGCGGTAACGAGCCGGTCGGATTCGGCCGAAGCACCTCGACCGCGGGCGTTGTCAGGAAGCGGCGGAGATCCCGAAGATCTCGGCCAACTCGTTGATCTTGAGTGCTTTCGCCAGACGCGGAAGGTCGCTTCCGTCCTTGACGTGCGCTCCGTCGGCACCGAGGGCATCGATGACGTCACGGGCCCACGACACATCCGTCGGTGACGGGGCGAGCTCGCGGTTGACGATGGCAGCCTGCTCCGAATGCATGCACAACTTGCCCGTCATGCCCATGGACAGGGTCAGCGCGGCATCGCGTCCGAGGATGCTGTCGTTGGCCGTCAGCGTCGGTCCGTCGATCGGTCCCGGAATGCGCGCTGCGCGTGAGGAGACGACCAGGCGCGAACGCGGGTACGCCATCGCCAGGGGGTCGTCACTCATGCCGGTGTCGCGGCGGAAGTCCCCGCTACCGAATGCGAGTCGGAACGTCGAATCCGCGCGGGCGATCTCCGTGGCGGCTTCGAGGCCCATCGCCGACTCCACCAGTGCCAGGATCGGGGTGCCGGGTGCCAGGCGAGCAGCTGTGGCCTCGACCTGGCCACCACTCTCGGTCTTCGCGAGCATGACTCCGACCAGTCCGGGCAGGCCGGACAACGCGGCGAGATCGTCGGCCCAGTACGAGGTCGTGGCGTCGTTGATGCGGACCCACGCCGAGTTACCTTCACGGAGCCATCGAACGACGGCCTCGCGCGCGGCCGGCTTCTTGGCCGGAGCGACTGCGTCTTCGATGTCGAGGATGACTGCATCGACTCCCGACGCGACGGCGTCGCCGAAGGTTTCGGGCTTGGTGGCCGGTACGAGCAGCCAGGACCGTGCGCGGTCGGGGGCAACGCCGGATGCCACGGGTGTCTCCATGAAAGTTGTCACGTCATGCTCCTCGAGTGAAGTGGGGCACCCGAAATCCTGATCGATTCAGTCGATCAGCGCCACCTTCTGTGCATAGTGTTCACGGTCCGTGCCGCTACTTCTTCTTCGCTGCGCGTCTGACCTGAAGGATTCGCGCTCCGCCGACCATCGCCATCACCAGTGCGCCTGCGATCGCTGCCAGCAGCATGCTGATGCCCAGTGGCAGATCGAGCTGCCAGGCGAAGATCTGGACGGTGACGGAGTCGAGATTCTGCACGATGAAGACGAGCAGAACGACCAGGACAACGGCTCCGACCACCAGGCCGGTCCACAGCGCAGCGGTGCGGGTGTGAGCGACGTCGGTCGAAGTGCTTGCCTGGGGCTCCGGGGCGAACTCCGGATCCGGTGCCGAACGACCGTCCGAATCCGGCGTCGTGATGGGCGCGAGGTCACCCGAGGCGCTGTGGTCGCCGGGATGAACCGCGCCTGATTTGTCCAGCGATGTCTCGTGACTGTCGTCAGCTCTGGTGGCCATGTCGATGATCCTTCCGCACGTGAAGGCCGAATGCACGCGCATCCGGCCACGACCTCGATACCCATCGGGTAACGGACGGAAACCGGCGCGAATAGGACTGCGAGGCAAACGGGTGGACAATGAAGGTATGAGTGAGGCCCCCGACGCAACGAACACATCGACCGAGCAGAAGAGGCCGAATCTCCCCTTGGTCTTCACCGCCCCACGTCGCGGTATGCCGTCGCGCCACCTCGCCGATCTGGACAGAGAGGGATTGCGCGAGGCCGTGAAGGCACTCGGCCTGCCTGCGTTCCGTGCCGATCAATTGGCTCGGCACTACTACGGCCGGCTCGAAGCCGACACGACGAAGATGACGGATCTTCCCGCCGAGGCGCGAGAGAAGGTCGGAGCCGACCTCTTTCCGACCTTGCTCACGGCGATCAAACATCTGGCGTGTGACGACGGTGACACCCGCAAGACCCTGTGGAAAGCCAACGACGGCACTCTGCTCGAGAGCGTCCTCATGCGTTACCCGGACCGCGCGACGCTGTGCATCTCGAGCCAGGCCGGTTGCGGAATGGCCTGCCCGTTCTGTGCCACCGGTCAGGCCGGTCTGACCCGGAACCTGTCGACGGCCGAGATCGTGGACCAGGTGCGGTCGGCGGCCGCGGACATGCGCGACGGTGTTGTCCCCGGTGGGGAGGGTCGTCTGTCGAACGTGGTCTTCATGGGGATGGGCGAGCCCCTGGCCAACTACAAGAGGGTCGTCGCCGCGGTGCGCAAGATCGTCTCGCCTGCACCCGACGGGCTCGGCCTCTCGCAGCGCTCGGTGACGGTGTCGACGGTCGGCCTGGCACCGGCGATTCGGAAGCTGGCCGACGAAGGGCTGTCGGTGACGTTGGCGGTATCGCTGCACACACCCGACGACGAACTCCGCGACACGTTGGTTCCCGTCAACAACCGTTGGTCGGTTGCCGAGGTGCTGTCCGCAGCGCGGTATTACGCCGACCAGACGGGACGACGGGTGTCCATCGAGTACGCGATGATCAGGGACGTCAACGATCAGCCGTGGCGGGCCGACATGCTGGGAAAGAAGCTGCACAAGGCACTCGGATCCCGGGTCCACGTGAACCTGATCCCACTGAATCCGACTCCGGGCAGCGAGTGGGACGCCAGCCCGAAGCCGGTGGAGCGAGAATTCGTTCGACGGGTGATTGCCCAGGGTGTTTCGTGCACCGTCCGCGACACCCGCGGTCAGGAAATCGCCGCGGCGTGCGGTCAGCTGGCAGCCGAGAACTGAATCGGTTGCTAGCGGGGCTTGCGGCGGACGATCACATCTCGCACGACGAGCCCTACCAGCGTCGCAGCGAAGCCGATCAGCCACAGGTCCTCGACCTTGCCGGTGTGGTTTCCGATCATCATGAACAGCAGGAACGCGGCGACGACGAGGGCGGCCACGCGCATCGCGCGGTTCGACTCACCACTCCAACCCCACTCGGCGGACGGCACGTCCGGCACCTCGTTGCGGGTATCGACGACCGGGTCGTACGAAGCGGATTCCAGTTCGGTATTTGCCACCGGTCGGTCCTCTCGGGTCATGAATTCTCGAAGTCGCTCTTCACGAGGCGTCGAGCCTGCCGCGTTCGGACAATATTGGCATACGACCGTCCGTCGTAGCCATCAGGGTTGTGCGCTCACTCGGCGAGACTGCCGAGTTCGGTGAGAGACTGCGGCGGTGACGTCCGAGCGCCTTCCGCATCCGTTGACCCAGTTTCCGCTGAGCTACCCACGAGACATGGTGGGGTACGGCCGCACGCCGCCGCATGCGCAGTGGCCGGGTCAGGCCAACATCGCCGTCCAGTTCGTCCTCAACTACGAGGAAGGTGCGGAGAACAACGTCCTCGACGGTGACACCAAGTCCGAGACGTTCCTGTCGGAAATGATCGGGGCACAAGCCTTTCCGAATCGCCACATGAGCATGGAATCGCTGTACGAGTACGGCTCGAGGGCAGGCGTGTGGCGAGTGCTGCGGGCGTTCGAGAAAAGAGACCTACCCCTGACGGTCTTCGCCGTTGCGAAGGCCATGGAACGAAACCCGGAAGTGGTTGCCGCCCTGGCCGAACTGGGCCACGAGATCGCCTGTCACGGACTGCGGTGGCTGTCTTACCAGCAGATCGACGCGAACGTCGAGCGCGAGCACATGGCCGAGGCCGTGGCCATCCTCCGGGGCCTCACCGGATCGGCCCCCCTCGGGTGGTACACCGGTCGTGACTCTCCGAACACCCGGTCGCTCGTGGTCGAGCACGGCGGATTCGTGTACGACTCGGATTCCTACGCCGACGATCTTCCCTACTGGGAGAAGGTGACTCGCGGCTCGGACGTGGTCGATCATCTGGTGGTGCCGTACACCCTCGACACCAACGACATGAGGTTCGCCTCGCCGGGCGGCTTCTCGACCGGGGACGAGTTCTACGCGCATCTGCGGGACGCGTTCGACGTGCTCTACGCCGAGGGGGAGAACGGCAGTCCCAAGATGCTCTCGGTCGGACTGCACTGCAGGCTGGTCGGCAGGCCGGCGCGCATCGCCGCCCTCGAACGTTTCCTCGACCACGTTCAGTCCCACGAGAAAGTATGGGTCGCAAAACGAATAGACATCGCCGAGCACTGGCGCGCGGTGCACCCACCCGTGTCCTGATGGAGGCCTCGGGTCAGTGCGGCGACCGACACTGCGTTTCCAACGCACTCAGGTAACGATCGGTGAATAGGGCCTGCACCCGCCTGCCCACCGGTCCGCCGAGCCTGGTGTACCAGCGGCCCGGGTTCGAGAACGCGGTGATGTGCGCGGAGACCGTCCCGTCCTCGGGGGAGTAGTCGACGTGGAACAGCTCCTCACCGGATTCGGGATGGCCGTCGAGTGTGCCGTACGCGAAACCCTGACGGTTGGCTTCGTCGATGACGTAGACGACCCGGCACGGGATGCGGACGGGTCCGAGCGCGAGGACGACCACCGCGTCCGGGACGGCGTGGTCGACGCTGGAGTGAACCTTCAATCCGGTGCCGCGATGCATGTCCCAGCGCATCAGCGCGTCGGCCGCGGCCACGAAGTCCTCGACTCCGGATCCGATGACCCGTGACGTCTCGACGTGGTGGTAGCCGGCCGGGAGCCTGCCGCTCGTCGCCCCCACATCGGCGTAGTTGAACGGTGCCGCGCGATACTTCGAGACGTCCATGCCCTCCAGCGTGCCAGCTACGGCGACGCATAGGGGTTTCTCAGCCTCGGTAGGCAACAATGGACCGGTGCCAGACCATCGTGAGCGAACGACCTCCTCGGATCGTGCCGAGCCGATTCGTGTGTTGCTGTTGGGGAGCACCGGCTCGATCGGAACCCAAGCGCTCGACGTCATCGCCGCCGACCCCGACCGTTTCGTCGTCGTCGGTCTTGCGGCGGGCGGCGGAAACATCGCCCTCCTTCGCCGTCAGATCGCCGAGACCGGTGTTCGACGTGTCGCTGTGGCCGACCCCGCCGCTGCCGCCGAGCTCGACTTCCCCGGGGTTCTGAGTGGGCCCGGTGCGGTGACCGAGCTCGTCGAGTCGACGCAGGCCGATGTGGTGCTCAACGCGTTGGTGGGCTCGCTCGGTCTCGAACCGACGTTGGCGGCGCTGAAGACCGGCGCTCGGCTGGCGTTGGCCAACAAGGAATCGTTGGTGGCAGGCGGCGAACTCGTACTCGCTGCCGCCGCGCCGGGTCAGATCGTTCCGGTGGACTCGGAGCATTCGGCGCTGGCGCAGTGCCTGCGCAGTGGCCACCGGAGCGAAGTGGATCGCCTGATCCTCACCGCATCGGGTGGACCGTTCCGGGGCTGGAGCGAAGCGGAACTGAAGTCGGTGACCCCTGCTCAGGCCGCAGCTCATCCCACCTGGTCGATGGGCCCGATGAACACGTTGAACTCGGCAACTCTCGTCAACAAGGGCCTCGAGCTGATCGAGGCGCATCTGCTGTTCGGGGTGCCCTACGAGAAGATCGACGTCACGGTGCATCGGCAATCCATCGTCCATTCGATGGTCACGTTCGTGGACGGATCCACCATCGCGCAGGCCAGCCCGCCGGACATGAAGCTGCCGATCGGGTTGGCGCTCGGATGGCCGGATCGAGTGCCCGACGTCGCGCGCGCACTCGATTTCACTGCAGCGTTCTCCTGGGACTTCGAGCCACTCGACGATCGAGTCTTCCCCGCCGTACAGCTGGCCCGCGAGGCCGGAATCATGGGCGGGTGCATGACTGCGGTGTACAACGCGTCCAACGAGATCGCCGCCGACGCATTCCTGTCCGGTCGCATCGAATTCCCCGAGATCGTGCACACGGTGCGGTCGGTTCTGAGCGACGGCGGCGGGGACTGGTCGGCGGTGCCGACTACCGTGGACGACGTCCTCGCAGCGGATTCCTGGGCTCGCGCACACGCGCGTGAGCTTCTGAAACAGAAGGGCCTCTAGACTCACATGCTGTTCGCTCTGGGTGTGGTGCTGTTTGCCGTCGGCATCGGTGTGTCGATCGCGCTGCACGAGG
The DNA here is from genome assembly GCF_002258545.1 of Rhodococcus sp. 05-2255-3B1. Classification (NCBI taxonomy): domain Bacteria; kingdom Bacillati; phylum Actinomycetota; class Actinomycetes; order Mycobacteriales; family Nocardiaceae; genus Rhodococcus; species Rhodococcus sp. 05-2255-3B1. The sequence goes on along the minus strand of NZ_NOZC01000036.1, from coordinate 613,713 downwards.
CGGGACACATGTGGACCGCGAAAGCGCTCGGCATGAAGGTCCGCCGCTACTACATCGGCTTCGGCCCCAAGATCTTCTCCTTCCGACGCGGCGAGACCGAGTACGGGCTCAAGGCGATCCCCGCCGGCGGATTCTGTGACATCGCCGGAATGACGGCGATCGACGAGCTCGCACCGGACGAGGTAGAGCGGGCGATGTACCGCCAGAAGACGTGGAAGCGCATCGTCGTGATGGTCGGCGGTATCGCGATGAACTTCGTGCTCGGCATCGTGCTGGTGTACGCCCTGGTACTCGGATGGGGTACGCCGGATCGGGTGACGCCGCCGACCGTTCAGGTCAGTGACGTCGTGTGTATCGCGCCGACACAGTCCGAGGACGGGGAACTTGCGCCGTGCTCGGGAGCCAGCCCGGCTCAGCAAGCGGGGCTCCGCACGGGCGATGTGGTCACCGCGGTGAACGGTGTACCGGCGCAGTACTGGTCCGAGGTCGTCGAGGCCGTGCAGGCGTCGTCGGGATCGGTCGATCTGACGGTCGAGCGGAACGGAGCGTCGATCGACCTGACGATTCCCGTGACCGAGGTGCAGCGTTTCGTCACCGACCCGGATACCGGAGCCAAGGAGTCGACGACGGTCGGCGCGGTCGGGGTCAGTGGCTCCACGATCGCCCCTCCACCCATTCGATACAACCCGATCGAGGCAGTCCCCGAGACGTTCGCCTTCACCGGAGAGATCTTCGTCCAGACCGGTAAGGCTCTCGTGCAGCTGCCGACGAAGGTGGAGGCCCTGTGGGAGTCGATCTTCGGCGGCGAGCGTGGACTGGACACTCCGATGAGCGTCGTCGGTGCCAGTGTCATCGGCGGTCAGGCTGCCGAGACGAACAACTGGGCGACGTTCGTCGGACTGCTCGCGTCGTTGAACTTCTTCCTCGGAGCGTTCAACATCGTGCCGTTGCTGCCGCTCGACGGTGGCCATATCGCGGTGACCGTCTACGAGCGGATCCGCAACATCTTCCGCAACCGTCGCGGCCTGCCCGACGGTGCGCCGGTGGACTACATGAAGCTCATGCCGGTCACCTACGTGGTGATCGTCGTTTTCATCGGGTTCTCCTTGTTGACACTCACGGCGGACATCGTCAACCCGATTCAATTGTTCTAAGTAGACTCGACAGTCGTAGCTAGGAAAGAAGGCCACTGTGTCCGTGTCAGTCGGATTGGGAATGCCGGCACCGCCGGTTCCAGTACTCGCGCCGCGTCGAAAGACCAGGCAGCTCCAGGTCGGGTCGGTGGGAGTGGGAAGCGACAGCCCCATCTCGGTGCAGTCGATGTGCACCACCAAGACCCACGACATCAACGCCACGCTGCAGCAGATCGCAGAGCTGACGGCGTCCGGCTGCGACATCGTCCGTGTGGCATGCCCCACACAGGAGGACGCGGACGCGCTGTCGATCATCGCCCGGAAGAGTCAGATCCCGGTGATCGCCGACATCCACTTCCAGCCCAAGTACATCTTCGCGGCGATCGACGCCGGTTGCGCCGCGGTGCGCGTCAACCCGGGAAACATCAAGGAATTCGACGGCCGCGTCAAGGAGGTCGCGAAGGCGGCCGGTGACGCGAACATTCCGATCCGTATCGGCGTCAACGCCGGATCGCTGGACCCTCGGCTGATGAAGAAGTACGGCAAGGCGACGCCGGAGGCGCTCGTGGAGTCCGCGCTGTGGGAGGCGGGCCTGTTCGAGGAACACGGATTCGGGGACATCAAGATCTCCGTCAAGCACAACGACCCTGTCGTCATGGTCGCTGCCTACGAGCAGCTCGCTGCACAGTGTGACTACCCGCTGCATCTCGGCGTGACCGAGGCCGGGCCGGCGTTCCAGGGCACCATCAAATCCTCGGTGGCGTTCGGTGCCCTGCTGTCCAGGGGAATCGGCGACACCATCCGCGTCTCCCTGTCGGCACCGCCCGCCGAGGAGATCAAGGTGGGCAACCAGATTCTGCAGTCGCTCAACCTGCGTCCTCGCAAGCTCGAAATCGTCTCCTGCCCGTCGTGTGGGCGGGCACAGGTGGACGTGTACACCCTTGCAGACGAGGTCACCGCAGGCCTGGAGGGCATGGAGATTCCGCTGCGCGTCGCCGTGATGGGCTGCGTCGTCAACGGTCCGGGAGAGGCGCGCGATGCCGACCTCGGCGTGGCGTCGGGCAACGGCAAGGGCCAGATCTTCGTCAAGGGCAAGGTCATCAAGACCGTGCCCGAGGCGCAGATCGTCGAGACCTTGATCGAGGAAGCAATGCGCATCGCCGAGGAATTCGACAAGGATGAGACTGCAGACGGTGGCGCACCGGTCGTGACCGTCAGCTGAGCGGGTTCGACCGGTTCGGTGTCCGGTTTGCCGCTCTGCCACCGGCGGAACGGGTTCTCTGGAATGATTCGGTACACGCTCGGTCGGTGTGTATGCGGTAGGTGGTCAGGAGGTCGGTAGGTGCTCAAGCTCCTCGGTGCGAAGCCTCTCGGTAATCGGGATGTTGCGCACGTCCTGCGGGTGCTCGACGCCGACCCGGTCGCCACCTGCATGGTTGCCGCTCGGGTGCAGGAATCCGGCCTGGATCCGAGGTCGTTCCACGGTGAGATGTGGAGCCGAGGTGGACCGGACGAGTCGTTGTGTTTCTACGGTGCCAACCTGGTTCCTCTGCTCGGATCCGGCGACGATCTGCGCTCGTTCGCCGATCGCGCGTGCCGCGGCCCGCGGCTGTGTTCGTCACTGGTCGGTCGAGCCGAACTGACATTGCCGTTGTGGGAGATGCTCGAGACCGACTGGGGCCCGGCCCGTGAGGTTCGCGGTGAGCAGCCGTTGCTGGCCACGTCGGTTCGATCGTCCATCACGCCCGATCCGCACGTACGCCTCGTTCGTCCCGAGGAACTGGACGTGTATCTGAGTGCGGCAGTGGCGATGTTCATCGAGGAAGTGGGCGTCGACCCGAGACAGAACGACGGCGGCCGTGGATACCGGCGACGGATCTCGAGTCTCATTGCCGCGCAGCGTGCGTGGGCTCGATTCGAGGACGGTCGGGTGGTGTTCAAGGCCGAGATCGGATCGCAGTCGGCGACGGTGGGTCAGATCCAGGGGGTGTGGGTTCATCCCGATCGGCGCGGGCACGGCCTCGGCGCGTCCGGTACCGCAGCGGTGGTGAACTCGGTGGTCCGCCAGGGCCGCACCGCGAGCCTGTACGTCAACAGTTTCAACTACGTCGCCCGGCGCGCATACGCGAAGATCGGCCTGACCCAGGTGGCGACCTTCACGACGGTCCTCCTCGACTGACTCCGACGTCGCTCGATCGGGTCGTGGCGAACCGCGATTCGTTGCCGCGGCCGAAGGCAGCGCCCTATTACGATGGGGCGCAATGAGATCACGTGGTGCAACCGAAGTGCGGTATCGAGTCGGAGCGGTGTCGATGGTTGCAGCCGTCGTTGCCGCCGCCCTCACCGGATGTACCCCCAAGCCCGACGGCCCGGAGCCGGCCGCCCAGGCATTTCTCGCCGCGTTCGAGGCCAACGACATCGCCGCCGCGGCTGCCGATACCGACAAGCCCGACGCAGCGGCGACGGCACTGACCGAGGCGTGGACCAACCTCCAGGCCGAGGCGCTCGAAGCCGAGACGACGTCGGTACAGGTCGACGGCGACACGGCCACGGTCGGCTACACCTACACGTGGCAGCTGCCGAGGGATCGCGTGTGGACGTACGACGGTCAGCTGAACATGGGCCGCAGCGAAGGTGAGTGGGTGGTGCGCTGGACGGCGTCGGACATCCATCCCAAGCTCGGCGACACTCAGACGATGTCCTTGCGGTCCACGGCGGCTCCGCGTGCCCGGGTCAACGAACGCTCCGGGACCGACGTGCTGGTGCCGGGGGTGGTGCACCGAATCAAATTCGATGCCGCTGAAGCGAACAACGTGGTCGCCTCGGCAACGGCGCTGTCGACGCTGCTGACGCCTTTCGATGCGTCCATCACTGCGCAGTCGATCGTCGAATCCGCCACCTCGGTCGACGGCGACTACCCGGTGGTTTTACTTCGAGACAGTGACTACCAGCCGATTTCGGCCGCACTGACCGAGATCCCCGGAGTCACCGCGTCCGACGAATCGGATCTGGTGTCCACCGACCCCACGTTCGCGCCGGACCTGGTGGGCCAGGTCAAGAAGGCCGTCATCGACGAGGTCGACGGCAAGGCGGGGTGGAGCGTGGTGACCACGAACCGCAACGGCGTCGACATCGATGTCCTCACCGACACCCCGCCGGAGCCCTCGCCGTCGTTCTCGATCAGTCTCGATCGCAACATTCAGGTCGCGGCACAGAGAGCGGTGAATGCGCGCACCGAGCAGGCGATGACGGTGGTCATCCAGCCGTCCACCGGTGCCATCCTCGCGGTGGCACAGAACCCGGCTGCCGATCGGGACGGGCCGGTGGCGTCGGCCGGCCTGTACCCACCCGGATCGACGTTCAAGATCATCACCGCCGGTGCCGCCATCGCGAGCGGACTCGCGACTCCGGGCAGCACCGTCCCGTGTCCGGGGCGCATCGTGATCGGTGAGCGCAGTGTGCCCAACTACAACGAGTTCTCACTGGGTGACGTGACGATGAGTACCGCCTTCACTCGATCGTGCAACACCTCGTTCGCCAAGCTGGCCAGCGAGATGACACCCGATGCGCTGACCGTCGCGGCCTCTCAATTCGGCGTCGGCCCGGATTACGACGTCGTCGGATTGCCGACCGACTCCGGTTCGGTGCCACCGGCCGAAGAACTGGTTCAGCGCACCGAGGACGGCTTCGGTCAGGGCAGGGTGGTCGTGTCGACGTTCGGTATGGCCCTGGCCGCCGCGACGGTGGCTCACGGTTCGACGCCGGTGCCGAACCTCCTGGTCGGACGCGACACCGTGATCACCGGGGATCATCCGCCGATCGAACCGGCGATGGTCGACGGATTGCGCGGGATGATGCGGTCGGTGGTCACCAGCGGTACGGCCGAACGCATCGCAGACCAGGGCGAGGTCTACGGAAAGACCGGCGAAGCAGAAGTCGACGGCGGTTCGCACTCGTGGTTCGTCGGGTACCGCGGCGATATCGCCTTCGCCACCCTCGTGGTGCGCGGCGGCAGCTCGGACAACGCGGTCGCGGTGACCCGAGAGATGTTCGAGCAACTTCCACCCGGGTACTGACGACGCTGCGGCGTTCGGATCAGGAAGGCAGAACGCCGAGTCGACGGCACGCCACCACGGCTTCGTATCGGGTGTGCGAATCGGTTTTGCGCATCACACTGCGCAGGTACGACTTGACCGTCTCGGCACCGATCGACAGGCGCGCAGCGACCTCGACGTTGGTGCAGCCCAGGGCAACCTGCGAGATGACGTCGATCTCGCGTGGCGTCAACGACTGCGACACCTCCTGGGCTCGTGGGTCGTCGCGCGTGTTCTGTCCGAACGACGCGGCCACGCGAGCTGCCACTGCGTCGAGTCTGCGCCGGATCGCTGCGTCACCGACCGACCGGGCGAGATCGGACAGTTCCTCGTGGACGCTGCGCAGCTCGGCGGTCCGCGAGACATCCGAGTCGAGCGGCGAGCGGATGGTCGCCAGCAGACGGATCCTGCGGTCGACCTCGTCCCGCACGGAGATCTCCTGGCCGAGACGCCTGGCGGCGGTGGTCATGATGTCGCCGACACGATCTCCGAGGGGGCCGCGTTCGCGCAGCGCCGCGTACATCACTATTCGCGCGACTCCGGCCACGACCACCGGTACCGCCAGTATCGATTTGAGGCCCTCGCCGAGCACGGGTCGATCGAAGTGGTGGGTGATCGACATCGATGCGCCGTAATCGCTGACGGCCGCGGGCCTGCGCTGTTCCATGACTCGACCGCCGAGACCGGATCTGGGTGGGATGGCGAGTCCGTCCAGGCCTCGGGTTCGGGTTCCGTGGAATTCACTCAGGTACAGGGTCTCCGAGGAGACCTCGCCGCCGAACACGACGGGTACCTCGGACGTCGCTGCCACCTGGCGCAGCTCCGCGCGCAGGGCATCACCGTCGCGGGGCCGCAACAAATTCGAATGGACCACGGGGCTTCCTTTCTCGTGTCGACTGCACGAGCGACGAACGTGATCCAGATCATATCTGCACCGGCATGTGCTGTTTCGACTGGTACGGGCACTGCGCTGCGGTCCGCGGCCGAGTGCGAGCCGACTACTCTTGGGTCCATGTCTGTGACCGCCGAGAGCAAGCCCCGTCAGCCACTCGTACCAGGCGTCGTCTCGCCCGTCCTCGCGGTGCCCAAGTCGATCGAGCGCCCCGAATACGCGTGGAAGTCGACCGTGGCCGAGGGCAGCGAGCCCTGGGTTCAGACCCCCGAGGTCATCGAGAAGATGCGGGTGGCGTCGAAGATCGCGGCCGGGGCGCTGCAGGAAGCGGGCCGGGCAGTGGCACCGGGCGTCACCACCGACGAGCTGGACCGCATTGCCCACCAGTACATGATCGATCACGGCGCATACCCGTCCACATTGGGCTACAAGGGTTTTCCGAAGTCCTGCTGCACCTCACTCAACGAGGTCATCTGCCACGGCATTCCGGATTCGACGGTGATCCAGGACGGCGACATCGTCAACATCGACGTCACCGCGTACATCGACGGCGTCCACGGCGACACCAACGCAACCTTCTTGGCGGGCAACGTCTCCGAGGAGGCCCGACTGCTGGTCGAACGCACCCACGAGGCCACCATGCGGGCCATCAAGGCCGTCAAGCCCGGTCGCGCGCTGAACGTGATCGGCCGCGTCATCGAGTCGTATGCGCACCGGTTCGGCTACGGCGTGGTGGAGGACTTCACCGGCCACGGTATCGGTACCACCTTCCACAACGGTCTGGTCGTGCTGCACTACGACCAGCCGTCGGTGGACACCGTCATCGAACCGGGAATGACGTTCACGATCGAACCGATGATCAACCTGGGCACGATCAACGCCGAGATGTGGGACGACGGCTGGACGGTGGTCACGCACGACAAGAAGTGGACCGCGCAGTTCGAGCACACGCTCGTGGTGACCGAGACGGGTAGCGAGATCCTGACACTGCTGTGAGCGGAGCCTGCGTAGCGAATCGAGATCTGGTAGCGCCGTGAAAGGCGCTCTGTTGGTCGCCGGGACGACGTCCGACGCGGGCAAGAGTGTGCTGGTCGCCGGGCTCTGCCGAATGTTGGCGCGTCGGGGTGTGCGGGTGGCTCCGTTCAAGGCGCAGAACATGTCCAACAATTCGGTGGTCACGCTCGACGGCGGCGAGATCGGTCGAGCCCAGGCGATGCAGGCGGCAGCCTGTGGCCTGGAGCCGAGTGTGCGTTTCAATCCGGTGTTGCTGAAACCGGGGAGTGACCGGACATCGCAGTTGGTGGTGCGGGGGCGGGCCGTGGCGCAGGTGAGTGCAAGCAACTACATCGAGCATCGGCAGTCTTTGCGCGCGGTGGTGGCGGACGAATTGGCCTCTCTGCGTTCGGACTTCGATGTGGTGATCTGCGAGGGCGCTGGCTCGCCCGCCGAGATCAATCTGCGCGCCACGGATTTGGCCAACATGGGGTTGGCGACGGCTGCGTCCCTTCCGGTGATCGTGGTGGGGGATATCGATCGTGGGGGAGTGCTGGCCCATCTGTTCGGCACCGTGGCCGTACTGTCTCCGCAGGATCAGGCGCTCGTCGCCGGGTTCGTGATCAACAAGTTCCGGGGCGACCCAGCTCTGCTGGCACCCGGTCTCGACCAGTTGCGCGCGTTGACGGGTCGGCCGACGTACGGTGTCGTCCCGTTCGCCGACGGCTTGTGGATGGACGCCGAGGATTCGCTCGGAACCGTCCCCGATGCTCCGGTGGGGCGGCCGCGTCCACCGCACGGCTCGCAGTGGTTGCGCGTTGCGGCGGTGCGTCTGCCGAGAATCTCCAACACCACCGATGTCGAGGCGTTGGCCTGCGAGCCCGGGGTGTCCGTGCACTGGGTCACCGAGCCGTCCCGGCTCGAGGACGTGGATCTGGTGGTCGTTCCGGGCAGCAAGTCCACCGTGTCAGATCTCGAGTGGCTGCGGCGCAGCGGTCTTGCCGATGCGATCGCGGCACGCGGGGCCGCGGGACTACCGGTTCTGGGGATCTGCGGTGGGTATCAGATGCTGGGTCGGACGATCGACGACACCGTCGAATCCGGAGCCGGTTCTGTCCAGGGGCTCGGTCTGCTCGATCTCTCGGTCGAGTTCGCGAGCGACAAAGTGCTCGCGCAGGTGACGGGGCGATCGAAACAGTACGGCTCGAATTGCGCGTCGGGCTACGAAATTCACCACGGTCGGGTTGTGCGGAACGGCGACGATGCGCTTCTTGCTACTGCGTCGGGCACCCCGGAGGGCAGTGTGCGCGGGACTGTCGTGGGAACCCACTGGCACGGCCTGCTCGAGTCCGACGACTTCCGGCGTTCGTTCCTCACCTGGGTGGCAGGGAAATCGGGCCGTTCCGGCTTCGTGGTGGCGCCCGCTACATCGGTCGCTGCGTTGCGTGAGCAGCAGTTGGACCTGCTGGCGGATCTGGTGGAAGACAACCTCGACGTCGATGCCGTGCTCGACCTCATCGAGCACGGCGTCGATTCTGCGACGAAAAAGATTGTCACGCAGTTGCTTTGAGAAGACCGAACCAGCTGGCCACCGACAGCACTGCGGTGATGATCAAGGGGATCACGACCAGAAGAAGAATACGTGGGGTGTCGGTGAAGAAGGTGCCGATGTTCGGCCACCACCGTTGCCAGGTCACGAGTACAGATCCGCCGCCGAAGACTACGAGCGCTCCGAGTCCGAGGGTGAACAACCCGTTCGTGCGGAACCGTCGATACACGACGCCGATGAATGCACCGATGCCGCCGAGGAGCAGCATGACGGTAACGAGTGCGGCCCACTGCACCAACGGATTGTCGGTCGCGTACCGAGCGATGCCGAACATTCGCAGTTTCAGGCCGAATCCATCCGTGGCTGCTTCGATCAAGGACAGCACGTAGATGATCGTGCCGAATGCAATCGACTGGCACACACCTACCAACGCTGTGGCGGTGAGGAATTCGCGGCGGGTGACGCTCAGACCCAGGGCATAGGGAAAGCACTGAGTGATCGCGGTGATGTAGAACGCCATGGCGAATCCATAGATCGAGAAGACGCTACCGGTGAAGTTGTATTCGGAGTCTGTGGTCGGGATGACCAGAAATATGCCGAAGGTGATCACGAAGGCGATCGCGAGAACCGCCATCGGCCACACGAATGTCGTTGCCCAGGACGTGTTGTGGATTCGAGCGACGTTCAGTATTCGTTTCATGACACTGCCTCCTCGGGTTCGGCGGTGGTGCGTTCGATGATCAACTGCTGCAACGGGACCGGTTCGATGGTGAGCCCTACTGCAGCACCGTCCGATTTCTGCCGGTCGGTCAGTCGGCCGTCGATCGTGGCCCGAGCGCTGGCGCCGAGTGCCGTGCGACGCAGAGTGCGATGGCCCGAGGCGAAGGAGTCGACGGCGCGCGTCGGTCCGGTGATCTCGAAGGCGCTCTCGCGTAGATCGTCCGAGTCCGCGTCGAGCAGGATCTTGCCCTTGTCGATGAGAATCACGTGTTCGATCAGATCGCTGACCTCGTCGATGAGGTGGGTGGACAGAACGACGGTCCTGGGGCGTTCGGCGTAATCGGCAAGCAGTCTGTCGTAGAACAGGTGTCGCGATACCGCGTCCAGTCCCAAGTAGGGCTCGTCGAAGAAGGTAAGTGGTGCCCGTGACGCGAGTCCGATGACGATGCCGAGCGCCGAGGTCATTCCGCGGGAGAGCTTCTTGATCTTGCGGCCGAGGGGCAGGTCGAAATCGCGCAGCAAGTCGGCGGCGAAGTCATTGTCCCAGTAGGGAAGAATCTGCGAGGCATGCGCAACGGCGTGCTTGACCTTCAGATCGTCGGGGTACTTCTGGCTCTCCTTGACGAAGCACACGTGACCCAGTGCAATCGGGTTCTCCCACGGATGTTGCCCGAATATCGAGACCTCGCCCGCGCTCTGGCGCATCTGCGCGGTCATCATCTGCATGACGGTGGTCTTGCCTGCGCCGTTGCGGCCGAGAAAGCCGTAGATCTTGTTCTGTTCGATCTCGAAGCTCACGTCGTCGACAGCGGTGAACGATCCGAACTTCTTCGTGAGGTGGGTGGCCTTCGCGATCACGCGGCCGTCGTCGCCGATCGAATCGAATTCATGGATGCTCATCGCGCTGCCTCCCAGTTGTCGAGCATTGTCTTGAGTTCGTCGACGGTCATGCCGAGCTTGCGCGCCTCGGTGACGAGCGGGTCGATGTACTGGCGAGCGAAGAGGTCGCGGCGACGGAATCGAAGAGCGTCGCGAGCCCCGGTGGTGACGAACATTCCGATTCCTCGTTTCTTGTAGACGACGCCGTCGGCGACGAGCTTGGCAAGTCCCTTACCTGCGGTGGCCGGGTTGATTCGATGGAATGCGGCCAGTTCGTTGGTCGAGGGAACCTGCTCTTCCTCTGCCAGTGAGCCGTCGATGATGGAGTTCTCTACGATCTCGGCGATCTGCAGAAAGATGGGCCTGCCCTCGTCCATCAGAACCACCGCCGATGCGTCGAGGTTGGTCGCCTCGCTGGTTCATTACTCATGTAACTAACCATAGAACCGATGTGTGGTCGGCGCAAGAGGCAGTACCGTCGTCTCCATGGAGTTCACGCATGTGAGTGCTGCGGGTGGGCAATGTTCGGTTCGGGTCGCAGGCCCGGACAGCAGGCACGCCGTTCTCTTGCTTCCCGATGCAGGCGATCCAGTGGATGTGTACGACGCCGTCAGTGAACGGCTGCACAATTCGGATCTGAAAACCGTTGCGCTGGAAAGCATCGACGGCATCAGCGACGATGCGATCCTGACTGTTCTCGACGAGCTGAAGCTGTCGTGGGTGCATCTCGTCGGCAGCGGCGCGGGTGCGGAGTCGGCTTGGACGTTGGCTGCCAAGACTTTCGGGCGCTTCGCCAGTCTGATCGCGGTGAACCGTTGCCACCCCGCGATCGCCGACGAGCAGGGCACCGTGCGCGCCGCGGACTGCCCCCCGGTCGAGTTGCCGACGACACTGGTCGTCGGGTCATCACTGGGCCGCGCATCCGCCGACGCGAGCGGCCGGTTCGTCTACTCGGACTTCCGCGTGGTTCAACTCGACGGTGCCGCGAATGTCGTCGCCGACGAGCCGGCCGCGCTGGCAACGGAAATCGTGCTGCGTACCAGCCCGTGGTGACCGGAACTACAGGTCGAGTCCCAGCAGAGCGTTCTCGACCACCTCGGGCAGGCCGGGGTGAATCCAGTACTGACCGCGCGCCATGTCCTGGGCGGACAGGCCGAAGCTCATCGCCTGAATGATGGGCTGAATCAGGGTCGGGGCCTGAGCGCCGATGATGTGCGCGCCGAGGATCTTCCCGGTGCCCTTCTCGGCGATGATCTTGCACAGACCTTCGCTGTCTTCCATCGCCCAGCCGTAGGCGACGTCGCCGTAGTTCTGGACCTTGACCGTGATGTCCAGGCCGGCGTCACGGGCTTGTTCCTCGGTCATGCCCACCTCGGCGATCTGCGGATCGGTGAACACCGCCGCGGGAACGAAACGGTGGTCGTTGGTGCGCAGCGCGGCGGTGTCACCGTTCCATGCGTCGTGCAGCAGGTTGTGCTGGACCACTCGTGCTTCCTGGTTGGCCACATGCTTGAGCTGGTAGGGCGAGGAGACGTCGCCGAGCGCGAACACGCCCTCGGCGGTGGTGCGGCCGAACTCGTCCACCACGATGCGGCCCTCGTCGTCCATGTCGATGCCCGCCGTGTCCAGATCCAGCCGATCGCCGTTCGGCTCGCGGCCCACGGCCACCAGGAACGCGTCCCCGAGAACCTTGGTGCCGTCGGCCAATTCGACGCCGTGCAGGGCGCCCTCGGTGACGGCACGGGTCTCACCGGAGTCGAGATGGACGTCCCATTTGGCGCGGGCCAATTCGGTGAACCGCTTGGAGATGTCGGCGTCCAGTGCGCGCAACAAGGTGTCCTTGCGGGCGACGATCGACACCTTCGAGCCGAGCGCGGAGAACACGTGCGCGAATTCCGCTGCGATGTAACCGGATCCGAGAATCACCAGATGCTCGGGAAGCTCCGGCAGCCGCATCACATCGCTGTTGGTGTGATAGCTGACACCCGAATCGGCGATGGACTGCGGCACCACCGGCCGGGATCCGGCCGCGATGACGACCTGGTCTGCCGTGATGACGGTGCCGGTGCCGGTGTCGATCGTGCGGGGGCCCACGAACCTCGCGTGGCCCTCGAACAATGTGACGTTGGGGCTGCCTTCGGCGCGGTAGCGCTTGCCGCCCTCCGAGATGGGGTCGATGCGGCCGAAGACGCGGTCGACGATGTCCGGCCAGCGCACCGCGTCGACATGGGCGTCGACACCGTATTTGGACGAATCACGCACCGTACGGGCGACTTCGGCGGCGTAGACGAACATCTTCGTCGGGATGCAGCCGACGTTGAGGCAGGTGCCGCCGAATGTCGAGTTCTCTTCCAGAAGTGCGATCTTCTTGTCCTCGAAGCGCGAATCGGCGATGGAGTTGCCCGATCCGGAGCCGATGATCGCGACGTCGAAATGCTCGGTCATGAGATGTGCCCGCTCTCGGTGTGGTCCTTGCCCGACGCGTGGTCGGTGCCCTCGCTTCGATGCAACCACTCGATCCACTCGTCCATTTCCTCGAAGGCCCGCGCACGTGGCTCCTCGGTGGACAGGAACACGTCGTGACGGGCTCCCTCGATGGGGACGATGGTGGTGCGGTCGCCCAGGCAGCCGGCCCAGCGGGCGATCTGGCGGACGTCGAGGACGGCGTCTGCGGCGTCGACCGCGGAGCTGTACCGGCGTGAGAAGTGCGTCACCTTCGAGCGCAGGACGAGCGACGGAATGCCGATATCGAGGCCGCGATGCAGTTCGGCGTGACCGTGGCGGACAGCGCGGATCCAGCCGAAGGTGATGGGGAAGCCCGCGAGCGGTTTCCAGTCGAGGTCGTAGTCCCATTCGCCGTTCTCGGAGGCGGCGAGCGAGAGTCCGTAGGTGTCCAGGCCGCTGCCCGGCACCTGCGCCTTGGCTCGGAACCGTCCGATCACGTCGATCGCTGCGGTGCCGACGCTGCGTATCGCCGGTGGACCCTGCAGATCGAACCAGGGGCTGTTGAGCACGACGCCCGACAGGCCGAGGCCGGCCGACCCGCCTTCTCGGCGGTTGAGGCGGTTGAGCCAGAGCGGCAGTACGAGTCCGCCCGTCGAGTGCGCCATGAGCAGCACCGGGGCATCGGCGCGTTCGGCGCGGACCAGGGCGAGAGCCTCGTCGAGCTCGGCGTCGTACATCGCCAGATCGGTCGCGAAGTGCGCGGTCTGACCCTCACGGCGCGACCGTCCGCACTTGCGTAGGTCCAGCGCGTAGAAGGCGTAGCCCATCGCGGCGAAGTGTTCGGCGATGTGTCGCTGGAAGAAGTAGTCGGTGAATCCGTGGACGTAGATCACCGCGCGCTCGACGTTCGTGGCACCCGACGGTTGATACCGCACGAGAGTGGCCTCGACCTGCCCCTCGCCGTCCGGATCGTCACCGAGTGGAATGGTCGTCTGTTCGTAGCCGTCGCCGAGGACATCGGGCACCCAGGTAGTCACAGATCACAACTGTAGTGGGCGCCGCGAGCGGCGTCCGAGGAGCACAATCGAGACCGGGTTGACGTGGTGTCCGATGGGGTAGGCCCAGCTAGTAACCTGACCGCACCGGGTGAGTAGCCCCTCTACAACAGAGTTCTTCGGTCGATGCCGCCACCGGCCGAGATCTCGACAGACAAGGAAGTCGATTCTCCAGTGTCCAAAGATGAGCAGGGTAAGCGGATCAAGACCGACGTCGTTCTGGTCGGTGCCGGAATCATGAGCGCCACCCTCGGTGCGCTGCTCCGTCAGCTCGAGCCGAACTGGTCGATCGACGTCTACGAGCGGCTCGACGCGGCCGCAGCCGAGAGCAGCGATGCGTGGAACAACGCGGGCACCGGCCACTCGGCCCTGTGCGAGCTGAACTACACGCCGCAGAACAAGGACGGCAGCGTCGATATCGCCAAGGCGCTCAACGTCAACGAGCAGTTCCAGGTGTCGCGTCAGTTCTGGGCACACGGTATCGAAACCGGTGTTCTCTCCGACGCCAAGAACTTCATCAACCCCATTCCGCACGTGAGCTTCGTGCACGGGGAAGAGAACGTGAAGTACCTCCGAGCGCGGTACGAGGCGCTCGTGGGCAACCCACTGTTCGCAGGCATGGAGTACATCGACTCCAAGGACGAGTTCTCCGCGCGACTGCCGTTGATGGCCAAGGGCCGTGACTTCTCCGACCCGGTGGCGTTGAACTGGAGCCAGGAAGGCACCGACGTCGACTTCGGTGCGCTGACCAAGCAGCTGCTCAACTACCTGTCGTCCGCGGGCGGCACCGTGCACTTCGGGCACGATGTGCGCAACATCACCAAGCAGTCCGACGGCACCTGGGACGTCAAGGTCGCCAACCAGCGCACCGGGGCGAAGAAGACCGTCAACGCCAAGTTCGTGTTCGTCGGCGCAGGCGGCGGCGCACTGCACCTGCTGCAGAAGTCCGGGATCGCGGAGATCAAGGGATTCGGCGGCTTCCCGGTCAGCGGCGAGTGGTTGCGATGCACCGATCCGGCACTGATCGAGCAGCACTCGGCCAAGGTGTACGGCAAGGCGTCGGTCGGCGCTCCGCCGATGTCGGTGCCGCACCTCGACACCCGCGTGATCAACGGCCAGCAGGGTCTGCTGTTCGGCCCGTACGCCGGTTGGTCGCCCAAATTCCTCAAGCAGGGCAAGATCACCGACCTGCCCGGCTCGGTCAAGCCCGGCAACCTGATGTCGATGCTCGGAGTCGGCGTGACCGAACTCGGACTCGTCAAGTACCTGGTCAGTGAGCTGGCTCAGTCGCAGGCGGATCGTGTCGAGACGCTGCGCGAGTTCGCACCCTCGGTGCTCGGCGAGAACTGGGAGCTCGTCACCGCGGGTCAGCGCGTGCAGGTGATCCGCAAGAAGGGTCGCGGCGGCGTACTCGAGTTCGGCACGGCCGTGGTCAACGCTGCGGACGGCACGATCGCGGGACTGCTCGGTGCATCGCCCGGCGCATCCACCGCCGTTCCGGCCATGCTGGACGTGCTGCAGCGGTGCTTCGGCGACAAGTACGACGCATGGCAGCCCAAGCTCAAGGAGATGGTTCCCTCGCTCGGGGTCAAGCTGGCGCAGAACAGCTCCCTGTTCGACGAGGTCTGGGCCTGGACGTCGAAGACGCTGGAACTGGAAAATGCTCGTGAGCTCGCACAGCCCTCGGGTGTGTGATAGCAAAAGGTATGAATACGCAAGCAGCAGCTCTCAAACGATCATGGGCACTAGACCTGTCCAACAGCACGTTGTACGACCTGTTGAAGCTGCGTGTCGAGGTGTTCGTGGTCGAGCAGGCATGCGCTTACCCGGAGTTGGACGGGCGTGACCTACTGACCGAGACACGACACTTCTGGCTCGAACGGGACGGCGAAGTGGTGTGCACCCTTCGCCTGCTCGAGGAGCACGACGACGGCGAGAAGGCGTTCCGTATCGGCCGGCTCTGCACGCAACGCTCCGCCAGGGGACAGGGCCACACCACGCGAATTCTGCGCGCGGCGCTTGCCGAGGTCGGCTCTGCGCCGTGCCGGATCAACGCGCAGAGCTACCTCGTCGACATGTACGCCAAGCACGGGTTCCTGCCCGACGGCGAGGAAGTTCTCGAGGACGGCATCCCGCACACCCCGATGCGCCGGGGCGGCGGCACCGCCTGGAGCGAGGCCTGACCTCCTGTAGTACTCGATTACCAGTGGGGTCATTCCGCAGGCTCCACTCCCGGAACGAATGCCACACCCGGTCCACACCGTGTGTGGCATTCGTTCGTTCGGCGGTAGTGTTCCGTTCGAAGTCGGTCGCGGAGAAGTCCTGTGTCAATCAGGCGCGGTCCCGCCACTGTGTTCAGGAGACTCTTCATCGGAAGATTCCCCTGTCAGCCAGATCGCCGCCCGGCTTCGTGTATCTCGACCGAACGTCCGGCGCGGAACTCCGGGCACGAAGGGAATTGGCTGTGCAGCGAAATGGGAGTGTTCCCGAACCGGGATATCCGTTCAGTGCGATCGTCGGTCAGGATCAGCTGAGGTTGTCGCTGATTCTGTGCGCCGTACACCCCGGTATCGGCGGCGTACTGGTTCGAGGAGAAAAGGGCACCGCGAAATCGACGGTGGTGCGCGCGCTCGCGACCCTACTGCCCGCCGTGGACGACGAGGACGGGTCGCGCCCGGCGAAACTCGTCGAACTTCCGGTGGGCGCAACCGAGGACCGAGTGGTGGGGTCCATCGACCTCGAGAAGGTTCTGCGCGACGGCGAACGTGCGTTTCAACCCGGTCTCCTCGCGGCCGCGCACCGTGGTGTGCTCTACGTCGACGAAGTGAACCTGCTGCACGATCATCTGGTCGACGTGCTGCTCGACGCGGCCGCGATGGGCCGGGTACACGTCGAGCGGGACGGTGTATCTCATTCTCACCCTGCACAATTCGTGCTCGTCGGCACGATGAATCCCGAGGAGGGCGAGCTACGTCCGCAGCTGCTCGACCGGTTCGGTCTGGCAGTTGAGGTGACGGCATCGCGGGACGTGGACGTCCGCATGAACGTCGTCCGCCGCCGGATGAACTACGAGCGTGATCCGCACGCGTTCGCTGCAGAGTTCCGCAACGACGACATCGCCGTGGCCGAGCAGATTCTGGCCGCCCGGAAGATTCTCGACGACGTGGTGTTGAGCGACAAGGAACTTCGTCGTATCGCCGCGCTGTGTGCCTCCTTCGACGTCGACGGCATGCGCGCCGATCTGGTGCTGGCGCGTACCGCGTCCGCGCACGCCGCCTGGCGAGGGGCGAGCGAGGTGGCCGAGGAAGACGTGCGAATCGCCGCCGAACTGGCTCTGCCGCACCGGCGTCGGCGCGACCCCTTCGACGAGCCGGGAATCGACGACAAGCAGTTGGACGACGCCATGCGCGACGCTGCGGAACAGGCCGAGCAACAACCCGACCCGGAGCCCGATCCCGACCTGGAGCCCGATCCCGACGGCGGGGGAGCGCCCGAGCCCGAGGCCCCAGACGATGGGTCCCAGTCCCAGTCCCAGTCCCAGTCCTCCGACTCCGAGTCCTCCGATTCACGCGACGAGTCGAAGCAACCACCGCCGTCCTCGGGTGCCGGCAGCGAGAAGCAGGCGGGCACGCCGGGAGCACAGTTCAGAGCGCGGTTGCTCGAGGTTCCAGGAGTGGGCGAGGGCGCGCCCGGCCGACGGTCGCGGTCGCGGTCCTCGCACGGACGGTCGGTACGGCCCACTGTCGAGCCAGGCAGAGGTCTGCACCTGGTGGGCACCCTCTTCGCCGCGGCCGAGCAGCAGGTCGTCCGCGGCCGCACCGCCGGCCGGTTGAAGCTAGAGCCCGCGGACCTGCGGGGCGCGATCAAGGAGGGGCGTGAAGGCAACCTGATCGTCTTCGTCGTCGACGCCTCGGGATCGATGGCTGCGCGAGATCGGCTCTCCGCGGTGACCGGTGCGGTGCTGTCGCTGCTGCGCGATGCGTATCAGCGCCGCGACAAGGTTGCCGTGATCACGGTGCGCGGCACGCAAGCCGAGACCGTACTGCCACCGACGTCGTCGGTGGACGTGGCCGTCACTCGATTGCGGAAGATGAAGACCGGCGGTAGGTCGCCACTGGCGCAGGGATTTCTGCAGGCGCGTGAACTCGTTCTGCGAGAGCGTGTTCGAGATCCGCTGCGCCGCGCTCTGCTGGTCGCGCTCACCGACGGACGGGCCACCGGCGGTACCGATCCGGTCGGCCGGGCCCGCATTGCCGCCCGGCGCATCGCGTCGGACAAGATCGCCTCCGTCGTGGTGGACTGCGAATCGGGAATGGTCCGCCTCGGACTCGCTTCCGATTTCGCGGCGTGCCTCGGCGGTGGCTACGTGGCCCTCGCGGACCTGTCGGCCGAGCAGGTCGCCGCTGTCGTTCGCGCAGCGGCGTAGGAGTACGCGATGCCTCAGGGTGTACCGGCTCCCGGAACCGTTCCGCAGGACGGCCTCACGACGCGTCAGCGCCGCAATCTGCCCGTGCTCGCGGTGCACACCGGACCGGGCAAGGGGAAATCGACGGCCGCATTCGGGATGGCGTTGCGGGCCTGGAATCAAGGATTCGACGTCGGAGTGTTCCAGTTCGTCAAGAGCGCCAAGTGGAAGGTCGGCGAGGAAGCGGCGTTTCGCACACTCGGCGACCTGCACGAGAGCACCGGGGTCGGCGGAGCCGTCGAATGGCACAAGATGGGCGAGGGGTGGTCGTGGACCCGCAAGAAGGGCAGCGACGTCGACCACGCCGAGGCGGCAGCAGAGGGTTGGCGGGAGATCGCCCGGCGGATCGAGCAGGAGTCACACCGCTTCTACGTGTTGGACGAGTTCACTTACCCGCTCAAGTGGGGTTGGGTCGACGTCGCGGAGGTGGTCGAGGTTCTGACCCATCGACCGGGCAACCAACACGTCGTCATCACTGGACGGGATGCGCCCCATGAGCTGATCGAGGCCGCGGATCTCGTGACCGAGATGGCAAAGGTCAAGCACCCGATGGATGCCGGCCGCAAAGGACAGCGAGGCATCGAATGGTGACTCCGTCGTGCCCCGCCGTGGTCATTGCGGCCCCCGCGTCGGGCAGCGGGAAGACGACGGTGGCAACCGGGCTGATGGGTGCGCTGCGCAGTGCCGGCCGCACCGTCGCCCCGTTCAAGGTGGGGCCGGACTACATCGACCCCGGTTATCACTCGCTCGCCGCCGGGCTCCCCGGCCGCAACCTCGACGCCGTGATGGTCGGTGCCGACCGCATCGGCCCCTTGTTCCGACACGGCAGTCGAGGCTGCGACATCGCGGTCGTCGAGGGCGTCATGGGACTGTTCGACGGCAAGATCGACATGACCGGCCCGGGGGAGGCGTCTGCCGAGGGATCGACCGCACGGGTGGCCGCGATGCTCGGTGCGCCGGTGATCCTGGTGGTCGACGCCCGCGGGCACAGTCAGTCGCTCGCCGCGGTGCTGCACGGGTTCTCGACGTTCGATGCCAGCGTCCGCATCGGGGGTGTGATTCTCAATCGCGTCGGCAGTCAGCGGCACGAGGACGTGTTGCGTCAAGCGTGCGAACGGGTGGGTGTTCCGGTACTCGGCGCGCTGCCGCGCATGAGCGAACTGGTCGTCCCGTCACGGCACCTGGGGCTGATCACCGCGGTCGAACACGGTGGTGCCGCAACCGATGCCGTGGACGCGATGAGCGCCCTGGTCTCCCGATTCGTAGACATCGAGGCTGTGAGCGCACTGGCTCGATCGTCGGTGACCGCGCCGCAGTGGTCCCCGGAGGACGAGGTACGCACCTGCGAGGGATCGCCCGTGATAGCGGTGGCGGGTGGACCGGCATTCACCTTCGGCTACACCGAACACGTCGAACTGCTCCGCGCGGCCGGGGCCGATGTGGCCGTCTTCGACCCGCTGCGTGACGGGTTGCCCACCGGCACAGCAGGAGTCGTACTACCCGGCGGATTCCCGGAGGAACACGCAGCCGCACTGTCGGCGAACGAGGTGTTGCTCGCCGACATTCGAGCCGCGGCGGCCCAGGGATTGCCGATCCACGCCGAATGCGCCGGATTGCTCTATCTGGCAAGGCGATTGGACGGTCATGCCATGGCCGGGGTCGTCGATGTGGACGCGGAATTCGGGAACACCCTCACTCTGGGATACCGCGACGCGGTTGCCCTCGAATCGTCGACACTGTTCGACGCCGGTACCCGCGTCACCGGCCACGAGTTCCATCGCACGAAGCTCGTCGTGGGAGTGGAGCCTGCAGGAACGAACCGATCCAGGGACGTGCGCGAGGCGGTGCCGGCCGCCTGGGGCTGGCACAGGCAGAACCCCGACGGCAGAACTGCAGTGCGCGAGGGCTTCGTGCAGGGCGGCGTCCACGCGTCGTATCTGCACACCCATGCCGCAGGCAATTCCGAGTCGATCACCCGATTCGTCTCGGCCGCCGTCGATTACGCGCGCGTGTAAGAGAGGTCGCGAGATGCGGGTGGTCGTCGGAATCGGTGCCCGAGCCGGCGTCGGCTCCGCCGCCGTCGTGGCCGCGATCGCCACGGTGCTGCAACCGGACTGGCGTGTCGAGGCCATCGCCTCGATCGACCGGAAAGCAGAACTGGTGGCGGCGGTGGCGTCGAGCATGGGGGTTCGGGGAGTGACCTACTCGGCGAGGGAACTGTCGACCGTCGTCACGCCGACGACATCGGTTCGGGTGCTCCGTGCCGTCGGAAGTGCCAGCGTCGCCGAGGCGGCGGCATTGCTGGCCGGCGGTTCGACGAAGTTGACGGTGCCCAGGTTCGGTTCGGCCGGTGTCACCGTTGCCGTGGTCGAGCTCTGCCTTGACGGTGGACCGGGGGTTCGGGCCATCCTGTAGGTATGACCGAGACGATGACAGCCGTTGCCTACACCCGCTCGCTTCCGATCGACGACCCCGCCAGCCTCACCGATGTGGTCGTCGACGTGCCCGCCGTGCGGCCGCGAGACCTGCTGGTCGAGGTGCGAGCCGTGTCGGTGAACCCGGTCGATGTCAAGGTCCGGGCCGGCAACGATCCACAGGGCGAGCCGAAGGTGCTCGGGTTCGACGCCGCTGGTGTGGTGCGCGCTGTCGGTGCCGACGTCACCATGTTCGCGCCGGGGGACGAGGTCTACTACGCGGGAGACATCGGCCGACCCGGGACCGACTCGCAGTTCCATGCGGTGGACGAACGCATCGTGGCGAAGAAACCGACGACCCTCGATTTCGCACAGGCCGCGGCGTTACCGCTGACCGTGATCACCGCATGGGAAGGACTGTTCGACAAGCTCCGCATCACTGCCGAGACCACCGGAACCTTGCTGATGGTCGGTGCCACCGGAGGTGTGGGATCTGTTGTGCTGCAACTACTTCGGACCCTGGTTCCTGGTGTGCGCGCGATCGCGACGGCAGCGGGTGAGGACGCGGTGGAGTGGGTTCGTTCTCTCGGAGCAGCCGAGGTGGTCGATCACCACCGCGATCTTCGCGACGAAGTACGCCGAGTGGCACCGGACGGCATCGACTACGTGTTCACTGCACATTCCGCCGGCCAGGTCGAGATCTATGCAGACCTGTTGACGCCGTTCGGACAGATAGTGGCGATCGACGATCCCGAGACACTTGACGTTCTCCCGCTGAAGACGAAGGCGATCTCCTGGCACTGGGAATTCATGTTCGCTCGCCCGATGCACGAGACTGCGGATCTGATTCGTCAGCACGAGCTACTGACCAGGGTGGCCGAATTCGTCGATGCGGGTTCGGTGCGTACGACCGCGACGACGGTCCTCTCTCCGATCGACGCCGAGCAGCTCCGCGAAGCACACCGGTTGCTCGAGACCGGACACGTACGGGGAAAGGTCGTGGTCGCGGCCCGTTCCTGAGGACCGATCCGCGCCACCGACTGGCGAAAGCGGGCCGACGCAGGCAATGTGGATCAAATGACTTCCGACAGCATCGTCCTGCTCGGCCCGATCGTCCGGTACGTCGGCACCGAGACGGCGACCCTGTGGTTCGAGATGGCCGAATCGTCGACGGTTTCCGTGGTCACCGACGCCGGCGTCCGGGGTTCCGAACGTACGTGGGGAGTGCACGGCCACCATTACGCGCTGGTACCGCTCGAAGGACTGCCGGCCAACGCAACGGTGAACTACGAGGTGTTCGTCGACGAGCGTCGCGTGTGGCCCCCGGAAGGTCGGACGGCGGTCATCCACACCGTCGACGCCGAGGGACCCGTCACGTTGGCCTTCGGCTCGTGTCGGCGCGGTGACAACTACAGCGACGAGTCCTTGAAGCAGATCGGGGCCGACGCCTTGGCCGGGCTGGGGAACGCGCTGATCGAGCAGGATCCGAGTCGATGGCCGCAGGCGCTGCTGCTTCTCGGTGACCAGGTCTACGCCGACGACCCGTCTCCGGAGATCGTCGAACGACTCCAGGCGCGCCGAAGTTCGGGCGAAGGACCGCAGAGCGCCATCGGTACCGACGCGGAGAACGAGATCTGCGATTTCGAGGAGTACTCCTGGCTGTACCGGGAATCGTGGGGACTCGAGCCGGTACGGACTCTGATGGCGAGCATCCCGTCGTGCATGATCCTCGACGACCACGATCTGCGCGACGACTGGAACTCGTCGGCCTCCTGGCGTCGGGACATCGTGACACGGCCGTGGTGGAACGATCGTGTGGTCGGCGCGTACTCGTCCTACTGGGTGTACCAGCACCTGGGCAACCTCTCGCCCAAGGAGCTGGCGCAGGACGAGATGTACGCCGCAGTTCGGTCTGCCGACACCGATGCCGAGCGGGAGAAGCTGTTGGCCGACTTCGCGTTACGTGTCGACCGCAGGCCCGAGACCGGACGATGGAGCTTCTACCGAGATTTCGGCGACACGCGGTTGATCATGATCGACTCGCGGTGCTCACGGAATCTGGATCCGAACAACAGAGAGATGGTCGACGAGAAGGAGTGGGCGTGGGTACGCGAGCGCGCACTCGAGAAGACCCCACGACATCTGCTGTTCGGGTCGTCGTTGCCCTACCTCATGCTGCCCGCCCTGCACTACCTCGAACAGTGGAACGAGGCCGTGGCACAGGGCAGTTGGGGGTCGATGTCGGCCAAGGTGGCCGAGAAGATGCGGATCGGCCTCGACCTCGAACACTGGGCGGCCTTCACCAACTCCTTCAACGACATGGCGGCGTTGACGCGTGAGCTCTCTCGCGGCGAGAACACACCCGCCTCGATCATGTGGCTCTCGGGCGACGTGCACTGCTCGTACGTGGCGAACGCGGACTTCGGGGTCGGCGGGCGCGAGGTACCGGCCACGTATCAGCTGACCATGTCGCCGTTCCGCAATCCGCTCGATCTGCCGATTCGCGCCGTCAACAAGCTGGCCATCAAACGTCCCGCTGCCCGCATTCTGTCGAAGCTGGCGCGGGCGGCACACGTGGGCCCGTCCGGTGTCGAGTGGGAGGCCGAGGCGGGCCCCTGGTTCGACAACGGTGTCATGTTGCTGACCCTGCACGGCGACTCGGCTCGGTTGCGGGTGCACCACGCGCACGTCGACGATGCGGGCAAACAGGTGCTCACCGAGACGTCGGTCCTGGCCCTCGCCTAGCGGACGAGTAAACGATTGGCCATCGCCGGGCCGATGAGGTTGGCTGGTTCGTTGTGGCCCACCTCGAACTGAACGACATCGTCTACTTCCTGCCCGACGGACGGCAGCTGCTCAACGGTGTCGGGTTTCGCGTCGGCGACGGTGCCAAGACGGCGTTGATCGGTCCCAACGGAACCGGCAAGACGACACTGACGCGGATCATCGCGGGGGACGAGACCCCCGACGAAGGATCGGTGTCGAGCTCGGGCTCGCTCGGGGTGATGCGGCAATTCGTCGGTCAGCTGCGAGACGACTCGACCGTTCGTGATCTGCTGCTGTCGGTTGCGTCGTCGGCCGTGCAGACGGCCGCTGCGGCCCTCGACGCCGCCGAGAACACGATGATCGAGGTCGACGACGAGAAGACCCAGATGAAATACGCGCAGGCCCTCTCGGATTGGGGTGACGTCGGCGGTTACGACCTCGAACCGTTCTGGGACAAGGTCACCACTGCTGCACTCGGAATGCCGTTCGACCGCGCGAAGTGGCGCGCTGCGTCGACCCTCAGTGGCGGCGAGCAGAAGCGTCTCGTGGTCGAGGCTCTGTTCGCCGGCTCGGACAATCTGCTCCTTCTCGACGAGCCGGACAACTACCTCGATGTGCCGGGCAAGCGCTGGCTCGAAGCGACCATTCGCGACTCCGACAAGTCCGTCCTGTTCATCAGCCACGACCGGGAACTCATCGCCAACGCCGCGAACCGGATCGTGACGCTGGAACCGGGCGTCAGCGGTGCCACCTCGTGGGTGCACGGCGGCGGGTTCGCGACCTATCACGCCGCGCGTGAGGACCGGAATGCTCGGCTCGACGAACTGCGACGGCGGTGGGACGAGGAACTGGTCAAACTTCGGGCGCTGGTGCTGCGTCTGCGAGAGAAGGCCAAGTTCAACGACGGTGTCGCTGCTCGGTACCACGCGTCGCAGACTCGGTTGGCCAAGTTCGAGGAGGCCGGGCCGCCCGAGGCGGTGCCGCTGAAGCAGCACGTCACCGTTCGGCTGCGTGGCGGCCGAACAGCCAAGCGCGCGTTGGTGTGTACGGCGCTGGAACTGACCGGACTGATGAAGCCCTTCGACACCGAGATCTGGTACGGCGACCGCGTTGCGGTGTTGGGCTCCAACGGTTCCGGTAAATCGCATTTCCTCAGGTTGCTGGCCAACGGTGGCACCGATCCCGAGAAGGAGCACGAGCCGGTTCAGGAACTGGCACTCGATCCGGTTCCGCACACCGGCACCGCGGTGCTCGGCGCTCGCGTCCGGCCCGGTCTGTTCGCGCAGACCCACACTCGTCCGGATCTCGCGGGCAACACGCTGCTCGACATCTTGCACATGGGCAACGAACATCGTGACGGTATGGGCCGCGAGGCCGCAGGACGGGCATTGGACCGCTACGGTCTGGCCCGAGCCGCCGAGCAGTCCTACGACAACCTCTCCGGCGGCCAACAGGCGCGCGTGCAGATTCTGCTGCTCGAACTGTCCGGTGCCACCCTGTTGCTGCTGGACGAGCCGACCGACAACCTCGACCTCATGTCCGCCGATGCACTCGAAGACGCGATCGCCGCGTTCGACGGCACCGTCATCGCCGTGACGCACGACCGGTGGTTCGCCCGCAGCTTCGACCGATTCCTCGTGTTCGGCAGCACCGGTCAGGCCTACGAATCCGATGAGCCCGTATGGGACGAAAAGCGGGTGCAGCGCGCGCGGTAGCGTTTCCTCTCGTGAACGCGACTGACTCTCCCTATCTGGTCGGCCTCAATCTGGAAGGTCGACGCGTCGTCGTGGTCGGTGGCGGCACCGTCGCGCAGCGTCGATTGCCACTGCTCATCTCCTGCGGCGCTGCGGTGCACGTCATCACGCGCGAGGCCACACCGGCAGTCGAGGCGATGGCGACCTTCGGACAGGTGACGATGGAGTTGCGTGACTATCGAGAGGGCGACCTCGCCGACGCCTGGTACGCCGTCGCCTGCACCGACGAGGCCGAGACCAACATCGCGATCGTCGCCGAGGCCACCGCGTCCAGGATCTTCTGCGTGAGAGCCGATATTGCCAAGGACGGCACCGCCGTCACCCCGGCGTCGGCCGAATGGGACGGGCTGACCCTCGGTGTCCTCGCCGGCGGTGAGCACCGTCGATCGGCCGCGGTGCGCAATGCCGTGATCGACGCTCTGCAGTCCGGTGTGGTCGCCGATTCGGCGCATGCGCCGTTGACCGGCGTGGCACTGGTGGGTGGGGGACCGGGCGATCCGGACCTCATCACCGTCCGCGGCCGCAGGTTGCTCGCCTACGCCGACGTCGTGGTGGCCGATCGGCTCGCACCGCCCGAGCTGCTCGCCGAATTGGGTCCGCACGTGGAGGTCATCGACGCCTCGAAGATTCCGTACGGCCGCGCGATGGCGCAGGAGGCCATCAACCAGGCGCTGATCGACGGAGCGAAGGCAGGCAAATTCGTCGTCCGGCTCAAGGGCGGCGACCCCTACGTGTTCGGTCGGGGATACGAAGAACTCGAAGCGCTCGCCGCCGAGGGAATCCCGGTCACGGTGGTGCCCGGAATCACCAGCGCCATCTCGGTACCCTCGTCCGCCGGGATACCGGTGACGCACCGCGCCGTCACCCACGAGTTCGTCGTCGTCAGCGGCCACGTGGCACCCGACCATCCCGATTCGCTCGTCGACTGGAATGCGCTGGCCAAGCTCAAGGGCACCATCGTGTTGCTGATGGCCGTCGAACGCATCGGCCTGTTCGCCGACGTTCTCATCGCCGGTGGTCGGCCGTCCGACACCCCGGTGATCGTCGTTCAGGAAGGCACCATGCGCACCCAGCGCGAAGTGCGCGCCACTCTGAGCACCGTCGCCGATGCTGTTCGCGACGCGGAGATCAGGCCTCCGGCCATCGTGGTCATCGGAACCGTTGCCGGTTTCTCTGTACACGCCGGTAACGTGAACGCCCGTGCCTGAATCATCGATGCCCGATACCTCCAGCACCGAGGTCAAGTACCCGGTGACGACCCGCGCGTTCGGGTTGGCGATCATCGTCCTGAGCGGCCTGCAGTTGATGGTGGTGCTCGACGGCACCGTCGCCAATCTCGCTCTGGCACCGTTGCAGGCCGATCTGGGTCTCTCCGATGCCGGACGCAACTGGGTGCTCACCTCGTACGCCCTCGCCTTCGGCGGGCTGATGCTCCTGGGCGGCAGACTCGGTGACGCCTTCGGCCGCAAGAAGATGTTCCTGGCCGGTGTCGTACTGTTCACCGTCGCCTCCCTGCTGTGCGGGCTCGCGGTCAACGAGGCGACGCTGGTAGCGGCTCGTGCGCTCCAAGGCGTCGGAGCCGCGGTGGCGTCGCCCACGGCGTTCGCGTTGGTGGCGACCACGTTCGCGCCGGGCCCGGTTCGAAATCAGGCCATCGCGATCTACGCGGCCATGACCGGTGTCGGCTCCATCGCCGGGCTGATCATCGGCGGTGCGTTGACCGAGGTGTCGTGGCGGTGGATCTTCCTGATCAACGTCCCCATCGGTGTCGTCATCGTGGTGCTCGCAGTCGTGTCGCTGCAGGAGACGGTGGGGGCGAGGCTACCGCTCGACGTGCCGGGAGCGATTCTGGCGACGCTCGGCTGCACCGGCGTTGTGTTGGCTCTGAGCGAGGGCACCGAACTGGGCTGGACCAACCCGATCGTCATCGTCTCGCTGCTCGCCGGCCTGCTGTTCCTCGGGTTGTTCCTGATGGTCGAGCGACGCGCCGACAACCCGCTGCTTCCGTTCTCGCTGTTCGGCAGCCGAGACCGTGTGGCGACGTTCGTGGCCATCTTCTTCGCCGGTGGGGTGATGTTCTGCCTCGCCGCGTACGTGGCACTGTTCGTTCAGGACATCCTGGGATACAGCCCGTTGCACGCGGGCCTGGCGTTCGTGCCGTTCGCCTTCGGGCTCGGTGCCGCCGCATTCCTGGCCTCGCAGCTGGTGACGCGCATCGCCCCACGGTGGCTGATTCTGAGCGGTGCCGTCATCATGGTCGGTTGGCTGATGGTGTCGGTTGCGACCATGAACGCAGACTCGTCGTACTTCCCCGGACTGTTTTTCCCCGTCATCGGCATCGGATTCGGCGTCGGCCTGACGGTCGTGCCGCTCCCGCTGTGCGCCATCGCCGGAGTGAGCCCCACCGAGATCGGCCCCTTGACCGCCATCGCCCTGGTTGCTCAGACCCTCGGCGGGCCCTTGGCGCTGGCCGTGATCGGCGCGCTGGTGACCTCCCGCACCCTGTCGTTGGGCGGCATTTCCGGACCGGCGACGCTGATGAACGACACCCAGCTCGATGCGTTGAGCTCGGGCTACATGTTCGCGCTGTTCTGCTGCGCCGTCTGCGCCGTGGTCGCGGGAATCGCTGCGGTGTTCATTCGTTTCACCCCGCAGCAGGTCGCACAGGCCCAGGCCGCTCAGGAAAACGCCCAGAAGGGGTGACCAGCAGCGCCGATCACACGCCGAGGACGGCCTTGGCGATGAGGAAGTAGACGATCAATCCCGTCGCGTCGCAGAAGGTGGAGATGAAGGGTGTCGAGAAGACCGCCGGGTCGACACCGATCTTCCTGGCGATCAGCGGCATCGCTCCGCCGACAGTGGCTGCGAGTGTGCAGATCGACAACAGCGTCGTACCGATGACGAGCCCGAGGTGCCAGTCGTAGACGAGTCCTGCGATCACGAAGCCGAGGGTGCCGAGCATCGCACCCATCGTCGCTCCGACCCGAATCTCGCGAAACAGCACCGCGGCTATGTCTCGCGGTCGCACGTCACCGAGCGCGAGTGCCCGCGTGACGGTGGTCGCGGCCTGCGAGCCGGTGTTGCCGCCGGTTCCGGTCAGCAGCGGAATGAACAGCGCGAGAGTGACGACGGCGGCGAGCGCGTGCTCGAAGATCTCGAGCACCTGCACCGTGAGGATTGCCGACAGCGCCAGCACCAGCAACCACACCACGCGGGAGCGAACGATGGACAGCACAGGCGTCGACAGATACGGCCTGCGCAGCGGCTCCGAGCCGCCGGCGCGGGCAGCGTCCTCATCCTCGGCTTCTTCCAGGATTCGTGACGACTGCTCGAGGGTGAGAATGCCGATCAGCCGTTGCTCTGAATCGACCACGACCACTGCAGGACTGCGGTGCTCGAAGCACAGTCGGGCAGCTTCCTCCGCCGACGAATCGGCCTTGACCACCGGATGATCCGAGTACAGCTTGCCGACGGGAGTGGTCGGTGCCGCAGTCGCCAGGTCGGCGAGGGTCACCACCCCCAGCAGAGTTCGGTGATCGTCGGTGATCGGTAACAGGTACACCGACTCGGCGTCCGAGCCGGTGCGTCGCACGGCATCGAGTGCGTCGGCAGTGGTCGCGGCACTGCGCAGCCGAACGAACTCCGGGCTCATGCGGCGACCGACCGACCCGCGCTCGTACCCCAGCATGGGGGCGGTGAGCGCGCGCTCGTCGGGAGACAGGCCAACCAACAGTCGATGTGCCACGTTGGAGGGGAGTTCGTCGAGCAGTTCGACACGGTCGTCGGGGTCGAGATCCTCGAACAGAGCGATCACATCGTCACTGCGAAGACTCTCGAACAACTCGCCGCGAACGGTGGCGTCGAACCGCTCGAAGACCGTGACCGCTTCGTCCTTCGGCAGCAGACGAAACAACACCGCTCGTCGAGACGAGTCGACCCGCTCGAGCATGCGCACCGCATCGGTGGTCGACAGCTCGGCCATCAGAGTGGACAGGGCGGCCATGTCGCGGTCGGTCAGCAGATCGGACGTACGGGTCATGATGTCGTCGAGAGTTTCGGGCACGGAACCATTTTGCCTTGCGTACGAGCGGTGGACTCGAACACCTCAGCGCGAGAGGTCCGCTCGATCCGCCGCAGCCTGCCCCGAATCCCAGCCCTCGGCGTCCAGGCGGGGGCCGCGCATCGGCTTCGCCGTCGGGAACAGTCGATCGAACTCGGCTTCGACGGCGACGGTCTGCGCGGCGAGAATCGGTAGCAGATCACCTGATTCGTGACGAGCCACTTCGAGTGCGAGCGCGTCGGCATCGGTGAGGCGGTCTCCGATGCGGACGGCATAGGCGTACAGAAACGCCTTGCCGAACGCCGCCGATCCGGCTTTCTTGCGCTTCTTCGCCTGCGGTGAATGCCCGAGGGCGCGCGTTGCCTGAACCAGCAGCGAGGTGAACAGCAACTCGGTCTGTTCCACGTCCACCGGAGCCCCGACCAGGGTTGCGACGGCGAACTCCGGATCCCAGATCGCCTTGACGCGGTTGGCGGTTGCGACGACGTGCAGCAGTTGCGCCTTGGCGGGCGCATGGGGGCCGTCGACATGTACCCGTCGGCCGTGAATGTCGATGTGGCCCTGAGAGAGCAGCATGGTGTCGATGGAGTAGCGCGTCATCAACTCCTGCGCCTTGGCCGTCAGTGTCTCGGCCTCCTCCTCGAAATCCGTGGCGTCGGCCTTGGCCAGCAGTCCGCGAATCTTGCTCAGCATCTTGGTGTTCGGTGAGTCGGTGCCGGCGACACCGGTCACCGTGGGACGAGTGCGCGGCCATTGGGACGGCTTGGGGCCGAGTTGAGGCCACCGGGGCAGCGTCTGCCATCGGCCGAGCAGGGTGAGCACGTCGAGCCACTGATCACTGGCTGCGATGTAATCGGACTTACCCGAGGAGGCCAGGTACGCGGTCAGGAAATCGGGCGTGGCCTCCACCCGCGCCGCAACCTTGGGGAACTGCTCACAGATCGTGGACATCTGATCCACCCAGTCCTGCGGGGCCCGTGCATCGGCGTCGGTGAGGTCGGCCTGATGCAGCAGCACCGCGGCAGCGAGATCGGCGACGGCCACCGTGTGCTGACGCCGCACGACATGCACCAGATCCATGGGCTGCCAGCCGTTTTCGTACATCGCCTCGATCATGTTCGTCAGCGCCCGAGAGCCGATTTCGGTCGCGTCCATCGACACCAGCCGATCCGCGACGTCGTCGGCGACGCGCTGGCTCCTGGTCTTGCCGACCGATGCGTCGGCACCGAGGCGGAGCAGTCCCGGAATGTCGTTCATTCGGTGAGCACGATCAATTCGGTGCTCGACGCCACTTCGACCCGAAGGCCGGCCTTGGATGCAACGCGCGCAACAGCTTTCACGTCCTTCGGCTCGGCGGTGGTCAGGGTCAATGCGCGTGCCAGCAGACCCTTGTGATGCTTGTTGAAGTGGCTCACCACCGATCGGCTGCCGTCGGGCTTCTCGGTGAGCACCGTTGCGGTGATCGCGCCCGGGACGGGACCTAGTTGCTGATAGGTGCCCGATCGCAGGTCGACGACGATCCCCTCGTCCTCGGCGTCGATGGCATCGGAGAGTTCGGGCTTCCAATGTGATCGCAGCGTTCCGAAATTCGGAACGGTCGAGCCACC
The DNA here is from genome assembly GCF_002258545.1 of Rhodococcus sp. 05-2255-3B1. NCBI lineage: Bacteria > Bacillati > Actinomycetota > Actinomycetes > Mycobacteriales > Nocardiaceae > Rhodococcus > Rhodococcus sp. 05-2255-3B1. The sequence continues at coordinate 582,887 of NZ_NOZC01000036.1, read as the reverse complement.
GGAGAGACGGTAGGACGGAATCGGATCGGAGGCACGGACGGCCCCGAACAGTGCCGAGCCGATCCACAGCCTCGCGTTCGCTCTGGCCCGACCGGCACGGGTGAACGACGCCGCGTCGAGGGCGTCGTAGAGCACGCCGGTGTACCGCTGCAGCGCAGGGGTGGTGGGTGAGGTCCACAACCGGGCGTTGCGTTCGATCTCGTCGACCTGAGTGGGGCCGAGGCCGAGCGCCGTGATCGATGCGTCGACGTCGCTGGACAGTTCCACCAGCGCGTCGGCGAGCTTTCGGCGAAGCGGCGTCAGCGAGGGCAACGACAGGCGGTCCAGATCGAGGGGTGCTCCGGAACCGCCGTCGGACTTCGTCTCGGAGGGAGGCAGCAGAATCAGCACGGGCTCGAGGCTACTCACTGCACGGCCGCCTGCTCACAGGCACTGCGTGAGCGACTAGTCTGACAACCTGTGATCACCCGTCTTTCGCAGTTGTTCCTTCGTACCCTTCGCGACGACCCGGCCGACGCCGAGGTCGACAGTCACAAGTTGTTGGTCCGCGCCGGTTACGTCCGCCGTATCGCGCCGGGCGTCTACTCCTGGTTGCCGCTGGGTCTGCGGGTGCTTCGGCAGGTCGAGCGTGTTGTGCGCGAGGAGATGAACGCCATCGGTGCGCAGGAGATATCCCTGCCCGCACTGCTGCCGCGCGAGCCGTACGAGACCACCAATCGGTGGACCGAATACGGCGACGCCCTGTTCCGGTTGCAGGATCGCAAGGGCAACGACATGCTGCTCGGCCCCACGCACGAGGAACTGTTCGCGCTGACGGTCAAGGCCGAGTACAACTCGTACAAGGACCTGCCGGTCACGCTCTACCAGGTTCAGACCAAGTACCGCGACGAAGAGCGTCCCCGCGCCGGCATTCTGCGTGGCCGCGAGTTCGTGATGAAGGACTCGTACTCCTTCGACATGGACGAGGACGGACTGAAGAAGTCCTACGCCGCCCACCGTGAGGCGTACCAGCGCATCTTCGCCCGCCTCGGGGTCAGCTACGTCATCGTCGCCGCGACGTCCGGTGCCATGGGAGGCAGCGCCTCCGAGGAATTCCTGGCCGAGAGCGACATCGGTGAGGACACCTACGTGCGCTGCATCGAGTCGGGATACGCGGCAAATGTCGAGGCCGTCACCACGCCGGCACCTGCGCCGCTGCCGATCGAAGGGCAGCCCGCTGCCGTCGATCACGAGACCGGCGACACCCCCACCATCGCGACCCTGGTGGAGTGGGCCAACTCGGCAGATCTCGGACGCACCGTCACCGGCGCGGACACACTCAAGAACATCCTGCTCAAGGTGCGGGGCGCCGAAGGGGAGTGGGAACTGCTCGCCATCGGCCTGCCCGGTGACCGCGAGGTGGACGAGAAGCGCCTCGAAGCGTCACTCGAGCCTGCCGAATTCGCTCTGCTCACCGACGCGGACTTCGCGGCCAATCCGTTCCTCGTCAAGGGGTACATCGGGCCTCGTGCGTTGCAGGCCAACGGAGTTCGATACCTCGTCGATCCCCGGGTGGTCGACGGCACGTCGTGGATCACCGGCGCGGACGTCAAGGGCAAGCACGTGGTCAACCTCGTCGCCGGTCGCGATTTCGTTCCCGACGGCACCATCGAAGCAGCCGAGGTGCGTGACGGCGACATGTCTCCCGACGGTCGTGGACCGCTCGTCAGTGCTCGCGGAATCGAGATCGGACACATCTTCCAGCTCGGCTACAAGTACACCGATGCGTTCTCTGTCGACGTCCTCGGTGAGACCGGCAAGCCGGTTCGCCTGACTCAGGGTTCCTACGGCGTCGGCGTCTCGCGTCTGGTCGCCGTGATCGCCGAGCAGATGCACGACGACAAGGGTCTGCGGTGGCCGTCGGAGGTTGCACCTGCCGATGTCCACCTGGTGATCGCGAACAAGGACGACGCTGCGCGAGCGGGTGCGGAATCCATTGCGACACAACTCGATTCCCAGGGCATCGAGGTGCTGTTCGACGATCGCAAGGCCTCGCCCGGAGTGAAGTTCAAGGACTCGGAACTGATCGGTGTTCCGCTGGTGGTCGTTCTCGGCCGGGGTTGGGCCGACGGCAAGGTCGAGATCCGTGATCGCTTCACCGGTGAGAGTCGCGAACTCGACATCGACTCGGCGGTCGAGGGGATCGTCGAGGCCGTGCGGCGCACGCCGTAGGACAGTCTCGCGATCTTTCTGCGCGGTCGGTTACCCGCTGGTAGCTTCGGGTCACCGACTAGGAGAGGTCACACCGTGGCTCAGTATTCGCTGTTCGATCCGACAACGTTCGATCCGGCCGAACTGGACGAGGAATCTCGCCGACAACTGCGCGCACTGATCGAGTGGTTCGAAAGTCGCGGCAAGGGCAGACTCCTGGCCGACGATCTGGACAGCGTCTGGCCGGCCGACTTTCTCGAATTCGTCGCCGAGAAGAAGCTGTTCGCGACCTTCTCCACGCCCGCCGCGTACGCGGAGGGATCGCCGAACACGCGGTGGGACGCTGCACGCAACGCTGCCCTGAGCGAGGTTCTCGGGTTCTACGGACTGGCCTACTGGTACACCTGGCAGGTCACCGTGCTGGGTCTGGGCCCCATCTGGATGAGTGCCAACGACGACGCCAAACGCCGCGCCGCACGCGAGCTGGACCGCGGCGGTGTGATGGCGTTCGGACTGTCCGAGCGCGCACACGGAGCCGATGTCTACTCCACGGACATGCTGTTGACGCCCGCGTCCGAGGATTCCGAGCTCGAGTTCACCGCGTCGGGGGAGAAGTACTACATCGGAAACGGCAACGTTGCGGGCATGGTCTCGGTGTTCGGCCGACGCACCGACGTGGACGGACCCGATTCGTACGTGTTCTTCGTGGCCGACAGCTCGCATCCGGCCTACCGGCTTCGCGAGAGCGTCGTCCACGGGCAGATGTACGTCAGCACGTTCGCGCTCGAGAACTACCCCGTCCGGCAGCAGGACATCCTGCACACCGGTTCCGATGCGTTCTCGGCCGCGCTGAACACGGTCAACGTCGGCAAATTCAACCTCTGCACCGGCTCCATCGGCATCTGCGAGCACGCGTTCTACGAGGCGATCACGCACGCGAACAACCGAATTCTGTACGGCAATCGCGTCACCGACTTCCCGCACGTGCGCAGCGCATTCGTCGACGGCTACTCGCGTCTGATCGCCATGAAGCTGTTCAGTGCTCGGGCGCTGGACTACTTCCGCGGCGCGGGAGCCGAGGATCGGCGCTACCTCCTGTTCAATCCGATGACCAAGGCCAAGGTCACCTCGGAGGGCGAAACGGTCGTCCGTCTGTTGCACGACGTGATCGCGGCCAAGGGGTACGAGAAGAACACCTACTTCCGTGAGGCAGCCCAGTTGATCGGAACACTTCCCAAACTCGAGGGCACCGTGCACGTCAACGTCGCCCTGATGCTCAAGTTCATGCCTGCCTACATGTTCTCGCCCACCGACTACCCCGATGTCGGCACTCGGACCGAGCCGGTGGACGACAGCTTCTTCTTCGCTCAGGGCCCGGCAAGGGGTGCGAGTTCGGTGCGGTTCCACGACTGGAATCCGGTGTACCGGAAGCACTCCGGTATCCCCAATGTCGGACGGTTCTACGAGCAGGCGCAGGCGTTCAGGGCGTTTCTCGCCGAGTGCGCGCCCGACGAAGCGCAGCAGAAGGACCTCGACTTCCTGCTCGTGGTCGGCCACCTGTTCTCGCTCGTCGTCTACGGTCACCTTCTGCTCGAGCAGGCCGACGAGATCTCGACCGAGATCATGGACCAGATCTTCGATTTCCAGATCAGGGACTTCTCCGGTTACGCCGTCGCGCTGTACGGGAAGCCGTCGTCGACTGCTGCACAACAACAGTGGGCTCTGGATGCGATTCGCAAGCCGGTGGTCGACGAAGGCCGTTTCGAGACGGTCTGGAACGAGGTCGTCTCGTACGACGGTCGGTACGAGATGCGTCCCTGATCGTCACAGCGCTCCGGGATCGGTCGGAACGAGCTTCGTCCCGAACGCGCACATCGTCATCTCGTGCAGTCCGGCGCTGTCCTCGGGATGCTCCGGTGCCTGCATCGACATCAGGACGTTGAGCAGCATTCCGTGCGCGATGAACGCTCGTGCTTGATCTTCCGAACAGCCCGTTCCGTTGCGGATCTGGCTGTAGATCGCGCCCATTCCTTCTCGGGCCTGCCGGCCGATCTCGGGTACCGCCCCTGCGCCGAACCCGTGCATCATGACCATCAACAGGTCGCGATCGGCCACCAGGTCGGCGTAGGCACCCCCGAGGTCGGCCCAGGTCCGGTCGTCGGTCGGGTCGAGAGGGCCCGAAGCCAGGACTCGGTCGAACGCCGTCATGATGCCGTCGATGGAGCGTTGGAACACGAGCCGGAACAATTCGACCTTGGTTCCGAACATACGGACCACGTACGGCTGCGATACGCCGGCCAGTTTCGCCACTGCGTCGGTACTCGTTCCGGCGTAACCCCCGCGTGCGAACGCCTGTGTCGCGGCGTCGAGGACGAGTTCGCGGCGGTCGGCCGCGTCCATCCGGGTGGCTCTGGGCTTGGCGATCGAGGCGTCGGACATGTTGACAGGTTATCAGTCGATAACTTACGGTCTGGATTAAGTAATCATTCGATGCTTACAAGCTCCGAGACGGGACGTCCACCATGACCGCCACAACCTCTCCGCCTGCAGTGCAACCGGCCACTCGGAACGTTCCGGTGTGGCTCGGCATCGTCGCAGCATCCCTGCCGATGTTCATGGCAACGCTCGACAATCTCGTGATGACCAGTGCACTCCCGGTCATCCAGCAGGATCTGAACGCCTCTGTCGGACAACTGCAGTGGTTCCTCAACGCGTACACCCTCAGCTTCGCGACGTTCATGCTCACAGCGGCGACGCTCGGTGACCGATGGGGCAGACGCGCGGTGTTCCTCGGCGGAATCGCCGTCTTCACCGCCGCCTCCGTTGCCAGCGCGCTCGCCACGACTCCAGCGATGCTCATCGCGGCACGCGCAGTACAAGGAATCGGTGCTGCCGCGATCATGCCCTTGTCCCTGGCCCTGCTCGCCGCGGTCGTGCCGGTGGGCAAGCGTGCGATGGCAATCGGTATCTGGGGAGGAGTCTCCGGCCTCGGCGTCGCACTGGGGCCGGTGGTCGGCGGAGCCGTCGTCGACGGGATCTCATGGCAGGCGATCTTCTGGATCAACGTACCGGTGGCACTCGTCGCAATACCGCTGGCGTACATCGCGCTGAAGGAAACCGCAGGGCGCAGCCGACCGCTCGATCTGCTCGGCGTGCTGCTCTCGGGCGGCGGAGTCTTCCTCCTGATCTGGGCGGTGGTGCACGGCAACGACGACGGGTGGGCGTCGGCGTCGGTGCTCGCCGGCTTCATCGGCTCGGCGGTACTGCTCGTGGCCTTCGTCCTGCGTGCCTCGCGCACCCGATACTCGGTGCTGCCCCTTGCCCTGTTCCGTTCGCGAAGCTTCACCATCGCCAACATCATCGGAATCATGTTCTCGCTCGGCATGTTCGGCGCGGTGTTCCTCCTCGCGCAGTACCTGCAGATCGTCATGAACTACACGCCGTTCCAGGCCGGACTACGCACCCTGCCGTGGACTGCCGCACCGATGGTGGTCGCACCGATCGCCGGTCTGCTCGCCGAGCGCGTCGGGCTGCGCGGACTACTGGTCGGCGGCCTGGCGCTGCAGTCGGTCTCGCTCGTGTGGATGGCGCTGATTCTGGGACCCGATACCGAGTACCCGGCGATGGTCCCGGCGTTGCTGATGGCCGGAGTGGGCATGGGACTGACGTTCGCTCCGTCCGCCACGGCGGTGCTGCGCGATATGAAGGACGACGATCACGCCACCGCGAGCAGCGCGAACTCCACCGTGCGGGAGGTGGGTATCGCGCTCGGCATCGCGGTGCTGACTGCGGTGTTCATCGGAGCGGGTGGATCACTGACGCCCACCGGTTACACCGACGCCCTGGCACCGGCACTGCTGGTCGGTGCAGGGGCAGTGGCGATCGGACTCGTGGCGGCGCTGTTCATGCCGGGACGTTCCGCCGGACCGGCAGGCGCGATCACGGTTGGCCGGGAAATGCCGTCGACGACGGACTGACGCCCAGAATCTGCTGCCACGTCGCGAGGCGAACCGCGGCGTCGGTCAGTGCCTGCACTGCCATGTCGCGGGTCGCTCCCGACCGGCTGCGTTCGATGGACGAACGCCACGCGATGCTCGTGTCGATCTCCGCCTGCGCGGCCAACTGCGCAGCCGAGATCGCGTCGGTCACCGGGAACGGGGACGCGTACGCCGGATCGGGCAGTGGCACAGTGACGCTCGCCGCCCGGAGCGCATCGATGGTCGCGTCTCGGCGCGCGCGGTGAGCGGCAGTGTTCGACGCCACCAGCTCGGCGCGCGTCGGGTTGGAGAACGCCGCGACGACGCCGTAGGCGAACACCGCCGCGTACTCCGCGTGCAGGGCATCGACCAGGCCTTGCTGTTCCGGACCGAGATCGCTCATGCCAGAACCACCAGGGCCGAGACGGTGCACGAGGCGCTGATCGATCCGAGAAGGCCTGCCCGGTAACCACTTTCGTTGCGAGCCGCATCCGCTGCGCTGCGAGCGGACGCAGTCAACATCTCCCGTACGGCGGCCAGATCGGGCGGCGGCGTCGTGGGAGCCGGTGTGGTGGTGGCCGTGACCGACGACGTGTCGGTCGAGGTGCCGGTGGCGCGGGCGATCTCGGTGTCGAGCGCATCGGCGTGTTCGGTCCGCTGCGCCGCAACGATTCCGAGTGCGGCCGCGTAGTCGGCGATCACGGCCGCGGCCGCGGTCGCATCGGCGGCATCGACTCGGGCTGCGCGCAACTGCGCGGTCAGGGTATCGAGGGCAGGACCCGAGATCTCTTCTCTGCCGCAGGCCACCATCGTGGAAACGGTGGTCGCCGACAGTACGGCGGCACCGGCGAGTCGGAACAACCCGCGGCGACTGAGCGCGAAGGGGACGGTCGGCGTTGGCACTCCGATATCGTGCCAGACCGCAGCGCCGGCACGCGCCGTGCCCGTGCGTCGCGTCGACCGATCGTGGTCACGAGCAGTGCCTGCGGGGCGGTAGGCTGTTGGTTCACCAAACGCAGTCCGGCTGCCGCACGCCGGATCGCCCACAACTACACACGAGGAGTTCGCGACATGCCTGTTCCGTCCAAGGAAAGGGTTGTCGAACTGCTCGCCGACCTCGTTCGGGAACGGGGTTACGACCTCGAAGACGTGAACGTCGTCGCCGCAGGAAAACACAGCGCAGTGCGGATCATGGTCGATCGCGAAGAGGGAATCGACCTCGACGCGCTCCCGGAACTGAGCCGCGAGATCTCGGACGCCTTCGATGCCGTGACCGATTTCGGGGAAGCCCCGTACACGCTGGAAGTCACCACCCCCGGAATCGACCGCCCGCTGACCGAGGCTCGGCATTGGCGTCGGGCCCGCGGACGCAAGGTGCGTATCGAGCTCGGCGACGGCAAGTTCGACGGTCGCGTGGGCGTGCTCGACGGTGATTCGGTCACCGTGGTGACCAAGGAGAAGGGTGTGCTGGCGACTCGCTCCGTTGCACTGTCCGATGTAGTGAAAGCTGTTGTACAGGTGGAGTTCTCGCGGCCGAGTGCCGAAGAGATGGACCTGGCGGGTGGTGTGGTCGGAGGTCGGCCGTCACCCGCGAACACCGATGAGATCGTGGACGTGGAAGCACCGGAAGAAGGGTCGGACAAGTGAATATCGACATTGCCGCATTGCGTGCCATCGAGGCGGACAAGGGAATTCCGATCGAGATGGTGATCTCGACGATTCAGACCGCGTTGCTGACGGCCTACCGGCACACCGAGGGGCACCAGTCCAACGCGTGGATCGACGTCGATCGCAAGACCGGTTCCGTTCGAGTGATGGCCAAGGAAATCGACGCCGACGGCAATGTGATCTCCGAGTGGGACGACACCCCGGAAGGCTTCGGACGCATCGCGGCGACCACGGCGCGTCAGGTCATCCTGCAGCGCCTGCGCGACGCCGAGCACGAGCGGTCGTTCGGTGAGTACGCCACACACGAGGGCGAGATCGTCAACGGCGTCATCCAGCGCGACACGCGCGCCAACGCCAAGGGCACCGTCATCGTCCGCATCGGCAGTGACGCCAACGGAGCCGACGGCCTCCTGCCGCCTGCCGAGCAGGTGCCGGGTGAAAGCTACGAGCACGGCGAACGAATCAAGTGCTACGTCGTCGGAGTCGCCCGAGGTAATCGGGGTCCGCAGATCACGTTGTCGCGCACCCATCCGAATCTTGTGCGCAAGCTGTTCGCCCTCGAGGTGCCCGAGATCGCCGACGGTTCGGTCGACATCGTCGCAGTGGCCCGCGAGTCGGGGCACCGCTCGAAGATCGCCGTTGCCTCCACCGTGTCCGGTCTCAACGCCAAAGGCGCGTGCATCGGGCCGATGGGACAGCGCGTGCGCAACGTGATGAGCGAACTTGCCGGCGAGAAGATCGACATCATCGATTTCGACGAGGATCCGGCCACGTTCGTCGGGAATGCACTGTCCCCGTCGAAGGTTGTCTCTGTGACGGTCGTCGACGCGGTTGCTCGCGCGGCCCGGGTCGTGGTTCCCGAGTACCAGCTTTCTCTGGCCATCGGCAAGGAAGGGCAGAACGCTCGACTGGCCGCTCGATTGACCGGCTGGCGCATCGACATCCGCAGCGATGCGGCGGCACCCGAGACGACCAGCGCATAGGGCCGGAATGCGGAGTTCGGGGCAATACAGCGGTAGAGTGGTCGATGGTTCGGTAACGACCTCTCGGCCCAGAGGCATGAACGCGAGTATCCGGTGGTGACAAGCCGGCCGATTCGTACATGCGTCGGGTGCAGGGAGCGACTGCCGGCCGCCGATCTGTTGAGGATCGTGGTTCGAGAAGCTGGTTCGCACGAATTCGCTCTCGTCCCCGACGTCCGGCATTCGATGTCCGGCCGTGGTGCGTGGTTGCACTACAGCCGAGAATGCCTGCACAATGCGGAACGACGCCGAGTCTTCGGACGTGCGTTTCGGATATCGGGAAATGTGGACTCGTCCGCAGTGACAGTCGTGCTCGACGAGTACGAGCAGCTGCAGGCCGAGAACACGACAAGAGCAACACCCGTCGACAAGAACAGGCAACAGCACTGATGAGCACACCGTGAAGCACCAACGATGAACGTCCATCGGAGATAACCCGAGGTCGTGCGGGCACCAAGCCTCGCTCGGCCTCTCAGTGAGGAGAGCAGTGGCAGGCAAGGCCCGCGTGCACGAGTTGGCAAAAGAACTCGGTGTCACCAGTAAGGAACTACTCGCACGGCTCAAAGAGCAGGGCGAGTTCGTCAAGTCCGCATCATCCACAGTCGAAGCCCCAGTGGCACGTCGACTTCGTGAATCCTTCCCGTCCGACGGTGCGGACGCGTCCGCACCCGCCGCAGCTGCACCGAACGGTCGCGCAGCGGCCGATCGCGCTGCAGGCAGCACCGCGAAGCCGGGCGCAGCGAAACCGGGCGGACCCCGTCCCGGCCCCAAGCCGGCACCCCGTCCGGCAGAGCCGGAAGCACCCGCTGCGCAAGCTCCGGCGGAGGCAGCTCCCGCTGCGCCCGCAACTCCGGCAGCCGCACCGGCTCCGGCCCCGGCAGCGCCGACCCCTTCGCCCGCAGCGCCCGCCGCTCCGGTCGAGCAGGCTCCGGCCGCGTCGGCTGCGACCAGCGACGCTGCACCGGCCCCGGCCCCGGCAGCTCCCAAGCCAGCAGGTCCCGGCCCCAAGCCCGGCCCCAAGGCTCCGCGTGTCGGTAACAACCCGTACTCCTCGGCTCCCGTGGAGCGACCGGCTCCCCGTCCCGCACCCGGTGCTCCGCGCCCCGGTGGCGGACGGCCGGCTCCCGGACAGGGTGGACCCCGTCCCGCAACACCGTCCGGTGGCACTCGTCCGGCTCCCGGCCAGGGTGGGCCCCGTCCCGCACCGGGCCAGGCCGGACCTCGCCCGAGCCCGGGCTCGATGCCTCCTCGCCCCAACCCCGGTGCCATGCCGACCCGTTCGGCACGTCCCGGTCCCGCAGCAGGTCGTCCCGGTCGTCCCGGTGGCGCTCCGGGCGGACGTCCCGGCGGCGGCGGTGGTGGCGGTGGTTACCGCGGCGGCGGCGCTCCCGGTGCTCCCGGTGGTGCCCCCGCAGGCGGCGCTCCCGCAGGTGGTTTCCGCGGTCGTCCCGGCGGCGGTGGACGCCCCGGTCAGCGCGGCGCAGCAGCAGGTGCATTCGGTCGTCCCGGCGGAGCAGTTCGTCGTGGCCGCAAGTCGAAGCGGGCGAAACGCGCCGAGTACGAAAGCATGCAGGCTCCCGCAGTCGGCGGCGTCAGGCTGCCCCGCGGCAACGGTGAGACCATCCGTCTCGCCCGCGGCGCATCGCTGTCGGACTTCGCGGACAAGATCGACGCGAACCCGGCCGCACTCGTGCAGGCCCTGTTCAACCTCGGCGAGATGGTCACCGCGACGCAGTCCGTCAACGACGAGACGCTGGAGCTTCTCGGCGGCGAGATGAACTACGTCGTTCAGGTCGTCAGCCCCGAGGACGAGGATCGTGAGCTGCTCGACTCGTTCGACCTCACCTACGGCGAGGATGCCGGCGGCGAGGAAGACCTGGAACAGCGTCCCCCGGTCGTCACCGTCATGGGCCACGTCGATCACGGTAAGACGCGACTGCTGGACTCGATTCGTAACACGACGGTGCGCGAAGGCGAGGCAGGCGGAATCACGCAGCACATCGGTGCGTACCAGGTGCTGACCGAGCTCGAGGGCAACGAGCGTCTCGTGACGTTCATCGACACCCCCGGTCACGAGGCCTTCACGGCCATGCGTGCCCGTGGTGCCAAGGCCACCGACCTCGCGATCCTCGTGGTCGCAGCCGACGACGGCGTCATGCCGCAGACGGTGGAGGCCATCAACCACGCTCAGGCGGCCGACGTGCCGATCGTGGTCGCGGTGAACAAGATCGACAAGGAAGGCGCGAACCCGGACAAGATCCGGCAGCAGCTCACCGAATACGGTCTGGTCGCCGAGGAATACGGCGGCGAGACGATGTTCGTCGACATCTCCGCCAAGCAGGGCACCAACATCGATGCCCTCCTCGAAGCGGTGCTGCTGACGGCCGACGCGTCGCTCGATCTGCGCGCCAACCCGGACATGGACGCGCAGGGTGTCGCCATCGAGGCGCACCTCGACCGTGGTCGTGGCCCCGTCGCGACCGTGCTCATCGCTCGCGGAACGCTCCGGGTCGGTGACTCGATCGTCGCAGGCGACGCGTACGGACGCGTTCGTCGAATGGTCGACGAGCACGGCGAGGACGTCACCGAAGCGATGCCGTCCCGTCCGGTGCAGGTCATCGGCTTCACGTCGGTGCCCGGTGCAGGCGACAACCTGCTGGTCGTCGACGAGGATCGGATCGCCCGTCAGATCGCCGACCGTCGAAATGCGCGCAAGCGCAATGCCTTGGCAGCCAAGAGCCGCAAGCGCATCAGCCTCGACGATCTCGATGCAGCTCTGAAGGAGACCTCGCAGCTGAACTTGATCCTCAAGGGCGACAACTCGGGAACCGTGGAAGCACTCGAAGAGGCGCTGCTCGGTATCGAGATCGACGACGAGGTGGAGCTGCGCGTCATCGACCGCGGTGTCGGTGGCGTCACGGAGACCAACGTCAACCTGGCGTCGGCATCCAACGCGATCATCATCGGCTTCAACGTTCGAGCGGAGGGCAAGGCCACCGAGCTGGCCAACCGCGAAGGCGTCGACATCCGGTACTACTCGGTGATCTACCAGGCCATCGACGAGATCGAGAAGGCCCTCAAGGGCATGCTCAAGCCGGTGTACGAGGAGGTCGCCCTCGGGCAGGCCGAGATCCGCGCGCTGTTCCGTTCCTCCAAGGTCGGAAACATCGCCGGTTGCCTCGTCACCTCCGGTACGATCCGTCGCAACGCAAAGGCGCGGCTCATCCGAGACAGTGCAGTTGTCGCGGAAACCGTCACGATCTCCTCGCTCCGCCGCGAGAAGGACGACGCGACGGAGGTTCGTGAGGGATACGAGTGTGGTTTGACGGTGACGTACTCCGACATCAAGGTGGGCGATGTCATCGAGGCGTACGAACTCCGTGAAAAGCCGCGCGACTAGAACCGATGCGGAGCCGTTCGGCTCCGCATCCGGTCGCGTCGGCTCGGTGGTGAAGCCAGGGGAGTGACACTGCGCTCCGACTTTCGAGCCGGTGGTGGTACGACAGCTGTACCACCACCGGCTTTGTCGTCGAAGCTGATCGAAGGACGTCAGCGTGTATCTGGGTGCTTTGGAGTTGGACGTGTTGTTGGGGGACGTGCGTTCGCTCGCCGAGAAAAGGTCGATGGTCGAACCGGTCCTCGGTGATCTGCAACGGCTGGGAGTGTCGGCGGCCGAAACCGGTGAGCGAGAACGTATTCGGCGGTCCCTGCTGGGGATCGCTGCAGCCGGTACCGATGTAGATCTACTGCACGACAAACTGGACGAGTGCGAACGGCATGTCGCCGAACGCAACGATCTGGAACTGTTGGCGGTACGCCGGAGAATCTTCGGACCCGAGGATTGATCCGGTGCCGGTGCCGAGCACTGTTCGGCAGAGGTGAAGTGCACAACCGTCGGTACGTCGCGAGAATCGACGTCCGGCCATGAAAGAGGAGTGTGATTGTCGTGGTGGATCAGGCCAGGGCTCGTAAGTTGTCCAAGCGAATCGCCGCCATCGTTGCAACGGCGATCGATCACGAGATCAAGGATCCCCGGCTGGCGTTCGTGACCATCACCGATACCAAGGTGACCGCAGACCTGCACGACGCGACGGTGTACTACACCGTCATGGGTGAAGACCTCGATACTCCGCCCGACCTGCAGGCTGCCGCAGCAGGACTCGAGAAGGCCAAGGGCGTCCTGCGCTCGAAGGTCGGGGCAGGAACGGGTGTGCGGTACACGCCGACGTTGACGTTCGTGACCGACACGGTGCCCGACACCGCACGCCACATGGAAGACCTTCTCGAACGCGCCCGAGTGGCCGACGAGGAACTGGCCCGCGCCCGTGCGAACGCCAAGCCCGCAGGCGACCCCGACCCATACAAAGCCCCGCGCGAGCCTGCAGACGTCGAGCCCGCCGAAGCCGACTGACATGGCCGATGGTTCGGGGTCGGTGTCGGAGACCGACGGGGATCTGACCCGGGCGATCGAGATGCTCGAACGTGCATCCTCGGTGACCGTGCTGTGTCACGTTCAGCCCGATGCCGACACGATCGGCAGTGGGCTCGCGCTCGGTTCGGTACTCGAACGTCGCGGTGCGAGGGTCCAGGTGGCGTTCGCAGCTCCGTCGTCTCTGCCCGAGTCGATGGACGAGCTGCCGGGAAGGCACCTTCTCGTCGACGCCGACAAGGTCACGGACACCGTCGACCTGGTGGTCATCGTCGACGCCGGAAGTCGGGGCCGGCTGGGTTCGCTGGGCGCTCGGCTCGATTCCGCGTCGGCGAGCCTCGTGATCGATCATCACCGCAGCAACACCCGATTCGGCACGGTCAACGTGGTGGATGCCTCCGCGGAGTCGACCACCGCTGTGATCGCGCGGATGTTGGACCAGTGGGGTGTGGAGATCGACGCGGATCTGGCGCACCTGCTGTTCGCGGGCCTGGTCACCGACACCGGTTCGTTCCGGTGGGTTCGTCCCGGGTCGCACCTGCTGGCCGAACGACTGCTGGCGACGGGCATCGACGGCGCCCACATCGCTCGCAAACTGCTCGACACCCATCCGTTCGAGTGGCTCCCGATGCTCGGTTCGGTCCTGGGTTCGGCCTCGCTGATTCCCGATGCCGTCGACGGACGCGGGCTGGTGTACGCCGTGATTCGCAGCGAGGATTCGGCCGGGTTGCGCTCCGAGGAGATCGAGAGCGTGATCGACATCGTGCGCACCACCTCCGAAGCCGAGGTGGCCGCCGTGCTCAAGCAACAGGACTTCGGCTCGATCTGGGTGGTTTCCCTGCGCTCGAAGACCGAGGTCGACGTCTCGGCAGTGGCGTGCGAACTCGGCGGCGGCGGGCACCGCAATGCAGCCGGCTACACGGCGACCGGCGAATTGTCTGACGTGATCGAAGCGCTGCGCGGAGCCTTGTCCACGTCGTGAGCTCCACTCCGGTCACCGCTCGAAAGATTCTCGGCCTGTCGCTGCCCTCCCTCGGCGTCCTCGCCGCCGAACCTCTCTACCTGTTGTTCGACGCCGCCGTGATCGGCAGGCTGGGTGCCTTGGCCCTCGCGGGCCTGGCGATCGGCGGGCTCGTGCTGGCCCAGGTCAGCACCCAGCTGACCTTTCTGTCCTACGGCACGACCTCGCGCGCGGCTCGTATGCACGGTGCCGGTCGCGAACGTGATGCTGTCGGCGAGGGTGTGCAGGCAACCTGGTTGGCCTTCGCGATCGGTATCGCCATCGTCGCGGTGATGCAACTCGCGGCAGAGCCCGTGGTGTCGGTACTCACCGGAGGTGGCGACATCGCCGCCGAGGCTCTCGCGTGGCTACGGGTGGCTCTGCTCGGTGTGCCGTTCATCCTGGTGTCTCTGGCCGGAAACGGATGGATGCGCGGAGTCCAGAACACGGTGACCCCACTGCGTTTCGTCGTGTTCGGCTTCGGTGTGTCGGCAGTTCTGTGCCCACTGCTGGTTCATGGGCTGCTCGGATTCCCGCGTCTGGAGCTGGTGGGATCGGCCGTGGCCAACGTGATCGGGCAGGGCCTCGCCGGTGCGCTGTTCGTGTTCGCAGTCGTGCGAGCGAGCACCGAGTTGCGCCCGCGCTGGTCGGTGATGCGCGCGCAGCTGGTGTTGGGACGCGACCTGATCGTGCGCAGCCTGGCGTTCCAGGCCTGCTTCCTGTCTGCCGCCGCGGTCGCGTCGCGCTTCGGTGCGGCGTCGGTCGCCGCCAATCAGGTGGTCCTGCACATGTGGAACCTGGTGTCCCTGATGCTCGATTCCTTGGCGATTGCCGCTCAGACCCTGGTGGGTGCCGCCCTCGGCGCGAGCAGGACCGACGACGCGCGCGCACTCGCGTGGCGGCTGACCGCATGGTCGACGGTCTTCGCGGTCGTCCTCGCAGGCGTGTTCGCGGTCGGACGCTCGTTCGTCCCGGAGTTGTTCACCACCGACGCATCGGTCATCGACGAGATGCATGCGATCTGGTGGATCTTCGTGGCGATCATTCCCGTTGCGGGCGTGGTGTTCGCGCTGGACGGAGTGCTGCTCGGCAGTGGCGATGCTGCGTTTCTGCGGAACGCGACCATGGCGTGCGCCGTCGTGGGCTTTCTACCGTTCATCTGGTCGGCTCTGGTGTTCGACTGGGGGTTGGTCGGGATCTGGACCGGGCTCGGCGTCTTCGTCGGGCTACGCATGCTCGCCGTCGCGGGACGGGCGCTGTCCGGTAAGTGGTTGGTCGTCGGCAGCGACCGCCAACTACGCCACTGACCGTCGGTCAGGGCTGCGACGGCAACGCGGGGTGTAACGCCACCTCGTGGCTCTTGACGACGAAGAACACGCTGCGGCCGGGCTCGAGCCCGAGATCCGATACCGCAGCCGGGGTGATGTCGGCGGCCATGCCGGGGGAACCGTCGGGTTGCGGACGTGACCGAACACGAATGCCGGAGCCCTGCACCTCCATCTCCTCGATCACCACCTCGAACACGTTGCGGGGGCTTGCATGCGGTGGTGTCGGGTGTACCGACACAGCGGCGGGGGAGAACACCGCTACCAGTGGAGTGTCGGTGGCGTGCCGCCCGGAGCCGTGCACCGTCACTCCCCAGTCGGTGGTCAGGGACGTCGAGTCGTCGGCGTCGACGGCCCGTCCCGAGATCAGGTTCACCCCGGCGATGCGGGCACCGAATTCGCTGCGAGGGGCAGTGAGGACCTCGGTGACCGAGCCTCTCTCGACAACGCGCCCGCCGTCGACGACTGCGACGGAATCGGCGAGTGCAACGACGTCGAGCAGGTCGTGGGTCACGATCAAGGCCGTGCGGCCGCTCTTGCGCAACACCGTGCGCAGCACGCGCCGAATGCCCGGTGCCGTGTCGACATCCAGTGCCGCCAGGGGTTCGTCGAGCAGCAGCAGGTGTGGATCGGCCGCGAGAGCGCGCGCGATGGCGATCCGTTGGGCCTGGCCGCCGGACAACTGCGCAGGGCGGCGATCGGCCAGGTGGGAGGCTCCGACGGCGTCGAGCCAGGTATCGGCGACGGTTCGCGCGGTGGCGCGGTCCGCGCCGGCGCTGCGTGGTGCGAAGGCCACGTTCGTGCGAGCGTCCATGTGAGGAAACAGCAGAGCTTCCTGAGCGAGGGTCGCAACGCCTCGCGCATGAATCGGCACGGCGGTGTTCGAGGCGGTGTCGGTCAACACGTCCTCGCCCAGTCGGACGATTCCGTGGTCGGGTGCCACCACGCCCGAGACGAGTTGCAGCAGTGTCGATTTGCCCGCCCCGTTCGGCCCCAGAACAGCCACCGTCTCGCCCTCGCGGGCATCGAGTTCGAGATCGATGCCGCGGATACCGAGGGTGGCCCTCAGGTGTAGTGAACTCACAGCGTTCCCGACGATCGGGTGCCGCGTGCGGTGACGACAACGAGTGCCGCGACGAGAATCAGCACCAGCGACAGCGCCACCGCGGCATCGGGGTCGCTCTCGCGCTGCAGGTAGATTTCCAGCGGCAGCGTCCTGGTCACGCCTTCGAGAGAACCGGCGAAGGTCAACGTCGCGCCGAATTCTCCGAGTGCGCGGGCGAAGGCGAGGACTGTTCCGGACATCAGTCCGGGAAGAATCAGTGGAACGGTGACCCGCCGTAGGACGGTCGTGGGGGTGGCACCGAGGGTGGCAGCCACCACGTCGTATCGGTCGCCGGCCGTACGGAGGGCACCCTCGACGCCGACGACGAGGAAGGGGAGCGACACGAACACCTGCGCCAACACGACGGCCGAGGTGGTGAACGCTATTCGAATACCGAAGGCTTCGAGGTGCTCGCCCAACAGGCCTTGGCGTCCGAAGGTGTAGAGCAGCGCGATGCCGCCGACCACCGGGGGAAGAACCAAGGGCAGGACGACGAGAGAGCGAAGGATCGACAGCCCTCGAATCGAGCTGCGCGAGAGCACGATTGCCATCGGCACGCCCAGAAGCACGCACACTGCGGTGCTGGCCGTCGCTGTCTTCAGGCTCAGAACCAGTGCTGCGACGGCGGATTCGGAGGTGACGAGACCGAGAAAATTCGACCAGTCGATTCGGGTGAACATCGCGGCCAACGGCAACACGACGAGCAGGGCGCCCACGGCGGCCGGTGCGAATATCCACGGCGGTACCCCGACGGTCGGACGGCGTCCTGCCGATGGTTGCCCGCCGTCGACGGCTCTGGCGGTCACGGCGCCGCGAAACCGGCTCGACCGAGCACGTCTCGGCCGACGGGTCCGGTGACGAACTCGGTGAATGCGCGCGCTGTGTCGGGGTTGCCGGAACCCCGCAGTGTCGCGATCGGGTAGGTGTTGACGGCCTCGCTCGACTCCTCGAAGGGCACCGTGGTCACGGCTGCGCCTGCTCCGGCGGCGTCGGTGACGTAGACCAGTCCGGCATCGGCCTGCCCCGAGGTGACCTTGCCCAGTACGTCGGTGACCGAGGATTCCTCGCTCACGGCCGGGACGAGCGTGCCGGTTGCGGTCTCGACCGCGGCCGTCGCCGCACCGCAGGGCACCTGGGGCGCGCAGATCACGGTCAGAACATCGGGGTTCGCCAGATCGGCGAACGAGGCTATGCGGTTCGGGTTTCCGGGGGCGGTCACGATGGTCAGAGTGTTGGACGCGAAGTCGACGGGACTGCCGGCCACCAGATTCTCGTCGACCGTCGCGGTCATGTTCTTCGTATCCGCGGAGGCGAAGACGTCGGCGGGCGCGCCGGAGATCAGCTGTGCGGCCAGATCGGACGAACCCGCGAAACTGAACTCCACCGAGGTTCCGGGGTGTTCGGCCTCGAAGCGAGTACCGAGATCGGTGAACGTCGCGCGAAGCGAAGCTGCGGCGAAGACCGTGATCTCGCCTCCGACTGCGTGGGCGTCCGAGGCCACATCGGGCGTTGTCGAATCGGACTGCGAGCTGCATCCGACGAGCATCAGGGTGGCTGCAACCACGAGGGCGGATACCTGGCGCATTGTCTTCACGAACATCTCCTGCGTTCTACGGTGTCTCGACGATGACGGTGGTCGCCTTGACGACAGCGACGGTGACCTTGCCGGGCTCGAGCCCCAGTTCGCGAACCGATCGGGTGCTCATCAGCGACACGATCGTGAACGGCCCGCACTGCATGCTCACCTCGCTCATCACCGCGTCCGAGACGACCTCGGTGACCAAACCCACGAGCCGGTTGCGGGCGGAGCTGCCACCCGACGAGATCTCGGGCGGAGGAACGGCATGTTCGCGTGCGTAGTCCGCGAGGTCGCGACCGGCGATGACCTTGCGTCCGGTCTCGTCCTCGAGCGCGGGCAGCGCTCCGCTGTCGATCCATCTGCGCACGGTGTCGTCACTGACACCGAGGAGGGCTGCGGCGTCACGAACGCGGACCGGGGGCACTGTCATCGGGGTGCAATCCCAGAAAACGTCCGCAAACAAGTCATGAGAGGCACCATATACCCGAATCTGCGGGTCTTTCGACTCGATCTCGGTGTCGGTGAGCAACACCGTTCGGTCGTCGACCGAATCGCCGCGTCACCCCGCCCGGACACTGCGCGGAATCTGCATGGAGTATTGGACGTTGGTACGTTCTCGGACGGTTCTGGCGATTCGACGCCGGCGGCCGAGCGCATCGGAAGGAATTTTCAGTGGCAGCGAAGCTGTGGGCAGTGAGCGACATTCACGTCGGACATCGGGGTAACCGACCCGTGACCGAAGACATCTTTCCCGAATCTCCCGACGACTGGCTGATCGTTGCCGGCGACGTGTCGGAGAAGACCGACGACATCAAGTGGGCGCTCGAGCTGCTCCGTAGCCGTTTCGCGAAGGTCATCTGGGTTCCCGGAAATCACGAGCTGTGGACGACGGTGAAAGATCCTGTCCAGATCCACGGCGCCGCCCGCTACGAGTACCTGGTCAACCTGTGCCGCGAGATCGACGTCGTCACCCCGGAGGATCCGTACCTGCGTTGGGAGGGTGAAGGCGGCCCGGCGACGATCGTGCCGATGTTCCTGCTCTACGACTACACGTTCTTGCCCCAGGGAGCGCGCGACAAGGAGCACGGCCTGGCGATCGCGCGAGAGAAGAACGTGGTCGCCACCGACGAATTCCTGCTGTCCTCGCAGCCGTACGCGACGCGAGATGCCTGGTGCCACGCGCGGATCGACGCCACCCGGGAGCGTCTCGATGCGTTGGACACATCCGTTCCGACCGTGTTGATCAACCACTTCCCGATGGTCCGGCAGCCCACCGAGGTGCTGTTCTACCCGGAGTTCGCGCTGTGGTGCGGGTCCACTCTGACGGCGGATTGGCACACGCGGTACAACGCGATCTGCTCGGTGTACGGACACCTGCACATCCCGCGGACGACCTACTACGACGGCGTTCGCTTCGAGGAGGTGTCGGTGGGTTACCCGCGCGAATGGCAGCGCCGCGGCCTGCCGAAGAACGTTCTGCGCCAGATTCTTCCGGTCCCCGAGTATCCGCCGGGTGCGTTGAACAAGTGGGGCGGACACTTCACGGTGACGCCCGAGATGGAGGCAGAGGTAGAAAAGATGAGGGCAGGCAAGTGATCGAATCGATACTTCCCAACGGCGTCGTCTCGGCCGAATTGTTCGCGGACCCACCGGGTTTGACGCCGCATCCGCTCGAAGCTCCGCTGGTGGCCAAGGCGGTGGACAAGCGCAAGCGTGAGTTCACCTCGGCTCGACACTGTGCTCGGGTGGCGATGGAGAAGTTGGGCGTGGAGCCCGCGCCGATCATGCGCGGCAAGTCCGGTGCACCGCAGTGGCCGAAGGGTGTGGTCGGATCCTTGACCCACTGCGACGGTTATCGCGGCGCGGTGCTGGCCTATTCGATGCAGGTGCGGTCGGTGGGGATCGACGCCGAGCCGCACGGCCCCTTGCCCGACGGCGTGCTCGAGGCGGTGAGCCTGCCGGCCGAGCGGGAGTGGCTGGAGGCGGCCGGTCGTGAGGACATCCACTGGGACCGAGTGTTGTTCTGTGCCAAGGAAGCGACGTACAAGGCCTGGGAGCCGTTGACCGGACGGTGGCTCGGTTTCGAGGACGCGCACATCACCTTCGAGCGAACCGGCTCCGGCGACGACCTCTCGGGAACGTTCCATTCCGAGTTGTTGGTGCCGGGCGACACCGTCTCCGGCCCGCCTCTGTCGGCGTTCGACGGTCGCTGGATGGTGGCCGGCGGTCTGGTGATGACGGCGATCTCGGTGATGTGACGGCCGGATTCGCGGGCCTGGCACAATGCTCTCTCGTGAGTGCCCGTGAAAAGATTTCGTCCGGTCTCGTCGGTGCCGGCCTCTTGGTGGTCGACAAGGGGCCGGGTGTGACGAGCCACGACGTGGTGGCGTCGTGTCGAAAACTGTTGCGCACCAGGAAGGTCGGCCACGCGGGGACTCTGGACCCCATGGCGACGGGCGTGCTGGTGCTCGGCGTGGAGCGTGCGACCAAGATGCTGGGATTGCTCTCGCTGACCACCAAGTCCTACACCGCGACCATCCGGCTCGGCCGGAGCACGACGACCGACGACGCCGAGGGCGACCTGCTGGCCGATGTCTCGGCCGTGCACGTCTCCGACTCCGAGATCCAGGCCGCGATCGCCGCCCTGACGGGCGACATCGAGCAGGTGCCTGCGAGCGTCAGCGCCATCAAGGTCGACGGGCAACGCGCCCACAAACTGTCCCGCGCAGGTGAGGAGTTCACCCTCGCCGCCCGCAAGGTCAGCGTCACCCGATTCGACGTGACCTTTAGGCGCGATGTCGTGGACAACGAATCGGCATTCGTCGACCTCGATGTCGAGGTGGACTGCACGTCCGGGACCTATGTGCGTGCCCTGGCGCGCGATCTCGGCGCTGCACTCGGCGTCGGCGGCCACCTGACCGTGCTGCGTCGCACTCGCGTCGGACCCTTCACCCTCGACCATGCGCGGACGCTCGAAGAGCTGGCCGAGAACCCGGCCGTGAGCCTGGACATCGACCAGGCGGCGCGAACGGCCTTTCCGCACCGGCAGATCGACGCGGGTGAGGCGGAGTCGTTGAGCCAGGGAAGGTGGCTGGATCCGGTCGGAATCGACGGGGTGTACGCGGCGGTCGATCCCACGGGTCACACCATCGCTCTGCTTCAGGAGAAGGGCAAGCGCGCCAGTTCGGTCATGGTGGTCCGGCCCGCGACCTTGCGCGGACACTGAAGCGAACCGACGTCAGTTCGCCGGAACCATCCAGATCGCTTCGGCGGCGCGGTGGCCGAGGTCGATCGAATCGGTGGCGTCGGTGCGGGCGAGCTCGATGGCGACGGTGCCGGCGTAGTCACGTCGTTCGACCACCGTGATCGGCAGGTCCAGCGTGATGCCGACGGAATCGAAGTAGCGGAGCATGGCCGGGTCGGAGTCGGAAATTCTGGCGACTCGGCCGGATTGTCCGTCGAGGTACTCGCTCAGGCGAGTCGCGGACGGAGTCTCGATCGCACCGTCCACCGACGGAATCGGGTCACCGTGCGGGTCCCGTTCGGGGTGACCCAGTTTGGCGTCGATTCGATCCATCATCAGATCCGAGACTGCATGTTCGAGAATCTCTGCCTCGTCGTGCACTTCGTCCCAGCCGTACCCCAGTTCGCGGACCAGATAGGTCTCGATCAGACGGTGCCGACGCACCATGCCGATGGCAGCCAGGCGGCCCTTCTCCGTCAACGAGATGGCTCCGTAGCGGGCGTGGTCGACCATGCCCTGGTCGGCGAGCTTGCGAATCGCCTCGGACACCGTCGATGCGGAAACGCCGATGCGCTCGGAGAGCATCTTGGTGCTGACGGAGTCCTCGCTCCACTCACTGGCCGTCCAGATGACCTTGAGGTAATCCTGCGCAACCGCGGACAGCTGGACGCCCTCGTCGGCCGGTGCGGGATCGTCTTTTCGTTGCGCCACGTCGCCGAGCTTAGGCAATCCAATGGAAAAAGACATCTCACCCGGCCGGAGCCACCGGTACCTGTCCGCGTCGGCGCACGGCGCGGACGACGATGCCCTGTGAGGGGCTGAAGAGGTAGGCAAGGACGAAGACCAACCCCTGAGTGAGCACGACGCTGCCACCGGAGGACACGTCGAGATAGAAGCTGGCGTAGATCCCCACCAGCGCGCAACCCACCGAAACAAGCGGTGCCAATACCAGCATGCGGCCGAAGCTGTGCGTGAGCAGATACGCCGACGCACCTGGGGTGATGAGCATCGCCACCACGAGAATCACGCCGACGGCCTGAAGTGCCACCACCGTCGTCAAAGCCAGCAGGGTCAGCATCACAGCCGAGATCACCGTCGGATTGATGCCGACGGCGCGGGCCTGGGTGCGGTCGAAGGCGAAGAGAGTGAAGTCCCGACGCTTGACGATCATGACGGCCAACGCGATGCCGCCGAGTACGAACACCTGGATCATGTCCGCCTGCGAGACGCCGAGCAGATTGCCGAACAGGATGTGGTTGAGGTCGATCTGGCTCGGAAACTTGGAGATCAGGACGACACCGAGCGCGAACAAGGTGGTGAAGACGACGCCGATGGCGGCGTCCTCCTTGACGATGGTGGTGTTGCGCACGACCCCGATGGCACCGACCGCGATGAGGGCGAACAGAAGAGCGCCGATCGCGAACGGTGCACCGAGCAGATACGACAATGCGACGCCGGGCAGCACGGCGTGCGAGACGGCGTCGCCCATCAGCGACCACCCGATGAGAACGAGCCAGCAGCTCAGCACCGCGCACACGATCGAGGCGGTCACGGTCACCAGGAGGGCCCGCTGCATGAAGGTGTATTCGAGTGGTTCGACGAGAAAATCGACGAGATACACGGTTCAGCTCGCTTCCGTGGTCGGGGTGGCCTGGGTTCGATTGCCTGCACCGAGTTGGTCGACCTTCGACGGGTCGATGCCGAAGGCCAGCGCCAGGTTCTCCGGACGCAGTACCTCGGCGGGACTGCCGTGCATCAGCACCCGTTGCTGCAGCAGAATCGCCTCGTCGCACAGATCCGGCAGAGCATGGAGATCGTGTGTCGACACGAGAACCGAGGCGCCGTGTGCGGCGAGTTCGCGGAGCAGCCGGGTGATGGTGGCTTCGGTCTTCTTGTCCACGCCGGCGAAGGGCTCGTCGAGCAACAGCAACGACGCCTCCTGGGCGATGGCGCGGGCGACGAACGCACGCTTGCGTTGACCGCCGGAGAGCTGACCGATCTGTCGGCTCGCGAGTTCGGCCAGATCGACGCGCTCGAGAGCCTCGTCGACCGCCCGTCGATCGGCTGCTCGGGGAGTGCGAAGAAAATTCTGCTTCCCGTATCGGCCCATCATCACCACGTCGCGCACGCTGATCGGGAACGTCCAGTCGACGGATTCGGCCTGGGGTACGTAGCTCACCGTTCCTGCCTTGCGCGCCCGAGCCGGGTCGCCGCCGAACACGGTGATCGATCCGGAGTTCGGCTTGACCACTCCCATGACGGCCTTGAACAGCGTCGACTTGCCCGATCCGTTCATGCCGACCAACCCGCACACCCGGCCCGGTGCGAGCGTCAGACTGGCATCGGTGAGCGCCACGACGTCGCGGTATCGGACATTGACGGTGTCCACCGCCAGCGCTGCCTCGTTCTCGTGCGGGGCCCTGAGATTCGGGGCCCCAGTGTGCTCGCTCATCGTTCTCCCACCAGTGCGTCGGCGATCAACCGTGCGTCGTAGCGCAGTAGGTCCAGGTACGTGGGGACGGGGCCGGCCGCATCGCTCAGTGAATCGACGTAGAGCTGTCCGCCGAACCGAGCGCCGGTGTCCTCGGCGACCTGCAGCTGCGCCTTGTCCGAGACGGTCGACTCGCAGAACACGGCGGGTACGTCGTTGTCGCGAACGAAATCGATGGTGCGGACCACCTGTTTCGGTGTGCCTTCCTGCTCGGCGTTGACCGGCCACAGGTACGCCTCCTGCAGATCGAAGTCACGAGCCAGATACCCGAATGCGCCCTCACAGGTGACCAGCGCACGTTGACGAGCGGGCAGTCCGGAGAGATCGGCGTCCAGCTCGTCACCGACCCGGCGGAGTTGCTCGACGTACGCCGCTGCGTTCGCGCGGTAGTCGTCGGTGTTGGCGGGGTCGAGCGCAACGAACGCGTCGGCGATGTTCTCGACGTACGTCTCGGCCACGACGGGGGACATCCACGCGTGGGGGTTCGCTTTGCCCGCGTACGCGTCGTCGCGGATGTAGATCGGATCCACGTTCGCACTCACCACGGCATGCGGTGCGGGGATGCGCTCGACGAATTTCTCGAACCAGGCCTCCAGCCCGAGTCCGTTGTCCAGGATCAACTCGGCCTGCTCCGCGGTGCGTAGGTCTCCCGGTGTCGGCTCGTAGCCGTGGATCTCGGCACCGGCTTTTGTGATCGATTCCACTCGAAGGTGGTCGCCGGCCACATTGGCGGCCATGTCGGCGAGGACGGTGAAGGTCGTCAGAACCAAGGGTCTGTCGTCGTCGAGCACAGTCGGATCGTCCTCTCCGACGGCGCGGGCGCAGCCCGTCGACGCTGCTACCAGTAGTCCAACCACGGCCCAGCTCGCAAGAATCCGTCCGGCGTGAAATCCACGCTGGCGAAGAAATAAGTTAGGCACCCCGAAATATTTACCGTGGGAATACCTTTTTGTCCATAGCAACCGCGCGCGACACGCCTGTCCGAGAGTGACCGAGCGGCCGTCGGGCCGTAGGCTTCGCGGTGTGCAGAGATGGCGAGGTCTCGACGATGTACCTGCCGACTGGGGCAGATGCGTGCTCACGATCGGCGTCTTCGACGGCGTTCACCGCGGGCACGCACAGCTGATCGAGCGAGCGGTGGGCGCTGCGAAGAAGCGCGGCGTTCCCAGCGTGCTCATGACATTCGATCCGCACCCGATGGAGGTCGTGCGGCCGGGAAGTCATCCCGCGCAGTTGACGACCCTGACGAGACGAGCCGAACTCGCCGAGGAACTGGGAATCGACGTGTTCTGTGTGATGCCGTTCACGCCCGAGCTGATGAAACTCACCCCCGAGCGGTACGTGCACGAGATTCTGATCGAACGACTCCACGTTGCCGAGGTCGTCGTCGGCGAGAACTTCACCTACGGCAAGAAGGCGCTCGGCACGGTGCCGATGCTCCGGAAGATCGGCGAACGATCGGGATTCGCGGTCGACGGAGTCAACCTGCTCGCCGAGCATGCCGTGACGTTCTCCTCCACGTACATCAGATCGTGCGTGGATGCCGGAGACGTCGCCGCAGCCGCCGCCGCGCTCGGACGGCCGCATCGCGTGGAGGGTGTCGTCGTGCACGGCGACGGCCGGGGTCGTCAGATGGGTTATCCCACAGCCAATGTCGCGCCACCCATGTACTCGGCCATCCCCGCGGACGGCGTCTACGCGGCGTGGTTCACCGTGCTCGGGCCCGGCCCGATCATGGGGACGGTCACTCCGGGGGAGCGGCACCCTGCGGCGGTGTCCGTGGGCACCAATCCCACGTTCTCGGGGCGCACCAGAACCGTCGAGGCATTCGTACTCGACGGCGAGGCCGACCTGTACGGGCAACATGTGGCAGTCGACTTCGTCGACCGACTGCGGGGCATGGAGAAGTTCGACTCGATGGAAGCTCTCGTGGAGGAAATGGGCCGCGACGCCGAGCGTGCCCGCTCGATCCTGGCGGCTAGCACGGCCTGATAGGCTGTCCCCTCGGTGCACGCTGCGGTCCGTGGCGGCTGTACCGGCTTCGATCCCGTCGTGTCGACCTCGGTCGTTCGATCGGGGCGCGTTGCTTCCTTTCACGCGGACGTCATTGATCAGGAGTAGTACCAGTGGCATTGACCACCGAACAGAAGAAGGCCGTTCTCGGCGAGTACGGCTTGCACCCCACCGACACGGGCTCGCCCGAGGCGCAGGTTGCAATGCTCACCAAGCGCATCGTCGACTTGACCGAGCACCTCAAGACGCACAAGCACGACCACCACTCCCGCCGCGGCCTGCTGCTGCTGGTCGGACGTCGTCGTCGTCTGCTCAAGTACATCGCGAAGGTCGACGTCACCCGCTACCGTTCGCTCATCGAGCGTCTGGGTCTGCGTCGATAGTCTTCGGAGACGCGAGGATGTCACCGATGCACCGTTCGACGCGCCGGTGCGCACCCGACTCGCAGCAATAGTGCAGTAGCCAACGAGGCAGTGCTTAGACTGTTCCTCGTTGGCTATCTGTGTTTGTACCGCAAGAAACAGTTCGACCAGCACGAGAAAGCGGATGCACGGCATCCGCACACCGCCGTGTATGCCTGTCACGCCGTGGTGACGGTCTTCGGTAGTGGCCTTTCGGATACGAGATCCGGTGGGCTTCGATCGATGGCCGCCTCCGCGTAGCCGCGTCCCGAGAGAAGCTCGGAGATGGACGGCACAGGTATGCCGCCGCAGCCAGGAGGGCTCGTGGTGTGTCCACGCGGGCACGGCAAAGACGAGAGGACGAGAACAGAACACATGTCGGAAACCACAACATTGGACGTCGAAGAAGGCGTCTACGAAGCAACTGCGATCATCGACAACGGCACGTTCGGCAAGCGGACCATCCGCTTCGAGACCGGCCGCCTCGCACAGCAGGCCGCAGGCGCAGTCGCCGCGTACCTCGACGAGGACACCATGCTGCTGTCGGCAACGACTGCAGGTAAGCACCCCCGTGAGGGATTCGATTTCTTCCCGCTGACGGTCGACGTCGAAGAGCGCATGTACGCCGCGGGCCGCATCCCCGGATCGTTCTTCCGCCGCGAGGGACGTCCGTCCACCGATGCCATCCTCACCTGCCGCCTGATCGACCGGCCGCTGCGTCCGACGTTCGTCGACGGACTGCGCAACGAGATCCAGGTCGTCATCACGGTCATGAGCCTCAACCCGGCCGATCTGTACGACGTCGTCGCGATCAACGCGGCATCGGCCTCGACACAGATCGCCGGACTGCCGTTCTCCGGCCCGATCGGCGGCGTTCGCGTCGCACTGATCGACAAGCAGTGGGTTGCGTTCCCCACCAACGAGCAGCTCGAGAAGGCCGTGTTCAACATGGTCGTCGCCGGCCGCATCGTCTCCGGCTCCGGTGCCGACGCAGACGTCGCGATCATGATGGTCGAAGCCGAGGCCACCGAGAACGTCATCGAGCTCATCGAGGGTGGTGCCACCGCCCCCAACGAGACCGTCGTCGCCGAGGGCCTCGAGGCATCGAAGCCCTTCATCGCCGCGCTGTGCACCGCGCAGCAGGAGCTCGCCGCCAAGGCAGCCAAGCCCACCGGCGACTACCCGGTCTTCCCGGCGTACCAGTCCGACGTCTTCGAGGCCGTGGAGAACGCCGCCAAGATCCCGCTGAACGAGGCGCTGACCATTGCCGGCAAGGCCGAGCGTGAGAACAAGCTCGACGAGGTCAAGGCTCAGGTCCTGACGTCGGTCGGAGACAGCTTCGCCGGTCGCGAGAAGGAAATCGGTGCGGCGTTCCGCGCACTGACCAAGAAGTCGGTTCGCCAGCGCATCCTCACCGATCACTTCCGCATCGACGGTCGCGGCATCACCGACATCCGCTCGCTCTCCGCCGAGGTCGCGATCATCCCGCGTACCCACGGATCGGCCCTGTTCGAGCGCGGGGAGACCCAGATCCTGGGCGTCACCACCCTCGACATGGTCAAGATGGCGCAGCAGGTCGACTCGCTCGGGCCCGAGACGTCCAAGCGCTACATGCACCATTACAACTTCCCGCCGTACTCCACCGGTGAGACCGGCCGCGTCGGTTCGCCGAAGCGTCGCGAGATCGGGCACGGCGCACTCGCCGAGCGCGCTCTGCTGCCGGTGCTGCCCAGCCAGGCGGAGTTCCCGTACGCCATCCGTCAGGTCTCCGAGGCGCTGAGCTCCAACGGCTCGACCTCGATGGGCTCGGTCTGCGCATCGACTCTGTCGCTGCTCAATGCCGGTGTGCCGCTGCGTGCCCCGGTCGCCGGTATCGCGATGGGCCTCGTGTCCGACGAGGTCGACGGCGAGACTCGCTACGTCGCACTCACCGACATTCTCGGTGCCGAGGACGCGTTCGGTGACATGGACTTCAAGGTCGCCGGAACAAAGGACTTCGTCACGGCTCTGCAGCTCGACACCAAGCTCGACGGCATCCCCTCCAAGGTGCTCGCCGGCGCGCTGTCGCAGGCCAAGGATGCTCGCACGACGATCCTCGAGGTCATGGCAGAGGCCATCGACACCCCGGACGAGATGAGCCCGTACGCACCTCGCGTCACCGCGATCAAGGTGCCCGTCGACAAGATCGGTGAGGTCATCGGGCCCAAGGGCAAGATGATCAACTCCATCACCGAGCAGACCGGTGCCAACATCTCCATCGAAGATGACGGCACTGTCTACGTCGGTGCAGCGGACGGCCCGTCCGCACAGGCCGCGATCGACATGATCAACGCCATCGCCAACCCGCAGCTGCCGAAGGTCGGCGAGCGATTCCTCGGAACCGTTGTCAAGACAACGGCTTTCGGCGCATTCGTCTCGCTGCTCCCGGGCCGCGACGGACTGGTGCACATCTCCAAGCTCGGCAACGGCAAGCGCATCAACAAGGTCGAGGACGTCGTCAGCGTCGGATCCAAGTTGCGCGTCGAGATCGCCGACATCGACAACCGCGGCAAGATCAGCCTCGTTCCCGTCGAGGACGACAACGCGGCTGCTCCCGCCGATGCTTCCGAGGCACCCGCCGAGGTCAGCGCTGAGTAAGAAGCAATCGAGTCGAACGGTACGTCCCCTCGGGACGTACCGTTCGGCCGTTCCAGAGAGCATCACCATCGATACGGGTGTGCAACGGACGACTCTGCCCGGTGGTCTTCGGGTCGTCACCGAGTTCGTGCCCGGCGTTCGCTCGGCTTCGGTCGGTGTGTGGGTCGGGGTCGGCTCACGAGACGAACAGCCCAGTGTTGCCGGTGCGGCACATTTCCTCGAACACTTGCTGTTCAAGTCGACTCCTACGCGTAGTGCGCTCGAAATCGCCCAGGTGATGGACGGCGTCGGGGGCGAGCTGAACGCGTTCACCTCGAAGGAGAGCACTTGCTTCTATGCGCACGTGCTCGACGAGGACGTGGCGCTCGCCATCGATCTCGTCAGCGATGTGGTGCTGCGTGGTCGGTGCCGATCGGCCGATGTGGACGTCGAGCGTCAGGTGGTCCTCGAAGAGATCTCCATGCGCGACGACGATCCGGAGGATCTGCTGGGAGATGCCTTCCTGGAAGCCATGTTCGGCGATCATCCGATCGGACGCCCGATCATCGGCTCCGTCGAATCCATCGAGTCGATGACGCGTGCGCAACTGCACTCGTTCCACGTTCGTCGATACACCCCGCAGCGCATGGTCGTTGCGGTTGCGGGCAACGTCGATCACAAGCAGATCGTCTCGCTCGTGCGCCGAGCGTTCTCCGGTCATCTGGACAAGGGCCTGAGGCCGGCCGAAAGACGTTCCGGTACAGCGCGATTGCGTAGCGCACCCACGTTGAGCCTGACCACTCGTGACAGTGAACAGGCCCACCTGTGCCTGGGTGTACGGGCGTTCGGTCGACACGAGGGGCACCGCTGGGCGTTGTCCGTGCTGAACTCGGCCGTGGGCGGCGGGCTCAGTTCTCGTCTCTTTCAGGAGATCAGAGAAGAGCGCGGTCTGGCGTATTCGGTGTACTCGTCGGTGGACACGTTCGCCGACAGTGGCGCCTTCTCCGTCTATGCGGGTTGCCAGCCGGAGAACTTGGGCGAAGTGACGACGGTGATCAGGGAAGTGCTGGCCAAGGTCGCCTCCGAGGGCATCACCGACGCGGAGTGCGCGCGGGCCAAGGGTTCGTTGAGAGGCGGATTGGTTCTGGGCCTCGAAGATTCGGGCTCTCGGATGAACCGGATCGGTCGTAGTGAACTGAACTACGGTAATCACCGCGACATCACCGACACGTTGGCGCGGATCGACAGCGTCGGCAACGACGAGGTGCGCGAGGTTGCAGCCGTGTTGCTCGAGCGTCCTTTCGGTGCCGCGGTGGTCGGCCCCTACAAGAACGTTCGCCAGCTGCCTGCGTCGGTCAGGTCCCTCGTTCGGTAGCGTCGGCGATCACGTCGCGCACTGCGCGGCGGGTCAACTCCGTCACCGCCGAAACGTCGGTGATCGGCTCCAGCGCACGGGTGGAGTGGAGCGCCGCTATTCCGTGCACGGAGGTCCACAGTCGCAGGGCTGTGAACTGTGGATTCTCCGGCGCAACGGCTTCGACCGCGTCGATCAACGCGTCGAACACCGGCCGCGACGCCAGCCGCAGGTTCTCGCCCGAGCCCTCGAGCAGGTCGTGCCTGAAGATGAGTGCGAACATCGCCGGGCGCTGCGCAGCGAACTGCACGTAGGTATGTGCCATCGCATCCAGTGACTCGCGGGGTGAAACGGCTTGTTGGGCCGCCGAGTTCAGCGCCAGCCCCAGGTCGACCAGACCGACTCGAGCCACCGCCGCGGCAAGTGCGCTCAACGTCGGAAAGTACCGTCTCGGTGCGCCGTGCGATACGCCCGCTTCGCGGGTGACCGCTCTGATGGTCAGCGCGCCCTGTCCCTCGCTTTCGAGCAGGCGAACACCCGCGTTCACCAGTCGAGTCCTGAGGTTGTCCGGCACGTAGACATTGTCTACTCTCGGTGTCGACGCTGTCCAGCCGAGAGGATCCGACGTGTGGTACCTGCTGTTCGAATACGTGTTGATCGGGCCGATTCTGCGCATTCTCGGTCGACCGAGAGTGTCCGGGACGCAGAATCTACCGACCTCGGGTCCGGTGATCATCGCGGGCAACCACCTCACGGTCGTCGACTCCTTCTTCCTCGTCCTCCTGGTGCGTCGCCGCGTCACCTTCATCGCCAAGAGCGAGTACTTCACGGGCCGGGGAATCAAGGGGGCGGCGCTTCGGTGGTTCTACAGCGCGACGGGTCAGGTTCCGGTCGATCGACGCGGTGCCGACGCGTCGGCACCGGCGCTCGCGGCGGCGAAAAGTATTCTGCGACAAGGGAAGGTATGGGCGGTGTACCCGGAGGGAACTCGATCGCCCGACGGACGGCTGTACACGGGCAAGACCGGCCTGGCGCGCGTCGCGATCGAAACAGGTGCCCCCGTCGTACCGTTGGTGATGCACGGAACGCTCGCCG
Organism: Rhodococcus sp. 05-2255-3B1; assembly: GCF_002258545.1. NCBI lineage: Bacteria > Bacillati > Actinomycetota > Actinomycetes > Mycobacteriales > Nocardiaceae > Rhodococcus > Rhodococcus sp. 05-2255-3B1. Next base: position 551,378 of record NZ_NOZC01000036.1, on the reverse strand, counting down.
TCAATCCGGTCGGCTCGAGAATGTGGCGTCCGGGAAAGGTGCGCATGGTCGTCGGCGAACCATTGGATTTCACGAGATACGCAGGGGGAGAGAACAGCAAGGCCATTCTGCGAGCGGTCACCGATGAGGTGATGGCGGCGCTGGCGAACCTGTCGGGGCAAGAATACGTCGATGTGTACGCCGCGTCGGTCAAGGAAGCGGCATGAGAAACTCGGACGTGTCGGCACGAGGCAGAACAGTCCTCGTCACCGGCGTAGGCCGGCGGCAGGGAATCGGCTTCGCTGTCACCCACCGTCTGCTGCAGGACGAGACCACCCGCGTCTTCGCGCACTCGTGCGACGGCTACGACGCCACCGAGCCGTGGGGAGCAGGCACACCGGGAGCGAGGAAGGTGTTGGCCGAGTTGTCGATCGCCGACGACAGGCTCGGCCACCTCGACATCGATTTCGTCGATCCCGCGGCACCGGCAGCCCTGTTCGACGCGGCCGAATCCAGGCTCGGTGCGATCGATTCTCTGGTGGTCAACCATGCGCGGTCGCAGGTGGGTGATCTGGATTCGATGACGGCGGAGTCGCTCGACCTGACCTGGGCGGTGAACGTGCGAGCGTCTTTGCTCCTGGTTCAGGAATTCGTGCGGCGCTACGTGGATCATCCCGACGGTGGTCGCGTCGTACTGTTCACCTCCGGGCAGAACGAAGGGCCCATGCCGACCGAAATTCCCTACGCAGTGAGCAAGGGTGCCATTGCGTCGATCACCTCTACGCTGGCCGATTCGGTGATCGAGCGAGGCATCACCGTCAACACGATCAATCCGGGTCCGACCGATACCGGCTGGGCCAGTGCGGATCTGGACGAGTTCGTTTCACGCCACATGCCGCGCGGTCGGTGGAACTCTCCCGACGAGGCCGCGGCCGTCGTGGCGATGCTGCTCTCGCCCGATTCGGGCTCGATCACCGGTCAGGTGATCGGGGCCGAAGGCGGATTCCGACGCTTCACGCCTTGACGTGTGGGGTCAGAGTTTCTTCTTGCCCAGCAACAACTTCCAGGGCACCAATGCCGACTCGAGCTGCACCGACAGGCTCATCTTGGATTCGCCCTCGCTGCGCTCCTCGAACGTGATCGGCACTTCGGCGAGAGTGAGGCCGTGTTTGACGGTTCGATAGTTCATCTCCACCTGGAACGCGTACCCGTTGCTCTCGACCGAGGCGACATCGATGGTGCGCAGGGTGCGCGCGTGCCACGCCTTGAATCCCGCGGTCGCATCCTTGACTCCGAGGCGCAGGATCGTGTTCACGTAGAAATTCGCCCATGCGGACAGGGCCTTGCGATGCCAGGGCCAATCGGCAGCGACCGCTCCGCCCGGTACGTATCGCGATCCGAGCACCACGGCCGCGTCGCTGGTGTTGAGTTTGTCGATCATCGCCGGAATCACCTCGGTGGGGTGCGAGAGATCGGCGTCCATCTGAATGACGATGTCCGCACCTTCGTCGAGCGCTCTCGTCATGCCTGCGACGTATGCGCGGCCGAGCCCGTTCTTCTCGGTGCGGTGCAGAACGCTGACGTCGATGGGTCCGTCGATGGCCAATTTGTCGGCGACCTCGCCGGTGCCGTCCGGCGAATTGTCGTCGACCACCAACACACCGAGCCCTTCCACCTGTAACCCGGCCAGCAGCTCGACGAGCTTGGGGAGGTTCTCACGTTCGTTGTACGTCGGTACAACGACGGTGGTCTTGGGGGCGACTCGTTCCGTACTCACCACCGTATGATCCGTGATTCGGGTGTCCGATCCAAATATCGGACACGATCGGCCGTGTCGGGTCGGCATCGTGGGTCGTGTCGATCGCCCGTCGACTCACGACCGAGCCGCGTCGACGAATACTCCGTCGCGCAGAATCGGAACGCAGGAACTCGAATCGACCTCGGCTGCGATGTCGACGTCTTCCGGGTGTCTCATCCCGGCCAATTCGCGACCCGAGGCGCATTGCCGCAGCTCGGAGCCTACGTCGTGCATGACGGCTCGCCACGCGGCAGCGGCTGTTCTCGCCTCGGGGGAGGCATCGGGTGCTCCGGCGTCGAGCAGGGCGGCGATGACTGCACCGGCCCCCCACAGGTCCTCGACGGCGGGGCGGAGCGATCCGTCCGGCCATCGTTCTCCGGCCGCTATGACCGCTGTCACCGCACTGCTGTTTCCGGCCCGTATCCACTGCCCCACTGCGGACGCGTTTCTCAGCGACGCTCCCACACACAGCGGGGCCGTGCTCGCGAGATCGTGGGCAATGGTGGACCCGTTCGGTGACGGCAACACCAGCCGAGCCGGTGCCGGCGCGGCCCGTACGGTGGCCGGGCACAAGCTGATCCGGCCCGGTGAGGCGGCCGACCGCCCCACGGCGAGGGCCGCGTCGAACTGCTCGGCCAACTCGGTGGCCCGGTCGTCGCGCCACCGACTGGGGATGACGTCGATACCCGCGTCCACAGCGACCGTGAGAGTGGTCGTGAACGACAGGACATCCACGACGACGGCGATGTCGGCGCCGTCGACACAGGCATCGGCACCGCGCAGACCCCAGTCGAAGCGGAGTCCGTACGCGTTCTGGGACAGTTCGGGGTCGGCCGGCATTGCCGAAAGGTAGCAAGTCCGGTGATACCTTCGGCGCGGGATCTAGTGGGGGAGAAACATGCAGTTGGAACTGGACACCAAGGTGATCGTCCTCGTGGCCGGTCTGCTGCTGCTGTGGGCACTGGGGTTGGGTGTCGTCAAGTACCACCAGATGTCGACGTCTCCGGACGGCACTGCCCACCGGTACGTCGACATCGCCCATCGGGCAGCGTTGATGTACTCGTTCGCCGCTCTGGTACTCGCTGTGCTGGCGCAGTTCAGCGCGTGGTCGGTGCCGGTGGATCTGATCGCCGCATCGGTGGTGCTGTTGTTCTTTGTCGCTGCCGTCGTGAGCTACACCGTGCACGGGTTTCGTCGGGACACCGAGAACCAGTTCGTCGATCCCGTCCCGGGGACGCATCTGTTCATGGTGTCGTTGATCGTCGGCGAAATCGGAGGAACAGCGGTGCTCGTGGCCGGCTTCGCCGTCGAGCAGTTCGGTGCGCGCTGAGAGACTCGGAAACTACCGAGGGTCCAGGTACAGCTCGGCGGTCTCGGTGGCGACGGCGGACACCGCAGTTGCGAGACCGGGCTCGAGGTCCAGTGCAGCTGCCAGCGGTTCTCCGCGCAGGCCCTGCGTTCGGAGTAGCTCCCAGGCCCGTTCCACCAAGCGCACCGATGTGGGATGGTCCAACTCGGGGCGGTTCGAGCGCAGTGCGGTGGCAGCCCAGTCCGCGTCGAAAGTCCCGTTGGGCGGACCGAACACACGCTCACCGGACGAATAGCTCTTGGGCTCCATACCCTCCGACGCTAGCAGCATCGCAGGACGGTGCAATCGTGACCGATTTGCGTCGGGACAGCACTACCGAACCGATCGGTTTCTTCAGTACGGTATGGCGATGTACGACGGCCACCGCAGGTCTCCACTCGCGCTCTGGGTCGTCGGATCGCTGGCGCTCGGTCTTCTCGCGGGCTGTGCCGGCGAGGACGGCAGCGGCCCGGTCGACGAGGTCTCGGCCGGCACGAACTACGTGACGGTCACGGGATCGTTGGTGGTCGGTGATCCCGTGACCGATCCCGCGCCGACCGTCGAAGCGCCGCCGCCCGTGGTGATAGAGCTACCCCCGAGCCTCGATGGCGCGCGGTTCCCGAGCGCATCGCCGGTCGGTGTCACCGACGTGGTGTTCGAGGGGTCGTCGACTGTCGAATTCCGGTTGGCGGGCAACGGCCCTGTCTCCTACACGGTGCGGTATGTCGACGAAGCCGTCCGCTACGCCACGAGTGAACCGCTGGCCGTGCCGGGAAGATCGGTGTTGCAGGTGGATCTGTCCGGTACATCGACGGACTCCGACGGCACGTTCTCTCCGTATACCGGGCCCGAACGTGTCCGAGGACATGGGGGTTCCGCTGTTGCCTCGGTCGATTTTCTGGCCGATCCCGGCGGAATCTCGCAGGCCTTCGTCGGTGTTGCGGCCGATCGACCCGAGTTCACGGTGACGACCACCGAAGAACCTACCGCGGTGATCGTCACCGTCGAGTCCTGACCGGACTCGCAGCGTCGAATGCATGTCGGCCGTAGCTGTTTCGGGCTGATTCGCGGGGACAGCGCGGTAGCATCGCGGTGTGTCCGACGCCACAGTGGGAGAGAGTTCATCCGGTCGTCTGCGCGTGCTCGTGTACAGCAGCAATGCCGCCACCCGTGCCCAGGTGCAGTCTGCGGTGGGAACTCGACCGGATCCCGCACTCGGTGACATCGAGTACGTCGACATCGCCACGGCTGCCGTAGTCATCGAGCACATGGATGCAGGCGGTGTCGCGTTGGCGATTCTCGACGGCGAGTCCTCACCCGTCGGCGGTCTGGGTCTGGCGAAGCAGCTGAAGGACGAGATCGTCGATTGCCCACCGGTGTTGGTGCTCATCGGACGTCCGGACGACGCGTGGTTGGCCGAATGGTCGCGCGCCGAGGCTGCAGTACCGCACCCGTTGGATCCGATTCGGCTCGGGCGTGCGGTGGTCGATCTGCTGGGGCAGCGCTCGGCACGCGTCGGTGCCCGGGTCTCTCGACCGCGGTAGTCAGACCGTCTTCTCCGATGCGGGGACCGTCAGCACGAACCGGTGGATCGAACCGGCGATGACTGCTCCGAGCAACGGGAACACCACGAACACCCACAGCTGTGACAGGGCCGGTCCGCCGGAGACGAGGGCCGGGCCGAGGGACCGAGCAGGGTTGACCGAGGTCGAGTCGATGCCGATGCCCAGCAGGTGAACCACGGTCAGGGTGAGGCCGATCGGGATGCCGGCCGCCACGACGGGGTGAACGGTGGGAGCGGTCGTGGCCAGTACGACCAGGACGAGCAGGCCGGTCGCGATCGTCTCGAACACCGCCACCGACGCCAGCCCGTATCCTCCGGGTGACGAGCTGCCGAAACCGTTGGTGCCCAGACCGTCCGACGACATGTCGTATCCGGGGCGGCCGGACGCCACGAACAGTACGATCAGCGCGCCGATCACTGCACCCACGGCCTGCGCAGCGATGTAGAACGCAGCTTTGACCGGGGTGATGGCGCGAGCTATCAGGGCTCCGATCGTCACGGCCGGGTTGATGTGGCATCCCGAGACAGGCCCGATCGCGTAGACGAGGGCGAGCAGTGTGAGCCCGAACGCCAGGGCGATGCCCGGGGTGCCGACAGTGTCGCCCGCGATGACGGCGGTGCCGACTCCGAAGATCACGAGCAGGGCAGTTCCCAATCCCTCGGCGGCGAGTGCCGAGACGGAAATCGATTTCATCATTCCTCCTGTTTCATGCCGCGGCCTCGTTCGGCCGGGATCGTCGGGAGGTTTGTCGTTGACGTCCGACCGGATCGCATGGGGCCGGGTAGTGATCTGAGTCACACTGTCGAGATCGGGTGCCCCATGCGTGTCAACGGATTACGAAACTGGAGTCCTCGAAATCCCGCGAGATCGACACCGAACCCATATCGTGTGTTTCAGGTCACATTGGTACGGCCGTCGCATTTACTCCGCGCCGGCGCGGTAGTCGATCGAGGGAGCAGATGCCGGGATGAACGCCTACGTTCCGATCCTCGTTCTCGGTGCCATTGCGGTCGTGTTCGCGGTGTTCTCGGTGATGGTCGGAACCATGGTGGGTCCGGCGCGGTACAACCGAGCGAAGTTCGACGCGTACGAGTGCGGCATCGAGCCCACGATGCATGCGCCTACGGGCCAACGATTTCCGGTGAAGTTCTACCTGACCGCGATGCTGTTCATCATTTTCGACATCGAGATCGTCTTCCTCTATCCGTGGGCCGTGCACCTCGACGTCCTGGGCGCTTTCGGACTGGTTGCCATGGCACTGTTCGTCGTCAACGTGTCGGTGGCCTACGTCTACGAGTGGCGGCGAGGCGGACTCGGATGGGACTGACGCCCGAACGCTGATCGGCGGCGGCACGATGCACTGTTCTCACCTCAAGCGGATGCGAAAGAGCGTGATCGATGGGACTCGAAGAGAAGCTACCCAGCGGATTTCTGCTGACCACCGTCGAGGGGTTGGCGGGCTACGCCCGTAAGGGTTCGTTGTGGCCCGCGACCTTCGGTCTCGCGTGCTGTGCGATCGAGATGATGGCCACCACCTCCGGTCGGTTCGATCTCGCGCGATTCGGCATGGAAGCGTTCCGTGCGTCTCCGCGTCAAGCGGACCTGATGATCGTGGCGGGGCGTGTCAGCCAGAAGATGGGGCCCGTACTGCGGCAGGTGTACGACCAGATGGCGGAGCCGAAATGGGTCCTCGCCATGGGTGTCTGCGCGTCCTCGGGCGGAATGTTCAACAACTACGCGGTGGTTCAGGGTGTCGATCATATCGTCCCCGTCGACATCTACCTGCCCGGTTGCCCGCCCCGGCCCGAGATGCTGCTCAACGCAATCCTGGAGCTGCACAAGAAGATTCAGGAAATGCCGCTCGGTGTCAACCGCGAGCAGGTGCGCGCGGCCGCCGAGGCTGCAGCGTTGGCGTCCACCCCGACCATCGACTTGAAGGGGCTGCTGCGATGACGACGCACGGAGCCCGCGGGATGTTCGGTGTCCGGGGGAGCGGCGACACGTCCGGCTACGGCCGGTTGCAGCCGCCGGTGGCGTCGGTCGATACCGCGCTCCGACCCTACGGCAGCTACTTCGACGCCCTGGTCGATCGCTTGGCCGCTGTTCTCGACTCCGGGGACGCAGCCGTACCGTTCGAGGACGCCGTCGAACGTGTGGTGATCTTCCGCGACGAACTGACGTTGCATCTCTCGCGGGAGCACGTACCCGCTGTCGCCCGTGCTCTCCGTGACGACGGGGAACTGAGATTCGAATTGTGCACGGGGGCATCGGGCGTGCACTACCCGGATCATGTCGGCCGGGAATTGCGCGTGGTCTACCATCTGGTCTCCATCACCCACGGACGCCGTGTGCGACTCGAAGTGGCTGTGCCCGATGCAGATCCGCACACGCCCTCGCTCTGCGCGGTGTATCCGACCAACGATTGGCACGAACGCGAGGTCTACGACTTCTTCGGCATCGTCTTCGACGGTCATCCCGCCCTGACGCGGATCGAGATGCCCGACGATTGGGTCGGCCACCCCCAACGCAAGGACTATCCCCTGGGCGGAATTCCCATCGAGTACAAGGGCGCTCGGGTTGCGCCTCCCAACGAGCGCAGGTCGTACAACTGATGAGCGCAACGGACGAAACCATCTATGCGGTGTCGGGTCAGGACTGGGACGACGTGGTCGAGCTGGCCCGCGGGTCGACCACGGAACGCATCGTGGTCAACATGGGTCCGCAACACCCGTCCACCCATGGTGTGCTGCGGTTGATACTCGAGATCGAAGGCGAGACCGTCACCGAGGCCCGGTGCGGAATCGGCTACCTGCACACCGGTATCGAGAAGAACCTCGAGTATCGTAACTGGACCCAGGGCGTCACGTTCGTCACTCGGATGGACTATCTCTCGCCCTTCTTCAACGAGACCGCGTACTGCCTCGGGGTGGAGAAGCTACTCGACATCACCGACGACATTCCCGAGCGCGCGACGGTGGTCCGGGTGATGCTGATGGAGCTCAATCGGATTTCCTCGCACCTCGTGGCGTTGGCCACGGGCGGAATGGAATTGGGTGCCGTGACGGCGATGCTGTTCGGCTTCCGGGAACGCGAACTGATACTCGACGTCTTCGAGGCCATCACCGGACTTCGGATGAACCACGCCTACATCCGTCCCGGGGGCTTGTCTCAGGATCTGCCCGCCGATGCGATCGCCAAGGTCCGCGAGCTACTGCGGGTTCTTCCCGGCCGTCTACGCGACCTCGAACTCATGCTCAACGACAACCCGATCTGGAAGGCCAGAACCGAGAACGTCGGCTACCTGGACCTGACGGGGTGCATGGCCCTCGGCGTCACCGGTCCGGTGCTTCGCTCGACCGGGCTTCCCTACGATCTGCGCCGGTCCGATCCCTACTGCGGGTACGAGAACTACGAGTTCGATGTCGTCACCGACACCGGATGCGACTGCTACGGGCGCTATCTGATTCGCGTGGAAGAGATGAAGGAATCGCTCAAGATCGTCGAGCAGACTCTCGATCGGCTGCGACCCGGACCGGTGGTCATCGACGACAAGAAGATCGCCTGGCCGGCAGAACTGGTCTCCGGACCCGACGGTCTCGGCAATTCTCAGGACCACGTGCGCACCATCATGGACACCTCGATGGAGTCGTTGATCCACCACTTCAAACTGGTGACCGAGGGAATGCGAGTGCCGGCGGGCCAAGTGCTGTCCACCGTGGAATCGCCGCGAGGCGAACTGGGCGTGCACATCGTCAGCGACGGCGGCACTCGGCCGTACCGAGTGCATTTCAGAGACCCCTCGTTCACCAACCTGCAGGCGGTTGCCGCGATGTGCGAGGGCGGCATGATCTCCGACGTCATCGCTGCCGTGGCCAGTATCGACCCGGTGATGGGCGGGGTGGACCGATGACCACGCCACGCTCGGAGCCGGTACTCGTCCAACTCGGAGCCCGCCCCGAGGAAGCCGTACAACTGGTCGGCCCCGACGCACGCGAATCCTATCCCGACGACGTCCTGGCCCGCCTGCGCGCCGACGCCGACATCGTCCTCGCCCGCTATCCTCAGACCCGATCCGCGTTGCTGCCGTTGCTGCACCTGGTGCAATCCGAGGACGGATACCTCACGCCGGCCGGAATCGAATTCTGCTCGGACGTACTCGATCTCACCGGAGCAGAGGTGACCGCGGTCGCGACGTTCTACTCGATGTATCGCCGCGAGCCCACCGGCAACTATCGCGTCGGAGTGTGCACCAACACCCTGTGTGCCGTCATGGGCGGCGACGCCATCATGGACGCCCTGCGGGACCACCTCGACATCGATCACGGCGGGACCACGGCCGACGGTGCCATCACCCTCGAGCACATCGAGTGCAATGCCGCGTGCGACTTCGCGCCGGTGATGATGGTCAACTGGGAATTCTTCGACAACAGAACTCCGGCGTCGGCGCGGGAACTGGTCGACGCGCTTCGCTCCGGTGAGCAGGTGACCCCGACTCGCGGCGCGCCGCTGTGCACGTTCCGCGAGACCGAGCGAATTCTCGCCGGGTTCGCCGACGACCGGCCCGGGGCACTCGAATCCTCCGGCAGCGCAGGCGAAGCCACCCTCGCCGGCCTCCGGTACGCCCGAGAGCACTCGATGTCGGCTCCCCGGGCGGCCGCCGGCTCGCCGGACGATCATCCCGATCTCGGTGCCGAAGCCGTGGCGGAGACCGTGCGCGAGAAACCCGCTCCGGCTCCGTCGGCGACCGTTCCACCGCAGCCGAACACCACCGAAACCGATTCGTCGACGAAGGGGAAGTGACATGGCCCTGACGCCGGTGCTGAGCGAATTCTGGGACGAGAAGAACTCGTGGACCCTCGACACCTACCGCAGTCACGACGGATATCGAGGGCTGGAGAAAGCCCTGTCCATGGACCCCGACGATCTCATCGCCTTGGTCAAGGAATCCGGTCTGCGCGGCCGTGGCGGTGCGGGATTCCCGACCGGAACGAAGTGGAGCTTCATTCCACAGGGTGACGGGAAAGTTCACTACCTCGTGGTCAACGCCGACGAATCGGAGCCGGGCACCTGCAAGGACATGCCGCTGCTGATGGCGAGCCCGCACACGCTGATCGAAGGAATCATCATCGCGGCGTACGCCATTCGGGCATCGCATGCATTCGTGTACGTCCGCGGCGAAGTGGTACCGGTGTTGCGCAGACTGCATGCCGCGGTCGCCGAGGCATACGCGGCCGGCTACCTGGGCAAGGACGTTCTCGGAACGGGATTCGAGCTCGAGCTGGTGATCCATGCCGGTGCAGGCGCGTACATCTGCGGCGAGGAGACGGCTCTGCTCGACTCGTTGGAGGGTCGGCGCGGACAACCCCGGCTGCGTCCACCGTTCCCCGCGGTCGCAGGCCTGTACGCACGCCCGACGGTGGTCAACAATGTCGAATCGATAGCCAGCGTTCCGGTGATCCTGCGCAACGGAATCGAGTGGTTCCGGTCGATGGGCAGCGAGAAGTCACCCGGATTCACCCTCTACTCGATCTCCGGTCACGTGTGTCGTCCCGGCCAGTACGAGGCTCCGCTGGGTATCACCCTGCGGGAACTGCTGGACTACGCGGGCGGCATCCGGCCAGGTCACGAGTTGAAATTCTGGACACCGGGAGGTTCGTCGACACCGATGTTCACCGGCGACCACCTCGACGTGCCACTCGACTACGAAGGCGTCGGCGCCGCCGGATCGATGTTGGGTACCAAGGCATTGCAGATCTTCGACGACACGACGTGCGTGGTGCGAGCGGTACTGCGCTGGACGGAGTTCTACGCACACGAATCCTGCGGCAAATGCACGCCGTGCAGAGAAGGAACCTATTGGCTGGTGCAGATACTGCGCCGCCTCGACAGTGGAACCGGCACCGAAGCGGACCTGACGACACTGCTCGACATCGCTGACGGCATCGCCGGAAAGTCGTTCTGCGCGTTGGGAGACGGAGCTGCGAGCCCCATCGTGTCCTCGCTGAAGTACTTCCGCGAGGAATACATCCGACATGTCACCGAACAGGGATGTCCCTTCGATCCACACCGATCGACTCTGATGGCAGAGGAGCTGACGTCATGACCGCAGCTGCACATGGTCGTTCCGCGGTGACCCACGTGGAGATGGTGACACTGACCATCGACGACCACCAGATCAGCGTTCCCAAGGGCACGTTGGTGATTCGCGCCGCCGAGCTGATGGGTGTGCAGATCCCGCGCTTCTGCGATCACCCGCTGCTCGATCCGGTGGGGGCGTGCCGTCAATGTCTGGTCGACGTCGAGGGGCAGCGCAAGCCGTTGGCGTCCTGCACGACCACGGTGGCCGAGGGCATGGTCGTGCGCACTCAGGTGACATCGGAGTCGGCGGAGAAGGCGCAGCGAGGCGTCATGGAACTGCTGCTGATCAATCATCCGCTGGACTGCCCGGTGTGCGACAAGGGCGGCGAGTGCCCGCTGCAGAACCAGGCGATGGCGGCGGGTCGAGCAGAGTCCAGATTCGTCGAGACCAAACGCACGTACCCCAAACCGATTCCGCTGTCGGCGGAGGTCCTGCTGGACCGGGAACGGTGCGTCCTGTGCGCGCGCTGCACTCGGTTCGCGGCACAAGTGGCCGGCGACCCGTCCATCGACCTGCTCGAGCGCGGTGCGATTCAACAGGTCGGGATCTTCGGTAACGAGCCGTTCGACTCCTACTTCTCGGGCAACACCGTCCAGATCTGTCCGGTGGGTGCGCTGACCAACACCGAATATCGGTTCCGGGCGCGTCCCTACGATCTCACCTCGTCACCGAGCGTGTGCGAGCACTGCGCAGGCGGCTGTGCTCAACGAACCGACCATCGGCGCGGCAAGGTCCTTCGCCGGCTGGCAGGTGACGACCCGCAGGTCAACGAGGAATGGAACTGTGACAAAGGACGGTGGGCGTTCAAGTACGCCACCGAACCCGATCGCATCACCGCGCCGATGATCCGGGACGGATCAGGGGAGTTGATCGAGACGTCGTGGTCGGCTGCGCTGGCCGCCGCGGCGTCGGGGCTGGCCGCATCGGTCGGCCGGGCGGCGGTGTTGATCGGCGGAAGGTCGACCCTCGAAGACGCCTACGCGTACGCCAAGTTTGCTCGAACAGTGCTGCACACCAACGACGTCGACTTCCGCAATCGCAGCCACAGCACCGAAGAAGCCGACTTCCTGGCCGGCCGAATTGCAGCGACCGGGTTGGGGGTCACCTACACCGACCTCGAGCAGGCCCCGGTGGTGTTGCTGGTCGGCTTCGAGCCCGAGGAAGAATCGCCGCTGGTGTTCCTGAGGCTTCGCAAGGCGCACCGCACGAGCGCAGTGGTGGTGGCGTCGATCGCGCCGTTCTCCACCCGAGGTCTACGAAAGCTCGACGGCGTTCTGCTGCAGTCGATTCCCGGTGACGAGCCGGCGTGGCTCGATGCGTTGCACGTCGGCGATCGTGGGACCGAATCCATTGCGCACCTCCTTCGCGAGCCCGGTGCGATCGTGCTCGTAGGCGAGCGGCTCGGCTGCGTGCCCGGCGGTCTGTCGGCGGCTTCGAAACTGGCGGACGACACCGGGGCGCGCCTGGCCTGGATTCCGCGACGTGCTGGAGAACGCGGTGCCCTCGACGCCGGGGCGCTGCCGAACGTCTTGCCCGGCGGTCGTCCTGTGGCCGATGCGGCTGCGCGCGCCGAGGTTGCCGCGGTGTGGGGTGTGTCCGGGTTGCCGGCGGAGGTGGGCCGCGACACCGCGGCGATCCTGGCCGACGCCGGACCGAGTCGTGTCCTGGTCACTGCCGGAATCGATCTCGACGATCTACCGGACCCTGCGGGTGCACTCGATGCACTGGACCGATCGGCGTTCGTGGTGAGCCTGGAGCTACGCCGCAGTGCGGTCACCGAGCGGGCCGACGTGGTGTTCCCGGTGGCGCCGGTGGTCGACAAGCCGGGAACCTTCGTCGACTGGGAAGGACGACCGCGCGCGTTCGACACTGCGCTCGGTGCCGGTGCACTGATGCCGGACCAACGCGTCCTCGATGCGATCGCCGCACAGATGGGCGTCGAACTGGCCGTGCCCGACGCGGCGGCGGCACGCGCTCAGTTGACTCGCCTCGGTGTGTGGAACGGCCCGCGCATCCCGGTGGCCCGGATCGCGTCCCGCGCGGACGTTCCGACCCTCGGGCCCGGGGAGGCGATTCTGGCCACGTGGCGGATGCTCCTCGATGCGGGACGGATGCAGGACGGTGAGGACAATCTCGCCGCGACCGGTCGCCCGCCCACCGTTCGGTTGTCGGCGGCGAGGGCCTCGGCCATCGGAGCGGAGACCGGTGACCCGGTGAGCGTCGCGACGGACCGGGGCTCGATCACGTTGCCGCTGACGATCACCGACCTGCCCGACACCGTGGTCTGGCTGCCGCTGAACTCGTCCGGTTCGGCGGTGTACCGGTCGCTCGGTGTGCAGTCGGGCGCGGTGGTTCGCATCGGTCGGGGTTCTGTGGAACGACCAGAGGGTGAGCAGTCGTGATCGTGGCCGCGCCGACCGATCTGTCGATGTTCGGCAACGACCCGTGGTGGTTGGTTGTCGGGAAGGCCTTGGCGGTCTTCGTGTTCCTGGTGCTCACGCCGCTGGTGGCGATCTACGCCGAACGGAAGATCATGGCGTGGATGCAGATGCGGGTCGGTCCCAACCGGGTGGGGCCGTGGGGCCTGTTGCAGTCGTTGATGGACGGGATCAAGCTGGCGCTGAAGGAGGGGATCACTCCGACCGGCGTCGACAAACCGATTTACGTTCTGGCTCCCATCATTTCGGTGGTGCCCGCGTTCATGGCCTTCGCGGTGATTCCGTTCGGGCCCGAGGTGTCGGTGTTCGGTACCACGACGCCACTGCAGATGACCGACCTGCCGGTCGGGGTTCTGTACATCCTCGCGGTCACGTCGGTGGGTGTGTACGGGATCGTGTTGGCAGGGTGGGCGTCGGGCTCGACGTACCCGCTGCTCGGTGCGCTCCGTTCGACTGCGCAGGTGATTTCCTACGAGGTCGCGATGGGCCTGTCGTTCGCGGCGGTCTTCCTGTACGCGGGTACCATGTCGACGTCCGGAATCGTTGCTGCGCAACAGGACACCTGGTACGTGTTTCTGCTGCTGCCGTCGTTCCTGGTGTACGTGACGGCGATGGTCGGCGAAACCAACCGCGCTCCGTTCGATCTGCCCGAGGCCGAGGGTGAGTTGGTGGGCGGGTTTCACACCGAGTACTCGTCTCTTCGTTTCGCCATGTTCATGCTCGCCGAGTACATCAACATGGTCACCGTGTCGGCACTGGCGACCACGCTGTTCCTCGGCGGCTGGCGGGCTCCGATTCCGCTGAGTCTGTGGAGCGGTGCCAACTCGGGGTGGTGGCCCGTGCTGTGGTTCACCCTCAAGGTCTGGGTGTTCCTGTTCGTGTTCATCTGGCTGCGTTCGACGCTGCCGAGGCTGCGCTACGACCAGTTCATGAACTTCGGCTGGAAGATCCTCATTCCGGTTGCCCTCGTCTGGGTGATGGTGATCGCGACGGTTCGGGTCCTCGGGGCCGAGCGCTACGACGTACCAGTGGTCACGTTCGGAGTGTCGATGATCTTCGCGGTGGCCGTGCTGGGTGCGCTGCTGCTGATGGTGCGCAGGCATGCACGGGAACGGAACGTGCCGCCTCCTGCATCTGTCGTCGAGTTCGATGCGTTGGCAGGCGGATTCCCGATACCTCCCATTCCCGAGCAGGGCTCGAATTTCCCGAGCCGGCACGCCGGTGTGCGCTCATCCGCCGCCAGGTCACCGAAGGAGAACGCCGATGCCTGAATTTCTCGGTCCCATAGCAGGTTTCGGGGTCACCTTCGCCACGATGTTCAAGAAGCCCGAGACGGAGCTGTATCCGGAGGAGAAGAAGCCCACCGAGATTCGCTACCACGGGCGGCATCAGCTCAATCGGTACGCCGACGGTCTCGAGAAGTGCATCGGCTGCGAGCTCTGCGCGTGGGCCTGCCCGGCCGACGCCATCTACGTCGAAGGAGCCGACAACACCGAGACCGAAAGGTACTCTCCGGGCGAGCGCTACGGCGGGGTCTATCAGATCAACTACCTGCGGTGCATCGGGTGCGGACTGTGTGTCGAGGCCTGTCCCACACGGGCTCTGACGATGACCAACGAGTACGAACTCGCCGGTGACAACAGAGCCGATCTGATCTACGAGAAGGACGCGCTGCTGGCCCCGCTGCAACCGCAGATGACCGCACCGCCGCACGCGATGGCGCCGGGCCTTACGTCCGATGACTACTACCGGGGAGCCGTCACCGGCCACGAGTCAGGAGCCGAGTCCGCAGCCGAACCCGATGGTGGTTCGGTGCGATGAGTGCACCGGAAGCTGCGGTGCAGCTCGCCCTCGATGCCACGTCCACCGGTGAGGCCGTGCAGTTCTGGACCCTCGGTGTCGTCGCCGTCATCGGCGCACTCGGGGTGGTGATGAGCACCAAGGCCGTCTACTCGGCGTTGTTCCTCGCTGCCACGATGGTGGTGCTGGCCACCTTCTACATGGCGCAGGGAGCGCTGTTCCTCGGTGTCGTGCAGATCGTCGTCTACACCGGCGCGGTCATGATGCTGTTCCTGTTCGTTCTGATGCTCGTCGGGGTCGACACCTCGGAGTCGCTGACCGAAACTCTCCGTGGCCACCGCATCGCTGCCGTCGTCATCGGAATCGGCTTCGGACTGTTGATCATCGGGATACTGCTGCGCGACGCGGCCCGTGCCGGTCGGCTCGACTTCGCCGGTCTCGACGCCGCCAACTCGACCGGAAACGTCGAGGGCCTGGCAGAGCTGATCTTCGTCGAATACGTGTGGGCGTTCGAGTTGACCGGAGCACTGCTGATCACTGCCACGATCGGAGCGATGATTCTGGCGCACCGAGAGGTTCTGGGGCCGGTCAAGGGTCAGCGAGAGATGGCGCAGGATCGCTTCCGCGACGGCTCGAGGGTGACACCGCTGCCGAGCCCGGGAGTGTATGCCAGGCACAACGGGGTCGATCGCCGCGCCTTGTTGCCCGACGGAACCGAATCCGAGTCCTCCGTCAACGCCATGTTCGCCGATCCGCGGGTCGAGAGTGACGAACGATGAATCCGGAGAACTATCTCTACCTGTCCGTTCTGTTGTTCGCGATAGGCGCGGCGGGCGTCATCGTCAGGCGCAACGCCATCATCGTGTTCATGTGCATCGAATTGATGCTCAACGCAGTCAATCTCGCGTTCGTCACCTTCTCCCGCATGCACGGCAACCTCGACGGCCAGTTGTTCGCGTTCTTCACCATGGTGGTCGCCGCCGCCGAGGTGGTGGTGGGCCTGGCCATCATCATGGCCATCTTCCGATCCCGTCGGTCGATATCGATGGACGAGAACTCCCTGATGAAGAATTGACGGGGGCGCAGAAATGATGTCGATGCTGTGGCTTCTTCCGGCTCTGCCTGCGTTCGGTGCGGCGTTCCTGCTGCTCGGTGGCAGGCGTACCGACCGCTGGGGGCACCTCGTCGCGACGGCGGCAGCAGTGTCCTCGTTCGTCGTGGCCGCGGTGGTGTTCGGCTCGATGCTCGGTCGCGCCGAGTCGGGCCGCGCCCTCACCCAGACCTTGTTCCGGTGGGTTCCGGTCGACGAATTACAGGTCGAGTTCGGCTTGCGCGCAGATCAATTGTCGATCTGCTTCGTCCTGCTGATCACCGGGGTCGGTTCGCTCATTCACGTGTACTCCATCGGCTACATGAGTCACGACGCCGAGCGGCGTCGCTTCTTCGCGTACCTCAACCTGTTTCTGGCAGCCATGCTGCTGCTGGTTCTGGCCGACAACTTCCTCGGTCTCTATCTGGGGTGGGAGGGTGTCGGTCTGGCGTCGTATCTGCTCATCGGCTTCTGGCAGCACAAGCCGTCGGCCGCGTCGGCTGCCCGAAAAGCGTTCGTGGTCAACAGAGTCGGCGACATCGGCCTGGCGGTTGCGCTGATGATCATGTTCGTCAACTTCGGCTCCGTGCAGTACGACGACGTGTTCGCCGGAATCGGCGGGGCGAGCGAATCCGTGGCCACCGCCATGGCGCTGATGCTGCTGTTGGCGGCATGTGGAAAGTCGGCGCAGGTGCCGTTGCAGTCCTGGCTCGGTGATGCCATGGAGGGTCCGACACCGGTGTCGGCACTCATTCACGCGGCCACGATGGTCACGGCCGGGGTGTATCTCATCGTGCGCTCGGGACCGGTGTTCGAGGCGTCGCCTGCCGCCCGCGCGGCCACCGTCACCGTGGGGGCGGTTACCTTGCTGTTCGGTGCCGTCATCGGATGTGCGAAGGACGACATCAAGAAAGCGCTCGCGGCGTCGACGATGAGTCAGATCGGGTACATGGTGCTCGCGGCCGGGCTCGGCCCCTCCGGGTACACCTACGCCATCGTGCTGTTGATCTCGCACGGCTTCTTCAAAGCGGGCTTGTTCCTGGGCGCGGGATCGGTGATGCATGCGATGAACGACGAGACCGACATGCGACGGTTCGGCGGACTCCGCGTCGCGATGCCGATCACGTTCGTCACGTTCGGCCTGGGGTATCTCGCCATCATCGGACTGCCGCCGTTCTCCGGCTTCTTCGCCAAGGATCCGATCATCGAGGTCGCATTCGCCGCCGGGGGAGTGGCAGGCCCGATTCTCGGCTGCGTGACGTTGCTCGGTGCAGGCCTGACGGCCTTCTACATGACTCGGGTGATGCTGTTGACGTTCTTCGGTCCGAAACGCTGGTCCGCGCAGGCACACCCGCACGAGGCGTCGGCGACGATGACCGCTCCGATGATCGTGTTGGCCGTCGGCTCGGTGGCGTCGGGTGCCATTCTCGCGGTGGGCGGTCGCCTCGAGACATGGCTCGAGCCCGTGGTGGGATCGGCTCACGAGGAGCACGCGATTCCGGCTTGGGTCGTCACCGTCGCCGTCCTGGTGGTCGTTGTGGTCGGCGCGACCGTCGCCTACCGCAAGTACATCGTCGGTGAGGTTCCGTCGACGCCACCCGAGGACGTGTCGGCCGTGACCCGAGCCGCACGTGCCGATCTCTACGGAGACGCCTTCAACGAGGCGGCATTCATGCGTCCGGGACAGACCCTCACGCGCGCACTGGTGCACGCCGACAACGGTATCGACGCCGTCGTGGACGGGGTGGGTAGCTCGATCGGTGGTGCATCGACGCGGTCCCGGCGGCTGCAGACGGGATACGTGCGGTCGTATGCGTTGGCGATGTTCGCGGGAGCCGTTCTCGTGGTACTGATGGTGGTGGCTCTGTGACTCCCTGGTTGACCGTTCTCTGGGTGCTCCCGATGCTCGGCGCGGTCGTCGTCGCCCTGGTGCCCGCCGCTCGTCCGACCGTCGCGCGCAGTGTCGCAGTGGGTTTCGCTGCCGTGACCTTGGCCGTGTCGGTCGCCTTGGCAGTGTCGTTCGACTCCGGTGGCGATCGGTACCAGTTCGTCGAGGACCATTCGTGGATAGCGGCTTTCGGTGCGCGGTACACCCTCGGCCTCGACGGCATCGGCCTCGTGCTGGTGTTGCTCACCACCGTTCTCACGCCGTTGCTGCTCGTCGCAGGCTGGTACGACGGCAGTCGCGTCGCGCACTACGGCTCCCGTCGGGTGTCGCACACGTACATGGCGTTGATCCTGGTGGTCGAGTCGATGGTCGTCGTCTCGTTCCTTGCCTTGGACGTGTTGCTGTTCTATATCTTCTTCGAAGCGATGTTGATTCCGATGTACTTCCTCATCGGCGGCTTCGGGGGCAAGCATCGTACGCGCGCCGCGGTGAAGTTCTTGTTGTACAACCTCTTCGGCGGTCTGGTCATGCTGGCGGCCGTCATCGGCCTCTACGTGGTGACCGCGAGACCCGACGGGCCGTTCGACGGCGGCACATTCGATCTGCGTGTGATCGCCGACGCGGCGGCATCGGGCGGACTCGGAGTGGACCCGATGGTCCTGAACGCGCTGTTCCTCGGCTTCATGTTCGCTTTCGCGATCAAGGCACCGTTGTGGCCGTTCCATTCGTGGCTACCCGACGCCGCCGTGCAGTCCACGCCCGCGACTGCGGTCTTGATGATGTCGGTGGTGGACAAGGTCGGCACGTTCGCGATGCTGCGGTTCTGTCTCGAACTCTTTCCTGGCTCGTCGCAGACGTTCGCGCCGTGGATCATCGCTCTTGCGGTCATCGGCATCGTCTACGGCGCGATACTGGCGATCGGTCAGACCGACATGATGAGACTGATTGCGTACACGTCTATTTCGCATTTCGGGTTCATCATCCTCGGCATCTTCGCCATGACCGGTCAGAGTCAGGCCGGTGCCACGCTGTACATGGTCAACCACGGAATTTCCACGGCCGCCCTGTTCTTGATCGCGGGCTTCCTCGTCTCGCGTCGAGGGTCACGAGCGATAGCCGACTACGGCGGTGTGCAGAAGGTGGCACCGGTGCTCGCCGGCACGTTCTTGATCTCGGGACTTGCCACGCTCTCTCTACCCGGCCTCGCCCCCTTCGTGAGCGAATTCCTGGTGCTGATCGGCACGTTCGGTCGATACGGAGTCGCTGCGATCGTGGCCGCCGGAGCCCTCGTGCTGTCGGCGATCTACATACTGTGGCTCTACCAGCGCGTCATGACCGGGCCGGTCCGTGAAGACAACCGGACGGTGCCCGATCTCGTCCGACGCGAGCTGGCCGTGGTGGTGCCGTTGATCGCGTTGCTGATCGTGCTCGGTGTCTACCCGAAACCGGCGCTCGATGTCATCACTCCGGCAGTGCAATCCACGATCGTCGACGGTTCAGGAGGTCAGCGATGACCACACCCGAGGTGCAGTACGGTCTGCTGGCACCGATGCTGATCGTGTTCTCGGTCGCAGTTCTCGGCGTTCTCGTCGAAGCGTTCGTGCCGCTGCGGGCCCGTCGGCTCATACATCTGGGTCTTGCTCTCGCAGGACTGGTGGTAGCGCTGGCGGCGATCCTCGGTCTGGCCGGAACCGAGGCGTCGGCGATGAACGGGGCGGTCGCGATCGACGGCCCTACCCTTTTCCTGCAGGGAACCATTGTGCTGGTGTCGATTCCGGCAGTCGCACTGCTGGCGGAGCGCACCGTTGCAGTCACCGGGGCCGGTGCCGAGCGCCGGATCGATTCGTTCACTCCGCAGGCATCGACCACCCCGGGCAGCGTGGCGGAGAAGGAGGCCATCGATGCAGGCGTCGCCCAGACGGAGGTATTTCCTCTGGCGATGTTCGCGATCGGCGGGATGCTGCTGTTCCCGGCCTCCACGGATCTGCTGACGATGTTCGTGGCGCTGGAAGTGCTGTCGCTTCCGCTGTATCTGCTCTGTGGACTCGCCCGACGGCGGCGGCTGCTCTCACAGGAAGCGGCTCTGAAATACTTTCTGCTGGGCGCGTTCTCGTCCGCGTTCTTCCTGTTCGGAGTCGCGTTCCTGTACGGATACGCCGGAACCGTTCGGTTGGACGGCATCGCCGACGCCATCGCGGTGGACGGCCCGGGCAGATCGCTCGCGCTGATCGGAACCGCCTTGCTCGCAGTGGGTCTGCTGTTCAAGGTCGGCGCGGTGCCATTTCATTCCTGGATTCCCGACGTCTACCAGGGTGCACCGACGCCGGTGACGGCGCTGATGGCCACGGTGACCAAGGTCGCGGCGTTCGGTGCGATTCTTCGCATCTTCGGAATGGCTCTGCCCGGTCTCGACTCGAGTTGGCGACCGATGCTGTGGGTGGTCGCCATCGCGACGATGGTGCTGGGTTCCGTTGTCGCGGTGACGCAGACGGATGTCAAACGGATGCTGGCGTACTCGTCCGTTGCACACACCGGATTCATCCTCACGGGAGTGACGGCACTGGGTGATTCCGGTGATGGGGGTGACGCCGGTGTGTCGGCCACGATGTTCTACCTGGTGGCGTATGCCTTCAGCACTCTCGGAGGGTTCGCGATCATCGGGTTGGCGCGCGACGAACGCGGTGAGGTGAGCGATCTCGATCGGTGGGCGGGAATCGGCCGTCGGTCACCGCTGGTGGCGGCGGTGTTCGGGTTGTTTCTGCTCTCGTTCGCCGGGATTCCGCTCACCAGTGGGTTCATCGGCAAGTTCGCGGTGTTCAGTGCTGCCTCCGGTGCAGGCGGAGCGGCGCTGGTCGTGGTCGGTGTGGTGTGCAGCGCGATTGCGGCGTTCTTCTACGTGCGGGTGATCGTGCTGATGTTCTTCACCGATCCGGGAGAGACGACTGCCACGATCGTGCGCCCGACTGCGTCGGTGTCGTGCTCGATAGGGGCCTCGGTGGTGGTCACCGTCGCTCTCGGAGTCTTTCCGCAGCCCGTTCTCGACCTCGCTGCGCGTGCCGCGAACTTCCTGTAGCTCTTACTTCGCGGACTTCATTCGCTGCTTCCACGTGTGCGAGCCGGTACCGACCGGTAGTCCGCCGATTGCTCCCGCAAGGCCGAACGCGGGCATGTTGACGTAGATCGCCTCGCTGTTCTGTGCTGTGGCGGTATAGGTTTCGTGCCACACGCCGACGTGGCGGGTTGCGGCCACCGATCGATTGAAGGCACGCCAGGCGGGTGCATGTGGTGCGTCGGGATCGGAGGCGAATCGCGTCAGATCCTCGGCAGTGCGCCAATAGCTGACCAGCATGGTGGTGCGCCCCAGCCACGAGTGGTAACCGAGCAGCCCGGAAGCGGGATCCTGCTCGAGATGGCCGAGCATCCGCGGCATCGCGCGCACCACGGGTAACCAGGAGCGAACGGCCACCGGATTGTTGATCCGCATTCCGATGAGGAAGACCGTGACGGTGTCTCGTTCGAATTCGACCGTCCGGCGGCCGTCGATGATGGGTGGCATGACGTGTTCCCGTCTGTTCGGTGGGTGAAGCATTGTGTGGCACTGTTATAAAACACCGTTGTGATAGATTCCGCAAGTGGCGAGACCCAGAATTCACGACGAGCAGTTGCGGACCCGGCTACTGGAGGCCGCGGCGGAAACCGTTGCGCACCAGGGCGTCGACTCGTTGTCGCTGCGTAAACTGGCCGCTGCACAGGGCACATCCACAACGGCGATCTATTCGTTGTTCGGCGGACGTACCGAGTTGCTCGTGGCACTGTTCGCCACCTCGTTCGCGAGTTTCGGGGACTCCCAGCGCCGGGTTCCGGTCACCGGCGATCCCGAAGTGGACCTACGGGAGCTCGCCGTCGCGTACCGCACCTGGGCACTGGCCAATCCGCATCTGTACGCGGTGATGTTCGGGGGAGTGCTCGGTTCGATCGATGTTGCAGACGAGGCGCATCGCGCGGACGCGGCCATGGATCCGCTCCGCGCTGCCGTGTCGAGCGCCGTTGCGGCGGGAACCATGGACGGGGCATCGGTCGAGTTGATCAGCCACTCGTTCTGGGCGATCGTGCACGGATTGGTGTCGCTCGAATTGGCAATGCCCTCGACCGCCGACGACGAGACTCGTCGGGCGATGTTCGACGCGGGAGCGGAGTGCGTGCTGCGCGGGTGGACGCGTCAGTAGGTGCGCGGTATTCCGAGAATCTTGGTCGCATCCACGGTCATACCCAACCGCGCCGTCGGAGCGAGTGTGGGCAGGTCCGGGACATCGTCGACATCGACGGTCGCAGCGCCAATCACGTCGGATCCGGCGATCTCGAAGTCCGACATCGCGCGCCGCAGGTGGCTCGGAGTCGTTGCCAGCACCAGATTCTCGACGCCGATCTCGGCTGCCAGTGCGGTGGTGCGCTGTGCGTTCTGCACCGTCGAATTCGCGGTCGATTCGGTGTGAATGCGATCGGCCGCGATGCCTTCGTCGACGAGCCATCGGTGCATGGCCTCGGCTTCGGTGATACCGCTCTGCGGATTCCCGCCGGTGACGACGATGGGGGACTCGGGGGAGCGCTCCGCCGCGGCGACGGCCGAGCGTAGACGTGCCACCAACTCGTCTGTCATGCTGCCGTCACCCTCCAGCCCCAGCCCGAGCACCACGATCGCTGTACGCGGTCCGTCGGTGGTCGGGGCGAAATCGATTGTCTGCGTGGCGGCTTCGTCGATGATGGCGATGGCGCGATCGACTGCATCGGCGAGGGTTGGAGACAGGCCGCGCAGGCGGGTCCTGTGCTCCGTCAGAGCAGCGGTATCGGCGGTCGCGTTGGCATAGAACGTCTGCAGAGCTGCCACGTTGGCGTCGTCCGGGGCAGCGGTTGCGAGCGCATCGAGTGCCGCGAAACCGGCGTCGTAGCGCCCCTTCACCAATGCATTCTGCGCGTCGTTGTAGCGCTCCGCGTCGGCCGAACGGACCGTTTCGGCGACGGTTGCCGGGGCCGAGGCCTCGGGCGCGGCAACCGCCGAGATCGAGCCGAACCCGACAGCGAGCGCGGTGGCGCAGGACACCACGGCAACGCGAACGGTCGGTCGTACTCGGCCTTGTCGCACTACTGACGTCCTTTTCGAGCGGTGACGGGTTTCCGCCACCCTAGCTCAATTCGGTGCCGGTGTGACTGGTGTGAGCAGAGTTGTTCGAGTTACATGAATGTACTTCTGAGCAGGGACTTCTTCCGTCACAAAGTGACCGGGGCGCGTCCGCGGTCGGCGGGTTCGATGGTCACCTCGGCATCGGGAAGAAAAACGCGTTCGGTCGTCGTGGTGCCGTCGACGCCGTCGGTCACGGTCACCGCCACGTTCTCGGCGACCTGGCCTGCGCTTTCGATGAACCCGGTCGCGACACCCTCTTCTATGAGCAGGTGATCACCCACCAGGAGAAGAAGCTCGTCCGCCGTCACCGTTCGTCTGCCGCCTACATCTTCGATAGTCATGAATCCCACCGTAATGCGCGGCGCTGCACAGCGCCGTCGCATGTTCGACAATCTCTGCATGACCGAACGGCGGAAGACATGGACAGCGCCCACACCCGAACAGGTCACGGGTCCGCTCGTCGGCGACGAGCGGCCGATTCTCGAAGGAATGCTGCAGTGGCATCGAGCGACGCTGCTCAACATCTGCGCCGGTGCCGACGCCGAACAGTTGGCGCGGCGACCGTTTCCGCACTCGACGCTCTCCCTGCTCGGACTCGTGCGTCATCTGGCGAAGGTCGAACGCATCTGGTTCCGAGAGCGACTGGAGTCGATGTCGTTCGCTCCGATGTACGACGCGGCGTTCGGTAAGGACTCCGACTTTCTGGGAGCGACCGAGTCCGGGGCCGAATCCGACTTCGCGCGATTCTCCGCCGAGTGCGGTGCCTCGGACGAGATCGCGGCCCGGCACTCGTTGGACGATCTGGTCGACTCGCGCGGTGGGCCGATGTCGCTGCGGATGGTCTACGTGCACATGATCGGTGAATATGCCCGGCACAACGGACACGCGGACATCATCCGCGAACAGATCGATGGAGTCATCGGCCGTTGAGGGCATAGCGTAGACACACCACCCGACCCCCTACGAAAGAAGGTGTTTCGGTGACCGATTCCGATGCAGCACTCGATCC
This sequence comes from Rhodococcus sp. 05-2255-3B1, assembly GCF_002258545.1. Lineage (NCBI taxonomy): Bacteria > Bacillati > Actinomycetota > Actinomycetes > Mycobacteriales > Nocardiaceae > Rhodococcus > Rhodococcus sp. 05-2255-3B1. The sequence goes on along the minus strand of NZ_NOZC01000036.1, from coordinate 527,145 downwards.
GACCTCGCTGCGCCCGTCGTTGTACATCGACGGACAGTGGCAGGGGGCCGGTGACGGCGGTACCCGAGACATCGTGAACCCAGCGGACGGCAGCACGGTCGCCGTGGTGGACGAGGCCACGCCGGACGACGCTCTGCGGGCGGTGGCAGCCGCGCGAGCGGCGTTCGACGACGGACCGTGGCGCTCGGTCACGGTGGCCGAGCGCCGCGATCTGCTGAACCGCATCGCCGATCTGCTCCAACGCGACAAAGCGACGTTGGCGCGCATCGAGACCCTCGACACCGGAAAGACATACGGCGAGAGCGAGATCGACATCGACGACGTGACATCGGTCTTTCGCTTCTACGCCGATCTCGCTGTGGTGCAGGCCGATCGTCTGATCGACGTCGACCGATCCGAAATCCTGAGCCGTGTGGTGCACGAGCCCATCGGTGTCTGCGTCATGATCGCACCGTGGAACTACCCACTGCTGCAGATCTCGTGGAAGATCGCCCCCGCGTTGGCAGCCGGCTGCACCATGGTGCTCAAGCCGAGCGAGGTGACTCCGCTGTCCACCATCGCGTTCACCAAGCTGGTGGAAGAAGCCGGAGTACCGGCCGGTGTGGTCAACCTGCTGCAGGGCAGCGGCGCGGTTCTCGGGGACGCGCTCACCAGGAACCGCGACGTCGACTTCGTCTCGTTCACCGGCGGACTGGCGACGGGCAGACACATCCTGGCCGCGGCGGCCGAGAACGTCACCAAGGTGGCCGTCGAACTCGGCGGCAAGAATCCACACATCGTGTTCGCCGATGCGGTGGCCGACGAACAGGCGTTCGCCGACTCGGTCGACAACGTCCTGACCGGAGTTTTTCTGCACTCGGGTCAGGTGTGTTCGGCAGGCACTCGACTCATCATCGAGGAATCGGTCGCCGACCGCTTCGTCGCTGCGGTGGCCGAACGGGCGAAAACCATCGTCATCGGCCCGGGCATGGACCCGGCGAGCGAGACCGGTCCACTGGTGTCGCAGGCACAGCGAGAGAAGATCGAGGCCTTCGTGGCGACCGGCGTCGAGGAGGGCGCGACGCTGGTCATCGGCGGAACGAAGCCGGACGATCCGGCCCTGGACAAGGGTAGCTATTTTCTGCCGACGATCTTCGACCACTGCAATCGGTCCATGAATATCGTGCAGGAGGAGACATTCGGGCCCATACTCACTGTGGAGCGCTTCGGCTCCGAGGCCGAAGCACTCCTGTTGGGTAACGATACGAATTACGGTCTCGCCGCGGGAGTTCGGACATCGGACGCCGCGCGAGGCGAACGGATGGTCCGTGGGCTTCGCCATGGCACGGTGTGGCTCAACGACTTCGGTGTCTACACCGCTGCCGCGGAATGGGGCGGCTTCAAACAGTCCGGCAACGGACGCGAGCTCGGACCGTCCGGAATGTCCGAATACCAAGAGGCAAAGCATATTTGGCACAACACCTCACCCACCGCGGCGGGGTGGTTCGGTACCCGATAGCGAAAGATCGGAAAGGCCAGGCGCATGGCACTACTGAACGACAATTCGAGCGGAATGGACGACTTCGGTTACAAGGAGTCACTCGATCGAAGTCTCGGGAAATTCGCCAGCTTCGCCGCGGGAGTCAGTTACATCTCCATTCTCACCGGCACGTTCCAGCTCTTCTACTTCGGTTTCGGCACCGCCGGGCCGGCGTACCTGTGGTCGTGGCCTGCAGTGTTCGTCGGCCAACTCTGCGTGGCTTTGTGCTTCATGGAGTTGGCCGCGAAGTATCCGGTGGCGGGATCGGTGTACAACTGGGCGAAGCTGTTGGGCCGCAGGATCGTCGGTTGGTCGGCGGGCTGGTTGATGCTCACGGCATCGATCGTGACACTGTCTGCCGTCGCTCTGGCTCTGCAGTTGAACCTGCCACGTATCTGGAGTGGGTTCCAGATCATCGGTGACGGCTCGGGTGCCACCGACTTCGCGGCCAACGCAGTGCTGCTCGGTGCGATTCTGATCGCGATCACCACCACGATCAATGCGCTCGGAGTCCGGCTGATGGCCATGATCAACAGCGCGGGCGTGTTCATCGAACTCATCGCTGCCGTTCTCATCGCGATCCTGCTCGCGGCCAACATCACTCGCGGGCCGGAGGTGTTCTTCTCGACCAACGGCTACGGAGCCGGCGAGAGCGGCGGCTACCTCGGTGCCTTCCTGGTCGCGTCGCTGGCGTCGGGTTACGTGATGTACGGATTCGACACCGCGAGCTCGCTCGGCGAGGAGACGGTCGAACCTCGGCGCACGGCCCCCAAGGCGATCTTTCGCGCCATCCTCGCCTCGTTCGTCATCGGCGGAGCCATCCTGGTGTTCGCCGTCATGGCCGCACCGGACCTGAACGATCCTTCCCTCGGCAGTCCCGACGGCAGCCTGCAGTCCATCGTGGAATCGGTGATGTGGGGCCCGCTGGGCACCGTCTTCCTCATCTGCATCGTCATCGCGGTCTTCGTCTGCTCACTGGCAGTGCACACCGCGGCGATCCGGCTCACGTTCGCCATGGCCCGAGACAACGCGTTGCCCTTCGGCGAGAGTCTGGCCAAGGTGAATCCGAAGACCCAGACCCCGGTGGTGCCCGCGGTGACCATCGGCGTGCTGGCCATCGTCATTCTCGTCGTCAACATCGGTCAGCCGCAGATCTTCACGGTCCTCACCTCGATCGCGATCATCATGATCTACCTCGCCTATCTGATGGTCACCGGTCCACTGTTGGTCAAACGAGTCAAGGGTGAGTGGCCGCCGGCAGATCTGAAGCCCGGCGGATACTTCACGATGGGCAGGTGGGGCCTGCCGGTCAACATCGCGGCAGTGGTGTGGGGCACCGGAATGGCGATCAACCTCGCGTGGCCGCGCGAGGCCGTGTACGGAACCCCCTGGTACAACACGTTCGGAGCATTCGTCTACATCGGCGGCATCCTCGGCGTTGGCCTGCTGTGGTACGCAGTCAAGGGACGCAAGCACATCGGCACTCTGAAATCACATGCCTCCACGGGCAACTAGAAGGAGCGTGCAGTGACAGACACCCAGTTCGATTACGTCGTCGCAGGTGGCGGGACGGCGGGATGCGTCCTCGCGGCACGTCTGAGCGAGGACCCCTCCGTCAGTGTCTGCCTCGTCGAAGCAGGGCCGACCGACGTCGGCGACAAGGCGATTCTCGAACTGGTGGAGTGGATGCACCTGCTCGACTCCGGCTACGACTGGGACTATCCCGTCGAGCCGCAGGAGCGCGGAAACAGCTTCATGCGGCACGCGCGCGCGAAAGTGCTCGGTGGCTGCTCCTCGCACAACTCCTGCATCGCGTTTCACCCACCTGCGGAAACCCTCGACGATTGGGCGGCGGCCGGTGCGACGGGGTGGGGCGCGTCGGACATCCTGCCGTACGTCGCGCGCGTGGAGAACAACGACACCGGCCGCGGACACGACGGCCCCGTGCGCATCCGCGACGTGCCGCCGAACGATCCGTGCGGTGCCGCGGTACTCGAATCGGCCGCCGGGATAGGTCTTCCCACGGTCGCATTCAACCGCGGAACGCCTGTACTCAACGGTGCCGGTTGGTTTCAGATCAATGCGGGAGAAGACGGCTCACGCATGTCGACCTCGCATGCGTACCTGCACCCGATCATCGGCTCACGGCCGAACCTCGAGGTGCGCACCGACTGCTGGATCAGCGAGATTCTGATCGACGAATCGCTGACCGCGACGGGTGTGCGATACCAGCGCCCCGACCTGACGGGCTACGACACCGTCTCCGCACGGCGCGAGGTCATCGTGACCGCCGGGGCCATCGACACGCCGAAGTTGTTGATGCTCTCGGGAATCGGACCGGCAGCCCAACTGCGCGAGATGGGAATCACGGTGCGAGTCGATTCTCCCGGTGTGGGTGAGAACCTCGACGACCACGTCGAAGGTCTGGTGTTCTGGGAAGCGAGCAAGCCGATGGTCACCACGTCCTCGCAGTGGTGGGAGATCGGGGTGTTCGCGCAGACCGACGATTCGCTGAACTACCCGGACGTGATGATGCATTACGGCAGTGTGCCGTTCGACATGAACACCCTCCGCTGGGGCTACCCGACCACCGACAACGGATTCTGCCTGACTCCGAACGTGACGCAGGGGCGCTCGCGCGGCACTGTTCGCCTGCGCAGCAGAGATTTTCGTGACCGTGCCAAAGTGGACCCGCGCTACTTCACCGATGCCGACGGCCACGACGACGCGGTGATGCTGGCCGGACTGAAGCTGGCGCGCGACATCGCCGCGCACGGTCCACTCTCGGAATGGATCGAGCGCGAACTCGCCCCAGGGCCCGAGGCCGTCACCGACGACGACCTGCTCGACTACGTGCACAAGACCCACAACACGGTCTATCACCCGGCGGGCACGGCGCGGATGGGCTCGGTGGACGACGCCATGGCCGTGCTGGATCCGGAATTGCGAGTCAAGGGAGTCTCGCACCTGCGCGTGGTCGACGCGTCGGCGATGCCGAAGCTGCCGTACGTCAATCCCAACATCACGGTGATGACCATGGCGGAGAGATGCGCCGACCTGATCCGTGGCGGATAGATCGGAGCTGGCCGATTTCCTCGGCGCGCATCCACCGTTTCAGGGCGCGCCACCGGCTGTGCTGGCCGAGGTGGCCGCGGCGGCCGTCGAACGCGAGTACGGCAGTGGCGCATGGGTTGTGGACCCTCGACGGATGGACGTCTCGACCGATACCGACACCGTATGGGTGGTGCATACCGGGCGCGTGGTGATCATGCACCCCGACGCGACCTCTCCCACCGAGGTGCCGATCGACACCATCGGTGAAGGTGGAGTCTTCGGATTCTCGGCTCTGCTGTCCGGTGGAACTGTCGAATTCCGAGCGCGGGCACTCGAACCGAGTGTCGTCCTGCAGTTGCCCGGTGCACTGGTTCGGCCGTTGTTCGCAACGCCCACCGGTCTGGCGTTCCTGGCCGATGCCGTCAATTCGTCGTCTGCATACCGTGGGGGACCGGTCGAGGGTAGCGCCGGCCGCACCGTCGGTGAATTGCTCTCGGCCCCAGCGGTGTTCGTACCCGTCGGCACCACCGTTCGAGACGCCGTCCGGCACATGACCGATCAGGGCAGCTCGTACGTTCTGGTTCCGCTGCGTGGCTCGCGCCATGGCATATTCACAGACCGAGACCTCCGAATTCGTGTGGTGGCCGCCGGGATCGGAGTCGATACTCCGATAGAGCAGGTCATGACGGCACCCGCCGAGACCGTCACGGCGGACCGGCTGGCCGGCACCGTGCTGATGGACATGCTCGAACTGGGGCTGCGGCACATGCCCGTGGTGTCCGATCGGGGCGAGGTTCTCGGTGTCGTCGAGGATTCCGATCTGCACGCTGCGTCGACTCGACGCAGTTTCGTAGTGCGCCGAGCGGTGGCGTCGGCGTCGACCTCCGCCGAACTCGCCGACGCAGGCAGGCTCGTGCCCCGACTGGTGGTGGATCTGTTCCAGGGCGGAACCGATGCGATGGCGGTCAGCGCGATCCTCTCCGTCGTGGTGGACAGCATCGTCCGCCGTGCCGTCGAGATCGAATGGACTGCACGTCCGGACGTGCCGCGTGACCGATTCGCCTGGATCACTCTCGGCAGTGTGGCGCGTCGAGAAGCCATGCCCTCCTCGGACGTCGACAGTGCGCTGAGCTGGGCGGACACCACCGCCGACCCCGAGATCCGAGGGAAAGCGAACGCGGTGCAGAGAACCCGCGACGAGGCGTTGATGGACTTGGCCGCCCGTGTGCACGAGAGCCTCGACGGTGCCGGGCTACCGTCGGACACCAACGGCGCGGTCGCGAGCTCACCTCGATTCGCACGCTCGGCCGGTCAGTGGGAACGCGCCGCGGCGCACTGGCTCAGCAACCCCTTCGGCCAACGTGGCAACCCGGCAGAGGACTCCGGCCTGATCATGTCCTCGCTGATGATCGACGGCAGAGTGGTGTGGGGCCCGAGAGAACTGCACACCGTGCCCGAGGCCTACCGCCGACTGCTGGTCGATCACCCCGACGCACTGCGGTTGCAGCTGCGTGATGCGCTCGCCGGCCGCGCCCGGCTGCGATCGCTACGCGACGTCCTGGCTCGGCGCGGCGGGACGTTCGATCTCAAGGCCCACGCGCTGACGCCCATCGTCAACCTCGCTCGCTGGGGTGGGCTGTCGGTCGGCATGGCCTCGGCCTCCACGCCGGCGCGACTCGCGGCGGCGTCGGGTAACGGCATGCTCTCCGAACGTGATGTCACTGCGCTGTCCGAGGTGTTCGCGCTGCTGCAACGGCTCCGATTGTCGCATCAGATCGACCAGATCACAGCGGGCCACCGCCCCGGCGACGTGCTGATCATGGCCGATCTGTCGCCGCTCGAACGAAGCCTGCTGACCGACGGCATCCGCGAGATCGCCGCGGTACAACGACGCGTCGGCTACCTCGCGGCCAACGTCGGCGTGCATCGATGACCGCCAACGACCAGACTGTGTGCCGTGACCACCAATCCCGTGAGCGTTCCCACCCCGTCCACCGTCGAACACAATCGGTTGGCCGAATCGCCCGGAGTCAGCGGACCGTGGCGCCAGTGGGGTCCGTATCTGGCGGGACGACAGTGGGGCACAGTGCGCGAGGACTACTCCGAAGACGGGAACGCCTGGGCGTCGTTCCCGTTCGACCAGGCACACAAGCGGGCCTACCGCTGGGGCGAGGACGGGATCGGCGGAATCTGCGACCGCTTCGGGTTCCTCAACTTCTCGTTCGCACTGTGGAACCGCAAGGACCCGATCCTGAAGGAACGTCTGTTCGGCCTGGCCAACGAAGAAGGAAATCACGGCGAAGACGTCAAGGAGTACTTCTGGGCCGTCGACGGAACACCGACGCACAGTTGGATGCAGTGGCTTTACCGCTACCCGCACGCGGAGTACCCCTACGCCCACCTGCGAGAAGAGAACGCTCGACGCGGACGTGACGACCGCGAATACGAGCTGGCCGACACCGGCATCCTCGACGAGAACAGATTCTTCGACGTCCAGGTCACGTACGCCAAGGCCTCGCCCGACGACATCTGCATCACCATTTCGATCACCAACCACGGCCCCGAGGCGGCATCGGTCGACCTGTTGCCGCACCTGTGGTTGCGCAACACCTGGTCCTGGGGACGCGACGAGCGGGGCGGAACACTGGCGCAGCTGAGCCCGCCGGACCTGATGGCAGGTGGACTCGAAGCGATCGCCGTCGATCACGGATTTCTCGGTCGTTACTACCTCAGTGCCGAAGGCACGCCGGCAGTTCTTTTCTGCGACAACGAAACCAATGCCGAAGCCCTGTGGGGGCAGGAGAACATCTCGTCCTACCCCAAGGACGGCATCGGCCGCCGAGTCGTCGACGGGGAACTCGACGCGGTCAACCCCGAGCAGACGGGAACGAAGGCTGCGTTCTGGTATCGCTTCGACGACATCGCCTCGGGTGCAACGGAATCGGTCAGGCTGCGGCTCTCGCCCAACCGCCCGGACGAGCAGACGTTCGGGGCCGGATTCGATGCCGTCAACGTCGATCGCCAGGTCGAGGCGGACGAGTTCTACGGTGCCGTGATCGGTGCCGATCTCACCGATGTCGACCGGCACGTGGCACGGCGCGCGTACGCCGGCCTGTTGTGGACCAAGCAGCTCTATCGATACGACGTCGAGGAGTGGATCGAGGGCGACAAGGTCGGAGCTCCGGCACCGGACTCGCGGCAGGACCCGGGTGGGCGCAACGCGCACTGGCGTCACCTGGCATTGGCCGATGTGATCTCGATGCCCGACGAGTGGGAGTATCCGTGGTTCGCGGCCTGGGACCTGGCCTTCCACGCGATTCCATTGGCGCACGTGGACGCCGATTTCGCCAAGGAACAGTTGGTGCTCATGTGCCGGGAATGGGCCATGCACCCCAACGGTCAACTGCCTGCGTACGAATGGGAGTTCGGTGATGTCAACCCACCCGTGCACGCGTGGGCGGCGTGGCACGTCTATCGCATCGACGGCTACCGGGATCGCGAATTCCTGGTGCGGGTGTTCACCAAGCTGCTGCTCAACTTCGCGTGGTGGGTCAACCGCAAGGACTCCGAGGGCTCGAACATCTTCGAGGGCGGATTCCTCGGCATGGACAACATCGGACTGTTCAACCGATCTGCACCACTGCCTCCCGGCTTCCGACTCGAGCAGTCCGACGCGACCAGTTGGATGGCGTTCTACTGCCAGCAGATGTTCAAGATCGCACTCGAGCTCGCGCGGCACGACAGCGCCTGGGACGACGTCGCGACCAAGTTCTTCTCGCACTTCCTCTCGATCGCGAAAGCCGTCAATTCGTTCGGTTCGCAGCATATTTCGCTCTGGCACGAGGAAGACGGCTTCTTCTACGACGTTCTCGTCCAACCTCAGGGCGATGCGGTTCCGATGCGGGTGCGATCGATGGTCGGCCTGCTGCCCATCCTCGGGGCCACCGAGATTCCGCCGTGGGTCGAGGAGGAATGCCCCGACCTCACCGCCCGTCTGCGTTGGGTTCAGCGTCGACGGCCGGAGATGGTCAGCCCACTGCTGGCTCGGCGTGAGGGCGGCGAGGTGCGGATGCTGCTCACGCTCGTCCAGCCCGAGCGTCTCAAGCGCATCCTCTCGCGGATGTTCGATTCCGAGGAATTCCTGTCGCAGTTCGGAATTCGATCGCTGTCGGCCTCGTATCGCGAGCCGGTGACCTTCGACGTCGACGGACGAAGCCTGTCCATCGAATACGAGCCGGGGGAGTCGCGTACCGGAATGTTCGGTGGTAACTCGAATTGGCGTGGACCGGTGTGGTTCCCGGTGAACGTACTGCTCGCCGACAAGCTGCGCGCGTACGGCCGGTACTACGGCGACTCGTTCACCATCGAGATCCCCACCGGCTCGGGCAACCACCGCACCCTCACCGACGCCGCCGATCTGATCGACAACGGTCTCGCCGGACTGTTCCGGCCGGTGGACGGCAAGCGGACGGCGGACGGCGATCGCATCGAGTCCAGTGCCGACCCGTTGTGGTCCGAGCATCCCAGTTTCAACGAGTACTTCGACGGAGACACCGGCGAGGGACTCGGGGCAACCCACCAAACCGGGTGGACAGCGCTGGTGGCGCACCTGCTCAGGCCGCGTCTGCCGCTCTGAGGGCCTGCGGCCCATGTGAGTGGAACTTCGTAGTGGGCTACGAAGTTCCACGCACATGCGGCGGAGCCGCATAGTCTGGCGGGATGAAGATTCGCGGCGCAGTACTCGAAGAAATCGGCCGATCTCGTCCCTTCGCGGACTCGCATCCCATCACCGTCTCGGACCTCGAGCTCGGTTCGCCGGGCGACGGCGAACTGCTGATCAGAATCGAAGCCGCGGGGCTGTGCCACTCGGACCTGTCGGTGGTCGACGGCAATCGAGTTCGTCCGGTCCCGATGCTGCTCGGCCACGAGGCCGCAGGCCGAGTCGAGGAAGTCGGACCGGGCGTCGACGACATCGCGATCGGTACCCGCGTCGTCATGACGTTCCTGCCGCGCTGCGGCGAGTGTGCCGGGTGCGCCACCGACGGTCAGATGCCGTGCATCACCGGTAGCGCGTCGAACAATGCCGGGACCCTGCTCGGCGGCGGCATCAAGTTGCACCGTGACGGGGAAGAGGTCAAACACCACCTCGGAGTCTCCGGATTCGCCACCCATGCGGTGGTGAGCCGAAAGTCCGTGGTGCCGGTCGAGGACGACATCCCGGCCGATATCGCCGCAGTTCTCGGTTGTGCGGTACTGACCGGCGGTGGCGCGGTGCTCAACGCCGGAACTCCGAAGCCCGGTCAATCGGTGATGGTGGTGGGTCTCGGCGGAGTCGGCATGGCCGCCGTTCTGACAGCCGTATCGCTGGGTGCAGGCGAGGTGATCGGAGTCGACGGAGTCCCGGACAAGCTCTCCACCGCAACCGATCTGGGCGCAACGCAGGTCTATTCACCGGCCGAGCTCGCCGAGAAGGGAATCAAGGCCGATATCGTGATCGAGGCGGCAGGCAACGCCCGAGCCTTCGAAACTGCCGTCGCTGCAACGGCTCCCGGCGGCAAGACCATCACCGTCGGTCTCCCGTCGCCCGACGCCCGCTCGTCCATCTCGCCGCTGGGCCTGGTGGCCGAGGCGCGCACGATCATCGGCAGCTACCTGGGCTCCGCCGTGCCGGCGCGCGATATCCCGACCTATGCCCAGATGTGGCGTGAGGGACGGCTTCCCGTCGAGAAGCTGATCTCCTCGAGAATCACGTTGGACGAGATCAACCGCGGCATGGACGAATTGGCCGACGGCAACGCGATCCGTCAGGTCATCGTCTTCGACTGAGCATCAGCTGTTGGCGGCGGTCGCGACCCACCGGCCGCGCTGCGTCGAGATCTCGATGGGATGGTCGAAACACTCACTGATGTTTGCGGTGGTCAGCACCGCGTCGACGGCTCCCTGCGCCAACACCTTTCCGTTGCGGATGAGCAGGGCGTGGGTGGTCGAGACGGGGATCTCTTCGAGGTGGTGCGTCACCAGAATGCTCGCCAGGCTCGGGTGCTCGGCCCGCAACGAGTCGAGCGCACCGAGGAGTTGTTCGCGGGCAGCGAGATCGAGTCCGGTGGCGGGCTCGTCGAGCAACAGCACTGCGGGGTCGGGGAGCAGGGCGCGCGCGATGAGCGCTCGGCCACGTTCTCCCTGGGAGAGCGTGTGCCACGATGCCTCGGTGCGATGGGCGACGCCGAGGGAACCGATCAACCGATGGGCACGGGCGATCTGGTCCTCGGTGGCCGACCATCTCGGGATCAGGTCGGGAGTGTTGGTCAGGCCGGTCAGCACCACCTGGAACAGAGTCAGCGGAGCCTCGACCGTCAGACGGGGATCGACGTGGCCGATGCGCGTCCGCAATTCGCGCATGTCCACCCGGCCGAGGCGATGACCGAGAACGTGCACGGAACCGTGCGTGGGATGCACCACGGCACCGAGCAAGCTGAGCAGAGTGCTCTTACCTGCGCCGTTCGCACCGAGCAACACCCAGTGCTCGCCCTCCTCGACCCGTATCGTGGCGTCGCTGAGCAGGTATCGGCCGCCGCGGACGAAATCGACTCGGTCGGCGAACAGGACGCTGGATGGCACCGGACGACCGTAGCTGCCGGTGCGGATCGCGGAGAAGTAGGCTCTGAGGTCGGTACAACCGACAAGACGACGAAACGAGTGTGGGTACGACGTGAGTGCAACGGCACCTGTTCGAGTAGGGGTACTGGGGTCACGCGGCAAGGTCGGTCAGGCAATCTGTGCCGCCGTCGAGGCGGCCGACGATCTCGAGCTCGTGGCGACCGTCGACCAGGGTGATCCGCTGGCGAATTTCGTCGACGCGAACGCCCAGGTGGTCGTCGATTTCACCCATCCCGACGTGGTGATGGACAACCTGCAGTTCCTGATCGAGCAGGGCATCCATGCTGTGGTCGGTACCACCGGTTTCGACGACCGGCGGCTCGAGCAGGTTCGCGAATGGCTGGCGGGATCGCCGCAGACGGGTGTGCTGATCGCGCCCAACTTCGCCATCGGTGCGGTGCTGTCGATGCGATTCGCGCAGCAGGCAGCGCGGTTCTTCGACTCCGTCGAGGTGATCGAACTGCACCACCCCAACAAGGCCGATGCGCCGTCGGGCACGGCGTATCGCACTGCCGCGCTGATCGCCGAGGCACGTGCCACCGCAGGAACTCCGAAGAGCCCCGATGCGACGACCACCGAACTCGACGGCGCACGTGGTGCCGACGTGGACGGCGTGCGGGTGCACTCGATCCGGCTCGCGGGACTCGTTGCGCACCAAGAGGTTCTGCTCGGCACGCAGGGGGAGACGCTGAGCATCAGGCACGATTCGCTCGACCGAACGTCCTTCGCGCCCGGAGTCCTTCTGGGAGTCCGCGAGATCGCCGGACGACCGGGGTTGACCGTCGGGCTCGATCCGCTGCTGGATCTGTGAGCTGATCGACGGTGAACAAGACGACGAAGGTGCTTGCCATCATCACGGTGATGGTGCTGATCCTCGGCTTCTACTTCTTCCTGCTCGGTCAGCGCGGTGTGACGCTGATCCAGAACGGTGGTGTGGCGAGCATCTCCCTGGGGATCGGGGTCCTGCTGCTGCCGATACTCGGGTTGTGGATCGTGTGGGCCACCTTGAAAGCCGGTTTCGACCATCAGAGGCTGGCATCGCGCATTCACGAGGAAGGCCTCGAACTCGACGTCTCGGACCTTCCGCGCAGACCGTCGGGACGCATCGAACGTGATGCCGCAGACGAGTTGTTCCAACGGATCAAGACCGAGTGGGAGAAGGATCCGGACAACTGGCGCAACTCGTACCGGTTGGCTCGTGCCTACGATTACGCCGGTGACCGCGGGCGGGCCCGCGAGACGATGAAGCGCGCCGTGGCACTCGAACGGAACGAGAACTGACCGTCGATGCCGCGCACCCTGCTGGTCGTTCATCACACCCCGAGCCCGCTCACACGTGAGCTGCTCGAGGCAGTGCTCGACGGCACACACGACCCCGCGATCACCGGCGTTGACGTTCGCAGTGTGCCTGCTCTCGGTGCGACCGTTCCGGATGTCCTCGGTGCCGACGGATTTCTCTTCGGAACGCCGGCGAACTTCGGGTACATGAGTGGGGCGCTGAAACACTTCTTCGACACCGTGTACTACCCGTGCCTCGGTGCCGTTGCCGGAAAGCCCTACGCCGCTTGGGTTCACGGCAACGACGACACCGTGGGTGCCGGACGGGCCATCGAGAAGATCGCGTCGGGTTGGGGCCTCGAGAAGGTCTTCGGGACCGTACACATTGCCGAGAGCGGCAAGCCCGCACGTGAACGCTGCTACGAATTGGGCGGAACCGTCGCGGCGGGGCTGTCCGACTGACGGTGGCGGTTTCCCGACGGGCTTCCACGTTGACTCGCGCGCCCCGAGAACTACGACGGTCCGTCCGACACCTGCGACGGCCGACGCCATCAGGTCCGTCCCGGGTCGCCACCGAATTCAGTCGGAATTGTCGGGGGAGTCGGCACGCAGAATCTCGTCGGCAGGAATCTGCAGCGGAATCTCGAGCAGCCGCTCCGGCCAGCTCGGATACGCGGGCCTGATCCACACCCGGTTGTCGTCGAGTTGTGTCATCAGCACCCGCCGCCAGGGCCAATCGTCATGCGGTGCGGACAGGTCCGTCTCCGGCTCGAGTGGTAGCGGGGCCTTCGTCCAGTGCGGCGCCGACAGCGATGCCAGCCCCCGATCCTCCAGGTGCTCGATTGCGCGCTCGATCGGAACGCCCCGAGCCACGGTGACCCCGACAGGATTGACGGCATCGACGAGATAGCCCTCGTCGTACTCGTCCCGCGTATTCGATTCGTGCGCGACGGTCCATCCGATCACTTCGCCGTCGGAGGCCCGTTTGACGGGCAGGCGACTGCGCCACCGTTCGATATCCACTTTCTCGAAGATACCCGGAGCCGATAGTGACTTCGGCACAGAAACTATTCCTGATTGTGAGCAGCCGGGGTGGTGCCCGTGTTTGACTGCTAGGGCTCGTCCAAGTTTGTACCACTTTCTATTCCAAGGGATTTCGATGACCCTCCCCATTCTCGACCGGTCCAGAATCGTCGCCACACCCGAGTGGAGTCGCTGGTTGATACCCCCGGCGGCCCTGTCGATTCACCTCGCGATCGGGTCCGCCTACGCCTGGAGCGTGTTCAAGAACGCCATCTCGCAGCCCGACGCGCTCGGACTCAGCGGAACCGTCACCGCCATTCCGTTCCAGCTCGCCATCGTCATGCTCGGCCTGTCCGCGGCGATCTTCGGAACCCGCGTCGAGAAGAACGGTCCACGGTGGGCCATGGCCGTCTCCCTGGTCTTCTTCGTCTCCGGACTGTTGCTGTCCGCGCTCGGCATGGCCCTCGGACAGTTCTGGCTGGTGATCTTCGGCTACGGATTCGTCGGCGGCATCGGCCTCGGAATCGGCTACATCTCACCTGTCTCGACGCTGATGAAATGGTTCCCCGACCGGCCGGGTATGGCCACGGGAATCGCGATCATGGGCTTCGGCGGCGGCGCACTCATCGCGTCTCCGCTCACCAGCCAGCTGATGGTCAACTTCGGCGGCTTCACCGACGGTTCCATCGCCAAGACGTTCCTCACGCTGGGCGTCGGATACGCGGTGTTCATGGCTCTCGGTGTCGTGCTCATCAGAGTGCCGGCCGAGGGATGGAAGCCGGCAGGCTGGACCCCGCCCGCGTCGTCGTCGATGATCTCGACGCACAACGTCTCCGCCGCGAACGCAGTGAAGACTCCGCAGTTCTGGCTGCTGTGGGTTGTGTTGTGCTTCAACGTCACTGCCGGAATCGGCATTCTCGAACGCGGATCGGGCATCTATCAGGACTTCTTTCCCGACGCGACCTCGCCCGAATCCCTTGCTGCCGCAGCCGCCGGTTTCGTCGCGTTCCTTTCCCTGACCAACATGATCGGGCGGTTCGTCTGGTCCTCGGTCTCCGATGTGGTCGGTCGCAAGAACATCTACCGGATGTATCTCGGTGTCGGAGCGTTGCTGTACCTGTACATCGCGCTGTTCACCAACACCAACAAGATCCTGTTCATGGTCTCGGCTCTGTTGATTCTCTCGTTCTACGGTGCGGGTTTCGCGACGGTTCCGGCCTATCTCAAGGACCTCTTCGGTACGTACCAGGTCGGCGCGATCCACGGACGACTGCTCACCGCATGGTCGGTGGCCGGTGTGTTGGGGCCACTGATCGTCAACGCCATCGCCGACGCGGGTGAGCCGGGGACCACCGGCCGATACCTGCCGGCGTTCTACGTGATGATCGGCCTGCTGGTGGTCGGCTTCCTGGCCAACGAGGCGATCAAACCGGTCGCCTCCAAGTACCACGAATCCGATCACGCGGGTTCTGCAGCCACTACGGGAGTGAAGGCATGAGCGGCGTACAGAGGCAGGTCACGATGGCGGTCGCATGGGCGTGGGTCGGCGTGCCGTTCGCCTACGGACTGTACGAATTGATCCTCAAGGCGGCGAATCTGTTCAGTACCTGATTCGACGTGTCGGTGGGCCGTGACAGGCTGGCCCGATGCAGGAGATGAGTGCCGCCGCCGCCCGTCGCACGGCCCTGGCCGCCCAGGGGCTGGCGTCGAGGCGGTCGCGTACTCGGCCGGCGAGCAGGGCCGCGGTGCACGCGGCGATCGACACCACCGGGTTGCTGCAGATCGACTCGGTGTCGGTGGTGGTTCGTGCGCACTATGCACCGGTGTTCAGCCGCGTCGGCGTGTACGACCGCTCGATCGTCGACGACGCCGCATGGACCGACACCGCTCGTCGGCCCCGTCGATTGGTGGAGTACTGGGCACACGAGGCCGCGCTGCTACCCGTCGAGGACTGGGCGCTGATGCGGTGGCGAATGGAGCTGTATCGACACGGGCGGTGGGGCGGAGCTGCCCACATTCTCGACCGTGAACCGACTCTCGCCGACGACGTCCTCGCGGTGATCGGCGACAACGGTGCGGCCAGCGCAGGTGAGATCGAGAAGCACCTCGAGGTGGACACACCCGGTCGCAAGGGGCCGTGGTGGGATCGCAGTGACGTCAAGGTCGTCTGCGAACAGCTGTTCGCGGCGGGCGTGGTGACCGTGCCGGCCCGGACGGGTTTCGTGCGCCGGTACGAGCTCAGCGAGCGGGTGATCCCGGACGACGTTCTGCGCAGGCGCGTCGACGAACCGGTCGCGGTACGTGCACTGATCGAGAAGTCCTCGCGGGCACTGGGAGTCGCCACCGAGCCGGATCTGAGGGATTACTACCGACTCTCGCAGAAGCAGGCCAAGGCGGCGATCGCCGAACTCGTCGAGGACGGTGTGCTCGAACAGGTGACCGTCCGAGGCTGGAACGCACCGGCATTCCTGCACCGCGAGGCCAGGACACCGCGAACGGCCACCGCTGCCGCTCTGCTGTGCCCGTTCGATCCGATGATCTTCTACCGGCCGCGGGTCCAGCGAATCTTCGACTTCCACTATCGAATCGAGATATACACCCCACAGCACAAGCGAGTTCACGGCTACTACGTGTTTCCCTTTCTGCTGGACGGGCATCTGGTGGCCCGACTCGATCTCAAGGCAGTGCGAGCGCGGTCCGAGCTGCACGTGGTCGCGGCCTTCGTCCAAGGCGACCGCAACGCGGGCGACATTGCGCCTCGACTGCGAGAGGTGCTGCGGGAGATGGCGGATTGGCTCGAACTCGAACGCGTGGTGGTGGGTGACCGGGGAGACCTCGTCGCCGCATTGCGTTGACCTTCGTCGGCTGGGTCGGGTCCCGCCGAAGTGCACTCGGGCAGAATCGGTGCCACTATTCGAACCGTGACTTCACGCCGGTCGGACACCGCCACGGAACTCCCACCCCAGGTCGTCGTCCTGTTCGGGGCGACAGGAGACCTGGCCAAGCGAAAACTGCTGTCCGGGATGATGCATCTGGCGCTGTCCGATCTCGCGCCGAACATCCGGGTTGTCGGAACCTCGCTCGAAGAGATGTCGACCGACGAATTCCGCGCTCTCGCTCGCGAATCGATCAACACCTACTCGAGCCGCAAAGTCGGCGACGAGCAGTGGAGTCGTTTCGCCTCGCGACTGACCTACGTGTCGCAGAAGGCAGGACCGGCGGCGCTGGGGGAGGCCGTGGCCGAGGCCGAGATCGAACTCGGAGGAAGCGCCAAACGGCTCCACTACCTGTCCGTTCCGCCGAGAGCTGCTCTGGCAGTGGTGGATACGCTCGCGTCGGCAGATCTGGTCAAGCGCTCCCGAATCATCATGGAGAAGCCGTTCGGCACAGACCTCGAGAGTGCGATCGCCCTGAACGCTCGGGTTCACGAGACGTTCGACGAGGATCAGATCTTCCGGATCGATCACTTTCTCGGCAAGGAACCCGCGCAGAACATCCTGGCCTTCCGCTTCGCCAACGGGTTGTTCGAGCCGATCTGGAATCGCAACTTCATCGATCACGTCCAGATCGACATCCCGGAGAAGCTCGCCCTCGACGGACGAGCCGGGTTCTACGAATCCACCGGCGCGTACAAGGACATGGTGGTCACCCACCTGTTCCAGGTGCTGGCATTCATGGCGATGGAACCGCCGACGGCGCTCGAACCCCGCGCCATCAGCGAGGAGAAGAACAAGGTCTTCCGGTCCATGATGCCGCTCGACCCGAAAAACGTTGTCCGGGGCCAGTACACGGGCTATCGCTCGGAGGAGGGTGTGGCCGCCGACTCCGACACCGACACCTTCGTGGCCCTCAAGTGCGAGATCGACAATTGGCGCTGGGCCGGAGTGCCCTTCTACCTGCGCAGCGGCAAACGCCTCGCCGAGGGGCAGCGCATCATCTCGATCGCGTTCAGGGAACCACCGAAGAGCATGTTCCCGGCCGGCTCGGGCGTGGGTGCGCAAGGTCCCGACCACCTGACCTTCGACCTCGCGGACGCCTCGAAGGTGTCACTGTCGTTCTACGGCAAGCGTCCAGGACCCGGTATGCGTCTGGACAAACTCAGCATGCAGTTCGCCATCCAGGAAACCGAGCGGGTCGGCGACGTCCTCGAGGCGTACGAACGGCTCATTCTCGACGCCATGTACGGCGACCACACGCTGTTCACCACGGCCGAGGGCATCGAGCGGCTGTGGCAGGTGTCGGAGCCGCTGCTCGCCGATCCGCCCCCGGTTCGTCTGTACGCACCAGGGTCGTGGGGTCCCAACGCAATCCATCAACTCATCGCCCCACACGCGTGGCGGTTGCCGTTCGAGCGGGAGTGGCGCGAGAAGAAGTAGGGCCAGCGCTCGCTCGAACTCCTGGGCTCAGTTGTTCCAGCCGCGTTCCTTGCGCATCTGATCGCGCAGTGCGCCCTGAACTGCTTGCGACAACCACGAATTGAGCGACACTCCGCTGTTGTTCGCGGCGTCCTCGGCACGTTCCTTGATCTGCTCGACCAGTCGCAGCGTGACCCGTCGCACCTCACCGGACACATCGTCCATGGTGGGGTAGTCCTCGGTGACGGGCTCCGCCGGATCGCCCTCGTGCAGACCGGGCACCGGGCTGTCGCGTCGAACATCGGCGTGCGCCTGCGTGCCGTCGAGACGAACGGTGACCGTATGTCCGTCCAGATCGTTCGAGACCTCGGCCGCGAAGTCGGACAGCGCGGTGAGCAGCATCAATCTGGCCGACGCTTCGGCCGGCTTTCCGAGAGCCTCCGCTGTCTGTCGGGTGTGCTCGTCTCCCAGGGCGGCCGCCGCGAGTAGATCCGTGCGCAGTGACGCGGTGTACTTGTCCAGTTCCATGACGCCAGTGTGACGCCATGAATGACGTCGGTCAAGGAGTGCTGGTGGCGTCACGTCTCCGTGCAGTGACGCCATCGCTCGCCGGGCATCGGTGCCGCGTTTAGGGTTGTGCGGTGTCAGCAGAAAACGAAGGTAGAGCTGTGCCGCGTACGGTTGCGTTGAGAGTGCAACTGGTCGCCCGAACCGAGTTCGTTCCGCCCGTCGACATCCCCTGGGAAACCGACGCGGACGGGGGACAGGCGTTGGTCGAGTTCGCCGGCCGGGCCTGC
Organism: Rhodococcus sp. 05-2255-3B1; assembly: GCF_002258545.1. Taxonomy (NCBI): domain Bacteria; kingdom Bacillati; phylum Actinomycetota; class Actinomycetes; order Mycobacteriales; family Nocardiaceae; genus Rhodococcus; species Rhodococcus sp. 05-2255-3B1. The sequence goes on along the minus strand of NZ_NOZC01000036.1, from coordinate 508,462 downwards.
TATCAGAGCTGGTCCAAGCCCAATCCCCGGACCGCAACCAACGCGTCGTACCTGCGGCATCTGCTCGACGTCGGACACCTCTCGGTTCTCGAACACGCGAGCGTGAGCTTCTACATCACCGGAATCTCACGATCGTGCACGCACGAGCTGATTCGGCACCGGCACTTCTCCTACTCGCAGCTCTCGCAGCGATTCGTTCCCGAGCACGACGCCAACGTGGTTCTTCCGCCCGCAGTCGAAGGCGATCCCGAACTCGAGGCGCTGTTCGCCTCGGCTACCGAGGCCAGCCGGGCGGCCTACACCGAACTGCTCGGTGCGCTCGAAGGAAAGCTGGAATCGGTCACCAACGCCGCGCTGCGAGGTAAGCAGGCGCGTCAGGCGGCCCGGTCGGTGTTGCCGAATGCGACCGAGACGAGGGTCGTGGTGAGCGGAAACTACCGCGCATGGCGACATTTCGTGTCGATGCGAGCCTCCGAACATGCGGACGTGGAAATTCGACGTGTTGCCGTGGAATGTCTGCGTAAGCTCGTGGACGTGGCTTCGGACGTTTTCGGTGACTTCGAGATCTCGACGCTGCCGGACGGCACGGAAGTCGCCCGCAGCCCGTTCGTGACCGAGGTCTGACGACGAGGTTCGGTTGCCTCGAAGACCGGGTATGCACCGGCGGTGTCGGCGGGGAGTCCCGCTGCGCGAGAGTGGGCAAAGCACCGGGTAATCTGCTGCCATGACCTACGGTGACGCCGCTCCTTCCGTTGCGCCTGTGTTCGGTACGGTGCTCACCGCCATGGTGACCCCGTTCACAGCGGACGGTAAGTTGGACATCGATGCAGGCGTTCGGCTGGCACACCACCTCGTCGAGCAAGGCAACGACGGATTGGTTCTGGCCGGCACGACGGGCGAGTCGCCCACCACCACCGAGAACGAGAAGCTCGAACTTCTCCGTGCGGTGATCGCCGCGGTCGGCCATCGGGCTCGCATCATCGCCGGGGCAGGCAGCAACGACACCGCGCACAGCGTCGAACTCGCTCGTGATGCCGCTCGCGCAGGTGCGCACGGTCTTCTGGTCGTCACCCCGTACTACTCGCGGCCACCGCAGGCCGGTCTGTACGCGCACTTCACCGCGGTCGCGAATGCCACCGACCTGCCCGTGATGCTCTACGACATTCCGCCGCGATCGGTCGTTCCCATCGAGACCGAGACACTGCGTCGGCTGGCCGAGCATCCCCGGATCCTCGCGGTCAAGGACGCCAAGGGCGATCTGAACGCCGGTGCCGAACTGATCGCGTCGACCGGATTGCAGTTCTACTCCGGCGACGACCCGCTCAACCTGCCCTGGCTCTCGGTGGGTGCCACCGGCTTCGTCAGCGTCATCGGCCACCTCGTTCCGGCGCGTCTGCGTGAGCTGCACACCGCTTTCATGATGGGCGACATCGCACGCGCACAGGCGATCAACGTCAGCCTCATCCCGGTCATCCGTTCGGTCGCGCGCCTCGGCGGCGTCAGCGCATCGAAGGCCGGACTTCGCCTCATCGGACTCGATGTCGGCGAACCACGACTTCCCCAGGTGCCACCGAGCATCGACCACATCGAATTGCTCGCAGCAGAGCTGCGGGCGGCAGGAGTTCTTGTATGACACGACCGAACCGATCGCGCGGACGCGCAACCCGAAACGCCGGACCTCCCTCCGAGCGTCCGGCCCCGAAACAGGGCCAACCGGCAGGATCCCGCCAGGGCAAGCCGATGGTGCAGAACTCTGCGCGCACTCAGCGTCCCGACAAGCGTCGTGAATTCGATCCGACGGAGCGCCTCGGCACACCGCCGAAGGCCCCGTTCAAGGGCCTTCGGGTGGTGGCACTCGGCGGCATCGGAGAAATCGGTCGCAACATGACGGTGTTCGAGCATCAGGGAAAGATGCTGATCATCGACTGCGGCGTGCTCTTTCCCAAGGACCAGCAGCCCGGCGTCGACCTGATCCTGCCCGACTTCCGCCACATCGAGAATCGCATGGCCGACGTCGAGGCAGTGGTCCTGACGCACGGTCACGAGGACCACATCGGAGCAGTGCCGTTCCTGCTGCGTCTGCGTCCCGACCTGCCCGTCGTCGGATCCAAGTTCACCCTCGCACTCGTCGCGGCCAAGTGCCGTGAGCATCGCTTGCGTCCCAACCTCGTCGAGGTCGTCGAGGGCCAGCACACCCAGCACGGTCCGTTCGACTGCGAGTACTTCGCGGTGAACCACTCGATTCCCGATGCGCTTGCCATCGCCATCAGAACCGACGCCGGTCTGGTGCTGCACACCGGTGACATCAAGCTCGATCAGCTGCCGCTCGACGGTCGCCTGACCGACCTGGCCGGCTTCTCACGGCTCGGCGACGAGGGCGTCGACCTGTTTCTGGTCGACTCCACCAATGCCGAGGTGCCCGGATTCGTCACGCCGGAACGTGAGATCGGCGGAGTGCTCGACACCGTCATCGGCAAGGCGAAGCAGCGCGTCATCGTCGCGTCGTTCGCCAGTCACGTGCACCGCATCCAGCAGGTCATCGACGTCGCCGAGCGGTACAACCGCCGAGTGGCATTCGTCGGGCGGTCGATGGTCCGCAACATGCAGATCGCTCAGGACCTCGGTTACCTGCGTGTGCCCGACGGCCTCGAGGTCAATGTCGACACGGCCGCAACACTTCCCGACGACCGGTTGGTGCTCATCTCCACCGGCTCGCAGGGCGAGCCGTTGTCGGCGCTGTCCCGGATGGCTCGCGGCGAGCACCGCCAGATCAACGTCAAGGCGAACGACCTCGTGGTGCTGGCGTCCTCGCTGATTCCGGGTAACGAGAACTCGGTGTTCGCAGTGGTCAACGGCCTCGCCAAGCGGGGTGCGACCGTCGTGACGCAGCAGAATGCGAAGGTTCACGTCTCGGGCCATGCCTCGGCGGGCGAGCTGCTGTACCTCTACAACGCGGTGCGGCCCACCAATGCCATGCCGGTACACGGCGAGTGGCGTCACCTGCGCGCCAACGCGGCGCTGGCCAAGGCAACGGGTGTCCCCGAGGACCGGGTGGTGCTGGCCGAGGACGGCGTGGTGGTCGACATGGTCGACGGTCTCGCCGAGATCGTCGGACAGGTGCCCGTGGGGCATGTGTACGTCGACGGCCTCTCGGTCGGCGACGTCGGCGATTCGACGCTCTCCGATCGATTGGTATTGGGCGAGGGCGGATTCATCGCGATCAGCGTTGCCGTCGACTCGGCCACCGGACGTGCGGTGACCGCACCCGAGGTGTCCGGTCGCGGATTCTCCGACGATCCGGCCGCACTCAAGGAGGCCGGTCAACTCGTCGAGTCGGAGTTGCAGCGGTTGGCCTCCGACAACGTGTCCGATACGCATCGCATCGCGCAGGCCGTGCGCCGCGTGGTCGGTCGGTGGGTGGCGGACAAGTATCGCCGCAAGCCGATGATCGTTCCGACGATCATCGCGGTCAAGCCGCAGCCGCAGTCGAACTAGGCACGCCCGCAGCCGAACTGGACGCGATCGGCTAGACGAGCAGTCGCCAGAGTCCGATCAGACCGAGAACGACGATGGCACCACGCAGGGCCGCCGGCGAGAGCCGGCGGCCGTAGCGTGCTCCGACGGCTCCACCGATCAGAGAGCCGACCGCGATCAGTCCGGCTGCCTGCCAACTGATGTCGTCGAATCGAAAGATCGTGTACGTCACCGCCGCAACGACATTGACGACCAGTGACAGCAGATTCTTGGCGGCGTTCATCCGCTGCATGGTTTCGGGGAGCAGTGCCCCCATCACTCCGATGAGCAGAATTCCCTGTGCGGCAGTGAAATAGCCGCCGTAGATGCCGACCAGCAGAGTGCCTCCGGTGACCAACGCCATCCTGGTGCGACTGATGTGGTTCGCGGCCTTGCCCGCGGCCTCCGATCGACGCTTCGCCCAGGCCTGGATTCTCGGTTGTGCGACAACGAGGATCAGCGCGCCGATGAGCAACACCGGAACCACCGCGGCGAACACCGTTTCGGGCAGATGCAGCAGCAGCCAGGCCCCGCCGAGTGCTCCGAAGAACGAGGCAGGCAACTGCCATCGCAGTCGATGCCACTGTCCGCGCAGCTCGCGGCGATAGCCCCACGTACCCGAGACACTTCCCGCGACCAGTCCCACCGCATTGGACATGGTGGCAACCACCGGGGGATAGCCGAATGCGACCAACGTCGGAAACGTGATCAACGTCCCGGAGCCGACGACGGCGTTGATGGCTCCGGCTCCGAACCCGGCGAGCAGGATGACGAGAATTTCCGATACCGGCACTGTTGGGAGGTTACCCAGGCAAAGGGTGGTACCCCGCGGCAGGATGCCGCTGGTTCCGTCTGGCCGTAGCCTGGAGCACGTGAGCCTTGCCCAGGATGAACGTTCCCAACTGGTCCAGACCCTTCTCGACGTGGGTCCCGATGCGCCGACGCTGTGCGGTGAGTGGACAGCGGCCGATCTGGCGGCGCATCTCGTCGTTCGGGAGCGACGCCTGGACGCCTCGCCGGGCATATTTCTGTCTCCGCTCGCGGGGTACACGGCGCGGGTTCAGCGATCCGTGGCCAACAAGCCGTTCGCCGCCGTGGTGGAGGACGTTCGGACCGGGCCGCCCATGTGGTCACCGTTCGCACTGCTGGACCCGTTGATCAACCTCGGTGAGATGTTCGTTCATCACGAGGATCTGCGCCGAGCAGGCGAGAATTGGACTCGGCGAGTGTTGCCCACCGCCGTGGAGACCCGACTGTGGACGCAGGTCCGTTTGGTGGGTCGGGGCGGTCATCGCTCGTCACCCGTACCGGTTCACGTACGCACACCCGACGGGCGACGGGCGACGTTCAAAGGCGGGTCCGGCCCCGGCGTCACCGTGGTGGGGGAGCCGTCGGAACTGTTGCTCTACGCATTCGGACGCGACCGGATCGAGGTTCTGTACGAGGGTTCGGCCGACGATGTGGCTGTCGTGAAGGCACTCGATCTGAGCTTCTGACACATTCGGCTCCGCTGTTACTGGTGTTGCGGATGGTTTCGACGGGGCTGTTGCGACTAGCCTGGGGGCATGGCAGGAAAGACCAGCACCTCCACCGCCAGGGCCGGGTCCAGTGGATCCGGCTCCTCGCGCGCGTCCGGCACCGCCCGTAAATCCGGTGGCGGCCGCACCGCGCGCACCGTCACCACGCCCAAGAAGCCCACCGCGCCGCGCAACCCGGCGACATCCCGTGCGAACGCATCCTCGCGCGGCAAGGGACCCGCCAGGGGTGCGTCGACGGCTCGGCGGCCTGCGGCGAAGAAGAAGTCACGCGGTGCTCTCGATGCGATCGGGCGGGGCATCGCGTCCACCTGGTCGATGGCGGCACGCGGAGTCGGTGCCACGACTCGGACGGTGAGCAAGGCCGCCGACATCGAGCACGGCCACCGCCGGGACGGCATCGCTCTCGGACTGATCGCCGTCAGCGTGGTCGTCGCCGCGAGTGTCTGGTTGAGCGCCGGGGGACCGGTCGGTGAATGGATAGAGGTGGGCATCCGCGCCGTCATCGGCGAAGCCGGCTACGTCGCGCCCGTGCTCGGTGTCGCGATCGCCGTTGTTCTGATGCGGTCCGAACCGCATCCCGAGGTACGACCGCGACTGGTCCTGGGCTCGATCCTGCTCGGTCTGCCGATCCTCGGACTGTGGCACATGGCCGCCGGTTCACCGACCGATGCCGCCGGCCGATCCGAGGGCGCAGGCTTCGTCGGCTACGTAGCGGGCGGACCCATCGCCGACGGCCTCACCGTGTGGCTGGCTGTGCCGCTGCTGCTGCTCGCCGGTCTGTTCGGAGTACTCCTGCTCACCGGCACCACCGTGCGCGACGTGCCGGATCGGATGCGAGCACTGTTCGGCACCGACAGTCGCGGAGACGAATACGACGAGTACGACCCGGCCGACTTCGGCTCCGAGTTCGGAGACGAGGGCTACGGCGACTACGACAGCAACTTCGACGCCGACGGCTACCCGGTCCACGGCAGCGCGGACCCGTACGACAACTACCCGACCGAGGAGTACATCCCGGTCACCAAGCCGCCCCGCGCGCGCAAGACCCCGCCACCCGAGGCGGCCACCGAGGTCATCGTGCCCGACGCGGCTGTCCCCGCACCTGCCCCCGAGCCGGTCGCGCCCCCACGGCCCAAGCCCAAGCCGATCGTCAAAGCGGCCGAACCGAAGCAGGCAGCCGAGGACGACAAGATCGTCGTCGATCGAGTCGTCGACGGCGATTACACGCTTCCGTCGCTGTCGCTGCTGATCGACGGTGATCCGCCCAAGACCCGCAGCCAGGCCAACGACGCCATGATCGAGGCGATCTCCGAGGTACTCGAACAGTTCAAGATCGATGCCGCGGTCACCGGTTTCACCCGCGGGCCCACGGTCACTCGCTACGAGGTGGAGCTCGGACCCGGCGTCAAGGTCGAGAAGATCACCGCGCTCGCACGCAACATCGCCTATGCCGTCGCGACCGACAACGTTCGCCTGCTCGCGCCGATCCCCGGGAAGTCCGCGGTCGGTATCGAGGTACCCAACTCGGACCGGGAGATGGTCCGTCTGGCGGACGTGCTGACCGCGCCGTCGACCCGCAAGGATCACCACCCGTTGGTGATCGGACTGGGCAAGGACATCGAGGGCGACTTCGTCAGTGCCAATCTCGCGAAGATGCCGCACTTGTTGGTGGCCGGATCCACCGGTTCCGGTAAGTCGAGCTTCGTGAACTCGATGCTCGTCTCACTGCTCGCGCGGGCGACGCCGGACGAGGTTCGGATGATCCTGATCGACCCGAAGATGGTCGAGCTCACGCCTTACGAGGGCATTCCGCACCTGATCACTCCGATCATCACGCAGCCCAAGAAGGCTGCCGCGGCGTTGGCCTGGCTCGTCGAGGAGATGGAGCAGCGCTACCAGGACATGCAGATCAACAAGGTCCGCCACATCGACGACTTCAACAAGAAGGTGCGTTCCGGCGAGATCACCGCACCCCTCGGCAGCGAGCGCGTCTATCGGCCCTACCCCTACATCCTCGCGATCGTCGACGAGTTGGCCGACCTTATGATGACCGCTCCCCGCGACGTCGAGGAAGCGATCGTGCGGATCACACAGAAGGCACGTGCGGCCGGCATTCACCTGGTGCTCGCCACTCAGCGTCCGTCGGTCGACGTCGTCACCGGTCTGATCAAGACGAACGTGCCGTCGCGTCTGGCCTTCGCGACCTCGTCCCTGACCGACTCTCGCGTCATCCTGGATCAGCCGGGTGCGGAGAAGCTGATCGGTATGGGTGACGCTTTGTTCCTGCCGATGGGCGCGGGCAAGCCGACGCGTCTGCAGGGCGCGTTCATCACCGACGAGGAGATCTCTGCGGTCGTCGACTTCGCCAAGAATCAGGCGGAGCCGGAGTACAACGACACCGTCACCGCAGCGAAGGTCTCGGACAAGAAGGATGTCGACCCCGACATCGGCGACGACCTCGACGTGCTGTTGCAGGCGGTCGAGTTGGTCGTGACGAGTCAGTTCGGTTCGACGTCGATGTTGCAGCGGAAATTGAGAGTCGGATTCGCCAAGGCCGGGCGATTGATGGATCTGATGGAGAACCGCGGGGTGGTCGGCCCGAGCGAGGGATCGAAGGCCCGCGAGGTGCTCGTCAAGCCGGACGAGCTCGACGGTCTGCTGTGGTCGATCAAGGGCGGCGACCCGGACGAGCAGCCCGTGTCGGAAGAGTTCTGAGCGCTCCCCGGTCCCGGGTGAATGGACCACTGCAGCCGTCTGGTCGGTGCAAGGGTCCATTCACCCGAACCGGGTGAGCGGGCCGATCAGGACGTGAAGGTCCCCATGACGGGCGTCCACTCGTGGAACGTCGCCGTCTCGATGAGGTTCTCCACCGCGAACGGGTCCTGGGCGAACAGCGTTTCGACGGTGGCGGCATCCGGTCCCTCGACCAGCAGCAGCGCTCCGCTGCCGTCGGCGTACGGTCCGCTAGACACCAGGGTCTTCCGGTCGAGCAGATCGGCCAGCCAGGCGCGATGTGCCGCGCGATGGGTGTCGCGTCCGTCCGTGGTGGCGGGGGAGTAGGTGTAAGTGACGGCGATCAGGGGCATGGAGCTCTCTTCCGGATTCGAGGATCGATACCGGAATTCTGTCAGAGCGAGAGCAGCATCCGCGTGTTGCCCAGAGTGTTCGGTTTGACGTAGCTCAGGTCCAGGAATTCGGCCACGCCGGTGTCGTACGACCGGCACATCTCCGCGTAGACCTCCGCCGTGACCGGGGTTCCGTCGATCTCGGCGAACCCGTGCCGGGAGAAGAAATCCACCTCGAAGGTCAGCACGAACACCTTCTGCAGTGCCAGCTCACGAGCGACCTCGATCAGTTTTGCGACGATCAGGTGGCCTGCGCCGTGCCCCTTCGCCGCAGGATCGACGGCCACCGTGCGAACTTCGCCCAGATCGGCCCACAGCACGTGCAACGCACCGCAGCCGATGATCTCACCGTCACGTTCGGCGATCCAGAACTCCTGCACTGCCTCGTAGAGGGTGACGAGGTTCTTTTCGAGCAGGATGCGTCCTGCGTAGATGTCGATCAAACGTTTGATCTCGGGGATGTCGGAGGTCCTGGCTCGACGCACGACGAGGGTGCCGTCGTTCACGGAGCCACGGTCCGCGAGGTCGGAATGCACGTCGGATTCGGGGTCTGCGATGTCGCGACTCGCCCGATTCGGCCCAGAAGTCATGGGGTGAACAGTAGTCAGTCCCTCAACCGATAAACTTTCCGTGTGTCGCTTCTGCAGCTGTGTCCCCGTCTCGGCGGATCGGTGCTGCGCAACAGCGGACATACGAGCCGGTACGTCGTCGACGGCTCGCGGGTGTGCCGATGACCGGGCCGGTTGCGCCCGATCACGGCGTTCCGTCCAGCGGTGAGATTTCCGGCAACCGCGCCTCCGGACCGGCTGATGCTCCGCGCACGACGGGGCTGCCCCACAGCAACGCTGTCGCGGGCGGCCCGGACGAAGTGCCGTTGCTCAATATCGCGAACGTGCTCACGGTGCTCCGGATCGCACTGGTTCCGGTCTTTCTCGCAGCGCTGTTCGTCGGCGACGGCCACGACACCTCCTGGCGGCTGACCGCGACCGCCATCTTCGCCGCCGCTGCCATCACCGACCGGATCGACGGCCAGCTGGCCCGCAAGTACGGTCTCGTCACCGACTTCGGGAAGATGGCCGACCCCATCGCCGACAAGGCGTTGATCGGCGCCGCGCTCGTCGGGCTGTCGATGTTGGGCGACCTGTCGTGGTGGGTGACGGTGATCATCGGAGTGCGAGAAATCGGCATCACCGCAGTGCGGTTCGCCGTCATCCGCCACGGCGTCATACCCGCAGGCCGCGGCGGCAAGGTCAAGACACTGGTGCAGACGTTCGCGATAGGGGTGTACCTGTGCCCGCTGCCGAGTGTCGTCGACCCGTTCGCCGTTGCCTTGATGGCGCTGGCGGTACTGCTCACCGTGTACACCGGCCTGGACTACGTGGTGCAGGCCGTTCGCCTGCGCCGAGGCGTGTCCTCGACGTGAATCGCTCCGACGTGCCCTCCGCAGCGGCCGTGTGGCGCGCGGGCGAGCAGGATGAGGATTCGGCGGGATACAGTCTTGGGAGCCGTGTCGGAGCAGCTTCGGCACGTGTTGGAGTGAACGGGCATATAGGGTCGGGAACCAATCGGACCGGCTGGGACGTTGAACATCGTGACGGCTCCGGACGAACGAGATATGAACGTTGTCGTCCCGACGGCACAGTCGTCGGCACGAACACCAACGAGGAGGAGCGAGATGGCGCTGCTATTGCGTGAAGCACTCGGCGACAGTTTGCGGCGTACTCGCGTCGCACAGAGCCGAACCCTGCGTGAAGTCTCGAACACCGCACGCGTGAGCCTCGGATACCTTTCCGAGGTGGAACGCGGTCGCAAGGAGGCATCGAGCGAACTCCTCGCCGCGATCTGCGACGCACTCGCCGTCCCGCTCTCGGACGTCATGAGCGATGTCAGTGTGACGCTGTCCGACGCCTCCACCGCCGCAGCGCGGCTCGACGAGGCAGCGGTCGCCACCCGTATCGACGGCGATACTCGCGTCGTGATTCCGGCACCTGCTGCCAGAGCTCTCGCCGCCGCCTAAGATCGGAAAAGCAATCAGTTTCCACTCCTGACCCAGATCACGCACCCGACTTTCACAGCACGGACAGGTTCATTTCGGTCACTGCGAGAGCAGCCGACCCGTACGCGGCCACCGCGGCGCAACAGATGGAGGCAGGACCACCCCATGGCTAATCCTTTCGTCAAAGCCTGGAAGTACATGATGGCGCTCTTCAATTCCAAGATCGACGAGAAGGCCGACCCCAAAGTTCAGATTCAGCAGGCGATCGAGGACGCACAGCGCCAGCATCAGGCTCTGTCCCAGCAGGCCGCGTCCGTCATCGGTAATCAGCGCCAGCTCGAGATGAAGCTCAGCCGGCAGCTGGACGAGGTCGAGAAGCTCAATGCGAACGCTCGGCAAGCGGTGACGCTGGCCGATCAGGCCGCCATCGCGGGCGACATCGAGAAGGCCACGCAGTACACGAACGCCGCCGAGGCCTTCGCCGCGCAGCTGGTGACCGCCGAGCAGAGCGTCGAGGATCTCAAGGTCCTGCACGATCAGTCGCTGCAGGCGGCCACTCAGGCCAAGAAGGCCGTCGAGCAGAACGCCATGGCCCTGCAGTCGAAGGTCGCAGAACGCACCAAGCTGCTCAGCCAGCTCGAGCAGGCGAAGATGCAGGAGAAGGTCAGCGAATCCCTTCGGTCGATGGACAGCACCCTGTCCGCGCCCGGCAACACCCCGAGCCTCGACGCCGTCCGGGACAAGATCGAACGTCGCTACGCAGACGCCCTGGGATCGGCGGAGCTGGCTCAGAACTCGGTCTCCGGTCGCATGATGGAGGTCCAGCAGGCATCCGTGCAGATGGCGGGCCACAGCCGCCTCGAGCAGATCCGCGCTTCGATGGCAGGCGACTCGCTGCCGTCGGGGAATGCCGCGGCGAAGCCCTCGATTGCCAAGTCCCCGGACGCGACGCCCGAGCCCCCGGCTCAGGCGTAGATCGACCTGACGAACAACTCGGTCGTCCGACAGCAGCGCCGAGATGGGTAGAAGAGATCACGAATCCGGCCGGTCGCGTAAGCGGCCGGCCGTTTCGCTCGATCGAGAATCCGTGACCACCGCCGTCTCCGAGTCCGGTGCAGTGGTCAGATCTCTGGCGGAGTCCGCTCGAAGTGTCGGTACCTCGATCCTCGACGCCGCCGGCCGTCGGAAAGACCCCCGTGTCAAGCATCTGAAGAAGATTCGCCGTGCCAGACGACGCGGAATCAGGTTCGGTGCTGCGTCCACGACGACAGCGGTGGGAACCGCGGGGATGGCCGTGCTGTCGGCTCCGGAGTGGACTCTGTTCGTGGGCGGCGGTAGTGCTGCCCTCATGGCGGTACCGGCGGCATTCGCGGTGACGCGGCTGCGGCGTCTTCGCGCCCAACCGGTCCCCGTCGGCCTGCCCACCAAGCGCGTGTCGCCGCAGCGCGGATCCGCCGCGTACGAGTCGATGGCCCGACTGGCCGGTGCCGAGCAGAGTCTGTTCGAGCTGCTGGGGATCCTCGCGAGGTCCGAGACGATCGGTACCGACGACGTCGAGGAGATGATCGGGGTTACTTCCGATGCGGCTCGCGGTCTCGAAGGAGTTGCTGTCGACATCGCTGCTCTGGAACGTGCGGGGGCGGCGAGCGCTGTGACCCGCGAGCACCTCCGCGGCGCAATAGCCTCGGCGGCAGCCGAACTCGCGACCGGGGTCGATCAGTACGAGCAGCTCGTCGCCGCGGCCGCGCGGATGACCGGGCCCGCCGGACCGGCGTCGACGACGGTCGTGGAATCGCACCGACGTGAGCTGTTGTCGGCGACGGATCGACTGCAGGGGTGGGCCGAGGCACTCACCGAAATCGATCAGATCCGGTCGCGGCACCGCTGAGACAATTCAGGGTTCACCCCGATGTGTTCGTCGCGGCCGGATGCCAGGATCGACGTACGCGATACGACACGGTGCGCGGCGACACGGTAGGAGCACTCATGTTCTGGAAGATTCTGGGATTCATCGTTCTGATCTGGATTGCGCTCGCGCTTCTGGGCAGCATCATCAAGGGTCTGTTCTGGCTGGTGGTGGCGGGCGCGATCGTGATGGGACTGGTGTGGCTGTACAAGGCGATCGCCTCCGACAACGATCGCTCGTCGCTGAAGTTCTGACGCCGATGCGGTGTTCCGTCACCCGAGAGCAGCAGAGCCCTGCTCGACGAACACCCGAAGGGCCCGCGGTACGCAGCGTGCCGTGACGGGTAGTTCCGCGACACGTTCCCCGTCGGCGTAGGCGACGATTCCGTCGCACCGCAACGTGACCTGCGTCGAGGTGTACGTGTCGACCTCCGGTAAGTCGATGTGTGTTCCCCGATAGAGAGTCGGCGACAGTCCGAGCAGGCGCGTCCGACTCGCCCCGCGAACGACGGTGACATCGAGCAGACCGTCGTCCACTCGCGCGGCAGGGCACACGGCCATGCCGCCTCCGTAACTCCTGCCGTTTCCGACCGCGACCAAGGTGGCATCGAGTCGAAGTTCGGCATCGTCGAGTTCTATGACGTACGGCAGCTTCGTGAGTGACGCCAGCTGTAGCACCATGGCCGCGTTGTACCGGAGAGGTCCGCGCGGCCAGCGCAGTCGCTTGGCCCTCTCGGTGACCAGCGAGTCGAAACCACTGGACAGGACGGTGGTGAACCATCGGTCGCCGATCCGTCCGAGATCGATTGCGCGCGTGACGTTGTCGGCGACGATATCGGCTGCGTGGGCAGCGTCGTCGCGAGGTAGTCCCAGGGTTCGGGCCAGGTCGTTGCCGGTGCCTGCCGGGATCAGGCCCATCGGAACGTCGGTGCCGGCGAGCACTTGAACGACGAGATTGACGAGCCCGTCGCCGCCGACGGCGACCACGGCGTCCGTACCGCTGCCGACGGCCTTCTCGAGCAATGACAGTGCATCCCCGGGCGTGCGGCCTTCGATGGTCGTGACGTGAAGTTCTCGCTCCCGCAAGCGCGCCACGGCGCACCGCCCGGCGTGGCCCGCGCGACCACCGCCGGCCATCGGATTGGTCAACACCGTCACCGATCGGGTCATGGTCGCAACGATTCGTCGATCACATCGATCAGCTTGCCAGGGTCGACGGTTCCCGTGGTGGTGACCGAGGCGATTCGCGGCGGTATGCCTCCGGCGTACGTTGTCCGGGCGTGTGGCCGGTGATTTCGGGGCCGAAGGTGCGCGTAACCGTGAGGTACTGTAGCGAAAGAGACTGTTATTGCTGGAAATACAGTCCTTTTGTCCGAACTGCGAAGGGTGGCACGTGATCGAGCAGCCGGTGTCGAGTCCTGCCTCGTCCGAGCCCCTGCAGTCGCCGTCCCGAACAGAAGCTCCCGAGAAGTCGGTCGAAGACGCCGTTCTCGACGCGGCCCGGTCCTGCATCCTCGAACACGGCGTCAAGCGCACCACCTTGGCAGAAATCGCGCGCCGCGCCAAGGTCAGCAGGCCCACCGTGTACCGGAGATGGGCCGACACGCGAGCTGTGGTGTCGAGCCTGCTCACTCGTGAGATCGGTGCGCTGATTCCGAGTTTCGACGCCACCGCGTCGGCTCGCGATCAGATCGTCACTGCCGTGGGTGAAGTGGCCGACCGCACTCGACTCCATCCGTTGTTCGTGAAGATTCTGCGTTCCGATTCCGACGTGCTGGCCACATACATTCTTCATCGACTCGGAACCAGTCAGTCGTTGATCATCGACGCGTTGTCTTCTCTGGTCGTTGCCGGACAACGTGATTGCTCGATTCGCGCAGGGGATCCCACGACGCTGGCCACGCTGGTGCTACTGATGGTGCAGTCAGCGGTGCAGTCCGCGGAGATGGTGTCCGAGCGCGTCTCGGGGACCGAGGTGACGCGTCAGATGGCGTACGCAGTGGACAGTTACCTGCGGCCCGAGAGTGCGTGAACGAGTCTGCGTCGACCGCGATCGGGACCGAGTGCACATTTCGCCGCTCGGGTTCGGGCCGGCTCTCCCGACCTGATCCCGGCACACGTCGAGCGGTACGGCTCGAGTGTGGCACGCTGGGTTCGTGCGAGTAGCAGTGGTGGCCGGGCCCGATCCGGGGCATGCCTTTCCGGCGATCGCGCTGTCCCTGCTCTTCCGCGCGGCAGGCGACGAACCGATCCTCTTCACCGGTAGCCGCTGGGTGCCCGATGCGCACGCAGCGGGGCTGCGGGCGTTTCCGCTGGGTGGTCTTGCGCCGCGGCCGGAGGACGACGATCTCGACGCCGGACAACGTATCCATTCACGGGCGGCGTTCGTCTCGACCGAGTTGCTGCCCGACCTCGCGCGGGAGAACGTCGATCTCGTCGTGTCCGACATCCTGACCGCAGGGGGCGGCATGGCCGCGGAGCGGCTCGGGATCACCTGGGTGGAGCTCTCGCCCCATCCACTGTATTCGCCCTCGAAAGGGTTGCCTCCCATCGGAAGTGGCCTGGCTCCGGGTACCGGGGTTCGCGGCAGGTTGCGCGATACCGTGATGCGCGCGTTGACGGCACGCTCGATCGCTCAGGGACGAGCTCAGCGGTCCAGCGCACGGACGAGCATCGGGCTGCCTGCCGAGGATCCGGGCCCGGCTGCTCGGCTCGTCGCCACCATTCCTGCGCTCGAGGTGCGCCGTCCCGACTGGCCGGAGGACGCACACGTGGTCGGTCCGCTGCTGTGGGAACCGACGGACGACCTGCTCGACACTCCGGACGGCACGTCACCGCTGGTGATGGTCGCGCCGTCGACAGCCTTCACCGGGGCGGAGGGAATGCTCGAGATGGCGCTGAAAGGGTTGGACGGCAGGGGAGTTCGGGTGGTGGCGTCCGTTCTCGACGGAGTTCCCGCCGTACTCCCGAACTGGGCGAACGCCGGTTTGGGCCGCCAGGACGAACTGCTGCGTCATGCCGATGTGGTGGTGTGCGGTGGTGGGCACGGAATGCTGGCCAAGGCGCTCATGCACGGCGTTCCGGTGGTGACCGTCCCGGGCGGTGGCGATCAGTGGGAGCTGGCCAACCGCGCCGCACGGCAGGGGAGTGCCGTCATCGTACGACCCCCGACGCCGACCTCGATCGCCGACGCGGTGGCCACCGTACTGTCCGATCCGCGCTTCGCCCGGGCGGCGGCGACGGCGGCGGACGGGGCGCAGTCCGTCGAGGATCCCGTGTCCGTCTGTCATCGGGTGCTCGACCGCAGCACTCCACGGCGCGGACGTTAGGGTTGTCGTTGTGCGTCTGACCGAATTTCGTGAACTGCTCACCGAGGAGTTCGGCTCCGTTCGTGGCGATTCGCTGCTGACCGATCACGTGCTGTCCGGTATCGGCCGAACGGGAGCGCAGGCCATCGAGGACGGCGTCGATCCACGGGAAGTGTGGCGGTCGATCTGCTACGAGTTCGATGTACCGAGAGAACGCTGGTAGTTCCCCGGGTCCTGTCGATCCTCTCGGCGTGTCGATTGCTGCGGTAGTTGACTCGAACACGTGTTCCCCTATGCTTGGGTCAACGGTTGCCGGTCGGTGTCGAGAAACTTCTTGTCGGTACCCCGATCTAGCGTTACCGACGACAAAGCTGATCGACACGACACAGCTGAACGACACGACACAGGGAGCTCACGATGGCTGCATACGATCGCGACAAAGCGCTCGATCTCGCACTCGCGCAGATCGACAAGAACTTCGGCAAGGGTTCGGTGATGCGCCTCGGTGACGAGGTCCGCCAGCCCATTGCCGTCATCCCCACGGGATCGATCGCGCTCGATGTGGCACTCGGCATCGGAGGGTTGCCGCGTGGACGTGTCATCGAGGTCTACGGTCCGGAATCCTCGGGTAAGACCACCGTCGCCCTGCATGCGGTGGCCAGTGCTCAGCGAGCAGGCGGCATCGCGGCCTTCATCGACGCCGAGCACGCTCTGGATCCGGACTACGCCAAGAAGCTCGGTGTCGACACCGATGCATTGCTGGTGTCGCAGCCCGATACCGGTGAACAGGCTCTCGAGATCGCCGACATGCTGATCCGTTCGGGTGCACTCGACATCCTCGTGATCGACTCCGTGGCGGCACTGGTACCGCGCGCCGAGATCGAGGGCGAGATGGGCGACAGTCACGTCGGTCTGCAGGCCCGCCTGATGAGCCAGGCGTTGCGCAAGATCACCGGCGCGATGAGCAACTCCGGTACCACCGTGATCTTCATCAACCAGCTGCGCGAGAAGATCGGCGTCATGTTCGGCTCTCCCGAAACCACCACCGGTGGTAAGGCATTGAAGTTCTATGCCTCGGTTCGCCTCGACATCCGCCGCATCGAGACCCTGAAGGACGGAACCGACGCCATCGGTAACCGCACCCGGGTCAAGGTGGTCAAGAACAAGGTTGCGCCGCCGTTCAAGCAGGCCGAGTTCGACATCATCTACGGCAAGGGCATCAGCCGCGAGGGCTCGTTGATCGACATGGGCGTCGAGCACGGCTTCATCCGCAAGTCGGGTTCGTGGTTCACCTACGAGGGTGACCAGCTCGGTCAGGGCAAGGAGAACGCCCGCAAGTTCATGCTCGAGAACCCCGACGTGCGGGACGAGATCGAGAAGAAGATCATGGAGAAGCTGCAGATCGGCGCGGACGTCACCGCGGAGGAGCCTGCAGCCGCTCCGGTGGACTTCTAACCTGTTGTCGCTGTGCAGCAGCGAGACGAGGGTGGCGGCACCGAGGCGCAGGCGAAAGATGTCTGCCTTCGGTTGCTGACCGATCGAGCGCGTAGCAGGCACGAACTCGAAGCAAATCTTGCGAAGAAGGGCTTCACTGCCGAGATCGCGAACGCCGTTCTCGACCGGCTCGAAAAGGCAAAGCTTGTCGACGACGAGTCCTTCGCGCAGCAATGGGTTCAATCCCGGCACAAGTACTCGGGCAAGGGTAAACGCGCACTGAGTATGGAGCTCCGCAACAAGGGAGTCAGTAACGAACTCGCTCTGCACGCACTGGATACGATCGATGCCGACGACGAACGTCAGCGCGCAGCCGAGCTGGTACGCAAGCGATTTCGCACACTGCAAATGCCGGACTCGAGTGGGCCGGATGCCCGCGCCGAGCGTGACAAGGTTGTCCGAAAATTGGTCGGCATGCTCGCGCGCCGTGGCTACTCGCAGGGCATGGCGTTCGCGGTGGTCAAGGAGCAACTCGACCGCGCAGGTGCCGACACCGAAGGCTTCGACGGCCCAGACTCGATGTGATCGTCCACCTCGAGTAGGAGCCGTCGAGAAACAGTAAGGCCCGCAACACCATCGGTGTTGCGGGCCTTACTCGTTGCCGGCGATGGTGATCAGGCTGCCTGACCACCATCGAGAGCGGGAACCACGTCGGTCGCGCCGGCTTTGCGCTTACGCGAACGCAAACGACGTTCGACCACGGTGGCCAGCTTCGTCAACGCGGAGTTGATGATGATCATGATGACGGCGACGATGATCAGCGAGGGGAGGTAGTTGCTGTAGAACGCGCCTACCTGCTGACCGGAACGGACCACTTCGACGTACCCGATGACGTAACCGAGCGCCGAGTCCTTCAACGCCACAACCATCTGCGAAATGATCGCCGGAAGCATGGCGGTGACGGCCTGGGGGAGCAGAACCAGAAGCATGACCTGGCTCTTGCGCATTCCCAGCGCGGACGCAGCTTCCCGCTGCCCCTTGGGCAGTGAATTGACTCCCGCGCGAACGATTTCGGCGATGACCGATCCGTTGTACAGCGTCAGGCCGGTGACCACGGCCGCCAACGCCAGGTACTTGACCTTGAAGACCTCGTAGTCGGCGTAGACCGCGTACAGGAAGATCATCAGAATCAGTACGGGTACTGCGCGGAACACCTCGACGATCGCGCCGCTGACGATCCGTACCGCGCGATGATCCGAGAGGCGGCCGATACCGAGGACGGCACCGAGGATCAGTGCGAACACGATCGAGAGCGCCGCTGCAACCAGCGTGCCCTGGATTCCGGGGATCAGATACGTGGTCCACGTGGTCGATTCGAGGAACGGATCCCACTTCTCGGCGGTCAACTGACCCTTGGAGTCGAGTGCTCGGTAGATGAGGAACGCGACGCCCAGCGAGACGACGGCAACGACCCCGGTCAGAATCCGGTAGCGCAGCACCGCTTTCGGGCCCGGAACGTCGTAGAGAACTGCTACTGCATCACTCATCATGACACCGCCAATCGCTTGCTGATGTAGCCGAACAGCAACCCGGTCGGGAGCGTCAGGATCATGAAACCGAGCGCGAAGATGCCGCCGACCACGAAGATCGCGGCCTCGTTCTCGATCATGTTCTTCATCAGGAACGACGCCTCGGCGACGCCGATGACCGATGCGATCGTCGTGTTCTTCGTCAGTGCGATCACGACACTGCCGAGCGGTCCGACCACGGCGCGGAACGCCTGTGGCAGAACGACGATGGAGATGTTCTGGGTGAACGTCATACCCAGTGAGCGGCCGGCCTCGGCCTGACCGACGGGGACCGTGTTGATTCCCGATCGCAGAGATTCTGCGACGAACGACGCGGTGTAGACACTCAGACCGAGGATTGCCAGGCGGAAGTTGTTGTCGTCGAGGAAGGTCGAGGACGATTCCGACGCGAGCGAGACACCCATGGTCTGGTACAGGCCGAACGAGGTGAACAGGATGATCAGGGTCAACGGGGTGTTACGGAAGATGGTGACGTACGTCGCGGCGATGCCACGCGCGATCGGGATGGGTGACACCCGCATCGCGGCAATGATCGTTCCGATGACCAGCGCGCCGACGAGGGATGCCAACGTCAGGTAGATGGTCGAGAGAAACGCGTCGATCAATTGATCGCCGTACTTGCTCAATAGGTTCACGGTGCTTGTTGATCCTCACGGCTCGGCGAGATCCAACCGTCGTGTTCCGCGCGCACGCGCTCGCGGAACACGACGAGAGGGTCGATCAGTAGCGGTCGACGGTGGGCGGGGTCGGCAGCGGGTAGCCCGATGCGCCCACGGTGTCGTTGAAGGCCTGCTCCCATGCACCGCTCGACACCATCTCCTCGATGGCGTCGTTGATCTGGTTACGTCCTTCGGTGTCGTCCTTGTTCAGGCCGATGCCGTAGTTCTCCGTGGTGAACGGCTCACCGACCACCTTGAACTGTCCGGGGGACTGAGCGGCGTAGCCGGCGAGGATGATGTCGTCGGTGGTCACCGCATCGACGGTGCCGTTGCGCAGCGCCTCGACGCACGCGGAGTACGTGTCGAACGGCTGCAGCTGCACGCCGGGGTACTCGTCGGCGATGTTCTGGGCCGGGGTGGAACCGGTGACCGAGCAGAGTCGCTTGCCGTCGTTGAGGGAATCGGCACCGGTGATGTCGGTGTTGTCCTCACGAACGAGCAACGACTGTCCCGCCACGAAGTACGGGCCGGCGAAACCGACCTTTTCCTTGCGGGTGTCGGTGATGGAGTAGGTGGCGACGATGTAGTCGACCTCGCCGTTCTCGATCAGAGTCTCGCGCTGCGCCGAGGGGGACTCCTTGAACTCGATGTTGGCCTCGTCGACACCGAGCTTGCCGGCGACGTACTTGGCCACCTCGACGTCGAAGCCGCTGAACGTGCCGTCGGGATTGCGCAGACCGAGACCGGGCTGGTCGAACTTGATGCCGACGATGAGGTTGCCGGACTCGGCGCTGCTCGAGATGGTGCGAGCTTCCTCTCCGCCGCCGCAGGCGGTGGCGACGATGGACAGAGCGGCGATGGCGACACCGAAGCGAAGCGGTCGGGTGATTCTCACAGTGAATGTCCTTAGGGATCGGTTCGGGTATTCGGGGTGAACGGTGAAGCGGGTCAGTGACCGAGGATCTTGCCGAGGAAGTCCTTGGCACGCTCGGACTTGGGCGACTTGAAGAAGGTCTCGGGATCGGTGTCCTCGACGACGGCTCCGTCGGCCATGAAGATGACGCGGTCGCCGGCCTTGCGGGCGAAGCCCATCTCGTGGGTGACGACGAGCATCGTCATGCCCTCCTTGGCGAGCGAGGTCATGACGTCGAGTACCTCGTTGACCATCTCGGGGTCGAGGGCCGAGGTCGGCTCGTCGAACAACATCACCTTGGGGTTCATGGCGAGAGATCGCGCGATGGCGACACGCTGCTGCTGACCACCGGAGAGCTGAGCGGGGTACTTGTCGGCCTGGTTGGCGATTCCCACGCGTTCGAGCAGAGCCAAGGCGCTCTTCTCGGCCTCGTCCTTCTTCTGCTTGCGTACCTTCATGGGCGCGAGCATGACGTTCTGCAGGATCGTCTTGTGCGCGAACAGGTTGAACGACTGGAACACCATGCCCACGTCGGCGCGCAGGGCCGCAAGGGCCTTGCCTTCCGCGGGAAGTAGATCTCCGTCGACCTCGATGGCACCGGAATCGACCGGCTCCAAGCGGTTGATCGTCCGGCACAGAGTCGACTTGCCCGAGCCGGAGGGGCCGACGACGATGACGACCTGACCGGCCGGCACTTCCAGGTTGATGTCCTTGAGGACGTGCAGATCACCGAAATGTTTGTCGACGGATTTGAGCGAGATCATCGAGGGCGCGCCCGGCGGGGGTGTCGATGCCGGCGCGTCGGTGGCGTGCGTCATAAGTCGAAACCCTATGCGTAGTTTCCTCGCCGACCGGTGTTTTCGCCCGCCATCTTCGATTATGTAATGGAAACTTTACTGTTGCCCCGCATCGGCCCTGCACAGTCTGCGGTGGAGCCCGCGACCCCGGCGGGCCGGTCGGTGCGATGGACGTACCCTGGAGGGGTGCAAACGAGTGTTTTTCCGACCGTGGACGTGGCCGATCACGGGAGTACCGATCCCGTCCCGGTGACGGACCCGTCGGCGTCGGTTCCCCGCAGCTACGAAGTGCGTACGCACGGATGCCAGATGAACGTCCACGATTCCGAGCGGTTGTCCGGGCTGCTCGAGGAAGCGGGCTACGTTCCGGCCGACGCAGGCACCGACGCAGATCTCGTCGTCTTCAACACCTGCGCGGTGCGCGAGAACGCCGACAACAAGCTGTACGGCAACCTCGGCATGTTGCGGCCCGCGAAGACGCGAAACCCAAACATGCAGATCGCGGTCGGTGGTTGCCTGGCGCAGAAGGATCGCAGCACCGTCGTCGAGAAGGCTCCGTGGGTCGACGTGGTCTTCGGAACCCACAACATCGGGTCGTTGCCGGTGTTGCTCGAGCGCGCCCGGCACAACGAACGGGCACAGGTCGAGATTCTCGAATCCCTCGAGGCCTTCCCGTCGACCCTGCCGGCGAAACGCGAATCGACATACGCCGGCTGGGTCTCGATCTCGGTGGGCTGCAACAACACCTGCACGTTCTGCATCGTCCCGGCCCTGCGCGGCAAGGAGATCGACCGCAGGCCGGGCGACATCCTCGCCGAGGTACAGGCTTTGGTGGATCAGGGTGTACTCGAGGTGACGCTGCTCGGCCAGAACGTCAATGCGTACGGTGCCTCGTTCGCCGATCCGGACATGCCTCGCGACCGCGGCGCGTTCGCGTCGCTGCTGGCCGCATGCGGCTCGATCGAGGGTCTCGAGCGAGTGCGGTTCACCTCTCCGCACCCGGCCGAGTTCACCGACGACGTCATCGAGGCGATGGCGTCCACCCCGAACATCTGTCCCACCCTGCACATGCCGCTGCAATCCGGATCGGATCGCATCCTCAAGGCGATGCGCAGGTCCTACCGGCAGAGCAAGTTCCTGGGCATCATCGACAAGGTGCGCGCGGTCATGCCACACGCGGCCATCACCACCGACATCATCGTCGGCTTCCCCGGTGAGACCGATGAGGACTTCGAGCAGACGCTCGACGTGGTTCGGCGGGCGAAGTTCGCCAATGCCTACACCTTCCAGTACTCGAAGCGGCCGGGAACGCCTGCCGCCGAGATGCCCGATCAGATCCCCAAAGAGGTTGTGCAAGAACGGTATCTGCGATTGATCGCTCTGCAGGAAGAGATCGTTCTCGCTGCCAACCGAGAGTTGATCGGTACCGAGGTCGAACTACTCGTCGCCACCGGTGAAGGTCGCAAGAACGCCGCGACGCATCGGATGAGCGGGCGAGCCAGGGACGGCCGACTCGTGCATTTCGCAGTCGACGCCGATCGCGTGAGCGAGATCCGCCCGGGCGACGTCGTCACCACCACGCTGACGGCCGCTGCGCCGTACCACCTCATCGCCGACGCCGGCGTGCTCACGCATCGCCGTACGGCAGCAGGAGACGCCCACGAACGCGGTGTGATGCCCAAGACGGCACCGATCGGCGTCGGCCTCGGACTTCCCTCGATCGGCGCACCGGCGCCGCTACCGGTAGAGACAGGATGCACCGCATGACAGACACAGACGGACCCGATCGCGTCGTACCCTCTCGATCCGCCGAGGAACTCGGGCGAACGGAGAGGGCGGTGATGACGGAACTGGACCCGGGAGCGCGGGCCATGGTCGTGGCCGGGCTGGTGCTGGTCCTGTTGGTCACGTTCGCGTTGCCGCACACCGGATCGGCCAGCGGATTCGACGTGCTCACGGGTGGAGAAGCCGCAGTTGCCGAGTCCATCGCGCTGCCGTCACGCGTCTTCGTCGTGCTGGTGCTGACGTTCGGCGTGGTGATGTCGGTGCTCGCGCTCGTCACCCGTATCTGGGCGTTGGCCTGGGCCGCCCTCGCGGGATGTGCGGTGTCGTCGGTGTACGGGATGCTCTCGATCTGGACACGGCAGACCGTGCCGGACAACCTGCAGGGTGCCGGACCGGGAATCGGACTGATCATCGCGTGGATCGCCGTCATCGCGTTGACGTTCCATTGGCTCAAGGCCGTGTGGAACAAGACGAACGCCCAGCTCGCGGCCCAGGAGCAGCGACGCATCGCCGCTGCGTCGGGCGAACAGAAGCTGCGCCTGTGGGACGGCCACTCGGCCCCGTAGGTCCGATCGGCCGCCCCGGTCAGGAGTGCCGGTCGATCACAACTCGTCGACGGCGCTCTCTGCTGCGTCGGCCCACTCGCGCCACTGCTGCGCCTGTGCGAGCGCACGCTCGGCATCCTTGGTCTTGCCTGCTGCGGTCGCCTTGGCGGCCTGATCCTCGAACTGAGCCACCCGCTCGCGGAACTGGGCGGCGCGGGCGACGGCCTCGGGATCCGAACGACGCCACTGGGCCTCCACCGCGTCGTGGACGGACTTCTCGATCGCCCTCAGCTTGCCCTCGAGTTCCTGCATCTTCTCGCGCGGAACCTTGCCGATGGCATCCCACTTGTCCTGCAGGTCGCGCAGTGCCGAACGGGCGGCATCGAGGTCCTTGCTCGGATCGATGTGTGTCTTGGCCAGCAGGGCTTCCTTGGCCTCGGCGTTGGCCTCGAACTCGGCGTCCCGCTCGGAGGCCGCGGCGTTGCGGGCAGCGAAGAACACGTCCTGTGCGGCCTTGAAGTTCTTCCACAGCGCGTCGTCGGCATCGCGTGGGGCACGGCCGGATGCCTTCCATTCCACCAGCAGATCGCGGAACGCTGCTGCGGTGGGTCCCCAGTCCGTGGACGACGACAAGGCTCTGGCCCGCTCGACCAGTTCTTCCTTGCGAGTCTTGGCCGCACCGCGCTCACGATCGAGATCGGCGAAATGGGCGCCGCGGCGACGGTTGAAGTTCTCCCGTGCCTTGGAGTACCGCTTCCACAGGGCATCGTCGATCTTGCGGTCGACCCCGCGGATCGTCTTCCACTCGTCGAGGATCTCTCGCAGCCGATCGCCCGCGTGCTTCCACTGGGTCGATTCGCTACCGATCTGCTCGGCTTCGACGGCGAGGGCTTCCTTGCGCGCGGTGTGCTCGGCGCGTTCGAGCTCCCTTTCGTGTTTGGCCACCGCTGCTGCGGCGTCCGAATGCTCGACGACCGCGTCGAGTCGCCTGGCGAGCAGATCGAGGTCGCCGATCACAGCAGCGGTCGGCAGGCTCTCCAACAACGCGGACGCTGCGGCCTTGGTCTTCTTGGCATCGCCGGTACCGGAGGTCAATCGAGCTTCGAGCAGAGCGACCTCGGTGGCCAGATCGTCGTAGCGCCGACCGAAATGGGCGAGTCCTTCCGCCGCGTCTCCTGCCTGCCAGGACCCGATCTGCCGCTCACCGTCGGCGGTGGTCACCCATGCGGTGCCGTCGTCGTCGACTCTGCCGAACTTGCTGGGGTCGCTCGCAGGCGCGACCGTCGGGATCGCGGTCGGGACGTGGGAGGGGGTCGGGTGGGGCTTGGCACCGGCCGAACCGCCGGGACGAGGAGAGCCGGGACCCGGGCCGCCGGGCCTGGGTCCTCCACCGGGCTTCGGTCCACCGCCGGGCTTGGGTCCACCGCCGGGCTTGGGTCCGCCGTGGTTCGCTGCACCGGGCGCGGTCGCACCGGGGGTCTGGGCGGGTGCATCCGAGGATGCAGCCTCTGGGGTGGTGGGAGTGCCGGCGTTCGGGTCGGTCATTGTTCCTCATCTCTGCCGCGCGTCACGGCTGCCTTCAATCGCGATCTGGACACCATTGAACTAGGTGACGACCGATCGGACCATTGAAACAGCTCAGACGACTCGAGGTGGACTCGTCGGGACAAGTCGCGCCACCGACTAGCGTGGTGCTCGTGTTTCGTGCCGCGGCCCTGGTGCCCTCTCCACCGTTGCTGGTCCCCGAACTGATGGGCGCGGGGGCGGCCCGGACAGCCGATCTGCGGACCGCCGCCGTCGACGCGACCACCCATCTGGCGTCGACGGTCGACCGCTGGATCGCCGTCGGCGTCGACCGCGTGTCGTCCACCTACGGCACGGCCACCGTCGGCACGTTCCGGGGCTTCGGAGTCGACGTGGTGGTGAGCCTGTCCGGCGGCGCAGCGCACACTGCGGCAGATCCGGACCTGCCGCTGGCGGTTCTGATCGCCGGGTGGCTGCGCGGGGTGGCAGCGCCCGACGCTGCGGTCGAGGTCCGCACGATCGCGGCCGATGCGAGCCCCGGGTCGTGCGCCGAGTTCGGCGAGCAGCTGCGCCGAGAGTTCGACGCCTCGGCGGAGACCTGGGGCGTTCTGCTGCTGGCAGACGGGGCGAACACACTGACTCCGAAGGCACCCGGATCGTTCGACGAGCGCGCCGAGGGGGTCCAGCGCAGTATCGACGATGCCCTCGCGAGCGCCGACGTCGATGCATTGGCGGATCTGGATCCGGACCTGTGCGCTTCGCTCGGTGTCGGCGGCAGAGCGGCGTGGCAGGTGCTGGCGGCACTCGCTGGAGCCGATGCGACGACGAACGCAGAGCTCTACCGAGGTGCGCCCTTCGGGGTCGGATACTTCGTGGGGACCTGGGCTCGTGGTTGACGGGGCGAGCGATTCGGCCACGACACCGGTCGCGGTCATCGGGCCGACTGCCACAGGAAAGTCCGATCTGGCTCTCGATCTGGCCGAGGAACTCGGCGGCGAAATCGTCAACATCGACGCGATGCAGCAGTACCGGGGGATGGACATCGGGACCGCGAAAGTGCCCGTCGCGCAGCGGCGCGGGATTGCGCACCACCAACTCGATGTGCTCGAGGTCACCGACATCGCTACCGTCGCCCGCTACCAGGAGGCTGCGGTCGCCGACGTCGAGGACATTCGATCGCGGGGTTCGCGGCCGATCATCGTCGGCGGATCGATGATGTACGTGCAGTCGTTGCTCGACGAGTGGGCGTTTCCGGCCACCGACCCCGTCGTTCGAGCGAAATGGGAAGCCGTCCTCGAACGCGACGGCGTCGAGGAGATCCATCGCGTGTTGACGGCCGCCGATCCCGAGGCTGCCGCGTCGATCCTGCCCACCGACGGCAGGCGCATGGTCCGAGCGCTCGAGGTGGTGGAGCTGACCGGGCAGCCGTTCGCGGCATCGGCCCCGAAGATCGGTGCACCTCGCTGGGGCACGGTGGTGTTGGGAGTCGACCGCGACACGGCCGAACTGGACGAGCGGATCGCCGAGCGCACTCGGCTGATGTTCGAGACCGGATTGCTCGACGAAGTGGAAGGGCTGCTCGCCCTGGGACTGCGTGAGGGCGTCACCGCGTCGCGGGCCATCGGGTACGCGCAGGCTCTCGATGTGCTGGCGGGTGACTACGACGTCCAGCACGCACTCGAACGGACGTTCATCGGAACCCGACGCTACGTACGACGCCAGCGATCCTGGTTTCGTCGCGACGAACGCGTCCGGTGGCTCGACGGCACCTCGCCGACGCTGACCTCGGACGCGCTGTCCGCGATCGACCCCTCCTAGCCGTACGCCCGTAGACTCGCGACCATGGAATTCGCCAAAGGCCACGGAACTCAGAACGACTTCGTCGTGCTGCCGGATCCGGCAGCCGAGCTCGAACTCACCAGGTCGGCGGTGTCGGTGTTGTGCGATCGACGCCAGGGCCTCGGTGCCGACGGGATTCTGCGCGTCGCCCGGGCCGGTGTGCTCCGAGATGCAGGCGTACTCGACCGAATGCCGCCGGGTGTCGAGCCCGAGGACTGGTTCATGGACTACCGCAACGGTGACGGCACCATCGCCGAGATGTGCGGCAACGGTGTGCGGGTGTTCGCGCACTACCTGCGGGTGCACGACCTCGAACAACGTGACCAGTTCGTGGTGGGTTCGCGGGCAGGCGCACGCGCTGTGACCGTTCACTCGTTCGACGACACCGACGCCGATGTCACCGTGGCGATGGGGGACGTCACGCTGATGGGCTCGAGCTCGGCGACCCTCGCGGGCGGGACGTACGAGGGCATCGGAATCGACGTCGGCAATCCTCACCTGGCCTGTGTCGACGGTGCGTTGACACGCGCATCTCTCGGCGCGCTCGACTTGTCCCAACCGCCGACACTGGATTCCGAGTTCTTCCCCCACGGTGCGAACGTCGAGATCCTGACCAGGCTCGACGACGGTGCCGTCCAGATGCGTGTGTTCGAACGTGGCGTCGGGGAGACGCGATCGTGTGGCACCGGAACCGTGGCAGCGGCCGCAGCGGCGCTGTCCTACGAGGGCCTCGAGACCGGGGAGGTGAGCGTCGGTGTGCTCGGCGGTCGGGTGCGTGTGAACATCGATCACGTCGGTGCCACTCTGCGCGGACCGTCGGTGTTGCTGGCCCGGGGCGAGATCGACGACCGGTGGCTGAAGGCCCGGTCCTGACGATCGCGCAGGCCTCGGCACCCACGTGACCGAAACCCGCGTGCATACGCTGGGCTTTTCGTGGATCATGGAGCTCGTATGACGAACTCACATGAAACATCCCCTGCAGGCGAGCCGGTCGACGACGGTCGCGACGACATCGACGGCGCTCCCGAAACCGAATCCGCCTGGACCCGCGAAGAGTCCGACGCGTGGTCGAGACGACTGGCTCGGTCTCCGCTCGGCGACGAGAATTCCCCGTCCTCCGGCGACATGCAGCTCGAAGACCGCACCGCGCTGCGTCGAGTGGCCGGCCTGTCCACCGAGCTCACCGACGTCACCGAGGTCGAGTACCGGCAGCTGCGGCTCGAACGCGTCGTGCTGGTCGGAGTCTGGACCACCGGCACGGCCGCGCAGGCCGAGTCCAGCATGACCGAACTGGCTGCATTGGCCGAGACCGCCGGCTCGGAGGTGCTCGAAGCGCTGATGCAGCGACGTGACAAGCCCGATGCCGCGACGTACATCGGTTCCGGTAAGGCCAAGGAGGTGCGCGACATCGTCCTCGCGACCGGCGCCGACACGGTCATCTGCGACGGTGAACTGACCCCTGCTCAGCTCAATGCGCTGGAGAAGGTCGTCAAGGTCAAGGTCATCGACCGCACCGCGCTGATCCTCGACATCTTCGCCCAGCACGCGACCTCACGAGAAGGCAAGGCGCAGGTCGCGTTCGCGCAGATGGAATACATGTTGCCCAGGCTTCGCGGCTGGGGCGAATCCATGTCGCGGCAGGCCGGTGGACGGGCAGGCAGCAATGGTGGTGTGGGTCTGCGCGGACCGGGTGAGACGAAGATCGAGACCGACCGTCGACGCATCCGTGAGCGCATGGCCAAGCTGCGCCGTGAGATCAAGGGCATGAAGCAGGCCCGCGACACCAAACGCGAACAGCGCCTGAGCGGTACGGTGCCGTCGATCGCTATCGTGGGCTACACCAACGCAGGCAAGTCGAGTCTGCTCAATGCGCTGACCGGATCCGGTGTGTTGGTTCAGAACGCTCTGTTCGCCACCCTCGATCCCACCACGCGCAAGTCGACGCTCGAGGACGGTCGCGAGATCGTGCTGACCGACACGGTCGGCTTCGTCCGGCATCTTCCGACTCAGTTGGTCGAGGCGTTCCGCTCGACGCTCGAGGAGGTCACCGATGCAGATCTGCTGCTGCATGTGGTCGACGGTTCGGATCCTCTTCCGATCGATCAGATCAAGGCCGTGCGTGAGGTGATCACCGAGGTGGTTCGCGAGCAGGACGCGAAGATGCCGCCGGAATTGTTGGTGGTCAACAAGATCGACGCTGCCGATCCGGTTCAACTGACTCAGCTGCGCGGGCTGCTCGACGGCGCTCGATTCGTCTCGGCCAAGACCGGCGAGGGAATCGACGCTCTGCGAGATCATCTGGCCGAGATCCTGTCCGAGCCGGACGTGTTGGTCGATGTTCTCGTGCCCTACACCCGTGGTGATCTGGTCGCGCGAATCCACACCGACGGCCGGATCGTGAAGACGGCCCACGAGGAAGAGGGCACGCGTGTGGAAGCTCGTGTGCCGCAATCGCTTGCGGCGGCGCTCGTCGAATTCACGGCGATCGTGCCCAGCGTCTGACCTCGGTGGTGGGACCACGGCTGGTGGCCCGTGGTGCTGTCGTGGCTGTCGTGGCCTCGGCCGCCGCATTCGGGGGAGTCGCCTCGGGTGCACCGATCGAGACCGAAACCTATTGTGGTCCAATCGATCCTGGACTCGCGGAGTTGTCGGGGCTGACCTCGATCGACGGCGTCCTCTACGTGATCGGAGACAGCGGAGCCGATGATCGGGTCGCCGAACTCGATGCGAACTGCGCGGTCACGCGATGGATCGACGTGCCCGTCGACCCGTACGACGTCGAGGACCTGACGTCGTACGACGGCTCGCTGTGGTTGGCGGACATCGGCGACAATCGGATGCGCCGCGACACAGTGGCATTGACGCGAATGGACCCGGCCTCGGGCGGGGGCGAATTGTACCGATTGACCTACCCCGACGGCGCGCACGACGCCGAGACGATACTGATCGAGCCCGGTGGTAGGCCGGTGATCGTGACAAAGGATCTCTCGGGCGTGAGCGGGGTGTACGTACCCGCCGCCGACCAATCGGTCGCAGATCTGTCCAGCCCTGGCCCGACGCCGATGCGCAAGGTCGGGAATCTGGCGTTCACGGCGACCGACACGGTCGGTGGGCCGCCGTTCGTGGTCGGATCGATACTGGCGACCGGGGGAGCGGTGAGCGCCGACGGTGCCGTGGCCGCAGTGCGCACCTACACCGACGCCTACCTGTTCCGCGTGCCGGACGGGGACATCGCGTCGGCGTTGGTCGATCCGACAGCGCCTCGCGCCGTGGTGGCGTTGCCCGATCAGCCGCAGGGTGAGGCATCGGTCTTCACCGACGACGGTTCCTTGCTCATCGCATCCGAGGCCGGATTCGGATCCGCGGAGGCCACGCTTCCGCCGATCCTGAGGGTCCCCGACGCGGTCGATCTCGAGATGTCTGCCCCCGAACCTGTTGCTGTGGAGCCGGTATCGCCGACCGTCGTTCCCGAGCAGTCGGCACAGACGCCGACAGCGACGGACTCGGAATGGACATTCCGAGCGGCCGTCGCTGCCGGTGTGGTGCTGATCGCCGGAGCGGTGGGATTCACCGTCCGGCGATCGATGCGTTCTCGTTAGGCGCTTGGCCAAACAGTCTGGTCAGGCATCCAAGTCTGCTTCGACGAGGGCGACCACCTTGTCGTGTGCTGCCTGGTCGTCGCTGCTGACGGTGACCTCGGTGCCCTTGGTGGCACCAAGCGTCATGATCATCAGGGCCGAACCTGCGTCCACGGGCTCGGAGTCGGCCACTGCGAGGGTGACGTCCACGCCGGCTTCGGCGACGGCGTCGGCGATCAGTGCTGCGGGTCGAGCGTGCAGACCGATCGAGGATCCGACGGCGACTGTGGTGCTGGGCATGTGGTGCTCCTTCGTAGTGGGGTTGTTGCGATCGTAGCGAGTGTCAGACGGTGGCGAGTGCCGGATCGAGCTCGGCCTCGGTCGGGGCGTTCTTGCCCTTGACGAACTGCTTGGCCGAGACGACCAGGAACGCCGAGACGATGGTGCCGACGGCCAGAGACACGATGAACCACAGGATGTTTCCGATGGCGAAGAACACGAAGATTCCGCCGTGGGGAGCGCTGAGGGTGACGTCGAAGGCCATGATCATGGCACCGGTGACTGCGCCGCCGGCCATCATCGAGGGGATGACGCGGAACGGGTCCGCCGCGGCGAACGGAATCGCACCCTCGGAGATGAATGCTGCTCCGAGGAACCAGGCTGCCTTGCCGTTCTCACGCTCGGCTTCGGTGAACAGACGCGAGCGAACGGTCGAGGCCAGTGCCATGGCCAGCGGCGGCACCATACCTGCGGCCATGACTGCTGCCATGATGCGCAGTGATGCGGTGTCGGTGACCGACAGGCCTGCGGTTGCGAATGCGTAGGCAGCCTTGTTGACCGGTCCGCCGAGGTCGAAGCACATCATCAGGCCGAGAATGATGCCGAGGATGATGACCGAGGAGCCGCTGAGACCGTTGAGCCAGTCGGTCAGTCCGCTGGTGATCGCGGCGAGCGGCTTGCCGAGCAGCAGGAACATGATCGCGCCGACGATGAGGGTGGCGAACAGCGGGATGATGACGACGGGCATCAGGCCACGCAGTACCGCGGGGATCTTCCATTTGCTGATCCACAGTGCGACGAAGCCGGCGATGAGACCACCGACGAGGCCGCCGATGAAGCCTGCGCCGACGAGAACGGCCACGGCACCGGCGGTGAAGCCTGGCGCGAGTCCCGGCCTGTCGGCGATGGCGTAGGAGATGTAGCCGGCCAGTGCGGGCACCAGGAAGCTGAAGGACAGTGCGCCGATCTGGAAGAGCACGGCACCGAGGTAGGCGGCGATTCCGCCTTCGGGGAGGGAGGTGATGGAGTTGTTGACGACGATGTCCTCGGCAACTCCGGAGATCTCGTATCCGCCGAGCAGGAAGCCGAGGGCGATCAGCAGACCGCCGGCGGCGACGAACGGAATCATGTAGCTGACGCCGGTCAGGAGAATCTGGCGGATGCGGGTGCCCCAGCCGAGTTCGCCTGCGGATTCGGTGGAGCCTGCGGCCACTGCGGTACCGCCGACGCGGGCTGCGTCCGGGTTCAGTGCAGCGCGAAGGGCTTCGGTGAGCATGACGTCGGGCTCGTTGATGGCGCGCTTGACGCCCGAGGAGATGACGGGCTTACCGGCGAACCTCTCCCTACCCTTGACGCCCACATCGGTGGCGAAGATGACTGCTTCGGCTCCGGCGATGATCGAGGGGTCCAGCGGCGTGCTGCCGCTCGAGCCCTGGGTCTCGACGTGAACGGTGACTCCGGCACGCTCGCCCGCTGCGACGAGTGAATCGGCAGCCATGTAGGTGTGCGCAATTCCGGTGGGGCAGGCGGTGACTGCGACGATGTGCTTCGGGGCAGTGGTCTCGGCCGGGGTGGCGGCCGCGCTGTGCTTGGCGGTCGACACAGGAGCTGCGGCCGGGGCCGTCACGGCCGGCTTGGCGGCGGGGTTGATGACCCCGTCGACGAGGGTGACGATCTCGGCGGCCGAGGACGCGTTGCGCAGGGAGGTGACGAATTCCGGCTTCACCAGTGCGCGCGCAAGGCTCGAGAGCAGCTTCATGTGGGCCGAACCGGCACCGGCAGGAGCGGCGATGAGGAACACCAGGTCCGCGGGGCCGTCGGGGGCACCGAAGTCGACCTTCGGGTTCAGACGGGCGAATCCGAGAGAGGCCGAGGTGACCGCTTCGGAGCGGCAGTGCGGGATGGCGATGCCGCCGGGCAGGCCGGTTGCCGACTGCGCCTCGCGGGCCAGAGCGGCGTCGCGCAGGGCATCGGTTTCGGTTGCGCGACCCGCGGAAGCCAGAACGCCTGCGAGGCGTTCGATGACGGCTTCCTTGGACTCGCCGAGATCGGCGTCGAGGAGGATCAGATCCTCGGCGATGATCTGCTGATCTTCGGTGGGGGTGGACATTGCAGGCTCCTAGAGACGGTTCGAAGAAGGGGAGAGCGTGGACGGAGTGACGGAGGTGGGGATGTCGAGCGCACGGACCGTCACCGAATTCGGGTGGGTCTGCTCGGGCAGGGGAAGCGTGGTGCCTGGAAGCGCGGTCGCTGCCGTTCCGTAGGCGACGGCGCGGCGGAGTTTGTCTGCGTCGGAACAGTTCTCGGCGTCGGCGAGGATGTAGCCGGCGAGCGAGGAATCGCCTGCGCCGACCGTGCTGACCGCGGTGATCGGGGGCGGGCTGGCGTACCAGGAACCGTCCTCGGTGACCAGTACGGCTCCGGCACTGCCGAGAGTGGCAAGTACCGCGCCGACGCCTCGGCCGAGAAGGATCGTGCTGGCTGCGATAGCAGCCGTCGGATCACCCTGCGCCGCTGCGCTTTCCAGCTCTTCGGAATCGTACCCGGTGAGTTGGGCGAGTTCCTCGGAATTGGGTTTGATCAGATCGGGTGCCGACTCCGGGAAGGCAGCGGCGAGAGCGAGCAACGGCTCGTCGGAGGTGTCCACCGCTACCTTCGCCGACGTGGCACGCAGGGCAGTGACGAGCTCGGCATACCAGTCGACGGGGAGGCCCGGCGGGAGCGAACCGGAGAGAACCACCCATTCGGCATCGACTGCGAGAGCGAGGATCCGCTCCCGCAGCTCCGCACGGGTCCGCTCCGACACCGTGGCACCGGGCTCGTTGATCTTGGTGGTGGTCCCACCGACTTCGCTCACCGTGATGTTGGTCCGCGCCGGACCCGACGTCGGAACCGCGGAATACCGCACTCCCTTCGCGGCCATCGCGTCGAGCAGGGGGTCTCCGACGTTGGCCGGGAGAACTGCCAACGCCCCGACTCCCGATCCGCCGAGAACGCGAGCGACGTTGACGCCCTTGCCTCCTGGGTCGATGGCCGACGTCGATGCCCGGTGGACGCCGCCACGGACGAGCGGCGTGTCGAGCGTGACCGTCCGGTCCATGCTCGGGTTGGCCGTGAGTGTGACCATCATGCGATCACCACCTCGATTCCTTTGTCGCTGAGATTCTTTCGGTCATTGATCGAGATGTCGCTATCGGTGACGATGACATCGATGGAGCCCACTCGGGCGAAGCTGACCAGATGCTCGCGCCCGATCTTCGACGAATCCGCCAGCACCACGACATGATTGGCTGCCTCGACCATGGCACGCTTGACGGCTGCCTCGTCGCTGTCGGGAGTGGACAGTCCGTGCCCGACGCTGATGGCATTGGTGCCGATGAACGCGACGTCCACCCGGAGCCATTCGAGGGCGCTCAGCGCTTCGTCGCCGACTGCCGCCTGGGTGGTCCCGCGTACCCGCCCGCCGAGTAGTCGAAGGTTGACATTCGACATCGTCGCGGCGCGCGCGGCGATCGGGACCGAGTTGGTCACCAACGTCAGTTCGCGATCGTGAGGAAGCAAACCGGCGAGTCGACCGGTTGTGGTGCCGGCATCGAACACGGCGCTGCCTCCGACGGGAGGGAGGAAGGACAGGGCGGCGGCCGCGATCGCGTCCTTCTGATCGGCCCGGGTGAACTCTCGTTCCGAGACGCCCGGTTCGAGTGTGGTCAGTGCCGACGCGGGCACTGCGCCACCGTGGACGCGGCGCACGACACCCATTCGATCGAGAGTGGCGAGATCACGGCGCACGGTTTCCGTTGTGACGCCGTAGGTGGCGGAGAGATCGTTGACGGAGACGCGGCCCTGGGTGCTGATGAGTTCGGCTATGGAGTGCTGTCGTTCTTCTGCGTACACCTGCGTCTCCTTCCTCGTTGATGTTGCTTTATGTTGTTTTACGCCCGTGTGTGTTGACATGTCAAGGGTTTGGAGTAATCTCGGTCACAACACAAGCGACTGATGGCCCCCACCACAGCTCGCCGGACAGTACGAAGACCTTTGTTCACGCAGGATCCGAGGAGGACCACATGACGGGATCGGTTAGCACCGCTTCGACCGGACACAGCGACATGACAGTCGATGCAGCCGGAACCGGAGCAGCGCAGACCACGCTGCACGGCACGCCTGTCGTGCCCGGCGTGGGATACGGCCGCGTGATCCGCCCCGGTGCCCGTCCCGCCATCCCTGCCGATACCGGCGAGGTGGCCGAGGCGGATCGAGATGCCGAGAAGGACGTCTTCGACGCCGCAACGAACGCCGTCGCCGCTCGACTGCGCGGTCGCGCGGAGCTGGCGACCGGAGCTGCCTCGGAAGTCCTGTCGGCCAACGCCGCGATGGCAACGGACCGCGGCTGGCTGGGAGCCGCGCGCTCCTCGATCGCCAAGGGCAGTTCGGCCGTCACCGCGACAGCGGCGGCGACGGACAAGTTCGCCGCGATGTTCACCCAGCTCGGCGGACTGATGGCAGAGCGCGTGACCGACCTGCGCGACATCCGTGATCGCGTCATCGCCGAGATCCTCGGCGTTCCGGAGCCCGGTGTTCCGGTGCCGGACGAACCGTCCGTGCTGTTTGCCGACGACCTGGCACCCGCCGACACCGCCGGCCTCGACCCCGCGCTGATCGTGGGTCTGGCCACCTCGCTGGGCGGTCCGACCAGCCACACCGCGATCATCGCGCGTCAGTTGGGCATTCCGTGCATCGTCGCCGTGGCAGGCCTCGACGACATCGCCGCGGGTACGAACGCATCGGTGGACGGCACCAGCGGCCGGATCGAACTCGAACCCGATGCCGAGTCGGCCCGCGCCGCCGTCGTCTCCGCCCGCGACGAGCTCGACCGGGTGTCCCAGTGGGTCGGTCCCGGTACCACCGCCGACGGCCACGCGGTCGACATTCTCGCCAACGTCCAGGACGGTGCCGGTGCTCGCGCGGCGCGATCCAGTGCAGCGGACGGCGTCGGACTGTTCCGTACCGAACTGTGCTTCCTCGACCGCGACTCCGAACCCACCGTCGACGAGCAGGCCGAGATCTACGCCCAGGTACTCGACGCGTTCGCGGGCAAGAAGGTCGTCGTGCGGACTCTCGACGCAGGCTCGGACAAGCCGCTTCGGTTCGCCACGCATCCCGACGAGGCAAACCCGGCCCTCGGCATTCGCGGAATCCGCATCGCCGAGGCCGACCGCGGGATTCTGTACCGCCAGCTCGACGGCATCGCGGCAGCCGCGAAGGCGACCGACTCCTCCCCGTGGGTGATGGCTCCGATGATCGCAACCGCGTTGGAGGCGAAGGATTTCGCCGCCGACGTCCGTGAACGAGGACTCACCCCCGGCGTCATGATCGAGGTACCCGCAGCCGCGCTGCTCGCCGAACACATCCTCGAGCA
Source organism: Rhodococcus sp. 05-2255-3B1 (assembly GCF_002258545.1). Lineage (NCBI taxonomy): Bacteria > Bacillati > Actinomycetota > Actinomycetes > Mycobacteriales > Nocardiaceae > Rhodococcus > Rhodococcus sp. 05-2255-3B1. The sequence continues at coordinate 472,719 of NZ_NOZC01000036.1, read as the reverse complement.
CGTCGACTTCCTGTCCATCGGCACCAACGACCTGGCGCAGTACACGATGGCCGCCGACCGCATGTCCGCTCAGCTCGCCGGCCTGACCGATCCGTGGCAGCCGGCGGTACTGGCACTGGTCGCCCACACCGCTGCCGCGGGAGCCAAGGCAGGCAAGCCGGTCGGGGTCTGCGGCGAGGCCGCTGCCGATCCGCTCCTGGCCTGTGTGTTGGTCGGCCTCGGCATCACCTCTCTGTCCGCTGCATCGGCTGCCGTCGCGCACGTGGGTTCGAAGTTGGCGACGGTCACGCTCGATCAGTGCAAGGAAGCGGCCGCCGCAGCCCTGAAAACGGACAGCACCGCCGCCGCCCGCGAGGCAGTGAGCGCGATCCTCGGCTGATCCAATAGTGTTGCCTTCCATCATGAGAACTCTGGGTTGGACGCTGCACGGAAACGGAAAGACCGTCGAGGCCGGGGCGGTGGTCTCACCCGACGAACGATTGACGTGGCCACGCACCATCGGTATCGGAATGCAGCACGTCGTCGCGATGTTCGGTGCGACACTGCTGGTTCCGACGATCACCGGATTTCCGGTATCGACGACGCTGCTGTTCTCGGGCATAGGAACGGCACTGTTCCTCGTCATCACTCGAGGGCGCGTTCCCAGCTACCTGGGTTCGTCCTTCGCTTTCCTGGCCCCGCTCGGTGCCACCCAAGCGAACGGACCCGCCGCCCAACTCGGAGCGGTCCTGTGTGTCGGCCTCGTACTGGCCGCCGTCGGCTTCGTAGTGAAGTTCGCGGGCCAACGGGTACTCGACGCGGCCATGCCGCCCGTCGTGACCGGTGCCGTCGTCGTGCTCATCGGGCTGAACCTGGCACCGGCCGCCACCACGTCGTTCGAGGCACAGCCGCTGATCGCAGCCGTCACCCTGATCGCGATTCTGCTGGCGACGGCGCTCGGACCCGGCTTGATCGGACGACTCGGAATTCTGCTCGGTGTCGTCGTGGGTTGGGTGTTCGCCGCCGTCACCGGGGGCATCGCGCAACCGCGTCTCGACGCACTGAGCGCGGCGAGCTGGATCGGTCTGCCCGAGTTTCGCGGTCCGTCCTTCGAGCTGTCGGTGATCCTCGTGGCGCTGCCGGTGGTGATCGTCCTCGTCGCCGAGAACGTGGGACACGTCAAAGCCGTCGCCGCGATGACCGGCAAGAACCTCGACGACGTGGCCGGTGACGCATTGATCGCCGACGGGCTGGCGACCACACTCGCCGGAGCCGGCGGCGGTTCGGGAACCACCACCTACGCGGAGAACATCGGTGTCATGGCCGCCACCCGCGTGTACTCGACCGCGGCGTACTGGGTCGCATCGATCACGGCGATGGTGCTCGCGTTCTCGCCCAAGTTCGGTGCGCTGATCTTCACCGTCCCCGACGGAGTCATCGGCGGCGCAACTCTGGTGCTGTACGGCCTGATCGGGCTTCTCGGCGTACGCATCTGGACCGACGCGAAGGTCGACTTCACCGACCCGGTCAATCTCATCGTCGTTGCTGCGGCGCTGGTCGCCGGAATCGGTGACCTGACACTGTCCGTCGGATCGGTCGAACTCGGCGGTATCGCCTGGGGTTCGGTGGGCATCCTGCTGGGGTACCCGATCGTCTCGGCGCTCGCCAGAGGTGCAGGCACCCGAGGTCGTTAGCGGGGTCGGTCACGGATCGCGCGCGTTTTGGTCATCGACCGCCCCGACGCCGCGGACGTAGTGTTTCCCTGTGACGTCAGTCGTACCGGCGATCGAGATTCGTAGAGATTTCGCGTGGTCGCTGCCGGTATGCACCGAACAAGGAGACATTCGTGGAACGCACACTTTTCGAGCCCGAGCACGAGCTGTTCCGGGAGTCGTACCGGAAATTTCTCGATCAGCACGTAGCGCCGAACCACGCGAAGTGGGAAGAGCAGAACATCGTCGATCGCGACGTCTGGGTCGAGGCCGGTAAGCAGGGCTTCCTCGGAACGGCAGCGCCCGAGGAATTCGGCGGCGGCGGAGTCAAGGACTTCCGCTACAACGCCATCGTCACCGAGGAAACCACCCGCGGCGGATACAGCGGTATCGGTTTCACCCTGCACAACGACGTCGTCGCGCCGTACCTGATCGATCTTGCGAACGACGAGCAGAAGGCGCGCTGGCTTCCCGGATTCTGCTCCGGCGAACTGATCACCGCGATCGCGATGACCGAGCCGGGAACCGGAAGCGACCTGCAGGGAATCAAGACCAAGGCCGTACGTGACGGTGCCGACTGGGTGCTCAACGGCTCGAAGACGTTCATCACCAACGGAATCAACGCCGACCTGATCATCGTCGTGGCCTGCACCGACCCCGAGAAGGGCGCGCAGGGCTTCAGCCTGCTGGTCGTCGAACGCGACATGCCCGGATTCGAGCGAGGCCGCAACCTCGACAAGATCGGCATGAAGGCCCAGGACACCGCCGAACTCAGCTTCACCGACGTTCGCGTGCCCGCCGCCAACCTGCTGGGCGAGGAAGGCATGGGCTTCATCTACCTCATGCAGAATCTGCCGCAGGAACGCCTGTCGATCGCCGTCGTCGCGGCCGCGGCAATGGAATCGGCACTGGACATGACGATCCAGTACTGCCGCGACCGCAAGGCCTTCGGAAAGTCGATCGGCAAGTTCCAGAACACGCGCTTCGTGTTGGCGGAACTGGCCACCGAAACCACCGCCACCCGCATCATGGTGGACAAGTTCATCGAACTGCTCAACGCAGACAAGTTGACTGTGCAAGAAGCCGCCATGGCGAAGTGGTGGACCACCGAGAATCAGGTCAAACTGATCGACCGGTGCCTGCAGCTGCACGGCGGCTACGGCTACATGAAGGAATACCCGATCGCCAAGGCGTACATGGATTCCCGTGTACAGACCATCTACGGCGGCACCACCGAGATCATGAAGGAGATCATCGGCCGCGGATTGAATCTGTGATCCGCTGATCCGAGACACGCGAAGGGCCGCAGCACTCCTGTGCTGCGGCCCTTCGCGTGTCACCTCGGTGACGATCCCTACAGCTTGCGCATCACGGTGACGACCTTGCCGAGGATCGCGGCGTTGTTGCCCGGGATCGGCTCGAACAGCGGGTTGTGCGGCAGCAGCCACACCTCGCCCTTGGACCGCTTGAACGTCTTGACGGTGGCCTCGCCGTCGATCATCGCAGCGACGATGTCGCCGTTGTCGGCCACGGACTGCTGACGAACCACCACCCAGTCACCGTCGCAGATGGCCGCATCGATCATCGATTCACCGACCACCTTGAGCAGGAACAGCGAACCCTGTCCGACCAGCTCGCGGGGGAGCGGGAAGACGTCCTCGACGGCTTCCTCGGCCAGAATCGGACCGCCTGCAGCGATCCGGCCCAGTACCGGCACGAACGTCGGGGTAGGCAACCGATCCTGCTCCTCGGACGCCTGCGATCCGTCGACCGCGGCGGCTGCCTGATCGGCCTGCACCTCGTCGAGACCGCGGACGTCGACCGCGCGGGGCCGGTTGGCGTCGCGCCGGAGGAAACCCTTGCGTTCGAGCGTACGGAGCTGGTGAGCGACGGAGGAGGTCGATGTCAGGCCGACCGCGTCACCGATCTCTCGAATGCTCGGTGGGTAACCGCGCTCGGTCACCGAAGCTCGAATGACCTCGAGTACCTTCCGTTGCCGCTCGGTCAGACCCGCGCTGATGTCGGTGCCGACTTCCATGGCCTTGGATGTCGGTTCCGCGGCAGGCTTACCCGCTGCGGCCTTCGGTGCGGTGGCCCTGGCTCCGGTCGCCTTGGAACCGGTGGTAGTGGAAAGCGTGGTCGACCTCGTCGAGGTCTCGTCCTTCATGCTGTCGGCCTCCTGCTGGTGTCCTGGATCCGGTCTGCGTGGTAGGTCTGCGCGGACTGGAGTTGATGGTGTCGACTCGTGTGGCGTGTGGTTTCTGACACGAATCTAGCGTGTATCAGCTGTTGAATCAAACATCTGTTCGACTCGTGTCGCGTTTTCTGCAGACTTTGTCGGAGGCTCGTGATAGAACTTCGAACAAGCGTCCATCGAACGCCTGATCGAACAATCGATCCAACGAGCGAAGTCGAGGTTCCGATGACCATCATCACCGATCGCCCCACCGCCGCCGGTGTCCGCGCCCGATCCACTGCCGTCGAGCGCCGCCGCCGGGCGCGTCCCGTTCTGCAGAGTCCCATCGGAACGCACGGTGTCACGGGACCCCGCACACAGAGTTCACCGTGCCTCCCGGTCCTCGATCCGTCGTGGACCGATGTCACCGATCGCGAGCAGGCCGATCGCGAGTTCGACGCGACCTCGGCGCACTTCGCCGGCCAGCCGGTTCGGATGCGGTCGATCGTGCTGACGGTGTTGGCGGTCCTGGTGGTGGCGGGCGGGCTGATCGGCATTGCGAACCTGCGGGCCGTCGCCCCCGATGCCGGCGCGCAACCGGCGGGTGTGGTCGAGGTGCACGACGGAGCTGTCGTCGAGTACACGCCCGGCAGATGACCACCGGCACCGTCGGGTTCGAGGAGACTGAGTATCCTCGACAGACTGCCCCGATGTGCGTGCTCGTCGTCGGAGCATCGGCTACGACGGAGGATCCCTCATGCATTGCCCGTTCTGCAGGCATCCCGACTCACGCGTGGTCGACTCGCGTGAGATGGACGAGGGGCAAGCAATCCGGCGTCGTCGCTCCTGCCCGGAGTGCGGTCGCCGATTCACGACGGTCGAGGCCGCAGTGCTGGCCGTCGTGAAACGCAGTGGTGTCACCGAGCCGTTCAGCCGAGAGAAGGTCGTCAAGGGAGTCCGTCGCGCCTGCCAGGGCAGAGATGTCGACAACGACGCGCTGAACCTACTGGCACAACAGGTCGAGGACGCCATCCGTGCAGCGGGATCCGCGGAGATCCCCAGCAACGAAGTGGGCTTGGCCATTCTCGGTCCACTCCGTGACCTGGACGAAGTGGCCTACCTTCGCTTCGCTTCCGTCTACCGCTCGTTCAGCTCGGCAGAAGACTTCGAGAAGGAAATCCACGAACTGCGCAAGCACCGCGAGTCCGCAGACATCGACTGACAGGCCCGGCCATCAGCGACGCTGGTCCGAGATCGCCTTCTCGATGCGCTTCTCCGACACCGGGTACGCCGTGCGAATGCCCTGCGCGAACAGTCCGACGCGCAACTCCTCGATCATCCAGAACAGTTCCTGTACCCCAGAGCTGTTCTTTCTGCTCTCCGGCAGCGAATCCAACAATCGCCCGTACGAGGCGTACACCCGATCGAGCACGTCCATCGCAGCCGCGTCCCGGCCTGCGCTGCTCGGCAGCGTCGCCAACCGCTTGGTCGCCGCGGCGAGGTAGCGCGGCAGGTCTGCGAGTCTGCGAGAGCCGAATTCGGTGACGAACCCTCGAAAGATCAAGCCGTCGAACTGTTCCCGAACATCGTCCGCCGGCTCGCCCGAGGAGGACTGAAGTTGCGCGGACAGCGCCAGGGCGGCGGTCAACACCGGGCGAACCAACGCCAGGACCGCAGCGGTGCGCTGCGGAACCTCGGCGTTGACGAGTGCCCTCAGTTTCTCGAAGGCATCCGGATCCCGGACCGGTCCTCCGTGCGCATCCATGGCCTCTTCGACCGCAAGTACTCGGCACTCCTCGAGGAGTGCGTCGACTCCACCGTACGGATTCTGGCCCAGTGCAAGACGTTCCGCGGTCGGTAGGCCGGCCAGCAATGCCTTGGTGCCCTTCGGAGCCGTCGACAGAAGCAGAGTTCTGGTTCCCGAGCGCATTGCCGCCCGCGCCTCGGCGGGGGTGCTGAGGACCCGCACCGCAACGCCGGGTCCTTCCGGAACCAGCGCCGGATAGCCGGTGACCTTCTGTCCACCGACCTGCCGAGTCACCGTCGGCTCCAACCGACCCAGCGTGCCGGAGGTCCAGGCCAGAGAGGGTGCGCGCTCCGCGTCGCCGACCGCGCTCGCCACCTGACGGCCGACCTCGCCCGACAGGCTCGTTCGAAGAGCAGTCAGATCCTTGTTGCTGCCCAGCACCTTTCCGGACGGGTCGACGGCCGCGAACGTCATCTTCAGATGCTCGGGCAGCGCGGCGGGGTCGAAGTCCTCCGCCGTGATGTCGCACCGGGCAGCCCGGGACAACTCACGGGCCAGCGCCGTCACCAGAGTTTCCGCGCGCGGCTTCATGGCCGCCAACGCCGCGGCCGCGAAGTCGGGAGCCGGAACCACGTTGCGCCGCAGTGCCTTCGGCAGCGTCTTGATCAATGCGGTGACCAGCTCGCCGCGCATTCCCGGGACCAGCCAGTCGAAGCCCACCGGCTGTACCTGAGCGAGCAGCGCGATCGGAATGCGCGCGGTGACTCCGTCGGCCGCGGTGCCCGGCTCGAACTGATACGTCAGTGGGAACTGGATCTCGCCCTGTCGCCATGCGTCGGGATACGCGCCGGTCAGTACCGAGGCCGCGTCGGAGTTGACGACGGTGTCGGTGGTGAAGTCGAGTAGGTGCGGGTCCTGTCTGCGTGCCTTCTTCCACCAGGTGTCGAAGTGTCGCGCCGACACCGCCTCCGGGGCGATACGTGCGTCGTAGAAGTCGAAGAGAGCGTCGTCGTCGACCACGATGTCTCGTCGCCGAGCGCGATGTTCGAGTTCACCCACGTCGTCGAGCAGCGCCCGGTTCTTGTGGAAGAACGCGTGCTGGGTCTTCCATTCACCCTCCACCAGCGCATGTCTGATGAACAGCTCTCGAGACGCCTCGGCGTCGATGCGGTGATAGTTCACCGGACGTTGCGTCACCAACGGAATGCCGTAGAGCGTGACCCGTTCGTAGGCCATCGCCGATTCCCGTTTGATGGACCAGTGCGGCTCCGAGTACGTCCGCTTGACCAGGTGCGGCGCCAACCGCTCGGCCCACTCGGGCTCGATGCGCGCAGCCATCCGGCCCCACAGGCGTCCGGTCTCGACCAATTCGGCGGCCATGACCCAGCGCGGGGGTTTCTTGAACAGACCCGACCCGGGGAAGATCGCGAAGTGAGCCCCACGCGCGCCGAGGAACTCACGCTTGTCACCCTCCCGGAGCCCGATGTGCGAGAGCAGTCCGGACAGCAGCGACTGATGCAGCGCGGTCTCGGTGGAGTCGGCGTCGGGAACCGTCCACCCGAGTCCACGGGTGATCTGACGTAGCTGACCGTGCAGATCCTGCCACTCGCGAATACGTAGGTAGTGCAAGAACTCGGTGCGGCACATACGGCGGAACTGGTTGGAGGACAACTCGTTCCGCTGTTCGCGCAAATAGGTCCACAGCTTCACGTACGCGAGGAAGTCGGAGTTCTCCACCGCGAAGCGCGCATGCTTCTCGTCCGCCGCCTGCTGATGCTCTGCCGGCCGCTCCCGAACGTCCTGGATCGATAGCGCGGCAACGACCACCAACGCATCGCGGAGAGATCCGTTGCCGTTGGCCTCGACCAGCATTCGCGCCATCCGTGGATCGACCGGAAGCGCCGAGAGTTCCCGGCCGATGGGGGTGAGCTCCGCGGTGCCGTCCTTGGTAGCAGGCTTCAGTGCCCCGAGCTCTTCGAGCAGTCCGATTCCGTCTCGGATGCTCCGCGGATCGGGTGGTTCGACGAACGGGAACGCGTCGATCTTGCCCAGCCCGAGTGCGGTCATCTGAAGGATCACCGACGCCAGGTTGGTACGCAGAATCTCCGGCTCGGTGAACTGCGGACGTGACTCGAAATCTTCTTCCGAGTACAGCCGGATGCAGATGCCGTCGGCGACGCGACCACAGCGGCCGGCCCGCTGCCGCGCCGATGCCTGGGATATCGGCTCGATGGGAAGTCGTTGAACCTTGGTACGCAACGAGTATCGCGAGATTCGGGCGGTACCCGGGTCGACCACGTAGCGGATTCCGGGGACCGTCAGCGATGTTTCCGCAACGTTCGTCGAGAGCACCACGCGCCTGCCCGAGTGCGGGGAGAACACTCGATGTTGTTCGGCCGCAGAGAGTCTCGCATAGAGTGGAACGATCTCGGTGTTGCGCAGATTTCGGTCGTTCAAGGCGTCGGCGGTGTCGCGAATCTCGCGCTCACCGGACAGGAACACCAGAATGTCACCGTCGCCCTCGGCCATCAACTCGTCGACGGCCTGGCACGTCGCGTCGACGGGGTCGAGATCGATCGTGGTGTCCCCGGCGTCGACGGTCAGTGGCCGGTAGCGCATCTCGACCGGGAACGTGCGGCCGGAGACCTCGATGATCGGCGCGGGCACGCCGTCGCGCGCGAAGTGCCGAGCGAAACGCTCGGGATCGATCGTCGCCGAGGTGATGACGATCTTCAGGTCGGGTCGGCGGGGGAGGAGCTGCGCGAGGTAGCCCAGGATGAAATCGATGTTGAGGCTGCGCTCGTGGGCCTCGTCGATGATCAGGGTGTCGTACTGGCGGAGCAGCCGGTCTCGCTGGATCTCCGCCAGCAGGATGCCGTCGGTCATCAGCTTGACGAGGGTCGCATCCGAGGACTGATCGGTGAATCTCACCTTGTAGCCGATGGATTCACCCAGTGGTTCACCCACCTCCTCGGCGATACGTTCGGCCACGGTGCGAGCGGCGAGTCGACGGGGCTGTGTGTGACCGATGGAGCCCCGGATCCCGCGCCCCAGTTCGAGGCAGATCTTGGGGATCTGAGTGGTCTTGCCGGAGCCGGTCTCGCCGGCGACGATCACCACCTGGTGCTCGGCGATGGCCGCGGCGATGTCGTCCTTGCGAAGACTGACCGGAAGTGACTCGGGAAATTCGAGCTTGGGCACCGCAGCGCGGCGGTTGGCGACCACGGTCTCGGCGCGGGTGATGTCGCGGTCGAGTGCGGCGAACGCGTCGTCGGTACGCGCCTTGTCCAATCGCCGCCGCAGCCGGTTCTCGTCGCGGATGGTGACCTGGGCCAGACGTGTGGCGAGAGCGCGACGCTGAACGGACGGGTTCGAGGTAGACATACTTCACCCAGGATATCGGTTTCGGCAGTGCCACCGAATGCAGGTCGTGACTGTGCCAGGATCGCCACATGAGCATCTCGCAGGATGTGATGGTCCAGCCGCGCACTCCCGTACCGATCAGGACGTTGCGCGTACTGTTCGCGGCGCTCACCGCCTCGGCACTGATCTCGATCGTCCTGGACGGTCTCGCCTCCACGACGTTCTCGCTGGCCAACTACTTCAGCTACTTCACCGTCATGAGCAACGTGCTGACGGTGCTGGTGCTGCTGGTCGGCGGCGTCGTCGATCCACGCGCAGCGCACTGGCAGCTCGTTCGGGGTGCCGTCACCCTCTACATGGTCATCACCGGAATCATCTACGCCGTACTGCTCGCCGACATCGATGTGGGCGTGGCGGATCCGTGGACGAACAACGTGGTGCACCGCATCATGCCCGTCGTCCTGCTGATCGACTGGATCCTCACGCCACCGCGACGGCAGATCTCGGAATCGCGCAGCCTGACATGGCTGCTGTTTCCGCTTCTCTACGGGATCTACACCCTCGTCCGTGGGCCCGTTGTCGACTGGTATCCCTATCCGTTCCTCGACCCACGCGTCCAGGGCTACCTCGCGCTCGCCATCGGCCTGCTCGTTCTCACCGTCGCCTTCGCGTTGATGGCTCTCGCGGTCGGTGCACTCGGGAGGATCGCCGGACGGTGGAGGTACGGATCGGGCTCGGCCGGAACCACGTGACTACTGTGTACCGCATGTCTTCTGCCACCGGAACCACACACTCTTCCGCGCTCTGGCACGGTTTCGCCGACATGGGAGCCGTCACGACCAGCGGCCCGTTCGTCGTCTCCCGCGGTGAAGGTGCCTACATCTACGACCACGCGGGTACCGAATACCTCGACGCCACCGCGGGCCTGTGGTTCACCAACGTCGGCCACGGCCGTCGGGAGATCGCCGACGCCGTTGCGACGCAGTTGAGCTCGATCGCCCACTACTCGAACTTCGGTGACTTCGTACCCGAGACCACACTGGCACTCGCCGATCGTCTCGCGGCGATCGCCCCGGTACCGGGCAGCAAGATCTTCTTCACCTCGGGTGGCTCGGACTCCATCGACACCGCCGCGAAACTCGCCCGGCGCTACTGGGTCGAAATGGGTCGACCGAGCAAGACACTGATCGTCGGCCGGCAGAAGGCCTACCACGGGATGCACGTCGCGGGAACAGCGCTGGCCGGCATTCCGGTGAACAAGGAGCACTACGGCGAGCTCATGTCCGACGCCCGAACGGTGGCGTGGGACGACGCGAAGTCGCTGCTGGCACTGATCGAGGAGGTCGGTGCCGAGAACGTGGCCGCATTCTTCTGCGAGCCCGTGATCGGTGCCGGCGGCATCTACCTCCCACCGGAGGGCTACCTGCGCGAGGTGCGGCAGATCTGCCGCGACAACGACGTACTGTTCGTCGCGGACGAGGTCGTCACCGGATTCGGCCGTATCGGCGGCAGTTGGTTCGCCTCCACTCGATTCGAGCTCGAACCGGATCTGATGACCACCGCCAAGGGGCTCACGTCCGGATACGTACCGATGGGTGCGGTGTTCATCGCCCCGACGATCGCCGAGCCGTTCTTCGCGGGCGGCGTGTGGTGGCGGCACGGGTACACCTACGGTGGCCATGCCGGAGCGGCCGCGGCCGCGATGGCCAACCTCGACATCATCGAGCGCGAGGAACTGTTGTCACACTCGAAGCGCATCGAGGCGGCGTTGCACACCCACCTCGCGCCGTTGGCCGCACACGAGAGGGTCTCGGAGATCCGGAGCGGAATCGGTGCGGTTGCCGCCGTGCAGCTCGCCGACCCGGCCGAGGCATTGCCCTTCGTCAAGACGCTTCGAGCGCACGGTGTGTCCAGTCGCGCGGCCGGTCAGGGTGCGATGCAGATCTCGCCGGCATTCGTCATGACGAATGCCGAGATCGAAGAGCTGGCCGCGCGAATCCTCAGCGCGCTCGGCTGAACCGGAGCCTGCTGCGCAGCTGCTGTCCGCGTGAGCGCGGGGCAGCAGCTGCGGGCTGCGGCTCGTCGGGGACGGCGGCGAAGCGCCGGTGCAGCCGATCTCGTACTTCCTCGGGCGCGTATGCGCGACGCTTGCGTTCGGATCGGACCACCAACGCCCCGGTGGCCGCGACACCGACCATCCCGGCGAGACCGAGGGCCTTCCACACGTTCATCCGGCCACCGTACCGTCACGAGATCTAGGGTGTGGACCATGAATCCGTCGCGAATCAGCCTCGATACTGCAGTCGAGGCCACCAGAACGGGCGACATCTGGATCTTCCGCGGACAGTCGAACGCCGATCGCGCTATCCAGGCACTGACCAACAGTCCCGTCAACCACGTCGGAATGGCCGTCGTGATCGACGACCTGCCTCCGCTGATGTGGCACGCCGAACTGGGAAAGTCGTTGCAGGACATGTGGAGCGGAAATTTCCAACGCGGGGTTCAGCTGCACGATCTGCGTGCGGCCGTCACCCAGTGGGCCACGAAGTACGAACAGCGTTGTTGGCTGCGGCAATTGGACGAGTCCGTGACGACTGCGCAGGAGGACGCCCTGCTGCGCACGATCGCCCGCATGGACGGAACCGCGTTCCCGACCACTGCGGCGCTCGCCGGTCGGTGGTTCCGGGGCCGAGTCCCCGCACTGCGTCGCAACCGACGCGAGGGAGCGGCACTCGAAACCGCCTACTGCGCCGAGGTGGTCGCCATGACCTACGACGCGATGGGTCTGCTCACGGGCAACAAGAAAGCCAACTGGTTCGACCCGGGAAAGTTCTGGAGCGGCGACCGACTGCCACTGGCCGACGGAGTTCGTCTCGGCGAGGAAATCGAAGTGGACGTACCCGTCACACGCTGATCGACGCGTCCGCCGCGGTGCGTCCGCCCAGTTCCACCCAGCCGTCGCCGATGGTGGTGCGCAACCGAGATCCGGCTCCCTGCACGATGTTCAGGCTCCGGCCGAGTTCACCGGTCAGCCGGACGGCGGCAGCACCGGTCGCCTCGTCCTCGGCGATACCCATCTTCGGTGCGAACATGCGCGATCGCAGCGTGCCGTGTTCGTCGTCGGTCCAGGCCCAGACGTAGTGGTGCCCACTGTCGTACGCACTCGGATCGGCTGCCGCCACCTCGGCCGCATCGTGAACCCGATGGAAGGTGAACTGCGGAGTCCAGTCGGCGCGAGCGCGAACCCAGGTGTGCTCGCCGTCGTAGCGGATGCTCAACGGTCCGGCAGGGACGGTGAGCACGTCGACGGGATGTCCCTGCTCGCGGAGCCACCACGAGAGTCCGACCGTGGGATGTCCGGCGAAGGGCAGCTCCACGGCGGGGGTGTGAATGGTCGCCGAGGCCGTACCGGACTCGCTGCGATCGACGAACACCGTCTCGCTGAAGCCGAGCTCGGCGGCGAACTGCTGCCTGTCGGCCTCGTCCACGTCGCCCGCGGCCACGATGCCGAGGGGGTTGCCGAACCTGCCGTCGGCATCGGTGAACACTCGGACGACGGAGACGTCGGTAGCCATGCCCGGATGGTACCGAACGCAGAACGAGGGACCCGCGGCCGCGGATCCCTCGTTCGGTGAACAGTGCGAGACGACGCTCAGACGGCGGCACCGTCGAGGATTCGCCCTGTTTCGATCGCCTGCGCGACACCTGCGACGATCGACGCGGCACGGATGGCCTCGAAGATCTTCTCGCGGTCGACGCCCTCGGCGCGCAGGGTCTTCTCGTGTGCCTCCAGACAGTGGTTGCACCCGTTGACGGCCGACACCGCGAGCGACCACAGCTCGAAGTCGGCCTTGTCCACGCCAGGGTTGCCGATGATGTTCATGCGCAGGCCGGCGCGCAGATCGTCGTACTTGCCGCCGAGGTATCCCTTGGTTCGGTAGAAGACGTTGTTCATGCCCATGATCGACGCCGCACCGAGTGCCGCGTTGTACGCCTCGGCCGACAGTGAATCGGCAGCGTCCTCGGCGATCTCCTTCAACGTCGTCGCGGACTTCGACGCTGCCGCCACCGACAGCAGCGTGCCCCACAGCTGCTGCTCGCTGAGCACCGTGGAACGGGCGATGGAACCGAGATTGAGCTTGAGGTCCTTGGCGTACTCGGGGACGGCGTTCTTGAGGTTGTCGATCGTCATGTCAGACGCTCGCCGTCAGCAGTTCGCCTGCGTCGATGGTGGGATCACCCTTCTTCCAGTTGCAGGCGCAGAGCTCGTCGGACTGCAGGGCATCGAGAACTCGAAGGACCTCGTCGACGTTGCGGCCCACCGAGCCTGCCGTGACCGACACGAACTGGATCTCGTTGTTGGGGTCGACGATGAACGTGGCGCGGTCGGCGACACCATCGGCGTTGAGAACACCCGTGGCAGCAGCCAATTCACGCTTGAGATCCGACAGCATCGGGAACGGGAGGGTCTTGAGCTCGTCGTGCTGTGCCCGCCACTGGAAGTGGACGAACTCGTTGTCCACCGACGCACCGAGGACCTGTGCGTCACGGTCCTCGAACTCCTCGTTCAGCTTGCCGAACGCGGCGATCTCGGTGGGGCACACGAACGTGAAGTCCTTGGGCCAGAAGAAGACGATGCGCCACTTGCCTGCATGATCGTCACTGGTGACGGTGGTGAAGTAATCGTCGGGCTGCTGAGCGTTCACCTTGGACAGGTCTCCGCCGATGACGGCGGTCAGGTTGTATGAAGGGAACTGGTCGCCAATTGTCAACAGTGCCATGTGGTCTCCTCGTGTCGAATGATCGCGTCGGTTCCGTATGTGAGCGGTTCGGGGTCGGTGGCGTGAATGCAGCCGTACGAGCCCGGCCGACCGGTACGAGTGTGCCAAAAGTGTGGTCAAAGGTAAACGTGATGAGTGGCACTACACTGATAGGCGTGACCGATCGAAGCTATCAGCCGACCCTGTCGCATCTGCGGGCTTTCGCGGCGATCGCACGTCATCGCCACTTCGGTTCTGCCGCAGCGCAACTGAGTATCACCCAGCCTTCGCTGTCGCAGGCTCTTGCTGCGCTCGAGCAGGGGCTGGGGGTGCAGCTGATCGAGCGCAGCACTCGCCGGGTGTTGTTGACGCCTGCCGGCGGTCAGTTGCTCGCTCGGGCCACCGCGGCACTGGACGCGGTGGACGGATTCGTCGCTACCGCAGCAGGATTGGGTGGCCACCTGACCGGTGGTATCAGGCTCGGAATCATTCCGACCGTGGCACCGTACGTGCTGCCGGCAGTACTCCCGGCCGTACGCGCCGAGTACCCCGACCTCGTGCCGAGGATAGTGGAGGATTACACCGCCCGACTGCTCGACGCACTCCGCTCCGGTGACCTCGACGTCGCCGTTCTCGCGCTGCCCCTCGCCGACCCGGGATTGATCGAAATATCCATGTACACCGAGGATTTCGTGCTCGCGTTACCTGCCGAGCACCCACTGGCGGGGCGGCGGGATCTGGACGTCGCCGACCTCCGAGGCCTGCCTCTGCTCCTGCTCGACGAGGGGCACTGCCTGCGCGAGCAGACCCTCGACCTGTGCCGCTCGGTCGACATCGAGCCCGACGCGAGCGCTACCCGGGCGGCGTCGTTGACCACGGTGGTGCAGTGCGTTGCAGGCGGGCTGGGTCTGACGCTGCTGCCGCGCAGCGCCGTCGAGGTCGAGGTCGAGGTCGCTCGTGCGGGCCTGTCCACCGCGGAATTCGCACACCCGGCTCCCGGCCGCACGATCGGTCTCGTGCACCGATCCACGAGTGCGCGCTCGGCCGAATACCGGGCGCTGGCAAGTCTTCTCGCCACCGAGGTTCGTGCCGGCCAAGCAGATGGCCTCAGCCGGGCGTGATCACGATCTCGTCGAACACGATCTCGCCTGCCGCATCGGACTCGGGCACATCGACGACGGCGTCGAGCGACCAGCCGTGGTCCCCGTCGGGGTCCTCCAACACCTGACGCACCGTCGTGGACTCCGCACCGACGTTCAGGGTGAACAACGCGGGGCCACGGGCCGACGGGCCGGTTCCGATCGAGCCGTACTCGGCGAAGAACGGCTCGAGTTCGGCCTCCCAGTCCGGGCCGTCGTCGAGGTCGTCGAGCGTGTTCCACTGTCGGCGCGCCGCCAGGTCCACGCGGCGGAAGATCGCGTTGCGCGCGAGGATTCGGAAGGCTCGCGGGTTGGCCGAGATCGGACGCGGCACGTCGGATCCGTACGCCTCCACGAGCGCTTCCGGCTCGGCACCGGGATCGGTGAGGTTCTCCCACTCGTCGAGCAGGCTCGAATCCACCTGCCGAACGAGCTCACCCAGCCACTCGGTGATGTCCTGTACCTCTTCGGTTCGAGACTCCGGCGGAACCGTCTGGCGCAGTGTGCGATAAGCGTCGGCGAGATACCGCAGGACGAGTCCCTCGGACCGCATCAGACCGTAGTGGCTGATCAATTCTGCGAACGTCATCGCGCGCTCGACCATGTCGCGGACCACGGACTTGGGCGACAGGTCGACCTCGGAGAGCCACGGATGGGTGCCGCGGTAGATCTCGAATGCCGGAACGAGCAGCTCTGCAAGAGGTTTCGGCCACGTGACCTCCTCGAGCAGCTCCATTCTCTCGTCGTACTCGATGCCGTCGGCCTTCATCTGCGACACCGCTTCGCCGCGCGCGGCGTGCTGCTGTGCCATGAGGATCTGACGCGGATCGTCGAGGGTCGATTCGATGATCGACACCACATCGAGGGCATGGGTCGGTGATTCGGCGTCCAGCAGGTCGAAGGACGCGACCGCGAACGTCGACAGCGGCTGATTGAGCGCGAAGTCCGGTTGCAGGTCCACCGTCAGTCGAGCATGTCGACCGTCGGCGTCCGGCTCGTCGAGTTGCTCGACGATGCCCGCATCGACCAGACCGCGGTAGAGCGAGAGCGCCCGTAAGATGTGCTTGCGCTGAGCGGGCCGGGTCTCGTGATTGTCCTCGAGCAGGTGTCGCATGGCATGAAAGCAATTGCCCGGCCGGGCAATGACATTGAGCAACATCGCGTTGCTCACCGAGAACCGGGACGTGAGCGGCTCCGGGCTGGCGGCGATGATCCGCTCGAATGTCGGCTCACCCCACGAGACGAAACCGTCGGGTGCCTTCTTGCGCTGCACACGCTTGAGCTTCTTCGGATCGTCGCCGGCCTTGGCCACCAGACGCGCGTTCTCGATGTCGTGTTCGGGGGCCTCCACCACGACGGTGCCGAGGGTGTCGTAGCCGGCTCGGCCCGCGCGTCCCGCGATCTGATGGAACTCGCGGGCCCGAAGCTTGCGGGTGCGGATGCCGTCGTACTTGGTCAGTCCGGTGAACAACACCGTGCGAATGGGAACGTTGATGCCCACCCCCAACGTGTCCGTTCCACAGATCACCTTGAGCAGACCGTCCTGCGCCAGCTTCTCGACCAACCGTCGATACTTGGGAAGCATGCCGGCGTGGTGCACCCCGATGCCGTGCCGAACCAGTCTCGACAGGGTCTTCCCGAAACCTGTGGTGAAGCGAAAGGCGCCGATGGCCTCGGCGATCTCGGCCTTCTCCTGCTTGGACGCGACATTGACGCTCGTCAGCGCCTGGGCTCGTTCGAGTGCCGCGGCCTGCGTGAAATGTACGACGTACACCGGCGCGAGATGCGTTTCCACCAGTTCTTCGATGGTCTCGCTGATCGGAGTGGTGACGTACGAGAACATCAGTGGAACCGGACGTTCGGAGCCCGAGACGACGGTGGTCGTGCGTCCGGTGCGCCGGGTCAGATCGTCCCGGAAGAACGAGACATCGCCCAGGGTCGCGGACATCAACAGGAACTGGGCGTGCGGCAGTTCGATCAACGGCACCTGCCAGGCCCACCCTCGATCGGGCTCGGAGTAGTAGTGGAACTCGTCCATGATCACCTGGCCGATGTCGGAGCCGCGGCCCTGACGCAGGGCGAGGTTCGCGACGATCTCGGCGGTGGCGCAGATGATCGGGGCTCCGGAGTTGACCGACGCGTCGCCCGTCATCATGCCGACGTTCTGAGCACCGAAGATCTCGCACAGAGCGAAGAACTTCTCGCTGACCAGTGCCTTGATCGGCGCGGTGTAGAAGCTGCGTATGCCCGCGGCCATCGCGGCGTAGTGGGCTCCGATGGCCACCATCGACTTACCCGATCCGGTCGGCGTCGCGAGGATGACGTTGGAGCCGGAGACCAGCTCGATGAGAGCTTCCTCCTGCGCGGGATACAGGGTCAGACCGCGATCGGCAGTCCAGGTGGTGAACGTGTCGAACAGGACGTCCGGGTCGACGCCGTCGGACCGAGCGGCGGCGGTATCGGGAATCAGTTCGGTGAGAAGCACCTCTACAGGCTATGTGGGATCGACGGCCGGACCCGCATCGACACTGCGCCGGGCGGGGTCCGTCGATGCGTCAGGTGGCGCTGCGTTCGTCCGAGCCCATGGCTCCGAGCACTGCCAGTCTCGTACTCGCGCTGCCGGTGATCATGTCCTCGCCGACACCGGTGATGAGCAGGTTGCGCCACCGCACTTCGTCGAACGTCAACGACGGGGTGGAATCGATGAAGTCCTCCACGACCTGCAGGAAGCGCATCGGGTCGTCTCGGAACGGAAAATGTCCGGAATTCTCGAACACCTCCAACGTGGAACCGGGCATGGCCGAATGAGCGAGGTGCGCATGACTGACCGGAATCACCGAGTCCTGATCACCCCAGACGAGCAGCACCGGCAGATTCTCGGTCAGGTAACACCGGTCCAGCATCGTGACCACCTGGCCGCGCCAGTCCACGACGGCGCGCAGGGTCCGCAGATACGCCTCGTACGTCGTCGGGGCCGGAAGCTCGCTCAGCACTCGGATCAGATCCGGAGTGTCGTGCAGGAGCGACCCGGGACGCAGGGGAGAGCTGTGCAGTGTGCTCAGGAGGCTGCCCGCCAACTTCACCGCGGGGATGGCACCGGGCAGGCGGAGCAGTTTGACCGCCTCGCTGAGAAACGGCATGGATGCCAGTCGAAGAAGGGGATGGACGTCCTTGGTGACGCCACCGGAGGACACCAGAGCCAACCTGTCGACCATGCCCGGGAACTGGTAGGCGAACTGCATGGCGACCCCGCCGCCCAGTGAGTGTCCGACTACGGTCACGTGTTCGATGCCCAGCACCGAGAGCAGGTCACGCATGCCGTTGGCGTACGCGGCGACGGAGTAGTCGGCACGGGGCTTGTCCGAGCGACCGTGCCCGAGCAGATCCGGAGCGATGACGGTGTAGTTCTTCGCGAGGTGCGGGATCACCTCGTTCCACGTCTCGGAGTTGTCGCCGATCCCGTGGATCAACAACAGGACCGGTCCTTCACCGGCCATGCGGAACGCCCGCCGGTATCCGTGAATGGTCCGGAAGATCAGCCGTGGCTCTTCGTCGGGAACCGGGCGGAGCTTGCGACTGCGCGGATTGGTGCTCATCTGCGCCTCCTGAAATTCCCTGGTGCACCGCGCGACGCGGCACACGACGGCGACGCCGTGCACGAGTGTGTGGACGTACGTACCCGAGTACGTGTTGGTACGACTCTTGCACGAGATGACGCTCGGGGCAGAACATCGGGCGTATTTGCGGTTACAGGTATGTTTCGATCCGCCCGAACTGTCCGATGTGCGCGCCCGAGCGATCATCCTCTGTGACCGCTCACACTGCTACTGCTCGGTGGTGTCTTCTCCCTCGTCGAGACCGGCCTGCTCGGCGAGGAAGCGCTCGAACTCGGCCCCGAGCTCGTCGCCGCTCGGCAGTGGCTCGTCGCTGGCCAGCAGCGTCGACTGCTGTTCCTGCGCGGCCACGTAGGTGTCGTACTGACGCTCGAGTGCCTGCACCACCGACTGGACTTCTTCGTTTCCGGTGATGTGCTCGTTCACCTGCTCCCGAATCCGTGCGGCAGCTTCACCCAGCGCGGCCAGCGGCAGGTCCAACTCGGCGGCTTCGCTGACGTTCTCGAGCAGCGTTTCGGCTGCACCGGGGTAGTCCGTCTGGGCGAGGTAGTGCGGTACGTGCACCGAAAAGCCCATCGACTCGTGACCGTGCTGCGCCATCCTGAGCTCGAGCAGGGACGACGCGCTGCCGGGCACTTGCAGGTCACCTGCCCAGCTGTTGCCTTCCTTGACCAGCTCCTTGTCGCTGGCGTGGGCCGTCACACCGAGCGGCCGAGTGTGCGGAATGGCCATCGGGATCGAGCCGAGACCGATGGTCCGACGGACTCCGAGCTGTTCGGCGAGCAGGCGAACGGCAGTGGTGAACTTCTCCCACCGCAGATCCGGTTCCATACCGGCCAGCAGCAGGAACGGGGTGCCGGTGCGGTCCTTGACGGCATAGAGATTCAGTTCGGGAGCGTCGTAGTCCGAGAAATGATCGGACTTGAACGTCATCGTCGGCCGACGGGACCGGTAGTCGATCAACTCGTCGACGTCGAACGACGCGACGAGTTCCGACTCCAGGCTCTCGCGCAGATGAGTCGTCGCCAACTTCACTGCGTGACCCGCGTCGGAGAAGCCCTCCAGACCGTGCACGAGGACGGGTCCGACTCCGTCGTTGGAGAAGATTTGCGGTGCCGGAAACTCCAGCTCGTACATCTTCGACTGTTCGGTCATGGCCGGGCCCCTTTCGGATCGACTCGTAGGTACCTCGAAGCGAGCATCGGGTAAGAATACGCCGATCCTGGGCGCGAGCCCCGTACCCGCCGACGTCGATCGTGGCGATTCACTATCCGAAAGAACAACCGGTGGACCGCTGTTCATTCCCCGTCCCGGGTTGCCCTCGTGCCGAGGACGACATCAGCGGTCGAAGTTGGCCAGCGCACGGATCTTGTTCGTGACATCGAGGGCGGCAACCTTGTACGCCTCCGACAGTGTGGGGTAGTTGAACACCGCATCGACGAGGTAGTCGACGGTGCCGCCGCACCCCATCACGGCCTGTCCGATGTGCACCAGATCCGTCGCACCCGACCCGAAGATGTGTACGCCGAGAATCGACCGGTCCTCGGTGGAGACGAGCAGCTTGAGCATGCCGTACGAGTCGCCGGCGATCTGACCCCGAGCGAGTTCGCGGTACCTCGACACCCCCACCTCGTAGGGAATCGATCCCTTCGTCAGGTCGACCTCGGTGGCTCCGACGTACGAGACCTCGGGAATCGAGTAGATGCCGATGGGCTGCACATCGGTCAGTTTCGCGCTGGATTCGCCGAACGCGTGGTACGCCGCCAGCCTGCCCTGATCCATCGACGTCGCGGCCAACGCCGGAAATCCGATGACATCACCGACCGCGTAGATGTGATCGACCTTGGTCTGGAAATGTTCGTCGACGAAGATGCGACCGCGCGCGTCGGCCTCCAGACCGGCGTTCTCGAGTTCGAGTGCTGTCGTCAGACCCTGACGGCCGGCCGAGTACATCACCGTCTCCGCCGGGATCCGCTTGCCGCTGGCAAGGGTGGTCACCGTTCCGTTCGGGCCGACGTCGACCGCGGTCACCGCCTCCCCGAAGCGGAACGTCACCGCGAGATCGCGGAGGTGGAACTGCAACGACTCGATGATCTCGCGATCGCAGAAGTCGAGCATCGAATCGCGCTTCTCGACAACGGTGACCTTCGTTCCCAGGGCAGCGAACATCGATGCGTACTCGATTCCGATGACCCCGGCCCCGACCACGACCATGGACGCCGGAATGAATTCGAGATTGAGAATCCCGTCGGAGTCGAGGACGCGGTAATCGTCGAACGCGATGTCGGCGGGACGCGCGGGAGCGGTGCCGGTGGCGATCACCACATTGGCTGCCTTGACCGTGATGCGTTCACCTCGCGACTCGTCCTCGATCACGATGGTGTGCGCGTCGAGGAACTTTCCGACGCCGGTGATGAGCTCGATCCGGTTGCGCAGCAGTTGCGAGCGCACCACCTCGATCTCCTTACCGATCACGTGCTGGGTTCGCGCCAACAGATCGGCCGGAGTGATGTCGGCCTTCACCCGATAGCTCGCCCCGTACAGCTCACGTTGATTCATGCCCGTGAGGTACAGAACGGCCTCGCGCAGCGTCTTGGACGGAATGGTGCCGGTATTGACGCAGACCCCGCCGAGCATGTGGCCCTTCTCCACGATCGCCACCCGCTTGCCGAGCTTCGCAGCCGCAATGGCCGCCTTCTGGCCACCTGGGCCGGAGCCGATGACCACCAGGTCGTACTCCATGGGTTCAGACATTCGTCATAGGTACCGCCCGCACGCAAAGACTGCGTGCCCACCCGGTCACAACCTTGTGAACTCCGAGATTCGGAGGCCGAACCCATGCAGATGTCGCCACGTACTGATGCGTTGTGCGAGGCTGAGCCCAGCACGAAACACCCGATTCACAGTGGAGGAACACATGCCGCAGCAGGTCCGCGCTGTCGTTGCCAAGAGCAAGGGCGAGCCCGTCTCCATCGAGACGATCACCATCCCCGATCCCGGGCCGAACGAGGTCGTGGTCAAGATCGCGGCCTGCGGGGTGTGCCACACCGACCTGCACTACCGCGAAGGCGGCATCAACGACGAGTTCCCGTTCCTGCTCGGACACGAGGCAGCCGGAATCGTCGAGACCATCGGCGACCGCGTCGAGCACGTCGAGGTCGGCGACTTCGTCGTCCTGAACTGGCGTGCCGTGTGCGGCGAATGTCGAGCCTGCAAGCGCGGCACCCCGTGGTACTGCTTCGACACCCACAACGCAGCACAGAAGATGACCCTCGAGGACGGCACCGAGCTGACCCCTGCGCTGGGCATCGGCGCATTCGCCGAGAAGACCCTGGTGCACGAGGGCCAGTGCACCAAGGTCGCCGCAGACGCCGATCCCGCCGTCGTCGGACTGCTCGGCTGCGGAGTGATGGCCGGGCTCGGGGCAGCGATGAACACCGGCAACGTCTCGCGCGGAGACTCGGTGGCCGTGATCGGCTGCGGCGGCGTCGGCGATGCCGCGATCGCCGGAGCCCGATTGGCGGGCGCATCGACGATCATCGCGGTCGATCGCGACCCGGGCAAGCTCGAATGGGCCCTCGAACTCGGAGCCACCCACACCGTCGATTCCTCCGTGGTCGACGCCGTCGAGGCCGTGCAGGAGCTGACCGGAGGCTTCGGTGCCGATGTGGTGATCGACGCCGTCGGCCGTCCGGAGACCTGGAAGCAAGCGTTCTACGCACGCGACCTCGCCGGAACCGTGGTGCTCGTCGGCGTTCCGACTCCCGAGATGACTCTCGAGATGCCGCTCATCGACTTCTTCTCCCGCGGCGGTTCGCTGAAGTCGTCCTGGTACGGCGACTGCCTGCCCGAGCGCGACTTCCCGCAGTTGGTGGATCTGTACCAGCAGGGCCGTCTGCCGCTCGAGAAGTTCGTCACCGAACGCATCACCATCGAGGACGTCGAAGCCGCGTTCGACAAGATGCACAAGGGCACCGTGCTGCGGTCGGTGGTGATCCTGTGAGTGGTCGATTCCGTGTCCAGAACGTGGTGACCTCGGGCACGTTCAGTCTCGACGGTGGCACCTGGGACGTCGACAACAACATCTGGCTCATCGGCGACGACGACGAGGTCGTGATCGTCGACGCAGCACACACGGCGGCCCCGATCGTCGACGCGGTAGCCGGTCGCACGGTCAAGGCCGTCGTCTGCACACACGGTCACAACGACCACGTGACCGTGGCACCCGAGCTCTCGGACACCCTCGACGCGCCGATTCTGCTGCACCCGGCCGACGAGATGCTGTGGGAGCAGACTCACCCGGGTGTCGGGCACTCGACCCTCGAGGACGGCCAGCGCATCACCGTGGCCGGAACCGACATCCTGGCGTTGCACACACCCGGACACTCTCCGGGATCGACGTGCCTGTACCTGCCGGAGGCGGGGGAGTTGTTCAGCGGCGACACCCTCTTCTCCGGCGGTCCGGGTGCCACCGGCCGGTCGTACTCGGATTTCCCGACCATCATCGGGTCCATCCGTGATCGACTCTTCGCGCTTCCCGTCGAGACTCGCGTCAACACCGGGCACGGCGACGGCACGCGTATCGGCGACGAGGCACCGCACCTCGAGGAGTGGATCGCCCGCGGAAGCTGACATCGCGACACTGCGGTAGGTCGCCTGCCGCGTTCGAGGTGGTCGGAATGAGACAGTGGTGGGACGCCGGAGCGAGTGCTGCGGCGTCCCACCTACTCGAAGAGGACGTCTTGTGAGCCCCGCCGCACGGAGAACCCGCCTGACCAGCGCTGCCACGTCGGCGGCGATCGGAGCGCTCGTACTGGTGGGGTGCAGCTCGACCGTCACGGGCACCGCTGAACCCAGCGCAGGCAGTGCCACCTCGTCGGCGCGGTCCGGTGTGGATCTCAGCACGCTGCTGATCGACCCGTCCAGCTTCCCGGCACCGTACGACGCCCTGGTTCTGCCCCAGCAGGCGATCTCGCAAGCCGCACCCGATCTCAGCGGAATACCGGCCGGTGCCGAGGTCAGCCCGGCGGGATGCAAGCCTGCCGACCAGGACTTCGGCCCGACGGGAACGGCCATGATCGTCGGAACCGACAACGACAGTCGATCGACCATCTCGATCGAGTTGACCGCAGTGGACGAACCGCTCTCGGCGCGCAAGGAGCAGCTCGAACAGTGCGGGGAGGTGACGGCAACCAAGTCCGGTGCGACCTCGACGGTGACCTCGACTCTGACGCCGGCACCGCCCATCGACGCGGACGACACCTTGGCCGTCCGGCAGACCGTTGCATCGGGTGCAGGCGGCGACGCCGTCACGCAGTCGATGCTGACGTTGATGGCCCAGATCGACGGGGTGCGAGTGTCGGCCACGTTCATGTCGTTCGGCTCGGGCACGCCCGACGCGATGACCCTCGACGAGCTGTTCACCGCGGCCGTCCAGAAGGTCGGCCAGGGCTGACGGAGCGATAGCAGATCGCACCGACACGAATCGGTCGTCCACAGCTCCGGCGACACGATCGGTCCACAACACACCGGTTCTCCACAGGGCAGTTCGAAAGCCCAGGTCGGGACTTCTTCGGTCGTCAGGACCCCGGCCAGGATTCTCCGGTATGCACACACCGACGAATTCACACGACAACTTCGACTCCCGCCATCGCGTTCGACTCGGTCACGTGAGCGACCTGATGGCAGCCGTGCCGGCCATGCTCGGATTCCACCCGCATCGATCGATGGTGCTCATCGCGGTCCAGGACGGCGGTGCCGGCGTCGGACCCACGATGCGTCACGACCTCGTCCTGGCAGGCGAACACGCCGATCGGCGCGCAGGCGGTCGTACCCGCGCGACCGAGGAGATGCTCGACGCCATCGGCTACCTTGCCGGCTACTGCGCGAGGGAGAACATCCCCGCGGTCATGGCGGTGTTCGTCGACGACAGGCTCGACCGAGCCGTCAGAACAGCTCATCTGCTCGACGTCGAAGCGCTGGTGATCGAACTCGACGCTGCACTCGCGTCGTTCGGAGTGCAGCTCGGCGAGGCCCTCGCGGCGTCGGAGATCGCCGATTCCGCCGAGTGGTGGACCTTGCGCGGACCGCAGCGGCACGGCCTGATATCCGATCCTTCGGCGTCTCCGATGACCGTGGCACGCGTGCTCGACGGCTACTCCGTCCGAAAGGCCAGGTGCGAGCTCGCCGAGACCATCGCACCGGGCCCCGACGCGACGGTGCGGGCCGTGGCGGCCGAGATGTCGCGACAACGACGCGAGGGCACCCGGTCTCGTACCGACGACTTGACCTCGGTGCTGTCGTACATCGCACGCGGACCGTACGACACCGAATTGGATCCGGCCGACATCGCTCGGATCGCACTCGCGATCGGCCACGTCCAGGTGCGTGACGCGGTGCTGGCGTTGACGCTTGGCGACGACGCGGGATTCGTCGAAGAGTTCTGGGCAAGAATGTCCCGCGTCCTGCCGAAGGGCGCACGCGCCGTCGCCGCAACACTTCTGGCCTTCAGCGCGTACGTGCGCGGAGACGGGCCGATGGCCCGCGTCGCGATCGACGCTGCACTGGAAGCCGACGAGACGTACTCACTGGCGCGACTGCTGGACCGATCGCTCAGCGCTGGCGCAGGTCCCGAACTCGTTCGCGAAGTGGCCGAGAGCGGCTTCGCGTGCGCGCGCGCCTGCGGAGTTCGGTTGCCCGGGGACCCGTTCGGTCGACGGTGACGGCCGGTCGGGCACATCGATGATCGGCCGGCAACGCGGGTCAGCGCGCTGCGTGCGACCGATCGCCGAGCTGCTGCAGGAATGTCCACGCATCGGCCACGATCCGATCGAGATCGGTCAGCTCCGGCGTCCATTTCAGCTCCTCGACCGCACGCGCACTCGAGGCGATCAGGACCGCAGGATCACCGGCACGACGGGGAGCATGTTCGACGGCGATGGGCAGACCGGTGACGCGCTCGCAGGACGAGATGACCTCGTGCACCGAGAACCCGGTGCCGCTGCCGAGGTTGTAGATGGTGTGCTCACCCGGTTGTGCGGCATCGACGGCGAGAATGTGTGCCTCGGCCAGGTCTGCGACGTGGATGTAGTCGCGAACAGCCGTACCGTCCGGAGTGGGCCAGTCGGTGCCGAACACCGAGATCTTCTCGCGCTGCCCCAGAGCGACCTGAAGCACGAGCGGAATCAGGTGGGTCTCGACGACGCGATTCTCGCCGAAACCGTTGTAGGCACCGGCGACGTTGAAGTACCGGAGGCTGGTGGCGGCGAGGCCGTAGGCCGCGGCGTACGAGGTGATCGCGTGATCGATCGCGAGTTTGGTGGCACCGTAGGGATTGGTGGGGCGGGTGGGTGCGTCCTCGGTGATGGGAGTCTTCTCGGGCTCGCCGTACGTGGCGGCAGTCGAGGAGAACACCAGCTTCGCGGTGCCGGATGCTCGGATGGCATCGAGCAACGCCAGCGAGGTGACGACGTTCCCGCTCCAGTACTTGTCGGGCGAGACCACCGACTCGCCCACCAGAGATTGCGCGGCGAAGTGCAGGACGGCGTCGAAGCCGCCGCCGATCAACACGTCCGCGGCGACGTCCTTGACGTCACCTTCGACGAACGTGGCACCACCGGGCACGGCGTCCCGGTTACCGGTGGACAGGTTGTCCACGACCACGACCTCGTGTCCGCGCTCGACGAGCACGGCCGCGCAGACGCTGCCGACGTAGCCCGCACCACCGGTGACCAGAAGCTTCACTGTTCGTTCTCCCTCACACGCGTCGAACGCCGTCGTCGGTGGGAGGTCAGACCTTCTTCACCTGGACGGCGTGCGCCATCTCCTCGGATATGTCGACACCGCTGTGTCCTGGCACCGTGATCGTGATCGATCCGGGCTTGGCCTCGACTGTAACGCGAGCATCGGGGACCACGCCTGCTTCGCGGAGCTGAGCGATCACCTCGGGGTCGGACTGGACGTGCTCGGCGAGACGACGCACCACGACGGCAGTCGGTTGGCCGACCGGAACGTCGGTGAGGCGGATGAGAGCCTCCGGTGCCAGAGTCGACTGGCCGAGCCCGAGTTCGGCCAACCCCGGGATCGGGTTGCCGTACGGCGAGGTCGTCGGGTTGTTCAGTACGGTCACCAAACGACGCTCGACCTCCTCGCTCATCACGTGCTCCCAGCGGCACGCCTCGGCGTGAACGTCTTCCCAGCGCAGACCGATGATGTCCACGAGCAGGCGCTCCGCCAAACGGTGCTTGCGCATGACCGCAACCGCCAGACTTCGGCCCTTCTCGGTCAGCTCCAGGTGCCGATCGCCCGCGACGGACAACAGCCCGTCGCGTTCCATTCGAGCAACGGTCTGGCTGACGGTGGGACCACTTTGTTCGAGCCGCTCGGCGATTCGCGCGCGGAGCGGAATCACGCCCTCTTCTTCCAAATCGTAGATCGTCCGGAGGTACATCTCCGTGGTGTCGACCAGATCCTTCACACTCAACCCCTTCGTCGGGCTCGATCCTACCGTCAGCGTCCCGAAATAGGCGCTGCACCCAGTCGCAGCGGGCGCGGCGCACCACAACGGTGGACGTCTTTTCCCGTGGCTTCTCACAGGGGGACTCCGGGGACAACAACGGAACCCGGCAACACCATCCCGCCCGACAACGTAGTTTTGTCCCTATGTCTGATCAGGCGACACGCGCCGCCGCGTCCATCCCGAACCGCCCCGAGGACATCGTCGTGTGGAGCGCGGACTACCTCGGCTACCGGTGGAGCGACGACCACCCGATGAACCCGACTCGACTCGATCTGACGATGGCGCTCGCCACCGACATCGGCCTGCTCGAGGGTGTCGAATTGGTCGAGCCCGCCGCAGCACCGGATTCGGAGTTGCTCCGGTTTCACACCAGCGCGTACATCGAGGCCGTCAAACAGGCACCGTCTCAGGGCCCGGCCCTGCGCGATCCCGACGACGTCGTCCACGGACTCGGTTCCGACGACAATCCGGTGTTTCCGCAGATGCACGAGGCGAGCGCCATGCTCGCCGGCGGCTCGCTGGCCGCCGCCCGCGAGATCGCGTCGGGTCGCGCTCGACGCGCGGTGAGCATCGGTGGCGGTATGCACCACGCGATGGCCGACTGGGCATCGGGCTTCTGCGTCTACAACGACGCCGCCATCGCCATCTCGTGGTTGCTGGACAACGGGTTCGACCGAATCGCCTACATCGACGTCGACGCTCACCATGGGGACGGCGTTCAAGCGGCTTTCCTCGGTGACCCGAGAGTGCTCACGGTCTCGTTGCATCAACATCCGGCGACGCTGTGGCCGAACACCGGATGGTCCACCGAGGTGGGAACCGAACGCGGTGAGGGAAGCTCGATCAATGTCCCGTTGCTGCCCGGAACCGCGGACAGGTTGTGGTTGCGCGCGTTCCACGCGATCGTGCCGGGCGCGATCGCGGCGTTCCGGCCCCAGATCATCGTCAGCCAATGCGGTGTGGACAGCCACCGCGAGGATCCCCTCGCGGACCTCGCCCTGACCGTCGACGGCCAGAACGCTGCGTTCCTGGCCATGCGCGATCTGGCGGACAAGCATTCCGAAGGTCGGTGGTTGGCCGTCGGCGGTGGTGGGTACGGCTTGGTGCGCGTCGTTCCACGGTCCTGGACGCACCTCATCGCTGCCGCGCTCGGCCGCGACATCGACCCGATGTCGGCGCTGCCGGACACGTGGCGCGAGCGGGTGCGGACCATGGCACCGAGCGTCGACCTACCGCAGACCATGGGTGACGGGGGAGACGTCGACTATCCCGCCTGGGACGGACCCGGTGGGTCTCTCGCAGGCGCGGACGGCACCGACAGGGCGCTCGAACGCGTCGATTCGGCGATCATCGCCACCCGTCGAGCAGTGTTTCCACTGCTCGGACTCGATCCGGAGGACCCGCGTGACTGATCCGACCGACAGCCCCTCGGCCGAGGAGCCTGCCGTTGCGGCGTCGGAGCCGAGCGAGAAGGACCTGGCACGGGAGCGAGCGGAGACGTCGTTTCCGCGGCACTGGGTTGCCGACGTCCTGACCTCCGACGGCGGTGTGGTGCACCTGCGTCCCATCGTCCCGTCGGACTCCGAGCGCATCGTCGCGTTCCACGGCCGGCTGTCCGAGCGGACGAGGTACCTGCGGTATTTCGGTCCTTACCCCACGATGCCCCAGCGTGACGTGCTCAACTTCACCACCGTCGACCACCACGACAGAGTCGCGTTCGTCGCGGTGCTCGGTGACGACATCATCGCGGTCGGCCGGTACGAACGACTTCCCGAGGGAGACGGCAATTCCGCCGAGGTGGCCTTCGTCGTCGCCGACGCGCATCAGGGCCGCGGGCTGGGGCCGATCCTGCTCGAACACCTCGCGGGGGCGGCTGCCGAGAACGGGGTGAACATGTTCGTCGCCGAGGTGCTCGCCGAGAACCGGAACATGGTCACCGTCTTCCGCGAAGCGGGTTATCAGGTCAGCAGGTCCTTCGAGGGGGGAGTGTTGCGACTCGAGTTCGCGATCGACCCGAGCGAAGCGCTGCTCTCGGTGCGCAATTCGCGTGAACGTGCCGCCGAGGCCCGCAGTGTGCGCAACGTGCTCAGCCCTCGATCGGTCGCCGTGATCGGAGCGTCGACGGACAGCTCCAAGGTGGGCAACGCCGTTCTCGCGAATCTGCTGGCGGGCAACTTCACCGGCCCGGTGTATCCCGTCAACGCCGACCACCGTTCGGTCCGCGGAGTCCGCGCCTACGCCACGGTGCACGACATCCCGGATCCGGTCGATCTGGCGATCGCTGCGGTACCCGCCGATGCGATCGACGCGGTACTGGACGACTGCCTCGACAAGGGCGTCAAAGCGTTGCTGGTGGTCTCGGGCGGATTCGGCGAGACCGGACCCGCGGGACAGGAGAGCGAACGCAGGCTGGTGCTCGCCGCGAGGGCGCACGGAATGCGCTTGATCGGGCCCAACGCGCTCGGTGTGGCGAACACCGATCCCGAGTTCGGTCTGAACGCCACCCTGGCTCCGCATCTGCCCACGCCGGGTAACGTCGGGTTCTTCTGTCAGTCCGGAGCCCTCGGCATCGCGATTCTGGACGAGGCCGCCAACCGCAGGCTGGGACTGTCGACGTTCGTCTCGGCTGGAAACCGCGCCGATGTGTCCGGCAACGACCTACTTCAGTACTGGGACTCGGATCCGGCCACCGAGGTGATCCTGCTGTACCTCGAGAGCTTCGGTAATCCCAGGAAGTTCACCAGGATCGCTCGACGGGTCGCACGCACCAAGCCGATCATCGCGGTCAAGAGCGGACGCGGTGCCGTGCCGCCCGCCCACGCGATCGGTGCCGACATCGACGACTCGATCGTGCGCGCACTGTTCGCGCAGGCCGGCGTCATCCAGGTCGACACCATCTCCGAACTGTTCGACTGCGCCGTCCTGTTCGGAAATCAGCCTCTTCCTGTCGGCCCGCGGGTTGCCGTGGTGGGAAATTCGACGGCTCTGGGTGTGCTGGCCGTCGACGCTGCGCGAGCCAAGGGCCTGCATGCGAGCAATCCGACCGACGTAGGTCCGCAGGCGGGTCCCGAAGAGTTCGCTGCGGCGGTGTCCTCGGCCTTGGCCGCGTCGGACATCGATGCCGTCATCGTCGTGTTCGTGCCTCCGGTCGCCGTCGAGGTCGAACCGTTCGCGGCCGCGCTCGGCAATGCCGTTCGTGGATCCGACAAGCCCGTGCTCTCGACCTTCCTGGCCACCGAAGGAATCCCCGACGTCCTGGCGGTACGCGGACCGGGTGGTCATCCCGTTCGCGGTTCGGTGCCGTCGTACTCGAGTCCGGAGCGGGCGGTTGCGGCCCTGGCTGCCGCGTGGCGCTACTCGTCGTGGCGTTCGCGACCGGTGTCGAACCTCGTCCGTCCCAAGAGCATCGACTCCGATCGCGCGAAGCGACTGGTGGAAGGGTGGCGGTCGTCGGGCAGTCACGGACGGTGGCTCTCGGACTTCGAGACCGCAGAACTGTTGTCCTGCTACGGACTCGACGTCGTGGCCTTCAGAATCGTGACCGACGAGGACGAGGCGGTCGCCGCGGCGGACGAACTGGGTTACCCGGTGGCGGTGAAGGCGACCGGTGAGCGGTGGCGACACCGGCCCGATCTCGGGGGAGTGCGCTTGGACATGGCCGACGCCTCGGCAGTGCGCGTGGCGTACCGGAACCTCGCTGCGGACTCCGGCGAGCCGTTGCTGCACGTTCAGCGTATGGCGGTCAAGGGCATCGGATGCGTCGTGCGCGTGCAGGACGACCCGTCGTTCGGATCACTCATCTCGTTCGGGCTGGCCGGGGTCATCTCGGACTTGTTGGGTGACCGCGCGTACCGGGTGCTGCCGCTGACCGAAGACGAGGCCGCGCAGCTCATCGACGCGCCCAAAGCGGCTCCGCTGCTGTCCGGATACCGAAATGCGGTGCCCGTCAACAAGAATGCCCTGATCGACCTCGTTCAGCGTATTTCTGCTCTGGCAGAGGACATCGCCGACATTCGCGAAATCTCCTGCGAGCCGGTGTTGGCCTCCGCCGACGGCGCGCAGATCACCGACGCCCGGGTGCGCATCGGGCCCGAGCCCACCAAGGCCGATCTGGGTCCGCGTCGCCTGCGCTGAGCGGACGGGCCACGACAAAGCGGCAGCCGAGTCGACGTTCCGAGGGGGAGAGAACGTCGGCCCGGCTACCGCGTGAGGTGGAGCGAACGGGGACGGTCACCGCTGCTCCACCGGTCGGTGGCTGTGCTCAGCTGGCGTAGGACCGAAGCTTCTCGGCGCGGTCGCCCTGCCGAAGCTTGACCATCACCTCGCGCTCGATCTGGCGGACACGCTCGCGGGAGAGCCCGAAGAGCTTGCCGATCTGATCGAGGGTGCGGGGCTGTCCGTCGTCCAGGCCGTAGCGCAGACGGATGACCTGCTGCTCTCGCTCGTCGAGAGTTCCGAGGACCACACGGACGTCGCTGTGCAACAGGCCGGCGATGACGGCGTTCTCGGCGGACGTCGCCTCGGAATCCTCGATGAAGTCGCCGAGAGGCGCTTCCTCGTCGCTGCCGACCGGCATGTCCAGGCTGACCGGGTCACGGCTGTGGTCGAGCAGGTCCGCGATCTTCTCCACCGCGATGCCCGATTCGCTCGACAGTTCCTCGTCCGTCGCCTCGCGGCCGAGTTGCTGATGCAGCTCACGCTTGATCCTGGCCAACTTGTTGACCTGTTCGACCAGGTGGACTGGCAGCCGGATCGTGCGGCTCTGATCTGCCATGCCGCGGGTGATGGCCTGACGAATCCACCACGTCGCGTAGGTCGAGAACTTGAAGCCCTTGGCGTAGTCGAACTTCTCCATCGCGCGGATGAGTCCGAGGTTGCCCTCCTGGATCAGGTCGAGCAGGGGCATACCGCGACCGGTGTACCGCTTGGCGAGAGACACGACCAGGCGAAGGTTCGCTTCGAGCAGGTGGCTACGCGCAGCACTTCCGTCGCGAACGATGATGGCGAGGTTGCGCTTCTTGACCGCGCTCAGTCGCTTCGTGTTCTCGAGAACCTGCTTCGCGTAGAGACCGGCCTCGATCCTCTTGGCCAGATCGACCTCTTCGGCAGCCGTCAGCAATGCGGTGCGGCCGATGCCGTTGAGATACACGCGAACGAGATCGGCTGCTGGGCTCTGAGCGTCCAGATCGGCATCGGTTGGCCGCGGACGAATCGTTGTGCTGGGGCTGGTCATGACTTGCCTCCTGGTCGGTGGTGTCTCACAAGGCTCAACGCTTGGGAGACTCCGATAAGTTCCCACGCCGATCCCGTGGATACCCGCGTGACCAGGGATTACGTCATGTTCGTCCTGAGAAGTTGCTGAGAAGTGAAGCCGCCGGGAACGCGCGCTCTCCCGGGTCGATGTCGGCGACTCATCGAGCCGGCACAACCAACCCGTGCCGGACGAGACCCTGCATCATCGTCACCGCATGCACTGCCAGTTCCTCGGCGTCCTCGCCGTGCGCAGCAGCGAGCAACTCCACCAGTTCACCGACCGGTAGACCGTCGGGTCGCAGCCCGGCGAGCAGAGCCGCACCGAGTTCGTCGATGTCGTGTTGCCACTGCGGGCCGTTCCCGCGATGGACCCGCACTGCCACTTCGGCCCAGCCCTCCTCGCCGGGAAGGTAGACGCGTTCGAGCGCGGTGTTCGGGTCGACGGTGAGCACCGAGTCGAGAATGTCGTGCTCCCGCAGCCAGTCCAGCCGCGCGAAGTACTCGATCGATTCGTTGCCGAGCGGGTCGGAGAAGCCATGAGTGAGTTCCTCCGCGAGAAGATCGGTGGGCTCGTCCGTTCTGCGGAGATATACGAACCCGAAACCGATTCCTTCCACGTCGGCGGCGGCGAAGTGATCGAGCCAGGACTGTGCCACCGCGGCTGCGTCGGGATCGCGTGGATCGAGTCCGCCGTCGCGCATCCACGTGCCCACGTAGAGCGCGGGATCGGCGACGTCACGCTCGACGACCCAGGCGTCGATGCCGTGCGCAGGCAGCCACGACGCCACCCGCGCGCGCCAGTCCTCGCCGCGGACGTGCACCCAGGACGCCAGGATCGCCGCAGTACCGCCGAGCGTCAGGTGGTCCGGGGCTCGGCCGATCATCAGAGCGCTCGCTCCGTCGAGGTCGAGGCCGGAATCGCGGTACGAGTGCTGCACTTCGGCGCGGCCGACGACGAAGGGCGGGTTGGCGACGATGCGATCGAACCGACGCCCGGCGACGGGCTCGAACCAGGAACCGTGCAGCAACTCGACGTCGAGGTTGTTGAGCGCCATCGTCGCCGCAGCCAGGTCCATCGATCGCGGACTGATGTCGGTCGCGGTCACCTGCTCTGCGTAGCCGCAGGCGTGTACGGCCTGGACGCCGCAGCCGGTACCGACGTCGAGAACACTGGTCGCCGGGGACGTGGGCGTTCCGCGCAACAGAGACAGGGAAGCCTGTCCGACGCCGAGCACGTGATCGGGAGCGGTCTCGGCGGCGCGCATGCTGCCGTCGGGATCCGAGACGATCCACCGAGTCCCGTGGCCGGCGTCGAGAGGCCGAATGTCGAGCAGCGTCCGCACCGTCGATCCCGATCGGTAGAGAATTCCGGCTGCGACGGCGTCGGCGACCGTCAGTGGCGCGATGGCGTCGGCGACGTCGGACTCGGGGCAGTCGTCGACGAGAAGGAACAGGCGTACCAGAACACCCAGCGCACCCCCGTCCCGACTGGCGTTGCGTACCGGCACCGGTTCGCTGCGACCGAGGGCAGCGTGGGCGTCTTCGCCGAGCAGTGTCAGTACGCCGTCGGCGTCGTATCCCGCCCGCTCGAAGGCCTCACGAAGACCGGAGCAGGCGACGGTGAGCGGGGACGTGGGATTCGGTGCAGTCACGACGCAAGTGTCGCACCGGCGACGGCCGGGGCGTCAGTCGTCGCCCGGTTCGATCACGCGGTGGTTGCTCGATTCCAGTTGCGGCCTGTCCACGGTCCGGTAGTCGTATCGGCTCATCTCGTCCTTGGTGCGGGGCGGCCGATCGTTGGCGATCAGCACCGCCATCCACGGCAGTGGGATGGACGCTCCGACTATCGCCATGGAGATCCACGGATTCATCCACATCCCGTACGCGATGGCAGCCAACACCAGCGCCGGGATGCGGAACGACATGATGAACATGTATTTGCGGACGCGAGCTTTGTGCTGCTCCTCGACCGATTGCTGCGCCTCGGTGATCAGGACGGGCCCATCCGGCGAGTCGCTGTACGCGCTTCCGTCGAACCCTGGGGTTCTCGTCATACCTCCACTGTGGCACTACTGCTCACAGAATGCATACGACGAGCTGTGGAACCGGTTACCCCATGCTGTGGATGCACGGATTAATCTGTGTTCATGAGCACTCAGACGAAGGACCGTCCCGATATCGCACCGGACGAAACCACCGATGACGACCGGCCGAAGTTCTTCCACTACGTGAAGAAGAACAAGATCGCCGAGAGCGCGGTGATGGGTACACACGTCGTCGCGCTGTGCGGTGAGGTGTTTCCCGTCACCAAGTCCGCGAAGCCCGGATCACCGGTGTGCCCGGACTGCAAGAAGGTCTACGAGGGTCTCAAGAAAGGCGACTGAGCACCGTCGCCCGGGTGCCGGTCCTGGGTCGGTTCCGGTCGATCCGAACGGGCTCGGTCGCCGGTCAGTTTGATCGGCCCCGTGGCCAGCCGTCGGGCGACGGCGGTCACCGGTCCCGACGGCTTGTCGTCGGTGGCGGCCTGCGCCGCGATCCACTCCCGCATCTGGTCCATTCGTGTCGCCCGGGCGGGCCAGAACTCCTGGATCGTCGCGTTGAACTCGGCACCGAGAACGACGGCGAAGCCGAGGAAGAACGTGAACAGCAGGAACGCGATGGGCGTCGCCAGCGCGCCGTAGGTGTATCCGGTGCTCGTCACCCAGCCGAGGTACCGGCGCAGTACCGCGCTCGCGATCATGAAGAACACCCCGGCCAGCAGAGCTCCGCCGAGGAGGCGATGCCAGGGCAGCGAGGTGTGCAGGGCCACCTTGTACAGCGTGGTCAAACCGATGATCAGCAGGAGCCCGACGGCCGGATAGTAGAAGAAGTCGATGACCTCGCTGCCCACGGTGATCCACGAGTCGGGCAGGATCTGCTGCACGTACACCGGTCCGAGTGCGACGAGCGGAAGCACGAAGACCGCGATCACCAGGAAACCCACGTAGAGAAGCAGCGCGAAGAACCTCTGCCAGACGGGATGTCGTGCGTCGGCCTGACCGTGCGCTTCGACAATGGAGTCGACGAACGTCGAGATCGCAGAGGACCCGGCCCACAACGAGAGCAGGAAGCCGACGGACACGATCTCCCCGCTGCCCTGGGCGAGAACGTCCTTGACCGTCGGAGCGATGATCTGGTCCACGACGCTACCGCTGAAGAGGGTGTTGCTGAACGTGATGATCTTGGACTCGATGATCTCGACGGTGTTGGGTCCGAACCATCCGCCGACGAGTCCCAGGCTGCCCAGCACGCCGAGCAACAGCGGTGGCAGCGACAGCGTCTGCCAGAACGCGGCCGTTGCGGCCTTGCTGAAGATCGAGTCGTCCCACGCCTTGCTCAGAGTGCGCAGAGTCACTTTCCACGCGGCGTGTATCGGCCTTCTCGCCGACAACCGTTCCGGTGGTGGAGTTCCGCCTGCAGACTCGCTCATGGTTCCTCCAGCATTCCTGACGACAGGCGACTTCGCCTAACAGCCGACTCGCCGTGTCGCATCCGACTCACCCCAGCGATGTGGGATCGGTCGGTGCGGAGCGATAGGCTCCTCCGCGGACACTGCAGGGCTACCGAGAGCGCGAGGAATTTACATCGATGCCAGGAACCGGCGGCCAGTGAGCGCTGACATGTTCGATCCCACACCACCGTCCACCGAGCAGACTGCCGCTCCCGCGATCGGGGGCGCACCGCTGCGTGCGTGGCAGCGACGGGCGTTGACGAAGTATCTCGTCGCCTCGCCCAAGGATTTCCTCGCCGTCGCGACGCCCGGCGCAGGCAAGACGACCTTCGCCCTCCGGGTGGCCGCGGAGCTGCTCGCGCATCGCACCGTCGACCAGGTGACGGTCGTTGCGCCCACCGAACACCTCAAGCACCAGTGGGCGGAGTCGGCCGCCAGGGTCGGAATCGCCTTGGACTCGCGCTTCTCGAACTCGACCGGTCAGACGTCGAGCGACTATCACGGCGTGGTCGTGACGTATGCGCAGATCGCCTCGCACCCGTTCAAGCATCGAGTGCGCACCGAATCACGCAAGACCCTCGTGATTCTCGACGAGATCCACCACGGCGGCGACGCGAAGAGCTGGGGTGAGGGAATTCGCGAAGCGTTCGGAGACGCCACCCGACGTCTCGCACTGACCGGTACGCCGTTCCGTAGCGACGACAGTCCCATCCCGTTCGTCAACTACGAACCCGATCAGGACGGGTTGATGCGGTCCAAGGCCGATCACGCGTACGGCTACTCCGATGCTCTCGCGGACGGCGTCGTCCGTCCGGTCGTGTTCCTCGCGTACTCCGGTGAGGCGCGCTGGCGGGACAGCGCAGGCGAGGAATACACCGCTCGTCTGGGGGAGCCGCTCAATGCCGAACAGACCGCGAGGGCGTGGCGCACCGCGCTGGATCCGCAGGGCGACTGGATGCCTGCGGTGCTGTTGGCGGCCAACACCCGGCTCGCGCAACTGCGCGCAGGCGGCATGCCCGATGCCGGCGGTCTGGTCATCGCGACCGATCAGACGGTGGCGCGGGCCTACGCGAAACTGATCGAGGTGATCACGGGGGAGACGCCTGCGATCGTGCTCTCGGACGACCCCACGTCCTCTGCTCGCATCGCCGAGTTCGGCAAGAGCGACCAGCGGTGGATGGTTGCCGTCCGCATGGTGTCCGAGGGCGTCGACGTTCCGCGTCTGGCCGTCGGTGTCTACGCGACGAGTGCGTCGACCCCGCTGTACTTCGCGCAGGCCATCGGCCGATTCGTGCGGTCTCGGCGCAAGGGTGAGACGGCGAGCGTCTTCCTGCCGTCGGTACCGGTGCTGCTGGATCTCGCGTCGCAGCTCGAGGCGCAACGCGATCACATCCTCGGCAAGCCGCATCGGGAGAAGGACGGCTTCGACGACGAGTTGCTGGCCGACGCCAACAAGCAGAAGGACGAGCTGGGCGAGGAGGAGAAGGCGTACACCTCGCTGGGCGCGGATGCGGAACTGGACCAGGTGATCTACGACGGTTCGTCGTTCGGTACCGCGACGTTCTCGGGCAGCGACGAGGAAGCCGATTATCTCGGTCTGCCCGGTTTGCTCGACGCGACGCAGATGCGCGACCTGCTGCGCCAGCGCCAACAGGAACAGATCGACAAGCCGGCCGCCGGGCCGGCGGTTCCGGCACCTGCCGTCGTCAACGACAGGGCCACCAGTGCGGGCCAGTTGGCCGGTCTGCGGCGTGAACTGAACAGTTTGGTTGCGGTGTACCACCACCGCACGGGGAAGCCGCACGGGGTGATTCACGGCGATCTGCGACGAATCTGCGGTGGCCCGCCGACGGCGATGGCGTCGGCGGATCAGTTGGGTGAGCGAATCGCGCAGTTGCGGAAGATGTAGAGATCCCCGGCGGGTCCGGGCACGAAAAAGACGGACGGTCTGGTGACCGTCCGTCTTCGTCGTTGTGTTCGTCGATCGTGGCGAACCTGTTTTCCCCCGACACAAAAGGTGGGTTACACCGTGGAGTCCGATTCGGTCATCACCGTTGCGTTCACTTCACGCAAACGGGCTTCGTGCTCGGTGGCGTGGTGACCGCAGAAGAGAAGTTCTCCACCGGTCGAGAGCACGACACGCGCGCGAGCCCCTGCACCGCACCGGTCGCACCGGTCCGCTGCTGTCAATTGTGGGCTGGTCAATGTTCCGGGCATGACTCCTCCGTACTGGCTTGCGGGTTGTCCCGTTCGCCTGGGGCCGGTCCGCCGCGTCGGTATGGCGCGGTCCGTTCACTCTGTCAGACGTATGGCGGTCATGCGTTGTTCCCGAGCGCGTTTCTTTGTGTTGTCACTAACACGAAACATCGTTCACGAGCAGGAACGCCGTCGACGGTGTTCGCTGACAGCTGATCGGAGTCCGCCCGTGCCGCGGCAGTAGGGTCGCCGGTGTGGCTTCGACTTCTACTTCGCTCTCCGGCGCATCGAAGCTGGGTATCCCCTCGCTGTTCGTGATCGGTGCGCTGTGCATGTACGTCGGTGCGGCGATCGGTGTGTTCCTGTTCGACACCGTCGATCCGGCCGCGGTGGCGTGGCTGCGCGGGTTCGGTGCGGCGCTGGTGTTGGTGCTCTGGCGGCGCCCGTGGCGGCGTCGGGCCGGTGCCGGCGCATGGACCGTGCGTCGGGCAATCACGGCCGCCGCGTTCGGCGGTGCGACGATCGGCATGAACGCGATGTTCTACGAGGCGATCGCCAGGTTGCCGCTCGGCGCGGCCGTGGCCATCGAGTTTCTCGGGCCGATCGCGGTCGCCGCTGCCGGGTCCAGAAGGCCTGCCGACGTGTGCGCGCTGCTGCTGGTGGTGGCCGGCGTCGGAGCCATCGCCTCTGCGCAGTTCGAGGGCGGCGAGGTGGGGTTGGTCGGGATCGCGTTCGCGCTGGGCTCGGCGGCGCTGTGGGCTGCCTACATCGTGCTGGGCAAGTCGGTTGCCGACGCAGGCCAGGGACTCGACGACATGGCTGCCGGTTTCGCAATCGCGTCCGTGCTCCTGGCCGTTCCCTTGTTCGGGCCGTTCGCGGTCGCGCACCCGAATGCGTTGGGAGACTGGCGGATCTGGGTTCTCGGTTTGGGCGTCGGGCTGTTGTCGAGTGTGGTTCCCTACGTTCTCGATCAGTACGTCTTGGTGCGAGTGGGCCGGGCCCGCTTCGCGTTGTTGCTGGCTCTGCTTCCGGCAACGGCGACGGTGGTCGGTGCCGTGGTGCTGACTCAGATTCCGACGACGTACGAGGCTCTCGGAATCCTGGCCGTCATCGTGGCAGTCGTGGTCGGTGGGCTGCCGACCCGAAGAGATCGGGGCGTTGCCGACATTCCGCCGCCCTGACCCGCGCACGACACGGCAGAATGGACATGTGACCAGCAAGCAGGACGACCTCGTTCACATCTGTACGGCAGGGGAGTGGCTCGCGATGCGTGGTCGGGCCGACTACACCCCGGACTCGTACGAATCCGTGGGCTTCGTGCATCTGTCCACACCCGAGCAAGTGCACTTGCCGGCGAACCGGCTCTTCCCGGGCCGCACGGATCTGGTTCTGCTGCGTGTCGATCCGACTCGTCTGACTGCACCCGTTCGGTGGGAACCGGGGGTACCGTCCGATCCGGAGTCCATGCGCTTTCCGCACCTGTACGGACCGCTTCCGATCGCGGCCGTCACGGCAGTGCTCGACTATCGGCCGGGGCCGGACGGAACGTTCGGGGTGCCGCAGGTGTGACGCCCGCGCACAGAACAACGACCGCCGATCACGTGATCGGCGGTCGTTGTTGGAGGTGGAGCGAACGAATCAGTCCAGGTAGTCGCGCAGTACCTGAGAACGCGACGGGTGCCGCAGCTTGGACATCGTCTTGGACTCGATCTGACGGATCCGCTCGCGCGTGACACCGTAGACCTGACCGATCTCGTCGAGCGTGCGGGGCTGACCGTCGGTGAGGCCGAATCGCAGTCGAACCACGCCCGCCTCGCGCTCGGACAGCGTCTCGAGAACCGACTGCAGCTGATCCTGGAGCAGCGTGAACGACACGGCGTCCACGGCGACGACCGCCTCGGAATCCTCGATGAAGTCGCCGAGCTGGCTGTCGCCCTCGTCACCGATGGTCTGGTCGAGCGAGATCGGCTCACGCGCGTACTGCTGGATCTCCAGCACCTTCTCCGGCGTGATGTCCATTTCCTTCGCCAGCTCTTCAGGGGTGGGTTCGCGGCCCAGATCCTGGAGCAGCTCGCGCTGGATACGGCCGAGCTTGTTGATGACCTCGACCATGTGCACCGGAATTCGGATGGTGCGGGCCTGGTCGGCCATGGCCCGGGTGATCGCCTGTCGGATCCACCACGTGGCGTACGTCGAGAACTTGTAGCCCTTCGTGTAGTCGAACTTCTCGACCGCGCGGATCAGACCGAGGTTGCCTTCCTGAATGAGGTCCAGGAAAGCCATGCCACGACCGGTGTAGCGCTTGGCGAGGGAGACGACGAGACGAAGGTTTGCCTCGAGGAGGTGATTCTTGGCGCGATTACCGTCACGGCAGATCCACGTCATGTCGCGGCGCTGCGCAACGGGGAGCTTCTCGCCCTTCTCCGCGGACTCGCGCATCTTCTCGACCGCGAACAGGCCGGCCTCGATGCGCTTGGCCAGTTCGACTTCCTCCTCTGCGTTGAGGAGCGCGACCTTGCCGATCTGCTTGAGGTAGGCGCGGACGGAGTCGGCGGACGCGGTGAGCTCGGCGTCCTTACGGGCCTGGCGCAGTGCCTCGGACTCTTCTTCGTCCCAGACGAAATCACCGGATGCCTTGTCCTCGGCGGTCGGCTCGGCGGTGACGTCCTCCTCGGTGTCGTCACCTGCAGCGACCACCTCGACGACATCGTTGGCGGCGGCGGCGAGGTCGCCCTCGGAGATGTCGATGTCCTCGATGCCGGGAGTGCTCTCGTCGGCGTCGTCCCCGGATGCCGGTGCGGCTGCTGTCTTCTTTGCTGCGGCCTTCTTCGCCGGTGCCTTCTTGGCTGCGGCGCGCTTGGCGGGAGCCTTCTTTGCCGGTGCCTTCGCAGCGGGTGCCTTGACAGCAGGTGCAGGTGTCGCAGACTCGGTTTCGGAATCTACGGTCTGACGGATATCGGTGGCTGCCACGTACGCCCTTTCGTGACGAAGTCGTGCGGCGTCACGCCAGAGTTGTTTCCGGCGGAGAGGTCTTCGGATTCGGCCGGCTGCGTACCGGCACACACCATTGTAACGACCTCTCAGGAGTTTGTTACCGACCCTTGCCCTATGCAGGTGGCAACCCGCGTGTCAGTGTGCCGATCCCGCGGACGTACCGGTCTCGGCGGACGGTACGGCGGAGTCCGCTGCGAGAGCGGCACCGACGATCCCGGCAGTGTTCAGCAGGGTTGCCGGAACCACGGGCGTGCGATTGGTCAGGTGCGGAATCCACTTCTCGCTCTTGCGGCTGATGCCGCCGCCTGCGATGAACAGATCCGGCCACAACAGCGCCTCGAACGTCTCGAGAACCTTCGAGACCTCCTTGGCCCACTCCTTGTAGGACAGTCCCTGGTTCTCCTTCACCGACGACGCCGCACGATGCTCGGCTTCCTTGCCGTCGATCTCCATGTGGCCGAATTCGGTGTTGGGAAGCAGAACCCCGTTGTGCAGGACGGCCGAACCGATCCCCGTGCCGAACGTCAACAGCACGACGACTCCGTCCTTGCCCTTGCCGCCGCCGTACTTGTCCTCGGCCACTCCGGCCGCATCCGCATCGTTGAGCACGGTGACGTTGTCGGTGCCGATGGCTTTCGCGAACAACGCGCGGGCGTCGGTGTCGATCCAGGACTTGTCGATGTTGGCGGCCGAGCGAGCGACACCGCCGGTCACCACGGCGGGCAACGTCACGCCCACCGGGCCGGTCCATTCGAAGTGCGCGACGATCTCGGCGACGGTGCGCGCGACGGCATCGGGGGTCGACGGTTGCGGCGTCTCGATCTTGTGGCGGTCGCCGACGAGCTCGCCGGTGCTCAGGTCCACGATTCCGCCCTTGATGCCGCTGCCGCCCACGTCCACGCCGAATCCGTGGCGCGCTGCCGCAGCGGTGGTGTTGTCCGAACCTGCCTGTGTCATGAGGATGCCGCTCCTGGCGTGATCGAATCCGTGTGATGCCGTCGCCTCCGAACAATAGTGCGTTTCGGCGCTCGCGGGACGCTGACGTCATCGGCGGTCGCTGCGGTGGTGCTCGGAGGTCGGTGTGTGTTGCGATGTACGCGTGCCGACACCAGACCGATCGCAGACCGACACCGCCAGTACACGATTGCCGGAAGAGCAGGTGGCAGCCGAGGGATCGAACACGCGCGAGGTCGATGCGCTGCGCGAGGTCGCCGTACGGGTCGCGACGCGAGCCGCCGAGCATGTCGGACGGCGCCGCCCGGAGGTCTTCGGCGGCGATTCGAGCGAGGGTGACGGCGCGGTGCACTCCAAGAGCACGCCGACCGATCCGGTGACCGTCGTGGACACCGAGACCGAGCGCGTCCTGCGCGAGATGCTGGCGCGGCTGCGGCCGGAGGATGCGATTCTCGGAGAGGAGGA
This sequence comes from Rhodococcus sp. 05-2255-3B1, assembly GCF_002258545.1. Taxonomy (NCBI): domain Bacteria; kingdom Bacillati; phylum Actinomycetota; class Actinomycetes; order Mycobacteriales; family Nocardiaceae; genus Rhodococcus; species Rhodococcus sp. 05-2255-3B1. The sequence goes on along the minus strand of NZ_NOZC01000036.1, from coordinate 430,359 downwards.
AGGCAGCGACGACGACTCGCTCGACGGTGTGCGCTGGGTGCTGGACCCGATCGACGGAACCGTCAACTTCATGTACGGAATTCCGGCGTACGCGGTCTCGGTCGCGGTCCAGATCGACGGTGTCAGTGTTGCCGGGGCCGTGATCGATGTTGCCCGCGGGCTCGTCTACTCGGCCGCTCTCGGGCGTGGGGCGACGGTGGAGAGGGCCGACGGTACGCAGGAGCAGCTGCGCTGTTCCGGTGTGACCGACGTGTCGATGACGTTGTTGGCCACCGGATTCGGCTACGGATCAGGGCGTCGAGCGGTGCAGGGCGCGATCATCGCCGAACTGCTGCCTCAGGTGCGAGACATACGCCGGATCGGTTCGGCTGCGCTCGATCTCTGCATGGTCGCGTCCGGAGTGGTGGACGCTCACTTCGAACACGGACTCAGTCCGTGGGATTGGGCGGCGGGTGCGCTGATCGCCGCCGAGGCAGGCGCGATCGTCAGGGTGCCCGCCGCCAACAGCAGCAGTGCGCAGGGTGCGGTGACGGTGGCAACGGCCCCGGGGATCGCGGACGCCTTCGTGGCCGTCCTGCGCAGCGCGGGCGCCCTCGATCCGATTCCCGGCTGACAGGCCGTCGGCGCGTCAGCAGCGGGATTCGCGTGCTGCCGCGAGCAGATCGGCATCGAGTGGGGCAGGCGGAGTACCGGGTGCGGCCCCGGCCAGAGTGCGCAGCACTTCCTCGGCGTCGTCGTTGGGCTGGATCTCGCTGAAGTAAGTACCGAGTGCCAGATCGACCGAGTCGTCGGTGCGGGCATCTTCGATGAGTTCGGCGCATGGGGCGACCAGCGACACCGCGCTCGCTGCCGCCAGGCCGGCCGGGCCGAACCGAATCTGCCCCTGGCACTGCATGTTCTGGTCGACGTAGACCGGATCGTTGCCGACCTGGACGTCCGGTGCGCTCGCGAACCCGTAATCGCTGAGCTGGGCGGCCACGTGAGCGGCCTGTCCGCGCTCACCGTTCGCGTTGAAGACACGGACCTTCGATGCGGACAGGGCGGCGGGCTCGACGTCGAGCAGGGTCGACGGGTCCACTTCCTCGCCGAGCGGTACCGGCTGGGTACCGTCCGTCGCGGCGGCTGTGGTCGGGGCATTGCACTCGGCGGTCGCCGAGGTGGCCTCGGCGGTGGTGAACACCTTGACCCACACCAGCACTCCGAGGAGAGCGAGCACCGTGAAGACCGCGATGATCGGAAACGCACGGCGTCGACGGAACGGACGACCTTTGCCGTCGACCGAATGGCCTTCGGTGATCAGAGAAACCACAGTGATCTTCGCCTTTCCGTCGGCAGTCGCCGAGACCGGTTCGCAGAGTCGGTTCACACCGACGCGGTGCCTACTGTAGATGGCCGGGGTGCGCGAGGGTGGCACACTCGGCCGTACCCTCCTTCGATCCAGTGCGCGGTGGCCGATTCGGAGGCCGAAACCGGCACCGAGAAGTGTTCTGTGAAGGGTGGAATGAAGCTGCCCATCCCGGTGTTGATGCGGCGTGCACCCAGGTGATGGACTCGTCGGCGGTTCGGTTTCTGCTTTGCTACCGGCTTCGGCTATTGTCTGGCGGCCGCGGTGCTTCAAGAATCGGACGCCGGTGCACCAATCGATCAGGTGAGCGAGGTCTCGATCGGGTTTCAACCCGCGAGTTCTGGGAACTACCCGGTGTAGTTTCGGGCACCGCGCGACGACGAACGATTCGAACAGATACGAAGATCGGTGGGAGCGAGCAAGCGCCCTCTTCACAGCCGACGGCCACAAGCCGACCACATCGGCAGCTTTCACCACACACACGCACGAAGATGAGGGGTACGAGGACAATGGCAACCGACTACGACGCACCGAGAAGAACAGAATCCGACGATGTGTCGGAGGACTCGCTCGAAGAATTGAAGGCCCGACGCAACGAGGCCCAGTCCGCCGTGGTGGACGTGGACGAATCCGACACCGCGGAGTCCTTCGAGCTCCCCGGTGCAGATCTGTCCGGTGAGGAGCTCTCGGTCCGGGTGGTTCCCAAGCAGGCCGACGAGTTCACCTGCTCGAGCTGCTTCCTGGTCCATCACCGCAGCCGTCTGGCCAGTGACGCCAACGGTGTTCTGATGTGCCGCGACTGCGCGGCGTGACCTTCTCCGCACAGACCTGATCGGTTCGGTCAGGTCTGTGTCGATGGTTCCGACCGTCGAGCGACCGGTAGGTCAGCGCGCCTCGACGCCGTGGGCGGTCAGGACGGCCAACAGCTCCTCGGGGCGTTTGGTGCTGATCAGCCAGTAGGGCGTCGGATCGTCGGGGTCGTCGAGGACCACGATCACCATCTGTTTCACCCAGGTGCGGTGCTGCACGAAGGCCAGCGGATCGAGCTGCCTTCCCAGCGCCGCACTTTTTGCTGTCCCGGGAACGACGGCGGCCTTGGACGCCACATCGAGGGGCAGATGAGCGGATCCGACGCGTAACTCGGCACCGGTCGCACCGGCGACCACCTCGACGCGCAGCCTGCTGAAAGCGAACAACGCCCACGCGATGAGCGGGAGCAACACGACGTAGGGCAGCCAGGCACGGATGCCGGGCGCACCCATGTGGATCTCCGCAGCCAGCAACACAGCGACGGCCGCGCCCGCTCCCCACCACCAGATCGGTACCCACAGTCGCTCGGAGTACAGCACCGAGTTCTCGGGTGCGGTGGAGCCCGTGTCGGGGGTGGAGTCGCCGGACTCCGACGCGTGTTCGGCCTGTCGATCTGCAGTCACGAGTCCCAGGGTAGTCGCCACGCCGAGACCGAAGCCGGCCAGCGTAGTCTCGTTCGACGTGAGCGACGAAGTCACCGAGACCGGCACCGAACCGTCCGTCGACCGACCCCGCACCCCGCGCCGGCCCTCCGATCCGTTGTCCGAGGTCCGGGTGCGCCGACTCGATCCGGAGCTTCCGGTGCCGACACGGGCGCACGAGGGTGATGCGGGAGTCGATCTGCGAACGACGGCCGCAGTGACCATCGCTCCGGGCGAACGCGTCCTGGTGGGGACCGGAATCGCGATCGCTCTCCCGGTCGGAACCGTCGGACTGGTGCATCCGCGATCGGGGTTGGCGGCGAAATCGGGTCTGTCGGTGGTCAACACCCCGGGCACCATCGATGCCGGGTATCGCGGCGAGATAAAGGTCTGTCTGATCAATCACGACCTGCACACTCCGATCGAGCTCGAGCGAGGCGACCGTATTGCTCAACTGCTCGTGCAGCGAGTCGAGCTGGTGACTTTCGTCGAGGTCGACGAGTTGGACGACACCGTTCGAGGAGCCGGTGGTCACGGTTCGACCGGTGGCCATGCGAGTCTGGAGCAGTGAGTTCCGCCACGACGTTCGCCGCGGGCAGGCACAGTGGAAGCAACCGAGAAGAAGAGAGTTGAACATGTTCGGACGGCGTAAGAAGAACGACGCCGGCAGTGCCTCCGCGCCCGGTGCGGAGCCATTCGTCGACAGCGTCGAAGACGAGGACGACGATATCGAGGCCGCGAACACGGCCGCCGACGGTCCCCACGACCTCGGGGACCTCGACGACGATCGCGAGACGGTCGCGGCGACGCGTCTCGACCTCGGTTCGGTGCTGATTCCGTTGCCGGAGGGCGGGCAACTCCAGGTCGAGATGTCGCAGGCAGGCAGCCCGCAGGCAGTGCACATCGTCACGCAGTTCGGGCGCATCACCATCGCGGCCTACGCGGCACCGAAATCGCCCGGTCAGTGGCGTGAGGTGGCAGCGGATCTGGCGACGTCTCTGCGCAACGACAAGGCCGAGACGACGGTCGAGACGGGTCCGTGGGGACGCGAACTGCTCGGTGTCACGGCCAACGCAGACCTGCGCTTCATCGGAGTCGACGGATATCGCTGGATGGTTCGCTGCGTGCTGGCGGGTCCCTCGGGCGCGGTGGCCGAGGGCCAACCGCTCGTCCGGCTGGCACACACGATCCTGCGGCAGACGGTGGTGGATCGGGGTACCGAACCGCACCCCGTTCGGACACCGCTACCGGTGGTGTTGCCGCAGGTGTTGGCCGAGCAGCTCGCGGCAGCCGCACAGCAGCAGGCGGCAGCTCAGCAGAGCGCGGCGCAACCGGCCGCGGAGCCTCGGGCTGCGGTACCGACGTCGGAATCTGCAGCGCCGCAACAGGAAACGGCTCCGCAGCCGACCGCTGCCGAGCGTGACCGAGCGCCGCGTCGGGGAGCGTCGGGATCGGCAATTCAGCAGCTGGGCGGCTGACCCGACCGCTCGTCGAGACCGTCGACGGCCGCTCGGCCGAGGCATCCCGGGTCGATTCCTATGCTGTCCAGGGTCACCGTGCGCAGTTCGCAGTTCGGCAGTGCCCGAGCCCACTGGCGAGCGACCTCGATCGGATGGACTGCATCGTCCACCGCACCCACGACGACAGCGGGTACCTCTATCCGAGCGAGCTCGTCGAGTTCGAGGCTGCGGTGGCGAGCCGCCTCGTCCAGCGCGCCGGGAAGGGCGGGCCACTGGGCAGCCCAGGACCGGCGCAGAGTGCGCGCGAGCCATGGCGGGCTCGACGCTGCCATCGCCGCGGTGACGGCGTCGAGTCCCTGCTCGCGCAGGGATCGCGCGGTGAACTCCGCACTCAGGGCCGCGGGGGAGCCGGCCGGGTCTCCGGTCCACGCCGGCAGCGCGAGTGCGAGAGCCGCGGTGTTCGATGCGTTGTCGGCAGCCCAGCGAACCGCGACGGCCGCCCCGAGGGATATCCCTGCGACCACGACGGGTCCGAGGCGATGTGCTGCGTCGTCGAGGGCGGACAGGTAGCTTTCCACCACCGCGGTCGGGTCGGGTTCGACGGCCACGGTGGTCAATCCCACACTGTCGAATGCCGCCGAGAACGCGTCGGCGGCGAACCGCGCATCGGACCCCGTCCCCGGTAGAACGACCGCGGTGCGGGTGTGGAATCGGCTGTGCACGACACGATTGTGCACGCCTGCCGACACCGCTGTGACGACGGTTGGTCAGCGTGACACTTCGGGTCTACAGTGGCGAAGTACCACCCCGACGAGGGGACGACCCACACCGCTGGAGCACAGAATGGCACCCGCTGCCGCAGGATACTTTCGCCGTCTGACGCGGAAGTTGACAGAGGACATCGATCAACTCGATGCCGAGGAGATGGCCGAAACCTCCGAAGCCTCCGGGGCTCGGCGGGCGTGCGATTGCTCGCGAGGTGAAGAAGTCACGATGCTGGGTCGACTGCGCAGCGTCGAAGCCTGTTCGAAGGCGGCCAACGCCAACATCGAGGCCGAGTTCTTCGACGGCACCGACACGGTGACGCTGCTGTGGATCGGACGACGCAAGATCGCTGGAATCGAGCCCGGCAAGACTCTGCTCGTTCGCGGACGCGTCGGCGAGCGCGACGGACGCAAGATCGTCTACAACCCCTATTACGAACTGCGCGACGACAGCTGATCGTCGCCGGTATGGCACTCTCGTTGTCGTGACCAACAGCGACGATTTCGTGCCGCCCCCGTCGACGACGCCGGAACCTGCGCCCGACGCGTCGACGACCGCCGAGAAGGTGGCTCCCACCGTCCTCGAGCAGCTCGGCGGGTTGAGCGGGCTCGTCTACTCGACCTTGCCCGTCGTCGTCTTCGTTCCGGTGAACAGCTATGCCGGTCTCGCCGCTGCTCTGTGGTCCGCTCTGGGAGTCGCCGCTGCGGTGTTGGTGTGGCGGCTGGTTCGTCGTAGCCCGATTCAGCCCGCCATTTCGGGATTCTTCGGGGTCGGAATCTGCGCATTCATCGCATACCGGACGGGAGATGCCAAGGGCTACTTCCTGTTCGGCATCTACACCTCGCTCGCCTACGGCGCGGCGTTCGTGCTGTCGGTGCTCGCGCGCTGGCCGTTGGTCGGCATCATCTGGGGATACCTCAACGGCAACGGAACGTCGTGGCGTGGCAACCGGTCGGCCGTGCGGTACTACGACGTGGCCACGATCGCCTGGGCGTCGGTGTTCGGTGCCCGATACATCGTTCAGTCCCAGCTCTACGACTCCGACCAGACGGGTTGGCTCGCCGTTGCCCGCATCGGCATGGGCTGGCCGCTCACGGGAGTGGCGCTGTTGGTCACTCTCTGGGCCGTGCGTGCGGCCGATCGTGCGCTCGACGCAGCGTCGAGCGAAGTCCGCAAGCAGGACCGGCCGTCAGATCAGGCCGACAGCGGCGCGTAGTTCGTTCTCGACCTCTTTGGCCGCGACGAACAGCAGCTCGTCGCCTCCCTCGAGCGGATCGTCGTGCTGGGGAACGATTACTCGACCGCCGCGCAGAATCGTCACCAGCGCTGCGTCCCTGGGCAATTGGAGCTTGCGGACCGGCTTGCCCGCCAGGGGAGTGTTCTCCGGCAGCGTGATCTCGACGAGGTTGGCCTGACCCTTACGGAACGTCATCAGGTGAACGAGGTCGCCCACCGATACGGCCTCCTCGACCAGGGACGCGAGCATACGCGGGGTGGACACGGCGACATCGACACCCCAGGCAGCGTCGAACAGCCATTCGTTGCGCGGATCGTTGACCCGGGCCACTACGCGGTTGACGCCGAACTCGGTCTTGGCCAGCAGGCTGAGCACCAGGTTGGCCTTGTCGTCTCCGGTGGCAGCGATCACCACGTCGTAATTCTCGAGGTTCGCGGCTTCGAGCAGACTCAACTCGCACGCGTCGGCCAACACCCATTCCGCTTCCGGGATGGCGGCCTGATCGACGTGGTCGAGTTTGCGTTCGAGGAGCATCACATCGTGTTCGCTGCGAATCAACTCGCGTGCGATGGATCTGCCGACTGCGCCGGCTCCGGCGATAGCGACTTTCATGGCTTCCCGTTCGGGTCGATGGGGGAGGTGGGGAACGTGCGCTCGTGCATCAGTCGTCCGAGGGCGGCGGGTTGCCGGCCAGCGCAATGGCTTCGGCGACGGTTCCCGAGACCGCGGCGACGTACACCTCGTCGCCGGCCTGGATGACGGTTCGCTTGTCCGGTAGCAGTCCGCTGCCGAACCGGATGACGAACGCGGCCCGCGAGTTGGTGGCGTCCTCGAGTACCGAGAGCTTCTTGCCGATCCAGGCGTCGTGGAAGTCGAGCAGGACGACGGCGACGCTGCCCGAGGGATCGCGCCATTTGGTGGTGGGGTCGTCGCGCAACAGGTTGTGCAGAAAACGATCGGTGGCCCAGGGGACGGTGGCGACCGTCGGGATGCCGAGGCGTTCGTAGACGGCCGCGCGCTTGGCGTCGTAGATCCTTGCGACCACTTTGTCGACGCCGAACGTCTCTCGAGCGACGCGGGCGGAGATGATGTTGGAGTTGTCGCCGGACGACACGGCCGCGAAGGCCTCGGCCTTCTCGATTCCTGCGCTCACCAACACATCTCGGTCGAAACCCATGCCGACGACGCGATGCCCGGCGAACTCGGGGTCCAGGCGCAGAAAGGCTGTTTCGTCGCGGTCGATGATCGCGACCTCGTGTCCGATGCGTTCGAGCGCCCCGGCCAGCGATGCGCCGACGCGGCCACATCCCATCACAACTACGTACAACGCCCAGCTCCGTCCCGATCTCGATGGTCGACCACTGCCGACCGACACTGCCACGACCGGCAGGCGTGCACCAACGTATCGGGGGATCGGTCACCGTACCGACCGAGGGTGCGCTCCGACGCAGTTTCGGGCGCGTGGTTGAGACGTCCGCAGGAGGACGGCCTACGCTTCTGTGCGTGTCCAAGGTCTCGACTGCCGCCAAGCGGCTAGTGCTCGGTAAGCCGTTCCGCAGTGACAAGCTCGGTCATACGTTGCTTCCCAAGCGGATCGCGTTGCCGGTGTTCGCCTCGGACGCCATGTCGTCGGTTGCCTATGCACCGGAAGAGATCTTCCTGGTGCTGTCGGTGGCGGGCATCTCGGCAGTCGCCTTCACCCCGTGGATCGGTCTCGCCGTCTGCGTGGTGATGGCCGTCGTCGTGGCCAGCTATCGACAGAACGTGCATGCTTATCCGTCCGGCGGCGGCGACTACGAGGTCGCGACCACAAACCTGGGCCCCGCGGCCGGATTGACGGTCGGTAGCGCACTGTTGGTCGACTACGTGTTGACCGTGGCGGTGTCGATCTCGGCGGCGGCGTCGAACATCGGATCAGCGGTTCCGTTCGTGGCCCAGCACAAGGTGCTGTTCGCCGTGGTGGCCATCGTCCTGGTCACCTCCGTCAATCTTCGGGGCATCCGCGAGTCCGGGGCTGCGTTCGCGATCCCGACGTATGCCTTCATGGGTGGCATGTTCCTGATGTTGGCGTACGGCCTGTTCAGGGTCTACGTTCTCGGCGACGACATTCATGCAGAATCGGCAACCTTCGATCTGAAGGCCGAGGATTCGCACCTGTACGGCATCGCATTCGCGTTCCTCATCGCGCGCGCCTTCTCTTCCGGTTGTGCGGCGCTGACCGGGGTGGAGGCCATCAGCAACGGGGTACCCGCATTCGAGAAGCCGAAGTCGCGTAACGCCGCGACCACCTTGTTGCTGCTCGGAGCCATCGGCATCACATTGCTGATGGGCATCATCGTGCTCGCACAGAAGATCGGCATCAAGTACGCCCTGGATCCCGATATTCAGCTGGTCGGCGCGCCGGAGGGGTACCAGCAGAAGACGTTGATCGCGCAGCTCGCGGAGGCGGTGTTCAGCGGATTCCCCGCTGGATTCTTCTTCATCACGACCGTCACGGCCCTCATCCTGGTACTTGCGGCCAACACCGCGTTCAACGGCTTCCCCGTTCTCGGTTCGGTTCTGGCCCAGGACCGGTACCTGCCGAGGCAGCTGCACACTCGTGGCGACCGTCTTGCCTTCAGCAACGGCATCCTTTTTCTGTCCGGAGCTGCGATCGTCTTCGTCGTCGCGTTCGGTGCCGAGGTAACCAAGCTCATTCAGCTCTACATCGTCGGGGTGTTCGTCTCGTTCACCCTCAGTCAGACCGGGATGGTTCGGCACTGGACGCGGCTGTTGGCCACCGAGACCGATCCCGAGCAACGGCGGCGCATGCACCGCTCACGGGTGGTCAACGGAGTCGGTCTCGGCATGACCGGAACGGTGCTGGTCATCGTGTTGATCACCAAGTTCGCCGCCGGCGCGTGGATCGCGATCGTGGCGATGGTGGCGATCTTCGTCCTGATGCGCATGATCAGAAAGCATTACGACACCGTGGCGCGGGAGCTCGAGAACGAGGAATGGGACGGAGTTCTGCCCAGCCGCACACACTCGATCGTGTTGGTCTCGAAGCTGCACATGCCGACCCTGCGCGCGTTGGCGTACGCCCGAGCAACCAGGCCCGACACCCTCGAGGCCGTGACCGTCAACGTCGACGAAGCCGATACTCGCGCACTGGTTCGGGAGTGGGAAGCCAGTGACGTCTCGGTGCCGCTCAAGGTCGTCGAGTCGCCCTACCGAGAAGTCACCAAACCGGTCCTGGACTACGTGAAACGGGTTCGCCGCGACTCGCCTCGGGACGTCGTCACGGTCTTCATTCCCGAGTACGTGGTCGGTCACTGGTGGGAGCAGGTTCTGCACAATCAGAGCGCGTTGCGACTGAAGTCTCGCCTGCTGTTCCAGCCGGGCGTGATGGTCACGAGCGTGCCGTGGCAGCTGCGGTCGTCCGAGAAGGCCAAGCGTGAGGTGCTCGGCAATGCGCCCGGTGCGTCGCGTCGCGGCTACGAGCCTCCGGCGGGCAAGTGAGCGAGAGCTGGTTCGGGCTGCTGCTGGAGGTCGAACTGGGCGCGCCGGGGCACGGAGGATTCTGCGTGGCCCGCCACGACGGCCGGGTGATGTTCGTGCGTCACGGATTGCCCGGTGAACGGGTCCTGGCCAAGGTGACCGAAGATCGAGGCGGGTCGTTCTGTCGTGCCGATGCCGTCGAGATTCTGTCGGCCTCGCCGGACCGAGTGGACGCGCGCTGTCCCATTGCCGGACCGGGCGGCTCGGGCTGCTGCGACTACTCCCACGCCACTGCCGATGCCGGGCGGCGACTGAAGTCGTTCGTCGTCGCCGAACAACTTCGCCGCGTCGCCGGAATCGAGCGTGAGGTGCAGGTGGAGGAACTACCGGGGTCCGGCGACGGCACCGGGTGGCGAACCCGAGTGCGACTCGCCGTCGATGCCGGCGGTAGGCCCGGCTATCACCGCTATCGCAGTAGCTCGATCGTCACCGAACTCACCTGTCCCCAAATGGATTCTGCCGCGTTCGTGGGACTGTCGGATCAGCAGTGGCGGCCGGGTGCCGAGCTGCAGGTGGTGCTCGACGGGGACGGGGAGCGGCATGTGGTGGAGATCGCGCCGGCGCAACTCTCGCCCACCGGACGCCGATCGCCGGGGCGTCGTGGAGCGTCGGCGCGTCGGGCAGCGTCGTCTCGCTCCCGGCCCGAGAAGGCCGTGATCGGATCGGGTCGGGTGACCGAATACGTCTCGAGCAGGGCATGGACCCTCGACGCCACCGGGTTCTGGCAGGCTCACCGCGGCGCGCCGCAGGTGTACACCGATGTGGTGCGGGAATGGGCGGACGCCACGTCGGGTGACGGTGCGTGGGATCTGTACGGAGGCGTCGGGGTGTTCGCCGCCGCCCTGGCCGATCGGGTGGGTCCGAGCGGCCGGGTCACCAGTGTCGAGTTCTCCCGTCGGGCAGCCGAGGACGGCCGTTCGGCGCTGCGGGATCTGCCGCAGGTCACGTTCGTGCCGGGTCGGGTCGAGCGCTCGATCGATGCGTTGACCGATCCGGTGTCGGTAGCGGTGCTCGATCCACCTCGCGCGGGAGCAGGACGGGACGTCGTCGATGCCGTCGCCGTCCGGTCTCCGTGTTCGGTGGTGCACATCGGATGCGATCCGGCCTCGTTCGCACGGGATGTGAGCTTGTATCGGGCTGCTGGATACGAGCTCGACGACATGCGCGCTTTCGACGCCTTTCCGTCGACCAGCCACGTCGAGTGCATCGGTCGTTTCGTTCGTCGGTGAGGGCTGCGGCAATCGATCAGATCCGGTGTGCAACTTCGGCGACCGGGGCGAAGGTGTGCATGGGAACGGACACGATGCGCTGAGCACCGCACCGGCAGCCCTGGTATCCGACGAGCCCCTCGCTCGTGTCGTGGGTGGAGTGGGTGGTCCAGGTGTGTGTGGTGTGTTCGGTGTGCATGCGTCCATCGTGATGTAATGGTCTTGTGCACATCAACCCTTACGGCGAGTATGCCGTGAAACTCGGTATCGACCTGCTCAATTCGCCGCCCACGTCGGCGACCGAGCTGGGCGAACGCTGCGTGGACGCCGGCCTCGTACCGGACTGGATCGCCACGGATGCCGATCTGGTCGACACCCTCCAGTTCCTGCGTGACTGGGCGCGGGTGGTGGACGCGAGCACCGAAACCGATCGGGCCGACGAGCTCAATGCTCTACTGGCACAGGCGTCGGCCTACCCACGGTTGACCAACCATGCCGACGACGGCTGGCACATGCACTATCGCGACCCCAACATCGAACTCGGCGGGGTCATCAGGGCCCTGGTGAGCGTCGGCACCGCGTTGCATCTGACCGGACGCGGGATGTCTCGCCTCGCTCGCTGCGCCGCCGCAGACTGCACACTCGCCTTCGCCGACACCTCGAGAACGGGCAGGCAGCGGTACTGCGGAACGGTGTGCTCCAATCGCGACGCAGTACGCAGGCATCGAGCACGCGCGGCCTCGTGATCGAGGCGCAGCGCAGCGCGTTCGTCAGGACTTTCGGTTGTACAGGCGCATCGTGATCGGCCCGAACACCGCCAGCATTGCCGCGCACAGCATCAGCGTCACTCCAAGCCCGCCCGTGTCGACATCGCCCTGCATCAGTCCACGCAGCGACGTGACCAGAAAGCTGACCGGGTTGACGTCGACGAACGCGCGCAGCCAACCGGGCATCGTGCTGGGGTCGACGAAGATGTTGCTCGCGAACGTGAGCGGAAACAGGATGAACATCGACACCCCCATCACCGCAGCCTCGGTACGGACGATCATCGCGAGCATGGTCCAGATCCAGGAGAGGCAGAACGAGAACAGCAGCAGCAGAGCGATCGACGCGACCACACCGACAAGACCACCCTGCGGCCGGAAACCGAGGATCAATCCGAGGATCAGCACGATCACCGAAGCCAGCGTGTAGCGCACGACGTCGCCGAGCAGGGCACCGACCAACGGCGACGGCCGCCAGATGGGCAGCGAACGGAATCGATCGAAGACGCCCTTCTCGATGTCCTTGTTCATCGTCACTCCGGTGTACATGGTGATCATCACCACGGTCTGCACGAGAATGCCGGGGAGCAGGAACTGGATGTACGCCTCGGTCGACCCGGCCAGTGCGCCGCCGAACAGGTACGTGAAGAGCAACGTGAACATGATGGGAAAGGCCGTCACGTCGAACAATTGCTCGGGAACGTGCTTGATCTTGAGCAGCGCTCGCCATCCGAAGCTCAACGACGTCGACAACGACGACGGACGAGGCGGGCGAGGCCCGGCGGCACCGAGTACATCGATGATCGTCGACGCCTGTGGCGCCGTCTGCTGGGCTTCGGTGGTCATGATGCAACCTCCCGGTCGGATTCGACTGTGGCACCGGCGTCGTGCCCGGTGAGAGCGAGAAACACCTCGTCCAAGCTCGGCTGTCCCAGCGTGAACGACGCGATCGAGATGCCTGCGGTCTCGAGTGCAGGCAGGACCGGTGCGGCCTGCGCCGGGTTGCTCAACCGTGCGGTGACGGTGGACGGATCCGGGTCCTCGGTGACGTTGCTGCCGAGTAGATCTCGCAGGATCCCTGCGGCGGCCGACCGCTGGGACGCCTCGAGAACTCGCAGGTGCAGTGAATTCGATCCCACCGACGCCTTCAGCTCGCCCGTCGTTCCCTCGGCGATGACCTTGCCGCGATCGATGACTGCGACACGCCCGGCCAATTGATCGGCCTCGTCCAGATACTGTGTGGTCAGCAACACAGTCGTCCCGCCTGCGACCAAGGCGCGGACGATCTCCCACACGTGGTTTCGGCTGCGAGGGTCGAGTCCGGTGGTGGGCTCGTCGAGGAAGATCAGTTCGGGAGTGACGATGATGCTGGCGGCGATGTCGATGCGACGGCGCATGCCGCCGGAGTACGTCTTGACCTGTCGCGGTCCGGCATCGGCGATGTCGAATGCCGTCAGCAGCTGCTCGGCTCGTGATCGGGCGGCGGGACGGGAGTAGCCGAGCAACCGGGCGAGCAGCACCAGGTTCTCCGTACCGGTGAGATCCTCGTCCAGAGACGCGAATTGCCCTGTCAGAGCGACTTTTTGGCGTACGGCCTCCGGTTCGCTCGCGACGTCGTGACCGAGCACCCGGGCGCTGCCTCCGTCGATCGGAAGCAGCGTGGCCAGCATCCGGATGGTCGTCGTCTTCCCCGCCCCGTTCGGCCCGAGCACGCCGTAGACACCACCGGAGGGGATGGAGAGGTCGACTCCGTCGACCGCGGTGTTCGTTCCGAAACGTTTGACCAGACCGTGTGTCTCGATCGCCGCCATGTCTCTCGATTCCTCCGATGGGCCGCCGCCCGATTCCCCGCGATTGTCCGATTCTCCACCAAGGATGAAATGCGGTCCACATCTGCGCAAACGAATTTTCGTCCCGAACCATCCTCCGGTCGGTTTGTTCCGAATATGTACTGCGGCGGGAAAACGCGGAGGTTTCGATATGAGAGCGATATGACCACTAGTGTCGTGATCGATGAACTCGATCATGAACCCGTCTGTTGGGACGACCTTCCGATGAGCGCGCCGATGTCGGATGCGTCGGGAACGTCGAATGCCGGCCGTGACCGGACGACGCCCGATGCCTCGGATAGCTACGCGGCACAGGACGCGGTGTGCGCTGTTCCCAGTCCACAGCTCAAGAACCTGCGTGCCGACGAAACCGATCGTCTGCGACGGTTGATGGCGTCGGTTGCCCAAGGCGACCGGGCGGCGTTCGCCGAGCTGTACGACGCGACGTCGTCGCGGGTCTACGGAATGGTGCTGCGGGTGCTTCGAGACCCGGGGTACAGCGAGGAGACAGCGCAGGAGGTGTTCCTCCAGATCTGGCGCGCGGCACCCAATTACGACCCGAACCAGGGCAGTCCACTGGCGTGGATCATGACTCTGGCGCACCGTCGCGCGGTCGATCGTGTCCGGAGCGAGCAATCGGGTACCGATCGTGAGGCCGCGTACGGCGCAGTCAGCCACACACCGGAGCACGACGAGGTACTCGAGACGGTGACGCAGCGGCTCGAGTCCGAGGCCGTCGTGGCCTGTCTCGAAACTCTGACCGATACGCAGAGCGAGTCGGTACGAATGGCTTACTACAGCGGTTACACCTATCGCGAAGTTGCGGAGCGGCTCGGGGTCGCGGTTCCCACCATCAAATCGCGCATACGAGATGGATTGATCAAGTTGAAAACATGTCTGGGGGTGATCCCGCAATGAGCGACTCGTCACGGCAGCGACTACTCGACGACGCGGAGGTCTACGCCCTCCACGCGACCACCGACGCCGAGCGACGCGACATCGAGGCCGAGCGCCTACGCGTCGACGACGCCGCGCGAGCCCAGTTCGACATTCTCGTGAGCGAGATCCACGAGACGCTGGCCCTGGCGGCCGCGGCGGATGCGACACCCGCACCCGACCGGCTGCGTCGTTCGGTGCTCGATCGGGTCGCGGTCAGCGACCAGGAGCCCACGGTCCACCAGTTGCCACCGAACGTCACACCACTGCACCGGCATCGGCGGGAGCGCTCGAAGGCCTGGCGGTACTCGATGGTCTCGGCTGCGGCCGCGGTGGTCGTCGCCGTCGGCGGAGTGGTGGTCGTCAGCCAGACGATGGGCAACGATGCGCAGCCGTCTCAGGCGGAGCAGATCGTGGCCGCGCCCGACTCACGTCAGGTGTCGGCGGAGTTCCCCGGTGGCGGCTCGGCCACCGTGTCGTACTCGCTTTCCCAGAACGCGGTCGTCGTCGATCTCGACGGAGTCCCACAGCCGCCGCCCGGTCGCGTGTACCAGATGTGGTTCGTGGACGGCTCACCTCGCTCGGCCGGCGTCGTGACCGAGGATCAGCTGACCTCGGAGTCCGGAACGGTGGTCGACGGTCTCGGTTCCTCGACCAACTTCGCGTTCTCGCTGGAACCCGCAGGCGGGTCGGCCCAGCCCACCGAGGTGCTCACGATGCTCACGTTGGGTGCCTGAGCACAGCACAAGAACAGTCGCCTCGGGCGGTTCGACATTCGGTCAGATGCCGATGTCGAACCGCCCGAGCGTTCTGATCACCGCTGCCATCTGGCCGTAGGCGCCGGTGGCGAGATTCTCCAGCAGCGCCAGCTTGACCTCCGGTGCGTCGCGTGTGAGTGCCTGGAAGTGCTCCACCGACACCACCACGAGGTCGACCGGTGTCTCGGCGACCATGTCGAGCAAGAAGGGCACCGACATCAGCAACGGCATCTCGCCGAAGCTCATGCCGGGGGAGAGAGTCGTGATGCGGTGCTTGCCACCGTCGGCGGCGACGGCCGTCGAGGTCACCTCGCCGCGCAGCATCAGGAAAAGGCCTGCCGCCGGGGCACCGTGACGAACGATCACGTCGCCACGCGCGTAGTGCCGCTTCTCCAGGTAGGGCGTCACCGCCTCGAACTGTTCGGCCGAGAGCCCGGCAAGCAACGGGTGCTCTGCGATAGCGACGACGGCCGGCTGTCGCGCGCCTGCGCAGTGACGATCCAGCAGCAGGTTCTCTGCCCATTGAACGGCCGAACCGAGGCTCGAGTACACCCGACCGGCCGGATCGGACGGGTCGAGGCTCGAGGTGGTGTGCCCCATGATCGCTCTCGGGTCGACCAGAGCCACCACGCAGCCGTGTTCGGCGAGATCCCGACGAAGGTCCTCGAACATGGTGCGGGCGATCGCACTG
Source organism: Rhodococcus sp. 05-2255-3B1 (assembly GCF_002258545.1). Lineage (NCBI taxonomy): Bacteria > Bacillati > Actinomycetota > Actinomycetes > Mycobacteriales > Nocardiaceae > Rhodococcus > Rhodococcus sp. 05-2255-3B1. The sequence goes on along the minus strand of NZ_NOZC01000036.1, from coordinate 414,375 downwards.
ACCTCGTCGACGCCGCGCACGTCGATGACGAGCGCATCGAGTTCCCGATCCAGGTCGCCGATCTCACGAACGGCGGTCTCGGCACCGGAGAACAGCAGATCGCCGTGCAGTTCGTACACGCGGGCGCGTTCGCCCACGGCGGCCAGAGTGGCCTGTTCGGTGTCGGAACGCCGCTTGCGCGACGGAGCCTCGGTCACCACGTAGCGACGCCGGATCGAGGACTTCGCCGCACGAGTAACGTGCAGAAAGTGCAGTTCGAGGCGTGTCGAGAGTTCGCGACAGGCGGCGACTCCGCGCACGCTGTTGCCGTGCGAGTCGAGCCGCGGGGAGTAGACGGCGATGCCCATCTGTCCCGGAAGAACCGCGAGGATCCCGCCCCCGACTCCGCTCTTGGCCGGCAGGCCGACCCTCGCGACCCAGTCGCCTGCGCCGTCGTACATCCCACATGTCGTCATGACCGACAGCACTCGTTCGACGAGGGCCGGTGCGAGCGCACGCTCCCGCGTCCGGGGATTGACGCCGTTGTTGGCCATGGTGGCCGCCATCATGGCGAGGTCGGCGGCGGTGACATCGATCGAGCACTGGCGGAAGTACAGATCGACGGCAGCATCGGGATCGTGGTCGATGATGTCGAACGAACGGAGCATGTACCCGATGGCGCGGTTGCGATTGCCGGTGCGCGCCTCCGACCGATAGACGGCGTCGTTGAACGTCAGAGACCTCCCCGCATACCGCGAGTACGAGGCGCGAATGCGCTCGAATCGATCCTCGGCACTGCGACCGGCGATGAGCGACGCCGACGTGATGGCACCGGCGTTGATCATCGGGTTGCGTGGTCGCTCGGTGACGGGATCGAGGCTGATCTCGTTGAAGGGTTCCCCGGACGGTTCGATGTCGATCTTGCTCGCCACGACGTCCAGGCCCCGGTCGGCCAGCGCCAATGCGTACGTGAACGGCTTGGAGATCGATTGGATCGTGAAGGGGAGTCCGGTGTCTCCGACTTCGTAGACGTAACCGTCCGTGGTCGTCAGCGCGATACCGAATCCGTCCGGCGTGACGGCAGCGAGTTCGGGGATGTAGTCCGCCACCTGCCCGGACGTGTCGTCACGGCACAGTTCGTGAACTCGGCGCAGGATGGCATCGACCACGTTGCTCATGGGCCACACTGTATGTGTGATGTCCGATTCGGCAGCGTCGAGGTTAGGGGCGGCTGACCCAGGGCACCTCGACGTTCGACGGTACTGTCGGCGTCACGACGCTGGGCGGAGCAGCAGGGCACGGTCACTCCGTAGACTGAAATTTCCATTGTGTTTTCCGGCCGAAGGGAGCGATCTCGTTGGGTGTCCTAGCTCGAATTCAGACGCCCGAGGACTTGCGCGACCTCGGCAGTGCGGAGCTGGCCGAACTGGCTCGCGAGATCCGCGCGTTTCTCGTCGAGAAGGTGTCCGCTACCGGCGGCCACCTCGGTCCCAATCTCGGTGTCGTGGAACTGACGTTGGCGATTCATCGCATCTTCGACTCCCCGAACGATCCGGTCATCTTCGACACCGGTCATCAGGCGTACGTGCACAAGATGCTGACCGGACGCACGGGTCTGTTCGACACGCTCCGTAAGCAGGGCGGCCTGTCCGGCTACCCGTCACGGGTCGAGAGCGAGCACGACTGGGTGGAGTCCTCGCACGCGTCGGCCTCGCTCTCCTACGCCGACGGCCTTGCCAAAGCCTTCGCGCTCAAGGGCGAAACCGACCGGCACGTCGTCGCTGTCGTCGGTGACGGTGCGCTCACCGGCGGCATGTGTTGGGAGGCGCTCAACAACATCGCCGCAGGCCGCGATCGATCCCTCGTGATCGTCGTCAACGACAACGGTCGCTCGTACGCCCCGACCATCGGGGGATTGGCCGATCATCTGGCGGCCCTTCGCCTTCAGCCCGGGTACGAGAAGGTGCTGGACAACGGTCGCCGCATCGTTCGTCGCATTCCGATCGTCGGTCCCACTGCCTACGCCATGTTGCACGGTATGAAGGCCGGGGTGAAGGACGCCATCAGCCCGCAGGTCATGTTCACCGATCTCGGCATCAAGTACCTGGGTCCGGTCGACGGTCACGACCAGCATGCAATGGAATCCGCGCTGCGCCGAGCCAAGGCATACGGCGGTCCGGTCATCGTCCACGCGGTGACGCGCAAAGGTATGGGCTACGTTCACGCCGAGAACGACGTCGCAGATCAGATGCACGCCACCGGGATCATCGATCCGTTGACGGGGCTGGCGCGGTCCAAGTCGGCTCCGGACTGGACCTCGGTGTTCTCTGCGGCACTGATCGAGCAGGGCGAGCAGAACGAGGACGTCGTAGCGATCACCGCAGCGATGGCCGCGCCCACCGGTCTCGCCGCGTTCGGGGTTCGCTTCCCCGATCGGTTGTTCGACGTCGGGATCGCCGAGCAGCACGCGATGACGTCGGCGGCCGGGCTCGCGCTGGGCGGAATGCATCCCGTGGTCGCCATCTACTCCACCTTCCTCAATCGCGCGTTCGATCAGTTGCTGATGGACGTGGCGTTGCTCGGACTGCCGGTCACGGTGGTGCTGGACCGTGCCGGTGTCACCGGGGCCGACGGTGCCAGCCACAACGGCATGTGGGACATGTCTCTGCTCGGCATCGTCCCCGGTATGAAGGTGGCGGCACCGCGAGATGCCGAGACCCTGCGAGAAGAACTGGCAGAGGCCATCGCAACGTCCGACGGACCCACTGCCCTGCGCTTCCCGAAGGGCGCGGTGACCGAAACCGTGCCCGCGACGCGCAGACTGGACGGAATCGTCGACGTGCTGACCGAGCCGTCCGGTGCCACGGGCGATGTGCTGATCGTGGCCGTCGGAGTGTTCGGGCAGATGGCCATGGATGCAGCCGAGAAGCTGCAGCACGACGGCATCTCCGCTGCCGTGGTCGACCCAAGGTGGGTGCTGCCGATCCCGCAGTCGCTGTTGAAGCTGGCCGAGGATTACCGGCTCGTGGTCACCCTCGAGGACAGTGGCCTGCACGGTGGCATCGGTTCGACACTGTCTGCGGCTCTGCGTGGCGCAGGCGTCGATACCCCGTGCCGCGATCTCGGTGTGCCACAACGATTCCTGGACCACGCATCGCGCGATCAGCTGCACCACGAACTCGGCCTCACCTGCGAGGACGTCGTGCAGCGCGTGTCGCACTGGGTCAAGAGCCTCTGACGACGGTCTCTCGCCGGACGTCGACGCCGTAGAACGCGCGTCGTCCGGCCACCGCGCCCGCGACTGCTCTCGGAGCCGTCATCACGAGAAGGAACAGAACCGACGGTTCCCACCGTTGCGTCGCCCAGTGCACGACGCAGCACACCGAAGGCCCGCGGGATGCCGGCACCGTAGCCGACAGTCCGAGCAATCGAACTCGGCAATGCACCGTCGCGTGCCGTTGCGGCCCGCAGGTTCGTCGGCGTCGTCTCCGGGCTTCGATGTTTTTCTTTGCGAATATGTGACCTGTGTGACTGGTGTGTCGTAGATGCCGAAACCGGGACGACTGGCATGTTTCGCTCATGACCCTCGTCTTCGACGGTAGAACCGGCGTCTCGGACAGCGAAATCGATCCGACTCCACGCAACGGTGACCCCGACTGGGCGGCCATGGAATCCGTGGATGGAACACCGGCACCGGATTCCCGGAACGACGGGACCGGGCGACGGCATTCGCGGTGGTTCGTGGCGATGACGGCGGTGATCGGTGTGGTGGCGTTCGCCGCACACGATCGTCTGCTGTCGTTCGACTCCTTGTACGGATTGTTCGGCAACGGTGTCGACGCGCTCGTCTACCGACACGGCGGTGCAACCGTGCTCAGTAGCGAAGAGCTGTACTCGTTCTCGCTGTTCGGCACACTGCCGTTCACGTATCCACCGTTCGCTGCTGTGCTGTTCGCTCCGCTGGGGTTGCTGTCCGACACCGCGGCCGGATTGCTGGTGAACATATCCAATGTCGTATTGCTCTACGTCGTCGTCCATCTGAGTTGGCGACGACTCGGATACGAGAACTGCACACGGACCAGAGTGGTGAGTGCTGCTCTGGCACTGGGCTGCTCGTGGCTCGAGCCGGTGCGCATGTCGCTGTGGTTGGGTCAGATCAACCTGTTGTTGCTCGTGTTGGTGCTGTGGGATCTCGGCCGGCCCGAGGGCAGTCGGCTTCGGGGGGTCGGCGTCGGAATCGCGGCCGGTCTGAAGCTGACGCCCGGCCTGTTCATTGTCATGTCGATCGTGCAGCGGCAGTGGCGAGCGGCATGGACGGCGGCCGGCACCGGTCTGGTCACGGTGGTGATCGGGTTCGTGGTCGTGTCCTCCGACGCGTGGCGCTATTGGACCTCGGCGATCCTCGCCTCGGACCGAGTGGGGTCGACCACGTCTCCCGCGAATCAGTCGGTTCGGGGAATGGTGGCGCGGGCGTGGGGAACCGAGCACCCGCCGGTGATCGTGTGGTTGCCGGCCGCGATGGTCGTCCTCGCTGCGGGGATGTGGGTGTCGTACCGAGCTCACCGTGCGGGTAGAACACTGCTGGCCATGACGGTGTGTGGTCTCACGGCCCCGATGGTCTCGCCGTTCTCCTGGGGCCACCATTGGGTGTGGTGTGTTCCGCTGCTGGTGATCGGACTCGACGCGTGTACGAGTTCGCGAACGAGCGGGCGCGGCCGCACGCTGCGTGTCCTCGGAGTGCTCGCCGCCACTGCACCGTTCGTGGCCTGGTATCGCACCCAGGCCGATGTTGTGGTGATCGGCACGTTCATGCAGTCCGTATCGCCGATCGTCGACGCCGGACTACGGAACGCGTATTGCGTTGTCTACGTGATCGTTCTGGCGGTGGCGGCCGTAGGACTGCGCAAGGACTCGACGGCCTGCTACGTCCCGGCCACACGTTCTTCGATCTGAACGCGATCGATCAGATGGGCCAGGGCGAAGGGATCGTGTGCGAACATTCGCTCCACACTTGCCTTGTCGGTGCCTTCGACGATCATCGTGGCACCACTGTGATCGGCGAGTGGGCTCGACGATCGGAGGATCTTGCGGCGCTCGAGTTCGCGCAGCCACGCGCGGTGATCGGTTCGGTGATCGTCACGCCCGGAGGACGTTTCGGGGGTGTAGGTGTATTGGACGACGAACATCGGCATGTCAGATCTCCATGTCCTCGAGCTCCATTCCCTTGGTCTCCTTGATCTTGTACTTGACGAAGAAGAAAGACAGGATCGCGAAGAACGCGAAGAACGAGTAGATGAATCCGAGTCCGATGGTGTCGGACAACGGCGGAAATGCCAGTGTGATGGCGAAGTTGGCGATCCAGTTCGCGGCGGTACTGATACCGAGGGCGACGGCGCGCATTCGGTTGGGGAACATCTCGCCGAGCATCACCCACATGATCGGACCCCAGGTCGCGGCGAAGAAGACCACGAACAGGTTGGCTCCGACGAGAGCAACCGGGCCCCACGGCGACGGCAATTCGAGTTGGTCGCCGCTGCCCACGGCCTGAGTGAACGAGATGGCCGCCAGTACGAGACCGACGAACATCCCGATCGAGCCGATCATGAGCAGATTTCGTCGGCCGAATCGGTCGACGAACAAGATGGCGACGAATGTCATCGAGACATTGATGACCGAGGTGATCACCGAGGTGACGAACGACTGATTCTCGCTGAAACCGACGGACTTCCACAACGTTGTCGAGTAATAGAAGATCGCGTTGATTCCCACGAACTGCTGCAGAATCGCCATGGTGATGCCGACCCAGACGATCGGTTGCAGACCGAACTTCGGTCCACGGATATCGGCGAACGAGGACTTGGATTCCCGGCGCAGGGTCAACCGGATTTCCTTGACCCTCTCGTTCGGGTCCACTTCCCCGGTGATGTCTCCCAGAATGCGGGCCGCTTCTTCGTCGAGGTGCTTTCCGACGAGATATCTGGGCGACTCCGGAATCAGAGTGGCGAGAAAGCCGTAGACGAGGGCCGGTGCGACGCCGACCAAGAACATCCACCGCCAGGCTTCGAGTCCGAACCACAGGTCGTTCGACGGTCCGCCCGCGGCGTTCTGCAGCACCGCGTCCGACAGCAGCGCGGCGAAGATTCCGACGGTGATCGCCAGCTGTTGCAGCGAGGCCAAACCACCCCGGTAGCGGGCCGGGGCAATCTCCGAGATGTACGCGGGCGCGATCACCGAGGCGATACCGATACCAAGGCCGCCGAGTACACGCCAGAGCATGAGATCCGGGACGCTGAACGCGAACCCGGACCCCAGCGACGAGATGGTGAACAGCGCGGAACCGAGCAGCATCACCTTTTTCCGGCCCCAGGTGTCGGCGAGACGGCCGGCGAACCAGGCACCGACCGCACAACCGAGAAGTGCGATGGCGACGGCGAAGCCGGTGACGAACGACGACAGGGCGAAGTTCTCCTGAATGGAGTCCACTGCGCCGTTGACAACGGAGGAATCGAACCCGAACAAGAAGCCGCCGACAGCGGCGGCAACGGTGACTCCGATGACTTTGGCAGTGTGTCGATCGGTGGATTGCGTCATCACGTGACCCAGCTTTCGAGGTGAACCAGCGTCCTTGGTGGTCGATCGCCATCATCGTCCTCGCACCGACGCAATGGGAGCGAAATCGACACGGCATTCGCGGCGGGTGGAAAACGGCTCGCCGAAAACGGCGAATTGTCCGATATTCCACCGGTCGAGCTCGAAGTTGTGGACGAAAAAGGCCGGAATATCGTCCACAACTTCGAGTTCGGCGCGATGCGACTCAACGCGCCTGGGCGTCCGACCACTGATCGAAGGTCTGTAGACCGTGATCCGAATCCTGTGTGGTGACCAGCGTTCCGTCTCGCATCGCGCGGCCGTACGCGCCGGGAAGCGGCACCTCGAGCACCGGGCCGCGCGCACCGATTGCTCGTGCGTAGCGCCGCACCATCTTCGCCATGCGCTCTTCCCGTGGTCCACCGAGATCGGCGACTCGGCCTGCCGGTGGCCGCTCCGCCAGGTCGATCAGTCGCTCGGCGACCTCGCGGGCTGCGATCGGTTGCGAGACCATCCTCGGGACGACCGTCAGTGGACCGAACGAGGTCTGCGACCGGATCTGCGCGGCGAACTCGTGGAACTGAGTAGCTCGCAGGATCGTCCACGGTACGGCTCCAGCGCGAACGAGGCGCTCCTGCTCCACCTTTCCGGCGTAGTACGCGTACGGGGCCTTGTCTATCCCCACGATGGACAACGCCACGTGGTGCCGGACTCCGGCCGCGCCTTCCGCCGTCAGCAGGTTACGGGTGACGGCAGCGAAGAACGCCGTCGATTCCTTCGCCGAGATCGTCTGCGTCGAGGCGACGTCGATCACCGCGTCGACGCCGGACAGGGCGTCGGGCAGTCCCGATCCGGAGACGAGATCCACACCGGCAGACCGCGACAGGACTACCACCTCGTGTCCGCGTTCCCGCGCAACCTCGACGACGTGCACTCCCACGGTTCCGGTTCCACCGGCTACGGCTAGCTTCATCGCGTTTCCACCTGATTCTCGAGTGATGATGCGGACCGCACTGCGCGGCCCTCCACTCTCTGACGACGCAGCCGAGGCGAATGTCTGTCGTGTGTGGCGACCCAGTGCCGGAGTTTGTCCGGATTGAGCACGATCCAGACGCTCGCGACCATGCAGTCGGCGGTGTCGAACCCGATGACGTCGAACCCGATGACGCCGAACACCGCGCCGTCGCGCCGCATCACGATGCCCGACAGGCCGTTGACGGGTTCTATCGACCAGTCGAGATCGATCGACTTGGCAGTGATGCCGCGAACGAAGCGAGCCACCCGATCGGATCCGAGGATGGCATTGCGGGCCGCGGATACATGGCCGCCGCCGTCGCTGACCAACGTGACGTCGGGTGCGAGCACTGAGATCAGGGATGCGATGTCCCCGCTTGCGGAGGCCGACGCGAAAGCCCGCACCACGCGGTCGTGCTCGATGGGGTCGGCAACGGAGCGGCGACGGGAACGGACGTGAGTTCGTGCAGCAGAGGCGAGTTGACGGCAGGCAGCCGGGGATCGATCGAGAACGGTCGCGATCTCGTCGAACGGAACGGCGAACGCGTCGTGCAGTACGAATGCGACTCGTTGCGCCGGACCGAGCGATTCGAGTACCACGAGAAGTGCCAGCGTCACCGATTCCTGCTGCGCAACTCGGTCGGCGGGGTCCGCGGCGGCAGGAGTCTCGGAGTCGAGGCCGCGGACGGGTTCCGGCAGCCACTGCCCGATGTAGTCCTCGCGGCGAGCGCGAGCAGAGCCGAGCAGGTCGAGACAGATGCGGCTCACGACGCGGGTCAGCCACGCCGCTGGAACGTCGATGGCTTCACGTTCGACGTCGGTGAGTCGGTACCAGCGAACGAGAGCCTCGGATGCGGCGTCCTCGGCGTCGCTGTAGGAGCCCAGCATCCGGTAGGCGATCCCGATCAGCCGACCGCGTTCGTTGTTCATCGGATCGCACCATAGCGCGAGCGGACGATACCGAGTTCGAGGTTACGGACGAAAAAACGCGAAAATCCGTCCGTAACCTCGAACTCGGCGGGCCGTACTAGACGCTGGCGACACCCGGCGCGAGGAAGCGCCGACCGGTCGCTGCCTCGGAGGCACCGCTGCGGTCCAGGTACGGGGTGATGCCGCCGTTCCAGAAGCCGAAGCCGCCGCCGAGCAGCAGGCAGAGATCGATGTCCTCGGCTGCAGCTACGACTCCCTCGTCGAGCATGATGCGGATTTCGTCGGCGAATGCCCGACGGGTCCGGTCGAGAACCTGCTCGGCAGTCGAGGGCGAATCGCCCTGCGGCCACAGCGCGGCGACCTCGGGATCGACGACCTGGCCCTCGGGTCCGTAGGTCCACACACCAGGCTTCTTCGCCTCGACGAGAGCGCGGAATCCCGGCGAGTCCTTGAACCTCTCCGGGTATGCCTCGGCGAGGGTCTCCGCGGTGTGCAGTGCCACGGCCGGGCCGACGAGAGCCAGCAGGGTCAGCGGACTCATCGGCATGCCGAGTTCGCCCACTGCGCCGTCGGCGACATCGAACGGGGTGCCCTCGTCGATGGCGCTGATGATCTCGTTGGACGCACGTGTGACGAGACGATTGAAGACGAATCCGGGGAGATCCGCAGACAACACGGCCGACTTCTTGAGGGTCTTGGCCGTCGCGAATGCCGTTGCCAGGGTGGCGTCGTCGGTCTTCTCACCCTTGACGACCTCGAGCAGTGGCAGGACCGCAACGGGGTTGAAGAAGTGGAAGCCCACGACGCGCTCGGGGTGCTTCAGGTCTGCAGCCATCTTGGTGATCGACAGCGAGGACGTGTTGGTAGCAAGGATCGTTTCGGCAGAGACGAACTCCTCGACCTCGGCGAACACCTTCTTCTTCACGTCGAGGTTCTCGAACACGGCCTCGATGACGAAATCGGTGTTCGCGAACGCCGACTTGTCGATGGAGCCGGACACCAACGCCTTCAACCGATTCGCGGCATCGGGGGACAGACGCTTCTTGCCGAGCAGCTTGTCGATCTCCCCGTGGACGTACCCGACACCCTTGTCGATGCGCTCCTGATCGATGTCGGTGAGGATCACCGGCACCTTCAGCTGGCGCACGAACAGCAGGGCGAGCTGGCTGGCCATCAGGCCGGCACCGACGATGCCGACGCCGGAGATCTTGCGCGCCAACGACTTGTCGGGTGCACCGGCCGGACGCTTCGCGCGCTTCTGCACCAGATCGAAGGCGTACAGCCCGGCGCGGAGCTCGTCCTTGACCAGCAACGTCGACAGCGCCTCGTCCTCGGCCGCGAAGGCCTTGTCGAGCGAGGCCGAGTCGGTGATGTCGGTGCTCTTGGCGAGCTCGAGCAGATCGACTGCGGCGACGGGGCCCGGTGCGAAATTACCGGTCTTGCCGGCCACGATGCCCCTGGCACGGGCGATGGCGTCGTCCCAGGCCTGTCCGCGGTCGATCTCGGGACGGTCGGGAACGATCTCGCCCTTGACGACCTGAGCAGCCCACGCGAGGGACTGTTCGAGGAAGTCGGCTCCGCCGAAGAGGGCGTCGGCGATGCCGAGATCGAGTGCCTGCTGCGGCTTGAGGACGCGGTTCTGGTTGAGAGCGTTCTCGATGACGACGGTGACGGCGTTCGAGGCTCCGATGATGTTGGGCAACAACTGGGTTCCGCCCCATCCCGGGACCAGGCCGAGGAAGGCCTCGGGCAGGCCGAGGGCAGCGGCGTTCTCTGCGACGGTGCGGTAGTGCGAGTGCAGTCCCACTTCGAGGCCGCCGCCGAGTGCAGCACCGTTGATGAAGGCGAACGTCGGAATCGTCGACTCGCGCAGGCGACGGAACACCTTGTGCCCGAGCTGCCCGATCTGCAGCGCCTCGTCCTTGGTCTCGATGTTCGGCACACCGTTGAGGTCGGCACCGACGGCGAAGATGAACGGCTTGCCGGTGACGGCGATGGCCACCGGGTTCGCTGCGAACGCCTCGTCGAGTGCGGCGTCGAACTTGGCCAGACCGCCGGGACCGAAGGTCGACGGCTTGGTGTGATCGAAGCCGTTGTCGAGCGTGACGAGGGCGATGGAGCCCTCGAGCCCCGGTACGGAGACGATCTTGGTGAATGCGTTCGTGACTACCTCGTCGGTGAACGCTGTGGTGATATCACTCATTTGGCTGCTCCCGAGTAGTCAGCGTGGTTGGGGTTCTCCCAGATGACGGTGCCGCCCATGCCGAGACCGATGCACATGGTCGTCAGGCCGTAGCGCACGTCGGGCTGCTGAGCGAACTGGCGGCTCAGCTGCGTCATCAGGCGAACGCCCGAGGACGCGAGGGGGTGGCCGCACGCGATGGCACCGCCCCACTGGTTGACGCGGGGGTCGTCGTCGGCGATTCCGTAGTGCTCGAGGAAGGCGAGAACCTGGATGGCGAAGGCCTCGTTGATCTCGAACAGGCCGATGTCGTCGATGCTCAATCCGGTTCGGCCGAGCAGCTTTTCGGTCGCGGGGACCGGTCCGATGCCCATAACCGCCGGGTCGACGCCGGCGAAGCTGAAGCCGACCATCCGCATTCCGATGTTCAGGCCGAGCTCGTGCGCGGTGTCCTCACCGGCCAGAATCGCGGCGGTTGCGCCGTCGTTGAGTCCAGCGGCGTTGCCTGCGGTGACGCGGCCTGCGGGCCGGAACGGCGTTTTGAGCTTGGCGAGGTCTTCGATGGTGGTGCCGGGGCGAGGCGGCTCGTCCTCGGTGGCCAGGCCCCAGCCTGCGGCCGACTTGGTGGCGACGGGCACGAGGGTGTCGGCGATGTAGCCGGCCTTCTTGGCGGCGTCGTACTTGTTCTGGCTGGCGACGGCGTACGCGTCGGTGCGGTCCTTGGTGATGCTCGGGAACCGGTCGTGCAGGTTCTCGGCGGTGTTGCCCATGACCAGCGCGCTGGGATCGACGAGCTTGTCGGCGAGGAAGCGCGGGTTGGGGTCGACGCCTTCACCCATCGGGTGGCGGCCCATGTGCTCGACGCCACCGGCGATGACGACGTCGTACTGGCCGAAGCCGATGCCCGATCCGGTGGTGGTCACCGAGGTCATCGCGCCTGCGCACATGCGGTCGATGGCGAAGCCGGGGACGCTGCGGGGGAGTCCGGCGAGCAGTGCGGACGTACGTCCGATGGTCAGGCCCTGGTCACCGGTCTGCGTAGTCGCGGCGATCGCGACCTCGTCGATCCGTTCGGGAGGGAGGTTGGGGTTCTTGCGAAGCAGTTCGCGGATTGCCTTGACGACGAGGTCGTCTGCGCGAGTGTCGGCGTACATGCCCTTGGGGCCTGCCTTGCCGAACGGGGTACGGATGCCGTCGACGAAGACGACATTCCTCTGTGAGCTGGTGGACGCGGGTACAGACACGCTTTTCGATCCTCCCGACAGATGCGGACGACTCGCCCGGGTGCCCGGACGCGTCCACTACTGTAGCCGGTATTACCCGTCGGTAACTTGGGAAGGGTCCAGTGCCTTCGCCAGTACCGGCACCACCAGCGTCCGCTGCCAGGGTCGGGCCCCGCCGTCGGCCAGTCGGGCCTCGATCAGCTCGGCCGGGTCCACGTCGGAATCGACCGGATTCTGCCAATCCCACACCAGGCGGCGCAGCAGATCCGGCATCAACAAATTCTCGACCGGCACCGCAACCGATTCGCTGAGCTCGGTCATCGCGGCTCGTACGTCGGCGAGTCGCGCCGCTGCGTCGGGATCGCGGCGAGCCCACCGATTGACCGGAGGCGGGCCGTCGAACGAGGCTGCCATCGAGGGCAATTCGGACGTCGGAAGCGCCCGCGCACGGGTCAGAGCCGAGGCCCACAATCGGGACGATCTGCGCTGACGGGGACCGCCGAAGACCGGCAGTTGCTCGAGCTCCCGCGAGGATTTCGGGTCCGCTGTTGCCGCCGCCACGATCGCCGAGTCGGGCAGTACCCGGCTCGGTGCCACATCACGCTTGGCTGCCAGTTCGTCTCGCGTGGTCCACAATTCGCGAACGGCAGCGAGGGTGCGGGGAGATTTGATCGCATGGATCCCCGACGTCCGACGCCATCTGTCGGTCTTGGGTTTGGGTGGCCCGAGCGTGAGGATGTGGGCGAATTCCTGCGCTGCCCAGTCCGTCTTGCCCTGCTGTTCGAGCTCCTCGGCCATCGCGTCGCGCAGTTCGAGAAGAACCTCGACGTCGAGCGCGGCATAGTTCAGCCAGGTGTCGGGCAGCGGCCGGGTGGACCAGTCGGCTGCCCCGTGGCCTTTCTGCAGGGCCAGTCCGAGGGTGCGTTCGACGATGGCACCGAGCCCCACGCGATCGAATCCGGCGAGGCGTCCTGCCAGTTCGGTGTCGTACAGCGTGGCAGGCACCAGGCCGAGTTCGCCGAGCCCGGGTAGGTCCTGATCGGCGGAGTGCAATACCCATTCGAGCGGGTTGATCACCTCGGCGAGCGGGGCGAGATCGCCGGTGACCGGGATCGGATCGAGCAGGACCGTGCCAGCGCCGCGGCGACGGAACTGCAGCAGGTAGGCGCGCTGGGAGTAGCGGAAGCCGGAGGCGCGTTCGGCGTCGACGGCGAGTGGGCCGTGACCTGCTGCGAGCAGAGCGGCAGCGGCGCGCACGGCGTCCGGCGTGTCGACCACGTCGGGTACGCCGTCAGCCGGGGCCAGTAGCGGAACGGCGACAGGCGCGTTCGCCTCGTCGTCCGGCGTGGTCTCGGGAGAACTCTCGGCTGACATGAGATGTGACTCTAGGCCCTGCGGGTTCGAGAACCGCCCACTATGTCCGGCTGGAACTGCGCTGGCCGAGGGTGGTGATGCCCGCAGGCGGCAAACCGGCCGCGTAGGCGAGCACCTCGCAGAACGCCTCGACGTGCGTCGAGAGGTCCTCGGACGTGGCCGTCCACGAGGCGCGCAGTTCGAGCTGGTGGGCCTTGGGTGGACCGGCGATGTCGCCGTAGCGCACCGAGCTGGTCGAAGTGACCGTGCCGCCGAGTGCGTTGAGCGGCTCCGACCGTGACTCCAGCGCGTCGACCAGCCAACTCCATCCGACCTCGGGGAGCAGGGGATCGTCGGCGAGGGACTCGTCGACGTCCGCCTGGATGTATGCGACCAGTCGAAGGGTGCCGTTCCATGCCTCGGCACCGTCGGGGTCATACAGCAGAATGAGGCGGCCGAAGGCGTCGCCGTCGCTCTGTTCGTCGACCTGTTCGGAATCGGGATGCTTGACCTCGGCACCGATCGCGTAGCTGTAGGGGGCGAGACGCTGCGGCGGCCGGATCGGACCGATTTCGATCGCCGGGTGTACCTGAGCCCGATGCATCGCGTCGATGGCGGCGCGGAACGGCGCAGGTTCGGCGGTGGAATGGGGTTCGGTCACGTCACCGGACGTTAGACGCGTCACGTTGCCCCGAGGCGGAGGCGCGCCGAGCCGTGATGCAACCGAAGTGGGTGTGTCGCCCTTGGTGGCGGGAGCTTTCCCGACGCGTGGCAGCATGGAACCCGATGAACGCCGAACCGCACGCCACAGCCCCAGCCCGCCGGGAACTCCCGGACGCACCGTTCCTGGTCGCGATCGCGGGTCGAACTCCCTCGCGTCGGCCGGTGTGGTTCATGCGCCAGGCCGGTAGGTCGCTGCCCGAGTACCGCAAGATTCGTGCAGGCATCGGCATGTTGGATTCGTGCTTCCGGCCCGATCTCGTGGCCGAGATCACTCTTCAACCCGTTCGCCGTCATGACGTGGACGCGGCAATCCTGTTCTCGGACATCGTCGTTCCGCTCAAGGCCGCCGGTATCGATCTCGACATCGTCGCAGGCACCGGACCGGTCGTGGCGCAGCCGGTGCGGTCGGCTGCCGACGTCGCGGCTCTGCCGGTCCTGACCGTCGATCAGGTGGAGCCGGTGGCCGACGCGGTGCGGATCCTCACCCGCGAGCTCGCCGGTACGCCGCTCATCGGTTTCGCGGGTGCACCGTTCACCCTCGCGTCGTATCTGGTCGAAGGCGGCCCGAGTCGCAACCACGAGAAGACCAAAGCGCTCATGCGGTCCGATCCGGCGACCTGGCACGCCCTGCTCGACGCATTGGCCACCACGACGATCACCTTCCTGCAGGCTCAGTTGGCCGCAGGCGTCGACGCCGTGCAGGTGTTCGACTCCTGGGCGGGTGCGCTGTCCCTCGCCGACTACCGCGAGTACGTCCTGCCGCACTCGCAGCGAGTGTTCGAGGCCGTGTCCTCGGCCGGTGTGCCGAAGATCCACTTCGGCGTCGGAACCGGAGAGTTGCTCGGGGCGATGGGTGAGGCAGGTGCCGATGTGGTCGGCGTCGACTGGCGGATTCCACTCGACGACGCCGTGCATCGTGTCGGCAACGGCAAAGCCTTGCAGGGCAATCTCGATCCGGCGGTGCTGTTCGCCGGTTGGGACGCCGTCGAGACCGAAGTTCGACGCATCGCCGCCGAGGGAGACCGCGCTGTCGCGGCCGGTGCGCGCGGACATGTGTTCAACCTCGGACACGGAGTGCTTCCCGATACCGATCCCGACATTCTTACGCGCGTGGTGTCGCTGGTGCATTCGTTGTGACGGTGCGGCGATATGCCGTCGTCGGCGGCGGAATCTCCGGCCTCGTCGCGGCGTATCGCCTTCGGCAGTCCTGCGGGCCGGATGCCGAGATCACTCTCGTCGAGTCCTCGTCTCGCATCGGCGGCACGCTGCGCACCACCGCGGTCGGCACGGACTCCCTCGACGTCGGTGCGGAGGCCTTCATCGGTCGACGTCCCGAGGTGCCGGCACTGCTCGCCGAGCTCGGTCTGTCGGATCAGCTGGTGTACCCGGCACCGGTGCGACCGCTCGTCTTCTCCGGCGGTCGAACACACCCGCTTCCGCCCGGCACCCTGATGGGCATCCCGTCGTCCGCCGATTCCGTTCGGGATCTGGTGGACCCCGAAGACCTGCACGTCATCGAGACCGAAACCGCCCGGCCCTTCGCCTGGACCGCGGGATCGGATGTCAGCGTGGCCGAACTCGTGGGCACCAGATTCGGCTCCCAGGTGGTCAGCCGTTCGGTTGATCCGCTGCTCGGCGGCGTGTACTCCGGTTCGTCGAGCTCCATCGGCGTCCGCGCGGCACTGCCTACGTTGGCTGCGGCATTGGACGGCGGAGCGGCGAACCTCACCGAGGCAGTGCAGGCAGCACTGCCCACCCCGTCGCCGGGGCCGGTGTTCGGCGGACTGCGCGACGGCTATGCGGTGTTGCTCGATGCCCTCGTCGCTGCGACCGATGCCAGGACGGTCTTCGGAGCAGGCGTCGGCGAGATCCGCCGCGAGTCCGACGGATGGTTCGTCGACGGAGTCGGATCCGTCGACGGAGTGGTGCTCGCGGTCCCTGCCCCAGTTCTCGGTCGGCTCATCGCCGAGGTGGCACCCGCGGCGTCGCAGGCCGCGCGGGAGATCGAACTCGCATCCTCGGTCGTCGTCGCGCTCGCGTTCCCCAAGACCACGGAGCTACCCCAGAATTCGGGAATCCTGGTGGCCACGGACGCGGGCCTGGACGTCAAGGCATTCACCCTGTCGAGCCGCAAGTGGCCACACCTCGGTGAGCGTGACGCGGTACTGCTGCGGGCCTCGCTCGGCCGATTCGGTGACACCACGGCGTCGGACCGATCCGATGCGGAGTCGATAGAGACAGCCTCGAACGATCTGCGGACGGTAGCCGGAATCGATGTGAGGCCGCTCGCCGCGACCGTGCAGCGCTGGCCGGGGGGCCTGCCGCAGTACGCGCCGGGTCACCTCGATCGCGTCGCCGCCATCGAGGCCGGGGTCGCCGACCTACCCGGCCTCGAGGTCACCGGGGCCTGGCAGCGCGGCGTCGGGGTGCCGGCGTGTATTGCGTCCGCCACCACCGCTGCCGCTCGTCTGATCGAAGTGGCACGATAGGGCCATGGCACGCCTCGATTACTCAGCGCTCAACTCGACACTTCGCTACTTGATGTTCTCGGTCTACAAGGTCACGCCCGGCGTTCTGGGCGAGGATCGGGCCGCGGCCGCGAAGGAAGCGAAGGTGTTCTTCGAAGGTCGTGAGGACAAGGGTGTCGCGGTGCGCGGGGTCTACGACATCGCCGGCATGCGCGCCGACGCCGATTTCATGGTGTGGACCCACGCCGAGCGCATCGAGGACCTGCAGTCGACGTATTCCGATTTCCGTCGCACCACCGCGCTGGGCAAGGCGAGCACACCGGTGTGGAGCAACACCGCGCTGCACCGTCCGGCCGAATTCAACAAGAGCCACGTCCCGGCCTTCATCGCCGGTGAGGATCCGGGCGCGTACATCTGCGTCTACCCGTTCGTCCGCTCGATCGACTGGTACCTGCTGCCCGACGACGAGCGTCGCACGATGCTGGCCGACCACGGCAAGGCAGCACGCGACTACAAGGACGTTCGGGCGAACACCGTGCCGTCGTTCGCGCTCGGCGACTACGAGTGGATTCTGGCCTTCGAGGCTCCCGAGCTCGACCGCATCGTCGACCTGATGCGTGACCTGCGGGCCACCGAGGCGAGGCGTCACGTGCGCGAGGAGACTCCGTTCTTCACCGGCCCTCGGGTCGAGGTGGACGCGCTCGTCGAATCTCTGCCGTGACGACCACGGGCACACCCGCGATCGAAGCCGTCCTGTTCGACTTCTCGGGCACGCTGTTCAGGCTCGAGGAGGAGCCCTCGTGGTTCGACGGCGTCCACGACGCCGACGGCACTCCGGTCGACGGAGCGGGAGCTGCAGAGCTGATGCGGCGCATGACTGCTCCGGTCGGGGAGACTGTGGAGTTCGACGACGCCACCAGACACGCCTGGCGAAACCGAGATCTCGACCCGGCGCTGCACCGACAGGCGTACCTGCACGTGCTCGCACAGTCGGGGGTCAGCGACCCGCAGCAGGCCGAGTCGGTGTACGGACGCGTGATCGACGCAGATTCCTGGACGCCGTATCCGGACACCGAAGCGGTGCTGAAAAGGCTTGCGCACGAGTCGGTTCGGGTCGGAGTGTTGAGCAACATCGCCTTCGACATCCGTCCTGCGTTCGTCGATCGCGGTCTCGATCGGTACGTCGACGAATTCGTGCTCTCGTTCGAGGTGGGTCACGTCAAACCGCAGCCCGAGATCTTTCGGCACGCCGTCGCCGCTCTGGGCGTCGATCCGTCGCGGACGCTGATGGTCGGCGACAGCGACGAGGCCGACGGTGCCGCGCGGGAGATCGGATGCAACTTCGCTCTCGTGGATCCGGTGCCGACGGCGCAGCGGCCGGATGCACTGCTGGCAGCGTTGAGCGCGTTCGGAATTCGATGACCGGGGTGGTTCGATGACCGGAGCGGCCGGCGTCCAGCACATGGGCCACTGGGGAATGTTTCGGGCCGAGTCGGACGGACGAGAAGTCACTGCGGTCCATCCCCAGGTGACCGACAGCAACCCTTCCCCGGTGTTGGGAAACCTCGTCGGGTCGGTGACCCATCGATCGCGCGTTACCTCACCCGCGGTACGCAGAGGCTGGCTCGAGCGCGGCCCGGGTCCGACCGACAAGCGTGGCAGCGATGAGTTCGTCGACGTCTCGTGGGACGAGTTGACCGACCTGCTGTCCAACGAATTGCGCAGAGTTGTCGGCACATACGGCAACAGCGCCATCTACGGCGGCTCGTACGGGTGGGCGAGTGCCGGACGCTTCCATCACGCGCAGAGCCAGGTGCATCGCTTCCTGAACTGCATCGGCGGTTACACGCGATCGGTGCACAGCTACTCACTCGGTGCGACCGGTGTCATCATGCCGCACGTTCTCGGCGCGCACTGGAAGATGTTCTCGCGCTCCACATCCTGGAACGTGATAGCCGAGCACACCGAATTGTTGGTGGCGTTCGGTGGAGTTCCGGTGAAGAACACCGGCATCAATCACGGCGGTACGTCCGATCATCCGACGGTCGACTCACTCGACGCGATGCGGGCTCGCGGTGGGCAGATCGTCACCGTGAGTCCGCTACGCAACGACATAAGCGGCGACGCTCGATGGATTGCGCCGCGACCCGGTACCGACGTGGCGATGATGCTGGCACTCGCGTACGTGCTGGCCGACGAGAAGCTGCACGACACAGCGTTTCTGGAGAAGTACTGCGAGGGATACCCCGAGTTCGAGCGCTACCTGCTCGGCAGCACGGACGGCACACCCAAGACCCCGCGGTGGGCGTCGACGATCTGCGGCATCGAGGCCGCGGTGATCGCGGATCTGGCCCGAGAGATGGCGTCGAAACGCACGATGGTGACGGTCACCTGGTCGCTGCAGCGGACGCGGCACGGCGAGCAGGCCCCGTGGATGGGCGTCACCTTGGCGTCGATGCTCGGTGGGATAGGCGTTCCGGGAGCAGGATTCGGGCACGGGTACGGGTCGATGAACGAGCCCGGTCTGGCCCCGGTGCCGTATCCGTTGCCGACTCTGCCGCAGGGGATCAATCCCGTTCCCGACCTCATTCCGGTCGCCGCCGTCTCGGACATGCTGCTGAACCCGGGCTCCCAATTCGATTACGACGGTAAGCGATTGACCTATCCCGACATCAAGATCGTCTACTGGGCCGGCGGCAATCCGTTCCACCACCACCAAGACCTCGGGCGGCTGCGTCGCGCGCTCGGCAGAGCCGACACGGTCGTCGTACACGATCCGTACTGGACACCGATGGCCAAGCACGCCGACATCGTCGTCCCGTCGACCACGTCGTTGGAGCGATCGGACCTGAGCTGCACGCGCAACGATCCCTTGCTCGTCGCCATGTCACCCGCCGCTGAGCGCTTCGCCGAATCCCGCGACGATTACGACACGTTCGCCGAGCTGGCGACGAAACTCGGTGTGGGCGAGCAGTTCACCGAGGGGCGTAGCTCGCAGCAGTGGCTCGAGCACATGTACGAGCAGTGGCGCGGATATCTACGCGCCGACGGCGTCGACACTCCGGAATACGAAAACTTCCGGCGTGAGGGTTCGTTTCGGATGAAGACCGAGGACGATCTGACGTTCTTCGAGGATTTCCGACGCGATCCGGTGGGCAACGCGTTGCGCACCCCGAGCGGGAAAATCGAGATCTTTTCGGCGACGGTGGACGGGTTCGGCTACGACGACTGCCAGGGTCATCCGATGTGGTTCGAGCCGACCGAGTGGCTCGGCGGACCGAGGGCCGAGCAGTTTCCGTTGCACCTGATCGCCAATCAGCCGCGCACCAGGCTGCATAGTCAGCTCGATCACGGTGCGGTGAGCCGGAACTCGAAAATTCGGGGCCGCGAGCCGATACGCATGCACTCGTCGGCGGCCGGGGCCAGGGGAGTGTCGGACGGCGACGTGGTGCGGGTGTTCAACGACCGCGGTTCGTGCCTGGCCGGTGTGGTCGTCGACGACGCGCTGCTCGAGTCTGTCGTCCAGTTGTCCACAGGGGCCTGGTACGACCCCGAAGATCCGGCCGATCCCGATTCGATGTGCGTTCACGGGAGCGTGAACGTGCTCACCGCAGACGAGGGATCGTCGGCGCTCGCACGCGGCTGCACCGGCCAACACGTGTTGGTGGAGATCGAACGCTACGACGAGCCGTTGCCGCCGATCACAGCGTTCGATCCACCGGTTCGGTCCAGGGTCAGAACACGACCCGAGAGATGATCTCGGCGACGAGTGCAGGCTTGTCCTCGCCCTCGATCTGCAACGTTCCCGCCGTCACCATCTGCAGTGCTCCGCCGGATACCTCTTCGACCGAGACGAGGGTGGTTTGCAGACGCACGTGGGCTCCGACCTTCACCGGGTTGATGAAGCGAACCTTGTTGGAGCCGTAGTTGATTCCGAGCTTGGTGTTCTCGATGGTGTAGATCTGCCAGTTGAGCATCGACACCAGGGACAGGCTCAGAAATCCGTGGGCGATAGGTGCTCCGAAGGGGCTTTCCTTCTTCGCCCGCTCGACGTCGACGTGGATCCACTGATGATCGCCGGTGGCGTCGGCGAAGGTGTTCACCCGTTCCTGGGTGATCTGCAACCAATCGCTGGTGCCCAGGTCTTCGCCGACGGCCGCTTTGATCTGCTCTGGTGACGTGAAAGTGCGCATGCTCACAGTATGGACGAAGCAGCGCCGATCAGGATGCAGGCTTGAGTGTCAACGAAATCGAGTTGATGCAGTACCGCTGGTCGGTCGGCGTGGGGTAGCCCTCCCCCTCGAAGACGTGGCCGAGGTGGCTGTGGCAGGTGCGGCAGATGACCTCGACGCGACGCATCCCGAGCGAGGTGTCCTCCTTCAGGATGACGGCGTCGCTGTCGGCCGGGTCGAAGAACGACGGCCAGCCGCAGTGCGACTCGAACTTCTCGGTGCTGCGGAACAGTTCGGCACCGCAGGCGCGGCATTCGTAGATGCCCTCGGTGGTGGTGTCGGTGTATTCGCCGACTCCTGGGCGCTCGGTGCCTGCCTGCCGCAGCACCGCGTACTCCTCGGGGGTCAGCTTCTCGCGCCACTGTGCATCGGTGAGCTGGACGGCCGGGGCGGAATTGTTGTCGGTAGCTGAACTCATGCTCACACGCTAATACGTTTTGTCGGGCTATGCCGTTTTCGCTGGTGGTGCGCTCGGCAGTAGGTAGCTGGGTTCTATTCCGTCCTCCAACCGCCCTTCGCTGCGTGCGGCGAACCAGCGGGCGACGAGGACCCCGAAGATGACGACGATCAGCAGTGCCCAGCCGAAGGTGGTGCGCAGGTAGTCCAAGGCCCGGCCGGTTTCGATCCAGCGCCCCGAGAGCCATCGGTCGTAGTTCATGAACCCGTAGATCGCGAGCCAGGCGGGCCAGTTCCGCAGCACCGAATTCTTCAGCACGACGGTCATCAGCAGCGGGAACAGCATCATCGAGTAGTACATCTGGCCGAGCGAGCCCAGCAGCCAGTGCGCGGTGAGGATCAACCCCGATGTGGTGGCGAAGAAGAACAGACGGTCCTCGCGGCAGTATCGGTAGAGCAGCCACAGCGAGATGAGAACCATGATTCCCAGTACCGCTCGTATTCCGAGGGTGAGGAGTTCGGGGACACCGTAGTAGCGGCCGTTGCCGACGACCGCGCTGTTGAAGTAGTCGCGAGTCTGCAGCAGGTACGGCAGCGTGCGATCGATGAAGTTCATCGGATCCACCGACAACGGCCAGGCGATGGCCATCATCAGGACCGGAATGGCGATCGAGGTGATGAACACCTTCCACTGACGCGTCATCAGCGGGAGCAGGAGGAGCGGCGCGAGCATCGGCTTGATCGCCAGAGTCAAACCCATGGCGACGCCTGCCGACAGGTCCTTGCGCTGAAGGAGGAACCCGAGGAAGGCCACCTCGCCGAGCAGAACGAAGCCGTTGAAGTTGGTGAACACCAACGTGTTGGTGACGGTTTCGCTGACGAAGGCAGCCAGCAGGAGAGCGGGGGCCGCGACCGAATCGAGCCGGAACCCGAAGATGCGCAACAGGATGTACAACGCCAGGAGAATGGCGATCGTGCTGGCGAGGATGAACAGCCAACGAGACCGCTCGGGGTCGATGACGGCGATGGGGGAGAGCAGCATCGTCGCGCTCGGTTGGTACAGGTAGTGCGGATCGACGGAGTCGAAGTTCGCGGTGTACACCGGCTGACGGTTGAGAAATGCCAGGGCAGCGCTGTACACCGGGTTGAAGTCGTTGGTGATGTCACCGTTGACCGCCTTGATCACCACGCGCTGGATGACGGTCATGATGGCGATCGGCCACAGGGCGTACTTGATTACCTCGGCGGTCGTCCGCCCCGAACGCGGCTCCAGAAAGCTAAGTGACACCCGGGAACGGTACCCGAGGCGGTGACCGTCCCGGCGAAGGACACCCCGCGACGGGTACCGACTCAGGCGGGGCAGACCGTGCCGTCGGTCGGAAGCGCGGTGTCGCGTGCGTAGTTCACCGCTGCGCTCTGCAGACACTGCGATCCGCCCAGGCTCGGATGCCCGCTGCCCTGCCATGCAGCCGAGGCGACGCCTGCACCGGTCGCACCGACCAACCCGGTGACCGAGGACAGTCCGCCGTTGCCGACGATCGGGTCGCCTGCGTTGGACAGGACCAATACCGGAACGTCCAGAGAGGTGGGCAGGGGAGTGGACGGAGCCGTCAGCCAGGACGAGCACAGCAACGCCGTCAGTGCAGCATCGGTGCCGTAGATCGGATAGCGGTCGGTCCACTGCGAAGTCAGGTCGCGAACGCCCTGCGGTGATGGCCACTGCTGCCCGTCCGTGCACCGAGACACGAATTGCCCGTCGGTGCCGTAGGCGTTGCGGCCTCGCTCGGCGAGGGCGGACAACGCGGTGGTGTCGGACCCGGCAGCCGAGGACAGGGCGGCGGCGAGCCCGGTGGCCCGAGACGACGCGTCGCCTGCTGTCGAGGCGAGGGCGAAGGTGATGCCGTCGAGAATCTCGTGCGTGGACAGCGGTGAGAATTCGCCACCGGCGGCGCGTCGGAGCAGCTGCGCGACGGCGGCCGTCGGGTCGGGGCCGAGGGAGCAGTTCAGCGCGACGCATCGCTGCGCGAACGCACCGAACGCTGCTTCCTTGCCCTGTGTCCGCTGCTCTGCCAACGTGATCTGGTCGGCACCCACTCCGGCCGGTGAGTCCAGGATCAGGCGCGAGATGTTGGCCGGAAACTTCGCTGCGTAGGCCAACGCGGTGAGCGCGCCGTTGCCCGAGCCGATCAGGCCGATCTGTTCCACGCCCCAAAGTTGACGCAGACGGTCGAGATCGTCGGCGGCGTAAGTGGTTCCGAAGGCGAGCTCCTGCGGCTGCAACGTGTCGGTGCACTCGATCGTGGCGTCACGACCGGCGTCGACAGCGCGGTCGACGCTGTCGGCATCGGATCTGGTGAACTGTCCCAGCGCGTCGACGTCCGTTTTGGTCGTCGGGTCGATGCAGTCGACGGCGGTGGATCGGCCGATGCCGCGTCGATCCACCGCGACGATCGGATGGGCCTCGAGCAGCGTCGCGAGCGGGCCGGCGGCCATCGTGGCCAACGTGGCAATCGAGGACCGATCCGAACCGGACGTGAACACCAGCGGTCCCGCATCGGTGGGTGTTCGGTCGAGCCGAGCTCGCAGCGCGCCGACGGCGAAGGTGCCGAACATCTGCCCGCTGGCATCGACGTCTGCTTCGTACTCTGCGCATTCGAGTGTCAGCCCGGGGGTGGTGGAGGTGAGCCCGAAGGTGCCGAGTGTGGCTGTGGTGCAGTCGGTCCAGGCGAGATCGGTAGCGGGAACGGCAAGCGCGACCGGTTCCGGTGGCGCGTCCGCCGAGGTTTCCGCCGGTTGACCGGGGGATCGTTGTTCCACCGCGACGTCGGGTCGGAGCGACGGGCCGGCGCCGCAGGCCGCGCACATCGTGGCGAGGACGAGGACCGCGGCGAGCAACGTTCGTTTCTGCGTCACCGTGCGAGGCTATCGACTTTTCGATCGTTGCCGGGTGGCGCGCAGCTCATGGGCGACGAACCCAGCGCGTGAGCAGCGTTCCGTCCGCATCGCCCAGAACGTGTGCCCGGTGCATGGGCGTGTCGGACGCGACGCCTGCGTGGGCGATACGGCCCGCCTCTCCTGCGACCAACATCGGCGAGGTCGTCAGACACAATTCGTCCGCCGCCCCGTCGGAGACGAGTTGCCCGAACAGTCCCGGTCCGCCCTCGCACAGGATGCGGCGGAATCCGAGGTCGCTCAGCGTCGCAACGATGTCGCCGGTCGACACCGATTCGCCGGACACCCCGATCACCGTCGCACCCGCCGAACGAAGCGCGGCCACTGTCGAGCTGTCCGCCGCCGCGGAGGTCAGCACCACCGGCTGCACGTCGGCGTCGGTGACCAATCGAGAATCCGCATCGATGGAACCGGAGGCGGTCACCACCACGATCGTCGGAACCGGTTCGAGTCCACCGGCCACCCGCCGTGCCTTCGCTTCGGCGGACAGCGAAACGCCGCCGTAGTTCTCGGCGCGAGCGGTTCCGGCACCGACCAGTACGGCGTCGCAGAGTTCACGCAGAATGCCGAACAGTCGGGCGTCCGCGGGGGTTCCCAGGCCCGCCGACTTACCTTCAGCGGTGACCGATCCGTCGATGCTGGCGACGAAGTTCGTGCGGATCCACGGTCGGTCCAGTTGTGTGGGGTAGGAGTACAGGGCCCGGATGGCATCGTCGTCGAGGATCGAGCCGACGGCGGGCGCGGAGTCGGCTGCCTGCTCCGATGTGAAGTAGGTCCCATTATCGAGAAGCTGCATGAGAGAGATCAGACCACGTCGTTACGCTCGACAAATGCCCGCACGCCTTGTCGACCGAAATCCCGTGGTCCCCTCCGATCAGTTGATCGCGCAGATGGTCCCGCCGGCGATGTTCGACGACGTCAGTTTCTCCTCGTACATTCCCGACCCCAAGGAGCCGACGCAGGCTGCTGCGGTCGCGAAGGCCGAGGAGTTCGCGAACAAGGTGCAGAAGATCCGCGGCAAGGGCAAACGAGGTCTGTTCGGCAAGAAGACCCCGGCCATCGGTGCAGGCCTGTACCTCGACGGCGGCTTCGGTGTCGGCAAGACTCACTTGCTCGCCTCGATCTACCACAGCGTTCCCGAGCCCAAGGCGTTCGGCACGTTCGTCGAGCTGACGCACGTGGTCGGTGCTCTGGGCTTCAACAAGGCCCTCGAAGAACTCTCCAACCACAGCGTGCTGTGTATCGACGAGTTCGAGCTCGACGATCCCGGCGACACGATGTTGGTCTCTCGGTTGCTCTCCGAGCTCTCGCAGCGCGGAGTGTCCATCGTCGCGACCTCGAACACCTTGCCCGGGCAGCTCGGTGAGGGTCGCTTCGCCGCCGAGGACTTCATGCGGGAGATCAAGAAACTCGGCTCGATCTTCGAGTCCATCCGGGTCGACGGACCCGACTACCGCCATCGCGACCTGCCCCCGGCTCCCGAGCCCACGTCCGAGGCCGAGCTGGTAGACCGCGCCGATACCGTCGAGGGCGCAACCCTGGACGATTTCGACGAGCTGCTGGCGCATCTGAGCACGCTGCACCCCTCGCGCTACGGCAAGTTGCTCGACGGCATTCCTGCGGTGTTCCTGAAGAACGTGCACCCGGCATCGGATCAGGCCATCGCCCTGCGCCTGGTGGTCCTCGCCGATCGCCTGTACGACGCGGGTATCCCGGTGACGGCGTCGGGCGGCAAGCTCGACGAGATCTTCACCGAGGAGATGTTGGCCGGCGGCTACCGCAAGAAGTATCTGCGCGCCACGTCGCGGCTGCTCGCGTTGTCCCGTTTCGCCGCAGTCGGCTGAGCGGTCGTCACAGCCTCACCTCCATGACGTAGTCGTCGTGTGTCTGGACGCCGACGACGAATTTCTTGGTGCCCACGATCTGGAAGCCGTGTTTGGTGTAGAACTTCTGCGCCCGTACGTTCTGTTGGTTGACACCCAACCATGCTGCCGCACAACTGGATTCGCGTGCCTGGCTCAGCGACGACGACATCAGTCGGCCCGCGGCTCCGCTGCCGTGCTGGGTCGGTTCCACGTAGAGTTTGCTGATCTCGATGGTCGGCTCGTGCGACAGGGTGGCGCGAATATCCGGGTCGGTGGGCGTCCCCGACACGAGCATCGCGTAGCCCACCACGTGAGCGTCCACAGTTTCGTCGATCAGGACGGCTCTGTTCGGATCGGCGATGTAGTTCTCGAAGTGCTCGGCCGACAGCACGTTCGAAATGAACTGCTCGATGTCGTCGGGCCGGGTTCCCGGCGGGCAGGCGAGCGGAAAGGTCGACGCGGCCACCTCGGCGACGCGATGTGCATCGCCGAGTGTTGCTACCCGCACGGTCACAGCAGATCCACTGCGTTCTTGGCATCGCGCAACGACATACCGGTCCGGTCGCGCAGCAGTTTGATGGCCGAGATCGTCTTGCCCTCCGATTTGAGGGACTGCAGTCGCGGGATCAGATCGTTCCAGGGTGTCGGACCGGATTGCGCGGCGTCGACGATGGTGGCCGAGGACGGAAGGGGCTCGCCGCGCTGGACGCTTTCGATCGCGATCTTCGCGTCGTGGAGGCCGGCACCTGTTCGGTCGCGAAAGACCTTGATCGCCTGGAGCTTCTTGTTGGCGGCCAGAAGCTGATGAATGTCTGCGCGGGCGCTCTCGTCGAGACCGACGAACATGATGTGGCGTGAGGTGTCCGAGGACGAGCCGGGCTTCTTGCGGGCCAGCAGCCACGCCGCGAGCACCGCCGCGTCGACGAGGACCAACGCCACGATGAACCATCCCCAGGTCGGCATGCCTTAGTAGACCACTTCAGCGTGACGGGTCGAAGAGCGGGACGTCAACGGACGAATCGGACGTCGGGGCAGCGAACAACGAGGTGGCCCCGGCAAGGGTTTTCGTCGCCGCGTCGTACCTGACCGGAGCGAGGTCGTGGCCTGCGCCCTCGATGTCGACGAGCAGTGTAGGTGCCGGGACGAGCGCGAGCGCAGCGCTCAGCTCGGCAGTGGTGCCGAACGGGTCCTTCGTGCCGTGCACCAGCACAGCCGGTGTTCGCAGTTCCGGAAGGTGCTGGGTACGAACCTTTTCCGGCTTGCCCGGCGGGTGCAAGGGGTAGGACGTCAGCACGAGCCCGTCGACGAGGCCCGGTCGTTCGGCCGCGATCATCGACCCTTGCCTGCCACCGTAGGAATGCCCACCGAACGCGATGAATCCGTCTGTCTCGGCGCGGAGGCGTTCGACGGCAACGGAGATACCGAGCCGGTCCTCGGCCGAGCGGGACGGGTGCGGCGGTCCTTTGGGTTTGCGTACCCGAAAGGGAAGGTCGAACCTCAGCACCGTGAACCCGGCTGCCGTCCATACTGCGGCGATGCGTTGCAACAGCGGCGACTCGCAGTTGCCGCCCGCACCGTGGGTGAGAGCCAGGCCGCCCCGTGACGGGATCGCGGGCGTGTGCAGAAAGGCGACACCCCCGCCGAGATCGATGTCGGCGGGGGCGTCGGGACCTTCGGGTTCAGGCATCGTTCGAGGACGTTACCTTTTCCTGGTTGTCGGCGTGATCCGTGGCGGAATCGTCATCGGAGCCGGCGGAGTCCCGGTCGTCGGCGTCCACCATCTCACCGTTGTCGTCGACCATGTCCGCGAACGCGGTGCCGGCGACGGTCCCGTTGGTTCCCGGAAGGGCCACGGTGGGCCGGGCGCCGGGTCGATACCGGTCGTCGAGGCCCTCGACGGACTTCTTCGCTTCCTCCAGGGTGGCGTCGTCGACTGTGGGTTCGCTCTGAGCTTCGTCCGACACGTGAGTGTCCTTCCGTCGAAGTGTGTGCGTCATCTCCACTGTGCACTTCTATGGCGTGAATCACCACATTTGATTCGTCAAGCACAAAAAAGACCCCCTCGAAAGGGGGCCTTCGTTGTGTTGCTGTGGTGCGCGATACTGGGATTGAACCAGTGACCTCTTCCGTGTCAGGGAAGCGCTCTCCCGCTGAGCTAATCGCGCGTGTCCTCGCATCGGCCTTGCGACCGACGCACTTGCGAGGTGGAGACGGGAATCGAACCCGTGTGCACGGCTTTGCAGGCCGTTGCCTCACCACTCGGCCACTCCACCATGGGTCGAGACCCTCGAGCGGATGACGGGATTCGAACCCGCGACCCTCACCTTGGCAAGGTGATGCGCTACCACTGCGCCACATCCGCATACCCCGGAGCCGTTCACTGCTGGGCAGTTACTGTCTCCGTGGTGCGGGGAAAACATTAACCCAACGGGAGTGAAACTCACAAATCTCGTGGTCAGCCGCGGAATTCGACCGATCGGCCCATGTGAATGATGTGAAAGCAGAGGCGGAACGAGTCCAGTGGAGGTAGTCCATCGACGAATTCGATGATCGGGCAGGCGATTCGGTTCGCCGCGGCACCTCGTGTTAATGTTTTGCCTCGTTCGGTCCCGTGGCTCAGTGGGAGAGCGTCCGCTTCACACGCGGAAGGTCGCTGGTTCGATCCCAGCCGGGACCACAGAAAAGAAGGCCCGCACCGCTCGTCGGTGTGGGCCTTCTTGCGTTCGAGGCCGGTAACCTGGGTCGGTGAGCACCGAAGAGACGAAGCCGCAGGCCGTCGACGACCAGGGTCCGATGGACACAGCCAAGGTGAAGCATCGGCGCTTCCGGGCGCGCATCGCCGAGAACAAGTCGCTCGATCTCGCGTACCGGATAACGATCGGTGTCGTCGGAACGGTCGTGCTGGTGCTGGGTGTACTCGCCATTCCGTACCCGGGGCCCGGGTGGCTGATCGTGTTCGCGGGTCTGGGCATCCTGGCCTCGGAATTCGCGTGGGCCAAGAGTGCGCTGCGGTTCGTCCGCAAGAGATACGACGCATTCATGGCGTGGTTCTCCAAGCAATCGATGTTCGTCAAGGGCCTCGGCGTTCTGTTCACCACCGTGGTCGTGCTGGCCACGCTGTGGCTGCTGGGAACGTTCGCGTTGGTCGGAGGGTGGATCGGGCTCGACTGGACGTGGCTCGAAAGCCCGATCTGACGTCACGCGTCGCGCTGAGGCCAATCGAGTGGACCGATGCCGATAGGCTGTCGGAGGCCTTCCTGGCCAGAAGAACCGATCGAGGAGTACATCGCTGTGAGCATGCCCGTTGTCGCCGCTGTTTCGCCCGCCCGCATCATGGTGCCGGCCGGAACCACGGCAGGTACGGCGCTCCGCGACACCGGCCTGCCCAACAAGGGACCCGACGCGATCGTCGTCGTGCGCGATCCCGACGGCAAGCTCCGTGACCTGTCATGGGCACCGCAGGGCGACACCGAGGTCGAGCCCGTTCCGGCGAACACCGAGGACGGACGAAGCGTCATCAGGCACTCGGCTGCGCACGTGCTGGCGCAGGCCGTTCAGGATCTCTTTCCCGACGCCAAGCTGGGCATCGGACCGTTCATCAAGGATGGCTTCTACTACGACTTCGACGTTCAGCAGCCGTTCACTCCCGAGGATCTGACGGCCCTCGAGAAGAAGATGAAGCAGATCGTCAAGGCCGGACAACGTTTCTCACGTCGGGTGTACGAGTCGGTGGAGCAGGCCCGTGAGGAGTTGGCTAACGAGCCGTACAAGCTCGAGCTGATCGACGACAAGTCCGGCATCGACGATCCTGAGGTCATGGAGGTCGGCGGGGGAGAGCTGACCGCCTACGACAATCTCAATCCCCGGACCGGCGAGCGCATCTGGGGCGATCTGTGCCGCGGACCCCACATCCCCACCACCAAGTACGTGCCCGCGTTCAAGCTCACCCGCAGTTCGGCCGCCTACTGGCGCGGCAATCAGGACAATGCAGGCCTGCAGCGCATCTACGGAACGGCTTGGGAGTCTGCCGAAGCGCTCGATGCGCATCTCGAACTGCTGGCCGAGGCGGAGCGTCGCGATCACCGCAAGCTCGGATCCGAGCTGGACCTGTTCAGCTTTCCCGACGAATTGGGCTCCGGTCTTCCGGTGTTCCATCCGAAGGGTGGTGTGATCCGCAACGAGCTGGAGAACTACTCCCGCCAGCGGCACATCGAAGAGGGCTACGAGTTCGTCAACACCCCGCACATCACCAAGGGCCATCTCTACGAGGTCTCGGGTCACCTCGATTGGTACCGGGACGGCATGTTCCCGGCGATGCACCTGGACGCCGAACTCGACGAGAACGGCGACGTGCGCAAGCCCGGCCAGGACTACTACCTCAAGCCGATGAACTGCCCGATGCACAACCTGATCTTCCGCTCTCGCGGCCGTTCGTACCGCGAACTGCCGTTGCGCCTGTTCGAGTTCGGCTCGGTCTACCGCTACGAGAAGTCCGGCGTCATCCACGGTCTGACCCGGGTGCGCGGGATGACCCAGGACGACGCGCACATCTTCTGCACCCGCGAGCAGATGCGCGGCGAGCTCACCAGCACCCTCGAGTTCGTTCTCGGGCTGCTCAAGGACTACGGCCTCGACGACTTCTACCTCGAACTCTCCACTCGCAACCCGGAGAAGTCGGTCGGCAGCGACGAGGTCTGGGAAGAAGCGACCAACACCCTCGCCGAGGTGGCGGCTGCGTCGGGCCTGAACCTGGTGCCCGATCCGGGTGGTGCGGCGTTCTACGGACCGAAGATCTCGGTACAGGCCAAGGATGCGCTGGGGCGTACCTGGCAGATGTCGACCATTCAGCTCGACTTCAACCTGCCCGAACGCTTCGAACTCGAATACACCGGCTCGGGCGGAACCAAGGAACGCCCGGTGATGATTCACCGCGCGCTGTTCGGATCCATCGAGCGCTTCTTCGGAGTGCTCACCGAGCATTACGCGGGCGCGTTCCCGGCCTGGCTCGCACCGGTCCAGGTCGTGGGCATCCCGGTTGCCGAGGTCTACCAGGACCACCTGTTCGCGGTGGTGAACGAGCTGAAGAAGCGTGGCGTACGCGCCGAGGTCGACGCGAGTGACGACCGGATGCAGAAGAAGATCTTCAACCAGACGGCGCAGAAGGTTCCCTTCATGCTCCTCGCCGGCGAACGCGACGTCGAAGCCGGTGCCGTGAGCTTCCGATTCCGGGACGGCACTCAGGTCAACGGCGTCCCGGTGGCGCAGGCCATCACCGTCGTCACCGACTGGATCTCCCAGCGCAACAACGCATCACCGACCGCCGAGCTCGTGCAGACCGAACCCGCAGGAGTGAGCTGATCATGTCGGAACAGGACGAGTCGATCGTCGTCACCGGGGCCGGTGAGCCCGATCGGCTGCAGCGACTGTGGACGCCGCATCGGATGTCCTACATCGCCGAGGCTCCTCAGGGCTCGGCGAAGTCGAACGAGCCGTTCTCCGACATCCCCAAGATGAGCGACGAGGACGGTCTCGTCGTCGCACGAGGCGAATCGGTGTATGCGGTCCTCAACCTGTATCCGTACAACCCGGGCCACGCGATGATCGTGCCGTACCGTCGCGTCGCGGCACTGGAAGACCTCACGCCCGCGGAGAGCGCGGAACTGATGGCCTTCACGCAGCAGATGATTCGCGTCATCAAGCGAGTGTCACGTCCGCACGGGTTCAACGTCGGGCTCAACCTCGGAGCTGCCGCGGGCGGGTCCTTGGCCGAGCATCTGCATCAGCACATCGTGCCCCGGTGGGGCGGCGACGCGAACTTCATCACCGTGATCAGCGGCGCAAAAGTGATGCCGCAGCTGCTCCGCGACACTCGGGCCCTGCTGGCGTCGGCCTGGAACGAATGAACCACAGGCGAGAGGAGCACGCGCCGTGCTGAGCATTTTCGGCCGTGCGCCGGTCTCGAAGGTGACCGCCCCGCTCGGGCGCGCCCTCAACAGCACCGGACTGACCCCCAACTCGGTGACGATCATCGGCACCGTCGTCACCGTGACCGCGGCGGTCACGATGTACCCCGCCGGCTACCTGTGGTGGGGCTCGATCGTCATCACCCTGTTCGTCCTGTTCGACATGCTCGACGGTGCCATGGCGCGGGCTCGGGGTGGTGGTACCAAGTACGGTGCCGTCCTCGATGCGACGTGCGATCGAGTGGCCGACGGTGCGATCTTCGGCGGATTGGCCTGGTGGGCCGTCTATTCCGAGCAGGACAAGCTGCTGCTGGTGGCCACCCTGATCTGCCTGGTCACCTCGCAGGTCATCTCGTACGCCAAAGCCCGCGCCGAGGCCAGCGGCCTGTCAGCGGACGGTGGTTGGATCGAACGACCGGACCGCCTCGTCATCGTTCTGGTCGGAGCTGGGCTCACCGGTGTCGGAAGACATTTCGACATTCCGTGGCTGGACAGCCTGATCTACCCGGCCATGTGGATTCTCGCCGCCCTGAGCATCGTCACCGTGTTCCAGCGCGTTCTCGCAGTTCGTGGATCCGAGGGTGCCCGTGACATCATCGTGCCTCCGGTGGCACCGGCACCCGACGACGGCGACGTGGCCGCGTCGTGAATCTCTCCGACAGAGCGAGCGACGCCGGCTACGCGGCCGGTTGGCGCCTGGTCCGGTCTCTGCCCGAGCCGGTGGCACGACGCCTGTTCGATCGCGGCGCAGACTTCGCGTCGACGCGCAACGGCGGCCCGGATCAGTTGCGTCGCAATCTCGCTCGCGTCCTGGGAACCACTCCCTCCGAGGTACCCGACGAGCTGATTCGCGACAGCCTGCGCTCCTATGCTCGATACTGGCGCGAGGCGTTTCGGTTGCCGTCGATGGATCTGGCCGCGCAGGCCGCCGTCATCGATCGGTGCGTGAACGGCAAGGAACATCTCGAGGGTGCGCTCGCGGCCGGTAAGGGAGTGGTCCTGGCTCTGCCGCACAGTGGCAATTGGGACATGGCCGGAATGTGGCTGGTGCGCACGCACGGAGGACTCTCCACCGTTGCCGAACGGCTGAAGCCCGAATCCCTGTACCAGCGATTCGTCGCCTATCGAGAGAGCCTGGGCTTCGAGATATTCCCGCTCAGCGGCGGCGAGCAACCGCCTCTGCTCGCACTGTCCGAGAGACTGCGCCAGAACAAGGTCGTCTGCCTGCTCGGCGAGCGGGACCTCGCCAAGCACGGGGTGCCGGTCACCTTCTTCGGTGAACCGACCCGGATGCCTGCGGGCGCGGCGAAACTCGCGATCGACACCGGGGCGACGCTGCTCCCGGTGCACGGCTACTTCGACGGCGACGGCTGGGGATTCGACATCTCGCCCGCAGTGGATGTCTCGGCCGGGGTCGGGCCTGCCACCCAGACGTTGGCCGATCATTTCGCAGCCGGAATCCGAGCCCATCCGGCGGATTGGCACATGCTGCAGCCGTTGTGGATGAGCGACTGGTCGGCCGATCGACGCGCCCGAATCGAGGGCGCGTGAAGATCGGCATGGTGTGCCCGTACTCGTTCGACGTTCCCGGTGGAGTGCAAGCACATGTTCAGCAGTTGGCCGAGGTGTTCATCGAACGCGGGCATCGCGTCAGTGTCCTGGCTCCGGCGTCCGACGATGTCGAGCTACCGGACTTCGTGGTGTCGGCGGGCGAGGCTCTCGCCATTCCGTACAACGGATCCGTCGCACGGCTGCGATTCGGACCGATCACGTATTCTCGAATCCGGAAGTGGATCTCCGACAACGACTTCGACGTGCTGCACATCCACGAACCGAACGCGCCGAGCCTGTCGATGCTGGCGCTCAAGGCCGCGGACGGCCCGATCGTGGCGACCTTCCACACCTCGACGACGAAGTCCCTGGTGCTCAGCACCTTTCAAGGAGTGCTGCGTCCGTACCACGAGAAGATCAGCGGCCGTATCGCCGTGTCGGAACTCGCCCGGCGCTGGCAGGTCGAGGCCCTCGGCTCCGACGCCGTCGAGATCCCCAACGGAGTCGACGTGCCCGCATTCGCCGATGCCCCTGTGCTGGAAGGCTATCCACGCGCCGGTCGCACGGTGCTCTTCCTCGGCCGTTTCGACGAACCGCGCAAAGGAATGGCAGTCCTGCTCGGCGCTCTGCCCACACTCGTCGAATCCCACCCCGACATCGAGATCCTGATCGTCGGCCGTGGCGACGAGGACAAGCTACGCAAGGACGCGGGCGCACTCGCGTCGCACCTGACGTTTCTGGGGCAGGTCGACGATGCGACCAAGGCATCCGCGATGCGCAGCGCCGACGTCTACTGCGCACCGAACCTCGGCGGTGAGAGCTTCGGCATCGTCCTGGTCGAGGCCATGGCCGCCGGAACACCGGTGGTGGCAAGCGAACTCGACGCATTCCGACGGGTCCTGCGGGACGGCACGTGCGGACTCCTCGTTCCGATCGACGACTCCGCTGCCCTCGCCGTCGCCGTCTGCTCGATCCTCGGCGACGATGCCGTCCGTGCACGTCTGGTCGACGCCGCCTCCGTGGCTGTCACCACCTACGACTGGCCCGTCGTCGCCGAGCAGATCCTGCGTGTCTACGAAACCGTCACCCTCGGGGGCCAGAAGGTGCGGGCAGCGAACTGATGACCTTCTCAGCGCTCACGATTCTGGTACTCGGGCTGATCGCCGTACTGATCCTCGTCGTCGGCCTGTGGGCCTACGGAACGGCGAACCGACTCGACCGCCTACACGTGCGCACCGACCTCGCCTGGCAGGCGCTCGATGCAGCACTCGCCCGCCGGGCCGTCGTCGCGCGCGCGGTGTCCGCGGCGACCCGGGACTCGGCCCCGTCGAGCAGAGAACTCGCTGCGTTGGCCGATCGGGCCGAACGCGTCGACCGGTCACAGCGTGAAGAGGCCGAGAACGCGGTGTCCATGGCTCTGGCCGTCGTCGAACCGAACGACTTGCCCCCGCAACTGGTCGCCGAACTGGCCGACGCCGAGGCCCGCGTGTTGATCGCACGACGGTTTCACAACGACGCAGTTCGCGACACCCTTGCCCTGCGCGTCAGACGTCCCGTCCGTTGGTTGCACCTCGGCGGAACCGCGGCACTGCCGTCGTACTTCGAGATCGCCGAGCGGTCTGCTGCCGCGACGTTCGGCAGCGAGAACCGCGCCACCCCGAGAACGTCCGCGCGGGTGGTGCTGCTCGACGAGCGCGGTCGCGTACTGCTGCTGCGCGGACACGATCCGACGGTTCCCGACACCTTCTTCTGGTTCACCATCGGTGGGGCAGTGGAGAAGGGCGAATCGCTCCGCGAGGCAGCGGTGCGGGAGGTACACGAGGAGACCGGCCTGACCATCGCTCCGGCCGACCTGCGCGGTCCGCTGTGGCGTCGGGTTGCGACGTTCCCGTTCAACGGAACTCTGATCCGCTCGGAAGAATTGTTCTTCGCGATCCGGACGCAGGAGTTCGAACCGCACAGTGCTGGTTTCACCGATTTCGAACGCCGCACCGTGACCGGCCATCAGTGGTGCACCGAGGCCGACATCCGTGCGCTGAGCGCGGTCGGCGAGAACGTCTATCCCCAGGACCTGGCGGAACTGCTCGACGAGGTCAACGTGGCTCTCGCTCGACGCGGTGATCCGGACGTGCGCGCTATCCGCTAGCGATCTGGACCCTTTTCGAGCAGTCCAGCAATCGTCAAGTGGTTATGGGAAACCGTCGCGTCGAGGCCTACAGTTCTGGGCGCGACTTCGCGCCGCGTGCGATCGTCCTCGGTTACCGCGGCTGAGCGTGGTCGCGTGTATCAGTCCGGAGCACCGGTTCGGTGCCCAGAACACAGGAGTCGGCTTGAGTACCCCACACGCATCCACTACACCCGCTGGATCCGCCGAAGGCGGGGCGGCCGAGAACGGAATCGGCACCGCACGCGTCAAGCGAGGAATGGCCGAGATGCTCAAGGGCGGCGTCATCATGGACGTGGTCACCGCCGATCAGGCCAAGATCGCCGAAGACGCAGGAGCCGTGGCCGTCATGGCACTCGAGCGCGTCCCCGCCGACATTCGCGCGCAGGGCGGGGTGTCGCGAATGAGCGATCCCGACATGATCGACAGCATCATCTCCTCGGTCAGCATCCCGGTGATGGCGAAGGCCCGCATCGGCCACTTCGTCGAAGCGCAGATCCTGCAGAGCCTCGGCGTCGACTACATCGACGAGTCCGAGGTGCTCACCCCGGCCGACTACGCGAACCACATCGACAAGTGGAACTTCACCGTTCCCTTCGTCTGTGGTGCCACCAACCTGGGTGAGGCAATGCGCCGAATCACCGAGGGCGCGGCCATGATTCGCTCCAAGGGCGAGGCCGGAACCGGCGACGTCTCGAACGCGACGACGCACATGCGCAAGATCCGTGACGAGATCCGTCGCCTCACCTCGCTTCCCGAGGACGAGCTGTACGTGGCGGCGAAAGAACTGCAGGCCCCGTACGACCTCGTCGTCGAGGTCGCCCGGGCAGGCAAGCTGCCCGTCACCCTGTTCACCGCGGGCGGCATCGCCACTCCCGCAGACGCGGCGATGATGATGCAGCTCGGTGCCGAGGGCGTGTTCGTCGGATCGGGAATCTTCAAGTCCGGCAACCCCAAGGAGCGCGCCGAGGCGATCGTCAAGGCCACCACGTTCTTCGACGACCCCGATGTGCTCGCCAAGGTCTCGCGCGGTCTCGGCGAGGCGATGGTCGGAATCAACGTCGACGACCTCCCAGTCGGACACCGTCTCGCCGAGCGCGGTTGGTGACGGTTTTCGATCAGTTGCGTTCGAGGGCCGGGCGGTCGGGATGGTCCCAGCGGACCAGGAAGTCCGGCCGCCCGGCCGCGTGGTCGAGGCCGTCGTAGTACTCGAGCAGCGGGGCGCAGGTCCACTGATCGTCGGCGCTCGTTCTGCGGCGTAATGCGCTGCCGGACAGGCGTAGATGCACCGACAGATCGACGTCCAATCCGCGGCCGAGCAGCATCGGTCCCGCGATCAGGACTATCTGATTCGTTGCTGCCGAGGCGCTGCGGGCTCGCGCCGAACGATCGGTGGCCTCATCCCACAGTCGCGGCAGGAAGTGACCTCCGCCACCGGGGCGTAGTGGGGCGATGACCTCTCTGACGAGGGCGTCGTAGTCGAACCACAGTGTGCGATAGCTCAATTCGTCGGTGCGCGAGTACTCGAATCGAATGGACGCAGGTCGGACGTAGTCGTGCAGGTCGACGACGGCAGCCGGACGGCCCAGAGAGCGGGCGTGTTCGGCTGTGCGCGTGGCGAACTCGACCGGCCGCGCGGCATCCGCGCCGTCGATCACGACGATCGATCGGGCACCGTCTCGGCACGAATCGACGATCGACTCGACGAGAAGGTCGGGAAATATCGGCATCGGTTGACCCACGCCGACCATCTTGCCTGGTCCGATCATTGTTAGCCTGAGCCGTTGTCACAGAAAGGTGGACACCAGCCATGGCCAGCATCGAGGACATTCTCGAATTGGAACGGATCGAGAACGACATCTATCGGGGACGGACCTTTCCTTCTCGGCTGCCCCGTACGTTCGGCGGTCAGGTTGCGGGCCAGGCGCTCGTTGCTGCGGTGCGCACGGTGGCCCCCGAGTTTCGTGTGCACTCGCTGCACGGCTACTTCCTGCGTCCGGGCAATCCGAACGAGCCGGCGGTGTTCATGGTGGACCGGATTCGCGACGGACGGTCGTTCTGCACCCGCCGCGTCACCGGCATTCAGCACGGCAAGGCGATCTTCACGATGTCCGCCTCGTTCCACGGCGACGACGACGGCATTTCGCACCAGGACGTCATGCCCGAGGTCGTCGGGCCGGACACCCTGCCCGATCCCACCACCCTTGCCGAGTACGACCACTCCTACTACAAGGAGTGGTCCGAGTGGGATATCCGTCTCATTCCCGAGGACCAGACCGTCAAGCATCCCAGTTTCGCTGCGCAACAACGTGTCTGGTTCCGCTACCGCGACACCTTGCCCGACGACCAGGTCTTCCATGTGTGTGCGCTGGCCTACATGAGCGACATGACGCTGCTCGGATCGGCCAAGGTTCCGCACCCGGACGCCGTCACTCAGACGGCCTCGCTCGATCATGCGCTGTGGTTCCTGCGGCCCTTCCGGGCCGACGAATGGTTGCTCTACGACCAGACGTCTCCGTCGGCAGATTTCGGGCGGGCGCTGACGCAGGGACGAATCTTCGACACGTCAGGCCGGTTGGTCGCCGCGGTGGTGCAAGAGGGGTTGATGCGTTACGAGCGGGACCCCGACGCGCCCCATGTCGATCCCTTCGGCCGCAAGTGAGCGCTCCGACCATCGGTGTTCTCGCCCTGCAGGGCGACGTTCGCGAACACCTGGCTGCGCTCGAATCGAGCGGTGCGCGCGGTGTCACGGTGCGTCGGCCCGCCGAGCTCGCGCAGATCGACGGACTCATCGTCCCCGGCGGGGAATCGACGACCATGAGCAACCTGCTCGGCGTGTTCGACCTTCTCGATCCACTGCGTGCTCGGTTGGCCGAGGGACTGCCCGCCTACGGTTCGTGCGCGGGCATGATTCTGCTGGCCTCCGAGATCCTCGACACCAGGCCCGACGCCCGGCATCTCGATGCGCTCGACATCACCGTTCGGCGAAACGCCTTCGGCCGTCAGGTCGATTCCTTCGAGACCGATCTCGATGTCACCGGCGTCGACGGCGGACCGGTGCGGGCGGTGTTCATTCGCGCGCCTTGGGTCGAGCGGGTGGGCGAGGATGTCGAGGTGCTCGCCACCGTGCCGCACGGCCCGGCTGCCGGACGCGTGGTGGCCGTTCGCCAGAACTCCGTCATGGCGACGAGCTTCCATCCCGAGGTCACCGGGGACGATCGCGTACACGCACTCTTCGTCGACATGGTACGACGCCGCTAGAATCCCTCGGCGGTCGGTCGGTGCCGAGCGCGGTACCGGGCGAGTAAAGTCGACAACACTGATTTCGAGCAGGAAGGGGCCCTATCGCATGAGCGGCCACTCAAAATGGGCCACCACCAAGCACAAGAAGGCGGTGATCGACGCCCGACGCGGCAAGTCTTTCGCCAAGCTCATCAAGAATATCGAGGTGGCGGCCCGCACGGGTGGTGGTGACCCGACGGGCAATCCGACCTTGTACGACGCCATCCAGAAGGCGAAGAAGACGTCGGTCCCCAACGACAACATCGAGCGCGCGCGCAAGCGCGGAGCGGGCGAGGAAGCCGGCGGTGCCGACTGGCAGACCATCATGTACGAGGGCTACGGTCCCAACGGTGTCGCTATTCTGATCGAGTGCCTCACCGACAACCGCAACCGCGCCGCGGGCGAGGTACGCGTGGCGATGACCCGCAACGGTGGGAACATGGCCGATCCGGGATCGGTGTCCTACCTGTTCTCCCGTAAGGGCGTCGTCACCCTGGAGAAGAACGGGCAGAGCGAGGACGACGTGCTCATGGCCGTCCTCGAAGCCGGTGCCGAGGAAGTCAACGACAACGGCGATACGTTCGAGGTCGTCAGCGAGCCGACCGACCTGGTCGCGGTGCGCACCGCGTTGCAGGAGGCCGGAATCGACTACGACTCGGCCGAGGCGAGCTTCCAGGCATCGGTCAACGTCCCGGTCGATGCGGACGGTGCACGCAAGGTGTTCAAGCTCATCGATGCCCTCGAGGACAGCGACGACGTCCAGAACGTGTGGTCCAACGTCGACCTCTCCGACGAGGTCATGGCCGAGCTCGACGACGAGGACTGACGCCCCTCGCATCCGACGACGTGTTCGACCGGGTGTCGTATCCCTGATCCAGCGGTG
The DNA here is from genome assembly GCF_002258545.1 of Rhodococcus sp. 05-2255-3B1. Classification (NCBI taxonomy): domain Bacteria; kingdom Bacillati; phylum Actinomycetota; class Actinomycetes; order Mycobacteriales; family Nocardiaceae; genus Rhodococcus; species Rhodococcus sp. 05-2255-3B1. Next base: position 374,627 of record NZ_NOZC01000036.1, on the reverse strand, counting down.
GGCTCCGCTACGCTATCGAACAACAGTTCGTAAGCGGAAGGTGTGGTGGCGTGCGGGTGATGGGTGTCGACCCCGGTCTCACCAGGTGTGGGCTCAGTCTGATCGAGGGTGGTGTTGGCCGAACGGTGGTCGCCCTCGATGTCGATGTGGTGCGAACGCCTGCGGACATGGATCTGGCGCAGCGGTTGCTGGCGATTTCCGAGGCCGCGGAGTACTGGCTCGATACCCACAAGCCTTCGGTGGTGGCCATCGAGCGAGTCTTCGCCCAGCACAACGTGCGTACGGCCATGGGTACGGCCCAGGCCGGTGGCGTCATCGCCCTCGCGGCGGCCAGACGCGGCATCGACGTCTGCTTTCACACTCCCAGTGAGGTCAAGGCCGCCGTCACGGGCAACGGCTCGGCCGACAAGGCTCAGGTGACCGCGATGGTCATGCGCATTCTCGGTCTGCAGACGGCACCGACTCCCGCCGACGCCGCCGACGCGCTGGCCCTCGGCATCTGTCATTGCTGGCGAGCGCCCATGATCGCCCGCATGGCCAAGGCCGAGGCCATGGCCGCCGAACAGAAACGCAAGTACGACGCTCGTCTGGCCGAGGAGCGCAAAGCTCGCGCCGTCGTGGCACGCAGGATCGAGAAAATGGCCAAGAAGGAGGCGGGCGCCCGATGATCGCGTCGATCAGGGGCTCGGTGTTCGACATCGCGCTCGATCACGCCGTGCTCGAGGCTGCGGGCGTCGGGTACCGCGTCAACGCCACGCCGGCCACGTTGGCCACTTTGCACCGGGGGAGCGAAGCGACCCTCCTGACGACCATGATCGTGCGCGAGGATTCGCAGACGCTGTACGGATTCCCCGACAAGGAGTCGCGGGAGCTGTTCGAGTTGCTCCTCACCGTGACCGGCGTCGGCCCGCGGATCGCCATGGCAACTCTTGCCGTACACGAGCCCGACGCACTGCGAACTGCGTTGGCCGACAGTGATATCGGAGCACTGACCAGGGTTCCCGGTATCGGTAAGCGCGGCGCGGAGAGAATGGTCGTCGAGCTGCGCGACAAGGTCGACGCAGTGGTCGGACGCGCAGGAAGCGCGGCCGTGCCGGGATCCGGAGTCGGCAACTCGATGCGAGACCAGATCGTCGAGGCGCTGATCGGTCTCGGATTCCCCGTGAAACAGGCCGAGGAAGCGACCGACGCGGTGCTCGCTCAGCAGCCCGAGGCCACGACGTCGACCGCGCTGAGGTCGGCGCTGGCATACCTCGGAAAGTCCAGGTAGGCCCGGGTGACCGAGGAAGATCGGTTCGCCGAATCCCAGGTCGGTGCGGACCCGATGTCCGACGACCTGGATGTCGAGACGAGTCTGCGTCCGAAGAACCTCACCGATTTCATCGGTCAACCTCGGGTGCGGGAGCAGCTGCAGCTCGTGTTGTCGGGTGCCAAGATGCGCGGCGGAACCCCCGATCACATCCTCATGTCCGGGCCGCCGGGCCTCGGCAAGACCAGTATGGCGATGATCATCGCCGCCGAGTTGGGAACCTCGCTGCGGCTCACGTCGGGTCCGGCGCTCGAGCGGGCAGGCGATCTCGCAGCGATGCTCAGCAACCTGGTCGAAGGCGACGTGCTGTTCATCGACGAGATCCATCGCATCGCTCGCCCGGCCGAGGAGATGCTGTATCTGGCGATGGAGGATTTCCGCGTCGACGTCATCGTCGGCAAGGGGCCGGGAGCGACGTCGATTCCACTCGAGGTCGCACCGTTCACCCTCGTCGGTGCCACCACCAGGTCGGGTGCGCTCACCGGACCGCTGCGCGACCGGTTCGGATTCGTGGCGCACATGGATTTCTACGAGCCGAACGAACTCGAGCGCATCCTCATGCGGTCCGCGGGAATCCTGGGTGTGCCGATCGATCGGGACGGATGCGCGGAGATCGCCGGGCGCTCGCGTGGCACCCCCCGTATCGCGAACCGATTGCTCCGCCGAGTCCGCGACTACGCGGACGTGCGCGGCGACGGCACCGTCACTCAGGACACCGCGAAGGCCGCCCTGGTGGTGTACGACGTCGACAAACTCGGGCTCGATCGACTCGACCGCGCCGTACTGAGCGCGCTCATCCGGAGCTTCGGCGGAGGGCCGGTGGGTGTGTCCACGCTGGCCGTCGCCGTCGGGGAGGAACCGTCGACGGTCGAGGAAGTGTGCGAGCCGTTCCTGGTACGTGCCGGAATGATCGCCCGTACCCCCCGCGGGCGCGTCGCGACCGCTGCTGCGTGGCAACACCTCGGTCTGACGCCGCCACCGGATCTCGCGGTGGGTGGAATTTCGGTCCGATCCTCGGAGGTCCAGCAGGGATTATTCGAATGAATCGGGCACAACAGGACACGAACGGACCGGACCGGTTCCAGGTAATGGCACACTGGGTAGCTGCGAGGCCCGCACCGGCGACGCTCTCGCACGAGACAATGACGTATTTCGAACCCGACTTCGAGGACTGACCTTCCGATGGATTTGCTGTTCCCGCTGCTGATCGTGGCACTTCTGGTACCGCTGTTTCTCAATGCGCGTCGACAGAAGAAGGTGTTGGCCAAGACAACGGAAATGCAGGACTCGCTGAAGATCGGTGACGAGGTGGTCACAACCGCAGGCCTGTACGCCCGAGTGGTCCTGGTCGAGGACGACACCATCGATCTGGAGATCGCCGACGGCGTGATCACCACCTGGTCGCGTGCAGTGGTACGTGAGGTTCTGCCCGACGACTCCGAGTTCGACGACACCGACCTCGACGCCACCACCGAGTCGGACATCACGGCGCTCGGCTCGAACGACACCGCTGGACCGTCGCTGAGCAAGGCGGACGTGAGTCGGCCGGACGAGACCATCGAGCAGACGTCGAAGAGGCTGGAAAAAGAGTGAGCAGGATGTGATCGAAACCGCTGTCGGAGACAGTATCCGGCAGCGGTTTTCTCTGCGGTGACCGATGTGGTGCACAATCGCACCGCTCATCGCCGACACATCGGGCCGCCAGGCCCTGCAGGAACCGACACTTTTCATCGCCCAGAGGAGAAACACACACCGTGGCACCTTCCAGCGGACCGGTGCAACCCGCCCGCTATCTCGCCGTTTTCGCGGTGCTGATGGCAGCGGTGTACGCCATGGTCTTCTTCACCGGAGACAAAGACCCCTCGCCGAAGTTGGGAATCGACCTGCAGGGCGGCACGCGCGTGACACTCACCGCGCGGACACCCGACGGCAACGCGCCGACGCAGGACAGCCTGAAGCAGGCGCAGCAGATCATCGAGACTCGTGTCAACGGTCTCGGTGTCTCGGGCTCCGAGGTGGTCATCGACGGCGACAATCTCGTCATCACGGTGCCCGGCGACGACAGCTCCCAGGCGCGCACTCTCGGGCAGACGGCGCGACTGTTCATTCGACCGGTTCTGAGCTCGGTAGCTCCGTCGGCAGGCGAGGGAGCAGGTTCGCAGCAGGCCCCGGTCGACCCGGCCGCGCCGGTCGATCCTGCTGCACCGGCAGACCCTGCTGCTTCGGCCGATCCGGCTGCGCCCGCAGACCCGGCCACTCCGCAGAACCGGGTGTTCCCGGCGCAGGATCCGACCACGGTCGATCCGGCTCCCGCCCCCACCACCGATGCGCCCGCCACCGACGCACCGGCGGCAGACGATCCCGCCACCGACGCGAACCTGTCCGACGCCGAGCGCGCAGCGCAGGAGATCGCCGACGCCAAGACGCTCCGACAGAGCGAGGATCCGCAGATCCAGCAGCTGGCCATGCAGTCCCTCGATTGCAACGCCGCCGACCCGCTCGCAGGCAACGACGATCCGGCGCTTCCCCTGGTGGCGTGCTCGACTGACGGAACAGCGGTCTACCTGCTGGGTCCGACGATCATCGACGGCCAGCAGATAGCCGACGCGACCTCCGGCTTCGACAGTCAGCAGGCCCAGTTCCAGGTCAGCCTGACGTTCGACACGGACGGCTCGAACACCTGGGCTCAGTTCACCGCGGCCAATCTCCAGAAGCAGGCCGCGTTCGTACTGGACTCGAAGGTGATCAGTGCGCCGGTCATTCAGGGGGCCACCCCTGCAGGCAGCGCCACCTCGATCACCGGCAACTTCAACAACCAGACCGCGTCCGAGCTCGCCAACACCCTCAAGTACGGCTCCCTGCCGCTGTCCTTCGTGTCCTCCGAGGCCGAGACGGTGTCGGCAACGCTGGGCTTGGCCTCTCTGGAAGCCGGACTGCTGGCCGGTGCCATCGGACTGGCTCTGGTGTTGGTCTACTGCCTGCTCTACTACCGGGCCCTCGGGCTGCTCACTGCGCTGTCGTTGGCGCTGGCCGGTCTCGTCGTCTACGGAATCATCGTTCTGCTGGGTCGATGGATCAGCTTCACGCTCGACCTCGCCGGCATCGCCGGCCTGATCATCGGTATCGGCATGACCGCTGACTCGTTCGTTGTGTTCTTCGAGCGCATCAAGGACGAGATCCGGGAGGGCCGCAGCTTCCGATCGGCGGTTCCTCGCGGTTGGGCACGCGCACGCAAGACGATCCTGTCGGGCAATGCGGTCAGCTTCATCGCCGCCGCAGTGCTCTACGTGTTGGCCGTCGGTCAGGTCCGCGGCTTCGCGTTCACGCTCGGGCTCACGACGATCCTGGACATCATCGTCGTGGTGCTGGTGACGTGGCCGCTGGTGTACCTGGCGTCGAAATCCACGTTCTGGTCCAAGCCGTCCGTCAACGGTCTCGGTGCCGTCCAGCAGATCGCGCTCGAACGCAAGCGCGCAGCCAACAAGGCACTCGCCGTCAAGACCGGCGCTGCGCCGTCGAAGGAGGCATGACATGTCGGACACGACCACGTCGACCCCATCGCCCCTCGACGACTCGGGTGTCGATCAATCCGCCCAGCCCAAGCACAGCTGGTTGTCCAGGCTGTACACCGGTACCGGAGCCTTCGACATCGTCGGTCGTCGCCGGTTCTACTACATCCTCACCGGCGTCATCGTGCTGGTGTGCCTGCTGAGCTTCGTCGTCCGCGGCTTCACCCTCGGTATCGATTTCGAGGGCGGAACGCGGATTGCGCTGCCCGCGGCCGACAACATCACCACCGAGCAGGTCGAAACCGTGTACGACGACTCGCTCGGCATGCCGCCGGTGTCGGTGCAGACCGTCGGTTCGGGTGCCGCAGCAACGGTGCAGATTCGCTCCGAAGCACTCGACCCAGCCGAAGTGGACACCCTTCGCCAGGCGTTGTTCGAGGCATTCCAGCCGCAGGACAACTCCGGTACCGCGACCCCCAACGCCATCAGTGTGTCCGACGTCAGTGAGACGTGGGGTAGCCAGATCACCCAGAAAGCCCTGATCGCACTCGTGGTCTTCCTGGTCATCGTCAGCATCTACATCGGTGTCCGATACGAGCGAGACATGGCGTTGGCGGCGCTGGCCGCCCTGGCATTCGACCTCCTCGTGACCGCAGGCGTGTACTCGCTCGTCGGGTTCGAGGTGACGCCTGCAACCGTGATCGGCTTGTTGACGATCCTCGGTTTCTCTCTGTACGACTCGGTGGTGGTGTTCGACAAGGTCGAGGAGAACACTCGCGGCATCCTCAACCTGCATCGCAAGACGTACGCCGAACAGGCCAACCTGGCCGTCAACCAGACCCTGATGCGCTCGATCAACACCACCGTGATCGGTGTCCTCCCGGTGATCGCACTGATGATCATCGCGGTGTGGCTGCTCGGAGTGGGCACGCTGAAGGACCTGGCTCTGGTACAGCTGGTCGGCATGATCGTCGGTGCCTACTCGTCGATCTTCTTCGCCACTCCGTTGCTGGTGACGCTCAAGGAGAAGTGGGGTCCCGTCGCAGTTCACACGCGCAAGGTCCACTCCAAGCGCGCCGAAGCGGCAGCTCGTGCAGCAGGCCACGCTCCGGAACCGGTGGCCGTCGGTGTGGCCGCCCCGAAGGCGTCGGCTCCGCAGCCGGGCAACCGGCCCACCGGAAAGCGAAACAAGAAGCGACGGTAGATGTCCATCCTCGACAGGGACGGAGAGTGCACGTGAAACGACGGTGGAGCGCGGCACTGGTGGCAGCAAGTGTCGGTGCGGTGTCCATCACTGCGTGCTCGTCGCCCGACGACAAGGTGCCCTCGATCGGCTATTCGTTCGACAACGTGGTCGACACCTACAACGCGAGAACCGTCGACGGCGCGGCGTCGGGAGCCCGGCAGGCGTTCACTCGGGTGCAGGTGGGCTTCAGCTATCTCGGGCCCGAGGGAGACGCGTTGTCGGACAACGACATCGGAACCGTGTCCGTGGTTCCCGGCGACACCCTGACCGTGCAGTACTCCATCGCCCCCGCGGCGACGTACTCGGACGGTGCGCCGATGGCCTGTGACGATCTGGTGTTGGCGTGGGCGGCGAACAGTGGAAAGTTCGCCACCGACCGCCCCCTGTTCGACGCGGCGTCGACGGCCGGGTACTCCGACATCGAGCGCATCGATTGCGTACCGGGGGCCAAGGAAGCGACGGTCGTCTTCGCGTCCGGCCGCAGCTACCAGAACTGGCGTGCCCTGTTCGGAGCCACCGACCTGCTACCGGCACATGTCGCGGCTCGAGCAGCGGGCGTGCCGAACGTCGTCGATCCCATCCTGGCCGAGGACGACGACGTGGTGACCCCTATCGCCGACTTCTGGAACACCGGCTGGACCCTGACACCGGGCTCGATCGACCTCGCGCTACTGCCCTCGGCCGGCCCCTACCGCATCGAGTCCTACACCGCCGAGGACGGTCTCGTGCTCGTGGCGAACGACGCCTGGTGGGGAAACCCACCCCAGACCCAGCAGGTGGTCGTCTGGCCCAAGGGCACCGACCTGGCCGCAAAGTTCGCGGACGGATCGTTGGACGTGATCGACCACGGTGCCGGTGCCGTCGACCTCGGGACCACCGAGGGATTCACGACGACCGAGGAACCGTCGCGGGGCGTCGAGCAGTTGACGTTCGCCACCCAGGGGGTCCTGGCCGATGCGAGTGCTCGTCGAGCAGTGGCCGCGTGCATCCCGCGGTCGGACCTGTTCGACACTCTGGGTCACCCCGGTTTCGAGGCGGAGGCGGCGGGTCTGGGTTCGGGCGTCGTCGACTCTCGTCTCGTCCAGCCCGACACGCTCGAGTATCCGTCGGTCGCAACGGTGGTGGGCGATCGATACCAGCGCTCGGACCTGGACCAGGCGAGCCGAGAACTCGAGGCTGCGGGCGAGAATGCTCTGACCGTTCGTGTCGGCTACCGGGGACCGGACGCGCGCCGCGCCCAGGTGGTGAGTCGCATGGCTGCCGATTGCGCGGCTGCGGGCATCACCGTCGAGGACGCGAGCTCACCGGACTTCACACCGTCCGCACTGCGCGCCGGGGCTGTCGACGCCGTGCTCGGTAGCAGCGGATCCCTTCCCGGACCGTCGGGTTCTGCCGCCGCGGTGACCGCACGGTATTCGTTGCGGACGGGAATCGGCCTGAACGTCGGCGGATACAGCAACGGCAGGATCGATTCCATCATCGATCAGTTGGCGGTGACCGACGACCCCGAGCGAGTGCTGGCTCTGGCCACCGAGGGTGAGAACATCCTGTGGAACGACATGCCGTCGCTTCCCCTGTACAACGAGCCACGGACCACCGTCGTCAGCGACGGCATGCAGGACGTGGTGCCCAACCCGACGGCCGCAGGTGCCGGTTGGAACATGGATCGGTGGGTGCTTCTTCGATGAACGACGTGGACGAGCGAGCGGGTGCTGCCGCCGCGGTGACCAGGCTGACACGGTGGGTCGACGACTTCCCCGTCGCGGGCGTTCGCTTCGGCGATCTGACGCCGGTGTTCGCGGACGGACCGGCGTTACGCAGTGTCGTGTCGGAGCTGGCGCAGGGTTTCGAGGACGTCGACCTGGTGGCGGGTATCGATGCACGGGGGTTCCTGCTCGGTGCCGGAGTTGCCCTCGAACTCGGGTGCGGTGTGCTGGCGGTGCGCAAGGCGGGCAAGCTGCCGCCTCCGGTGCATTCACGGTCGTACGAACTCGAGTACGGAACCGCCGCACTGCAGATCCCGACTGCGATCGACGTGGCCGGAAAACGAGTGCTCGTGGTCGACGACGTGCTGGCGACCGGCGGTACCGTCGATGCAACGGCTCGGTTGTTGACCGAGCAGGGAGCGGTGATCGTCGGTGCCGCTGTCGTTCTCGAGATCGCCGTTCTGGGCGGGCGCGACAAGTGCAGTGGCTACCCGCTCGGCTGCCTGGTTCGAGTATGAGGACTAAAGTCTCTGTCACAATGCGTTGACGTTTCGACGACAGCGCGGAATGTGTGGCAGGAGGTGATGAGAGTGACCCGATACATCGATCAACCCTTGCCCGACGGGCCTGCCGTCCCCGAGCGGCCCGTAGTTGCCGATCGGACCGGAGTTACCGATCGGACCGGAGTCGACGTCGTCACGACCGACGAGTCCGCGTCCGGCGGTGTCCGCCCGGCCGTCGACGCTCCGGTTCCCCACGGCCCGGTTCCCCACGACCCGGCGGCGACCGATTCGCAGGCTCCGTCCGGAACCCGTAATTCGGCACCCGTTCCCACCTCCGCGTCGAGGCGGGTCCGCGCACGCCTGGCGCGCCGCATCACCGCTGGGCGCAGCGCGGCGGTCAAACCGGTGCTCGAGCCACTCGTCAGCCTGCACCGTGAGCTCTATCCCAAGGCAGACCTGACGCTGCTGCAGCGGGCCTACGACGTTGCCGACGAGCTGCACGCCTCGCAGATGCGCAAGTCCGGCGATCCCTACATCACGCATCCGCTCGCCGTGGCCAACATTCTGGCCGAGCTGGGGATGGACACGACAACGCTGGTTGCAGCTCTGCTGCACGACACGGTCGAGGACACCGGATACTCGCTCGCCAAGCTGACCGAGGAGTTCGGCGACGAGGTGTCCCATCTCGTGGACGGGGTGACCAAGCTCGACAAGGTCGTGCTCGGAACCGCAGCCGAGGGCGAAACGATCCGCAAGATGATCATCGCGATGGCGCGAGATCCGCGGGTGTTGGTCATCAAGGTCGCCGACCGGTTGCACAACATGCGCACCATGCGGTTCCTGCCCCCGGAGAAGCAGGCGCGCAAGGCCAAGGAGACGTTGGAAGTCATTGCGCCGCTTGCCCATCGGCTCGGAATGGCCACGGTCAAGTGGGAGCTCGAAGACCTGGCGTTCGCGATTCTTCATCCCAAGAAGTACGACGAGATCGTGCGGCTCGTCGCCGATCGGGCACCGTCCCGCGACACCTACCTCGAGAAGGTTCGGGCCGAGATCAACGCGACGCTCGCCGCGTCGAGAATCAGCGCGGTCGTCGAGGGTCGCCCGAAGCACTACTGGTCGATCTACCAGAAGATGATCGTCAAGGGTCGCGACTTCGACGACATCCACGACCTCGTGGGCGTCCGAATTCTGTGCGACGAGATCCGTGACTGTTACGCCGCTGTCGGCGTGGTGCATTCGCTGTGGCAGCCGATGGCGGGCCGTTTCAAGGACTACATCGCACAGCCGCGTTACGGCGTCTACCAGTCGCTGCACACCACGGTGATCGGACCGGAGGGCAAGCCCCTCGAGGTGCAGATTCGTACGCGCGACATGCACCGCACAGCCGAGTTCGGCATCGCGGCACACTGGCGGTACAAGGAGACCAAGGGCAAGCACTCGCAGGACAACGCCGAGGTCGACGACATGGCGTGGATGCGCCAGTTGCTCGACTGGCAGCGAGAAGCCGCCGATCCGGGGGAGTTCCTCGAGTCGCTGCGCTACGACCTCGCGGTCAAGGAGATCTTCGTCTTCACCCCCAAGGGCGACGTCGTCACCCTGCCTGCCGGATCGTGCCCGGTCGACTTCGCGTACGCCGTGCACACCGAAGTGGGACATCGCTGCATCGGCGCGCGGGTCAACGGTCGACTCGTCGCCCTGGAACGGACACTCGACAACGGTGAAGTGGTCGAGGTGTTCACCTCGAAAGCTGCCACCGCAGGCCCGAGTCGGGACTGGCAGGGATTCGTCGCCTCACCGCGAGCCAAGACCAAGATTCGCCAGTGGTTCGCCAAGGAGCGTCGCGAGGAAGCCCTGGAGGCAGGCAAGGACGGCATCGCCAAGGAGGTCCGTCGAGGCGGACTTCCCCTGCAGCGCTTGATGAATGCCGAGTCCATGTCGGCGATCGCGCACGAGCTACGGTACGTCGACGTCTCCGCTCTCTACACCGCGGTCGGCGAGAATCACGTATCCGCTCGCCACGTGGTGCAGCGGTTGGTCGCCCATCTCGGTGGAGTCGGCGACGTCGAGGAAGAGCTCGCCGAGCGGTCGACACCGTCGACCATTCCCACTCGACCCCGTCAGGTCGGCGACGCGGGCGTGCTGGTCACCGGTGCCGAGGGCGTCGTCGCGAAACTTGCGAAGTGCTGTACGCCGGTGCCGGGAGACGAGATCCTCGGATTCGTCACCCGTGGTGGATCGGTGAGTGTCCACCGCACCGACTGCACCAACGCACGATCGCTGGAAGAGCAGTCCGAGCGGTTCATCGAGGTTCAGTGGGCACCGTCGGCGTCCTCGGTGTTCCTGGTCGCCATCCAGATCGAGGCACTGGACCGTCACCGACTGCTCTCCGACGTCACCAAGGCGCTCGCCGACGAGCGAGTCAACATTCTCTCGGCATCGGTTGCCACGTCCGGGGACCGGGTGGCGATCAGCAAGTTCACGTTCGAGATGGGTGACCCGAAGCACCTCGGGCACGTGCTGAACGTCGTGCGCAACGTCGAGGGCGTGTACGACGTGTATCGGCTGACGTCGGCCGCCTGAGCGGTCCGGAGAACGACGAGAGGGTGAGCAGAGAATCTCTGCTCACCCTCTCGTCGTTCTATCGGAGCTACACCGTTGCCGATTCCACGATCACCGGAGTCGCCGGTGCGCCGTCTTCCGAGCCACCGGTCACCCCGCCCGCTGCGATGGCGTCCAGGGTTTGCAGACCGGCGTCCGAGATGGTGCCGAACACCGTGTATTGCGGCGGCAGCACCGAATCGGCGTACACCAGGAAGAACTGGCTGCCGTTGGTGTCGGGGCCGGCATTGGCCATCGCCAGCGTTCCGCGGGGGTAGACCACCGGGTTCTCGGCCTGCGCCGGATCGTCCGTGTACGCGGTGGTGGGGTACTCGTTGGCGAAGGTGTATCCCGGTCCGCCTCGACCGGAACCGGACGGGTCACCGCACTGCAGTACCTCGAGGCCCGGTGACGTCGTCAGTCGGTGACAGGGTGAGCCGTCGAAGTACCCCTGCTCGACGAGGCTCACGACACTGTTGACCGTGCACGGTGCTGGTGTCCGGTCCAGTGTGATGCCGATCGGACCTGCAGTGGTGGACAACGTCACATCGACGGTTCCGTACACGTCGACGTTGTCGGTAGCCGGAGCGGTGACCTGCTTGACGGCCGGAGACTGCTCCGGATACGAGCAGGAGACCGTGTCGGTCGTGGGCTGCGGCACGGGCGGCAGAGCCCCGAAACGGGACAGATCGAGTGCAGGCCGCGGCGCGGGTGCCTCGGTTGTCGTGGTGGTCGTCGACGACGGCGTGGTGGCCGGCGCAGCTGCCGGTTCGGCCGAACCGGAACACCCTGCGAGAACCAGCGCGGTGGCCGAGATCGCGATCGTCAGAGCCGAGGCGCGGTTCACAGGTCGCTCAACATGGACGTGATGTCGACCGGTTCGGCGGGGGCTCCATCGGACGCGCCGCCTTCGACTCCCTTGGCCGCGATGGCGTCGAGGGTGGCGAGTCCGGTCTCGTCGATGGTGCCGAACGCGGTGTAGGCGGGCGGCAGTTCGGAATCGCCGTAGACGAGGAAGAACTGGCTGCCGTTGGTTCCCGGGCCCGCATTGGCCATGGCCAACGTTCCACGTGGGTAGGAGATCGGGGTCTGCGCGGCAGGGTCGCCTTCGGCGAACGTATCGGTGGGGAATTCGTCGGCGAACTGGTAGCCCGGCCCGCCGGAGCCGGTGCCGGTGGGATCGCCGCACTGGAGAACCTGCAGACCCGCGCCCGTGGTGAGTCGATGGCAGGTGGTGCCGTCGAAGTAACCCTGATTGGCGAGCGAGACGAAACTGTTGACCGTGCAGGGAGACTCGGGGTTGTTCAGCGTCAGACCGATGTTTCCCGCAGTCGTGGTCATGCTGTAGCTCAGCGGCTCGTCGCTGGTCGGCACGTTGTCGGTGCGCGGGGGAGTGTTCGGCTTGGCCGCAGGCCCCGCCGCGGCGGGGTAGGAGCAGTTCACCGTCTCGGGCAACGGCTCGGTGCGTCCGGCTGCGATGATCGAATCGGCGGGTGCCGACGTCGAGGATTCCTGAGCGGTACTGGCATCGTCGTCACCGCGGGTCACCACGAACACGACCGAGACGACGGCCACCACCGCAACGACGCCGAGAATGGAACCGGCGATCGTCAATTGCTTACGACGCCGGGCTCGTTCGGCACGGCGTACGAGTTGGCGTTCGAGCTTTCGTTTGGCAGCCTCGCGCCGTTGCTCGTTGCTGGGCAATTCGTGTTCCTCCCGCTTGTCGAAAAACGACCTCGCCCGCTCGCTGCACGGACCGATCGTGTGGTAATCGGCCGAGAATCGGCCAACGCGAGTTTGCCATCACTGCCTGAGAGCATGCTGGGGGGACCCGACGGGATCGGCCCCACTAAGCTTGTTCGGTACTTCGGCCTCAGCCATTTAGGAGCGTTTGTCTTGCTCGTCACCGGATTCCCCGCAGGCATGTTTCAGACGAACTGTTACATCCTGGCCCAGGACGACGCGTCCGAGTGCGTCGTCGTCGATCCCGGTCAGGACGCCGCGGATCCGCTGATCGACTTCCTGACGCAGTCCTCGCTCACCCCCACCGCAGTACTGCTCACGCACGGCCATCTGGACCACACGTGGTCGGTGGAGCCGATCTGCGCAAAGTACGGCATCCCGGCGTACATCGCACCCGAGGACCGCTACATGCTGGCCGATCCGATCAAGGGAACCGGCCCGACGTTGGCGGCGGTACTGGGCGACCTCGAGTTCCACGAACCGGCCGAGGTGATCGAGCTCACGGACGGTCGACGGCTCGAACTCGCCGGAATCGAATTCACGGTGGTACACACCCCCGGGCACACTCAGGGATCGGTGGTGTTCCTCGCTCACGCCGACGGGCCCGACGGCTCGGTTCCGTTGGCTCTGACCGGGGACACCCTCTTCGCGGGGTCGATCGGGCGCACCGATCTGCCCGGCGGCGATCACGATCAACTGCTGCGCTCCATCGCGACTCGGCTGCTCCCTCTGAGCGACGACACGGTGGTGCTCCCGGGACACGGCGGACAGAGCTCGATCGGCCAGGAGCGCGCATCCAACCCGTTCCTCGTTGGACTCACCGACCCCGGGCAAGGAAAGCTGTGAGCGTGAGCAAGCCGACCGCCTTTTCCGCGCCCAAGGGCATTCCCGATTACTTCCCGCCCAACTCGGCCGAGTTCGTCGCCGTACGCGAAGGGTTGCTCGACGCAGCCCGCACCGCCGGCTACGGCCACATCGAACTGCCGATCTTCGAGGACACCGGCCTGTTCGCCCGTGGGGTCGGGGAGTCGACCGATGTGGTGAGCAAGGAGATGTACACCTTCTCCGATCGCGGAGACCGATCGGTGACGCTGCGCCCCGAGGGCACCGCCGGAGTCATGCGCGCGGTGATCGAGCACGGACTGGATCGGGGAGCGCTACCGGTCAAGTTGGCCTACGCCGGGCCGTTCTTCCGCTACGAACGCCCGCAGGCCGGCCGCTACCGGCAGCTGCAGCAGGTGGGCGTCGAGGCGATCGGCGTCGACGACCCTGCACTGGATGCCGAGGTCATCGCCGTGGCCGACGCCGGTTTCCGGGCCCTGGGTCTGACCGGCTTCCGGCTCGAGATCACCTCGCTCGGCGACGACACCTGTCGCCCGCAGTACCGAGAGCTGTTGCAGCAGTTCCTGTTCGCCCTTCCGCTCGACGAGGACACTCGCCGACGTGCCGAGATCAACCCGCTGCGTGTGCTCGACGACAAGCGGCCCGAGGTGCGCGCGATGACCGCGGACGCACCGCTGATGCTCGATCACCTCTCGGATTCGGCGAAGGAACACTTCGACGAAGTGCTGGCCTACCTGGACGTGATGAACGTCCCGTACCTGGTGAACCCGCGAATGGTGCGTGGCCTCGACTACTACACCAAGACGACGTTCGAATTCGTGCACGACGGACTCGGCGCACAATCGGGCATCGGCGGCGGCGGCCGCTACGACGGTTTGATGGAACAGCTCGGCGGGCAGGCGCTCTCCGGAATCGGGTTCGGCCTCGGGGTCGACCGCACGGTGCTGGCCCTGGCCGCCGAGGGCAAGACTGCGGGCGCGACGGCACGATGCCAGGTCTTCGGTGTTCCGATGGGTGCCGGTGCGAAGCTGGCGATCGTCGACATCGCGGCTCAGCTACGCGAACGAGGAATAGCGGTGGACATGGCTTACGGGAATCGCGGAATCAAGGGTGCCATGAAGGCCGCCGACCGATCCGGAGCACGTTTCGCGTTGGTGCTCGGGGATCAGGAACTCGCTGCCGAAGCGGTTCTGGTGAAGGACCTTTCGAACGGTGAGCAGGACACCGTTCCGATGGCCGACGTGGTCGACGCCCTCGGAGCGCGTCTTGCCCGGTGAGTCCCCGCCCGGTGAGTCCCCGCCCGGTGACTCCCGGTCCAACGCGGGGCCGGTAGCACTGGACCTGGTCTCGGTGGAGTTCCTGAAACCGCGCCTGCGCAAGATCATGGTCGGGTCGGCGGCGATCGGGATCGTTGTCGCCGTCGTGCTGGCGCTGTTCGCGCCGGTGTGGGTCGCAGTTCTCGTCGGAGTGATCGTCGGCGGTCCCGCGGTACTGTCCGGCTGGCTCGGTCTGCGCCGCCGGATTTGGCTCGACGGTCCGCAACTGTGTGCACGAGGGTTGCGCACGCGCCGACTGAAGATGCCGGAGGTGGTGACCGCCGAACTGACCATTCGGACGGCCGGAATCGATCAGATCTCGCTACGGCTCTACGACGGGCGTACACACGTCGTGGTTCCGCTTGCGCTCTACACCAGGGACGGGGGCCGGGAACTGCCGATTCTGTCGTTGCGCACCCTCGCCGACTCGCTGTGGACCACCGAGTTGGTGCCGGCTGCGGCGATCGCATCGGTGCTGGTCGATCAGCTGCGCGCCGAGGCACGCGACGCCGGGCTCGACCAACGGCCGCTCTACCGCGCCGTCGAACTCGTCCGTAGCAAGGGACGAACTCCGCAGGCGACTCTGACCGACCGGGAGGTCGCCCACCTGCTCGACTGAGCCGGGATCAGGTGACCAGGAATGCGTCGAGTACGACGGCTTCGGCCGAGCGAGATCCGGACGTGACGACGAGCGCACGGTTGAGATAGGTGAACTTCGGGACCGCGGTCGACACGCGAAGGGTGCCGCGGAAGTAGTACGTGGCGGGGTCCACCTCACGCTCGGGATCGTTCAGAGCGTCGATCACCTCGGCCGGCCCGAACTGAACTCCGCGGTAGTCGAGCGAGAGATAACCGCCGGTTGCCAACTCCAGGACGAGGTCGGTGCTGAACTCGGTGCATCCGTCGGGCCGCGTCACGCTGACGACGGTCGACCCGGCGGCGAGGGTGCCCTCGATGTCGGGGCCGGGAGCTGCGCCGCCGAGCACGGTGGTGACCACCCGCTCACCGGCCGGCACCGAGCCGACGTCGATTCCCGGTCCGAGGGTGAGGCCGAGACGCAGAATCGGCTCGAGGGTCGGTGTGTTCGGGGCGGTCACTTGTGGTGCACTCCTAGGATCGGCTGGGGACCTACGCTATCGCCTTCCGGTGACCATGCCCGAGCGGGGATCCGCGGGGGAGAGCCGCCCTTGACACGACATAGAACAAATGTTCGACTGTGTGCATGCGATGGGCCGGCCAGACTCTCGATGCCGCGGACGACGGGGCGCTACCGGGGCTCGAGCGATCGGGACTGGTCCGCAGCGTCCAGACGCCCGAGTTCGAGGGCATCACCTTCCACGAAGTGTTGTGCAAGAGCGCTCTGAACGAAGTGCCGAGCGAATCTCAGGTGCCCTTCTCGTGGACCGTCAATCCGATGCGCGGGTGCTCGCACGCATGTCGATACTGCTTCGCCCGCCCGACGCACGAATATCTGGATCTGAACTCCGGCAACGACTTCGACTCGCAGATCGTCGTGAAGACGAACGTTGCTGCGGTACTGCGCAAGGAACTCGCGCGCCGGTCGTGGAAACGGGAGCCGGTGGCGCTCGGGACCAACACCGACCCCTATCAGCGCGCGGAAGGGCGATATCGGTTGATGCCGGGGATCATTCGAGCATTGGCCGAATCCGGGACGCCGTTCTCCATTCTCACCAAGGGCACACTGCTGCGGCGTGATCTGCCCCTGTTGACGCTGGCTGCGCAGCAGGTGGAGGTGCAGGTGAGCATCAGCCTGGCCATTCACGATGCCGACCTGCAGAAGCAGCTCGAGCCCGGAACCCCCAGTCCACGAGCGCGATTGGATCTCGTTCGTGCGGTCCGCGACGCGGGCCTGGACTGCGGCGTTCTGGTGGCACCGGTGATTCCGTTTCTCACCGATGGGGCCAAGCAGTTGGACGGCCTCATCGGTGCCCTGGCAGAGGCAGGTGCGACAACCGTGACGGCGCTGCCGATGCATCTGCGTTCGAGCACCAAGGACTGGTACATGAGCTGGCTGGTGAAGGAACACCCCGCGTTGGTGCGTCGGTACCGTCAGCTCTACGGACACGGGGCCTATGTGACTCCTGAGTACAAGCAGTGGCTCAAAGCGAGAATCGATCCGCTGCTCGACACCTACGGGTTCGCCGCCGAGCAGACCCGCTCGCTGCCCGCCAACGAGCCTGCCGAACCCCGAGCACCGGTGACCTCGGGGCCGGCTCTCACCCTGTTCTGAGCTGGATGATCAGGGGTTGTTCAGGTCGCGTGCCGAGAACGTGTCGCAGGCCGCCACCTGTCCGGTTTCGTAGCCCGCGGTGAACCATGCCTGACGCTGCGCAGAAGAACCGTGCGTCCAACCCTCGGGGTTGACGCGGCCGGTGGATGCCTGCTGGATGCGGTCGTCGCCCACCGACGACGCCGCCGAGAGTGCGTCGTCGATGTCGGTAGCGGTCAGCGGCTCGAGGAAGGGGACTCCAGTTTTCGGGTCGACCGTCTCGGCTGCGTAGTGCGCCCAGATTCCCGCGTAGCAGTCGGCCTGCAACTCCACCTTGACGCCACCGGACTCGGGTCCTTGGGGATCGGCCTGCGCGCGTCCGATATCGCCCAGCTGATTCTGGATGTGGTGGCCGATCTCGTGCGCCACCACGTATTCCTGTGCGAGTGGTCCGCCGCTGGAGCCGAACTGGTCGACGAGTACTTGGAAGAAGCTCGTGTCGAAGTAGGCGGTGGAATCGGCCGGGCAGTAGAACGGCCCGACGGCGCTGGTGGCGTTGCCGCAGCCGGTGCCGGTCGAACCGGAGAACAATCTCACGGCCGGCTGGACGTAGGCGACGCCGGTCTGCGATTGCAGCTGCGATTCCCACACGGTATCGAGGCTCGCCACCGTGAAATCCACCCGGCAGTCGACGTTGCTGTTCGCCTCTGTGACGTCACAGTCGAGCGTTCCGGACGACCCGGAGTCGTTCTGGCCGGCGGAACTGTCGCCGCCGCTGATCTGGTTCAGGATCGCGCCGGGATCGCCGCCGAACAGCAGGGCAAGGACGATGACGACCAGTCCACCCGCGCCGCCTCCGATCGCCAACTTGCGGCGTCCGCCACCCCCTCCGCTGCCACCGACGGAGACTCGGCCTGGTGTCGATTGCGAGCCTTCTCTGAACGTCATGCTGGAGTTCCCCTCCGCCGAGCGCGCATCTGTGATGCGAACCGATACCGCCACTGTCGGCCTTAGCTTCGCATGCCGCGTTGCGATCTCGTTTCCTTCTACGGCGATGTGCTCCGTAGGATCGAGGATCGAACAACACGATCAGCGGATTTTTCTCGAAAGGACACCCGTGCTGCGCACCCACCTCGCCGGCTCATTACGCCCCGAGCACGTCGACCGAACCGTGACGCTGACGGGATGGGTGGCCCGCCGACGCGATCACGGCGGCGTCATCTTCATCGATCTGCGCGACGCGTCCGGTGTGTCCCAGGTCGTCTTCCGTGAGGGCGCAGCACTCGAGCAGGCCCACCGCCTGCGCGCCGAATACGTGGTGAAGGTGACCGGCAAGGTCGAGGGTCGTCCGGAGGGCAACGCGAACTACGAGATCCCCACCGGTGCGATCGAGGTCGAGGCCTCCGAGATCGAGGTCCTGTCCGAGGCCGCGCCGCTGCCGTTCCAGCTCGACGACCAGCCGGGCGAGGAAGCGCGGCTCAAGTACCGCTACCTCGATCTGCGTCGCGAGGGACCGGGCCACGCCATTCGCCTGCGCTCGCACGTCAACGCAGCAGCCCGCTCGGTACTCGCGCACCACGAGTTCGTCGAGGTCGAGACTCCGACGCTCACGCGATCCACTCCCGAGGGCGCCCGCGACTTCCTGGTGCCGGCGAGGTTGCAGCCGGGCAGCTTCTACGCTCTGCCGCAGAGCCCGCAGCTGTTCAAGCAGTTGCTCATGGTCGGCGGTATCGAGCGCTACTACCAGATCGCCCGGTGCTACCGAGACGAGGATTTCCGCGCCGACCGTCAACCGGAGTTCACTCAGCTCGACGTCGAGATGAGCTTCGTCACCCAGGACGACGTCATCCTCCTGGCCGAAGAGATCCTGGCGTCGCTGTGGAAGCTCGTCGGCCACCACTTCACGGCTCCGATTCCACGGATCACCTACGCCGAGGCGATGCGTCGCTACGGTTCGGACAAGCCCGATCTCCGCTTCGACATCGAACTGGTCGAATGCACGGACTTCTTCTCCGACACCACGTTCCGAGTGTTCCAGGCCCCGTACGTCGGTGCCGTCGTCATGCCC
The DNA here is from genome assembly GCF_002258545.1 of Rhodococcus sp. 05-2255-3B1. Taxonomy (NCBI): domain Bacteria; kingdom Bacillati; phylum Actinomycetota; class Actinomycetes; order Mycobacteriales; family Nocardiaceae; genus Rhodococcus; species Rhodococcus sp. 05-2255-3B1. The sequence goes on along the minus strand of NZ_NOZC01000036.1, from coordinate 355,553 downwards.
GGTGGTGCATCGCAGCCCCGCAAGCAGTTGGACCGGTGGCAGGAATTCGCCAAGCAGCGTGGCCACAAAGGCCTCGCCTACGTGCTCGTCGGCGAGGACGGCACCTTGGGTGGCCCGGTTGCCAAGAATCTCACCGACGCCGAGCGTGACGGCCTCGCCGCGCACGTCGGCGCGAACAACGGTGATGCGATCTTCTTCTCCGCGGGCCCGATCAAGGCATCACGTGGCTTGCTCGGTGCCGTGCGCGGCGAGATCGCTCGCAAGCTCGACCTGATCGACCCGAAGGCATGGGCATTCGTGTGGGTCGTCGACGCTCCGCTGTTCGAGCCCACGTCCGACGCCACCGCCAGTGGTGACGTGGCCGTCGGATCCGGTGCGTGGACTGCCGTGCACCACGCCTTCACGTCGCCGAAGCCGGAGTCGATGGATACGTTCGACACCGATCCCGGATCCGCACTGGCCTACGCCTACGACATCGTCTGCAACGGCAACGAGATCGGCGGCGGCAGTATTCGTATCCACCGCAAGGACATTCAGGAACGGGTGTTCGCGATCATGGGTATCGGCAAGGAAGAAGCCCAGGAGAAGTTCGGTTTTCTCCTCGACGCCTTCTCCTACGGCGCACCGCCGCACGGCGGCATCGCGTTCGGTTGGGACCGCATCACTGCGCTGCTCGCCGGCGTCGACTCCATCCGCGAGGTCATCGCGTTCCCCAAGTCCGGTGGCGGCATCGACCCGTTGACCGACGCGCCCGCCCCGATCACCCCGCAGCAGCGTAAGGAATCGGGCGTCGACTTCAAGCCGGAGAAGAAGGAAGAACCGGCCGAGGCCTGAGAAGTTTCGAAAACGACTGTCCCCGTAGCGCTGTGCGCTACGGGGACAGTCGTCTGTTGTCGGGCAGGTCAGCGTGCGGGGGACAGCGGCCCACCGGTCAGTACGCGGTAGGCGTAGTTGGTTGCGATCACCGAGATCGGGATGGTGAACAGCAGACCGAGACCGCACAGCAGCGCACCGACGATGTTGATCGCGGCCAGCAGCAGCAGGAGCAACACCACGGGACCGAAGTTCTTCACGGTCAGGTCGACACTCGATCTGATGGATTCGATCGCCGTCTGATTGCGATCGATCAGGAACGTCAGTGCGAAATTGGCGAGGAAGCCGATCACGATCAGAACGACCGTTCCGAGGAACGGGATGAAACTGACCACCACACTCACGATCGTCCAGATCAGTGCGAGAACGGCGATCTGGCCGACGTTGGTGAGCTGGAAAAATCTACCGAACGACGGCTTCTGCGGGGCACCGGTCTCGTCCAGCGCACCTCGAACGTACGCGGCGTTGACGAAATACGACACGAACGTGATGATCGCCGTCAGCACGACGGCCACCCCGGATGTCGTGGCCGTGAATGTCGTGTCGCCGCTGTCGGCTGCCACCATTGCCGCGGTGAACGTCGACGCGAAGACCACGGCGAGACCGATAGCCGTCACGGCCCACACGATGGCGGTGATTCCGAGCCATGGGCCGACGTTGGCCTTGAATTTGTCGAACCCGTAACTCAGCGCTGCCCCGACGTCGAGCCGTCCGGGATTCGGACCCAGTGGCGTCTGCCCGTAGCCCTGGTTTCCATAGGTGCCGGGCGGCGGCGGGTACGCACCACCCTGCGGTGGATAGCCGCCGGGTGCACCACCCTGCGGTGGGTAGTTGCCGGGAGGTGGGTAGCCGCCCTGCGGTTGGTAGTTCCCCTGTGGTGGGTAGTTCCCCTGCGGTGGGTAGTTGCCGGGAGGCGGGTAGCCGCCCTGCGGTGGGTAGCTGCCCTGCGGTGGGTAGTTGCCGGGAGGTGGGTAGCCGCCCTGCGGCGGGTAGCTTTCGGTCGGGGGTGGGTACTGACCGCCGGGAGTCGGCGGGGTGTTTCCCGTGCTCGGCGGGGGACTGTTGGGCGTGTCGGTGCGGTCGGGATCGGATCCCTCGCCGGGCCGGGGTTCGCCGGTCGGATTGTCGCTCAACGTCGTTCTCCTGGTCTGTGGTCGGGAGCAATGGGGTGATTCGGGGCGTCGAGGCCGTGGAACACCCGGACGCAGACGAGCGGGCCTCCGCCGTGTGTCGAAGGTCCGCTCGTGCGTGGATGGGGTTTTACGAGATGGCGACGACCTGGGTTCCGCCGGCGAACTCGTCGTGCTTGCCCTGCTTGGTCGGGCTCGAGTTGATGGTCACCGCAATGACGATGTACGCCACGATCACCAGGAAGGTGCCGAGCAGCGGTACCACGTTCAGCAGCAGGAAGGCGTTGCGCTTGGCCGCTTCGGCCTGGGTGGGCAGTCCGCCCGATGCGCCGAGGGTTCGCAGACCGAGGAGCTGCTTGCCCAGAGTCCGGCCACGCGAGGACTCGAGCAGCGTGAAGTACGCGAAGCCGAGGAGTGCGGACGCGAGGCTCAGCAGCACGGTTCCGAAGAACCCGTTCGGGAGAATCACGTACAGGATGAACTGGACGACCGCGAGAACGAGCCCATCCAGGAAGCGGGCGGCGAATCGTGAGCCGAGGCTGCCGGGCTGCGCGCCGCCGGGCAGCGGGGAACCCGTGCCGAAGGCCGCGTTGCCGCCGACCGGCGGCGGTGGATAGTTGCCCGGGGGCGGGTAGTTGCCGGGTGGCGGGTAGCCGGACGCTGGATTCGTGGGGTACTGGGGTCGGTTCGGATCGGAGCCGTAGTGCGGTCCGTCGGATGGATTGTCGCTCACGAGATTCCCTTTGATTGCAAACTGTGACGTGCGTCGAACGAGTACTCGATTCTCGCTGAGCGAACCGCACCACGAAGGGGGTGTCAAGGACTACGCGCCTGCCCGGTCGGCACATTTCGGACACGATTTCTCGCCGAGCGCACCGGGCCCGGTCCTACTAGGGTTGGGTGTTCTACCCATACCGGGACTATCACGAGGGGCTCGCCGTGGGCATCAAGGTTGCACTCGAACACCGCACCAGCTACAAATTCGACCGCACCGTCAAGATCTTTCCGCACGAGATTCGGCTGCGACCGGCACCGCATTCGCGTACTCCCATCGAGGCGTACTCGCTGAAGATCGAACCGGCGGAGCATTTCGTCAACTGGCAGCAGGACGTGTTCGGAAACTTCCTCGCTCGGGTGGTCTTCCCCGAGCGAACCGACCACCTGTCGATCACCGTCGGACTCGTCGCGGACATGGCGTCGATCAACCCCCTCGACTTCTTCGTCGAGGAATGGGCCGAGCACTTCGGGTTCGCGTACGAGGAGCACGACCTTCCCGACCTCGAGCCGTACCTGCGCCCGGTGGACGAGGGCAAGGCGGGATCAGGACCGGGCCCGGTGGTCTCGGCATGGGTGGAGAAGCTACAGGCAGCCGTCGTCGAACGCGGAGAGTCGTTGCGCACCATCGATTTTCTCGTGATGGCAAACCAAGCCGTGATGGGGGACGTCGGGTACTCGGTGCGGATGGAACCGGGAGTGCAGACCCCGGATCTGACCCTGACGTCCGCCGTCGGGTCGTGCCGCGACTCGGCGTGGTTGCTGGTGTCGGTCCTGCGTCAGATGGGTCTGGCCGCGCGCTTCGTCTCGGGTTACCTGGTTCAGTTGTCCTCCGACGTCAAGTCTTTGGACGGCCCGTCCGGGCCGGTGGAGGACTTCACCGATCTGCACGCGTGGACCGAGGTCTATCTCCCCGGTGCGGGCTGGGTCGGGATGGATCCGACCTCCGGCCTGTTCGCCGGCGAAGGTCACATTCCACTGTCGGCGACGCCACACCCGTCGACTGCCGCCGCGATCTCCGGTGCCACGAGCAAGTGCAAGGCCGAACTCGACTTCTCCAACACCGTCGTACGCGTCCACGAGGATCCGCGAACGACGTTGCCCTACACCGCCGAACAGTGGGAGTCGATCAAGGCGACAGCCGAGAAGATCGACAAGCGGATGCTCGATCAGGACATTCGACTGACCGTCGGCGGTGAGCCCACATTCGTCGCGATCGAGAATCAGGAAGCGCCCGAGTGGAACACCACGGCCGATGGCCCACACAAGCGCAAGCTGGCAAGTGTGCTCGCCGAACGGCTTCGCACCATCTATGCACCGGACGGCCTGGTGCAACGCAGTCAGGGCAAGTGGTACCCGGGTGAGCCGCTGCCACGGTGGCAAGTGGGATTGTTCTGGCGCACCGATGGTCAAGCCCTGTGGCACGACTCCGACCTGATCGCCGATCCCTGGTTGGCAGAGGATCTGCGCCCGGAACCGGTGGACAACTCGGCGTCGCAGGAATTGATCGACGAGTTGGTCAAGGCTCTCGGACTGCCTGCCTCACAAGCGCGTCCCGCCTACGAGGACCCGTTGGTGAAACTGTTGGACCTGGTTCGTCAGCCCTACGGTGACCCGCCCGCCGACGACGACGACCTCGAACCTGGAGCCGATTCCGCGGACGCCAGGAAGCGACTGCTCGAACGGCTCGATGCCAGCACCGACGAGCCGGCGGCATTCGTGCTGCCCATCTCGCGCACCGAGGACGGGTCCGGCTGGGAGAGCTCGGACTGGAAGTTGCGCCGTGGCCGAATCGTGTTGTTGGAAGGCGATTCTCCTGCGGGCCTGCGGCTGCCCCTGCGAGCGATCTCCTGGGACGGGGGACCGGTCGAGAACCCGGCCGACCCCACCGCCCCCAAGCCGGATCTGCCGACACCGCAGCTCACGCAGCAGCCGCCGCGCGCGGTGAACCCGGCCGAGTCGCGGTACGCGCAGTTGGTCGACGAGACGTCCAGGGTCGGCGGCACCGCCGTCACCGCTCTGGTCGCCGAGGTCCGTGACGGCATCCTGCACGTGTTCATGCCGCCGATGGATCGACTGGACGATTTCGTCGACCTCGTCTCACGCGTCGAGCAGGCGGCGTCGACCATCGACACCCCCGTCGTGATCGAGGGCTACGGCCCGCCGTCGGATCCGCGTATCCAAACCCTCACTGTCACACCGGATCCCGGTGTGATCGAGGTCAACGTGCAACCGACCTCCTCGTGGGCAGAACAGAACGAACTGATGGAGCGTCTCTACCTCGAGGCTCGCCAGTCCCGGTTGAGCACCGAAGGATTCGACAACGACGGCACCACCCGCGGAACCGGCGGCGGCAACCACATCACTCTCGGCGGCGTGACGCCGGTCGATTCACCCGTTCTGCGTCGACCGGATCTGTTGGTGTCGCTGCTCACTCACTGGCAGCGGCACCCGTCGCTGTCGTACCTGTTCTCGGGCCGCTTCATCGGCACCACATCGCAGGCACCTCGCGCCGACGAGGGTCGAGAGGAATCGCTCTACGAGCTCGAGGTCGCATTCAGCGAGATCAAGCGACTGACCGGGGCCGATCGATCGGCCTCGCCCTGGGTGGTCGACCGAGCACTGCGGCACCTGCTCACCGACATCACCGGCAACACGCACCGCGCCGAGTTCTGCATCGACAAGCTCTACAGCCCCGACTCCACCCGCGGCCGACTCGGATTGCTCGAACTGCGCGGGTTCGAGATGCCGCCGCACCATCAGATGGCGATGGTGCAGTCACTGCTCGTGCGATCGATGGTCTCGCGATTCTGGGACACCCCGCTCGAGGCCCCGCTGATCCGGCACGGTGCCAATCTGCACGGCCGATACATGCTTCCGCACTTCGTGATCAGCGACATCGGCCGCGTGGCCGAGGACCTCCGTGAGCACGGTATCGACTTCGACACCAGCTGGCTCGATCCGTTCACCGAATTCCGATTCCCGCGGATCGGCACCACCGTGGTCGGCGATGCCGAGATCGAACTACGTGGCGCGATCGAGCCCTGGAACACCCTCGGCGAAGAGTCGACGTCCTCCGGCACCGCACGGTACGTGGACTCCTCGGTGGAGCGGATCCAGGTTCGGGTCGCCGGAGCCGACGCGGGCCGATACATGGTGACGTGCAACGGGGTGCCGGTACCGATGGTGCGCACCGAGCGTCAGGACGTTCAGGTCGCCGGTGTGCGCTACCGCGCCTGGCAGCCGCCGAGCGCTCTGCACCCGACGATCGAGGTGCAGAGTCCACTGCGTTTCGACCTGGTGGAAATGCAGACCGGACGCGCAGTCGGTGGATGCTCGTACCACGTCGTGCATCCGGGCGGGCGCTCGTACGAGGGGCCGCCCGTCAACTCGGTCGAAGCCGAGGCTCGCCGCAACGGCCGCTTCGAGGAGGGCGGGTTCACCTCGGGGAAGGTGGACATAGCAAGATTGCTCGAGATGCACGCTCGCCAAGCGATCGATGTGTCCGCGCCCGGCATGCTCGACCTGCGCCGGACCGGAGTCATCACGTCCTGAGACGCGACTGCACAGGAGAACGAGTCGACCGGTAGCGATCTCGGTCCGACGCGTATCGGGTGGGTCCGCAGCAAGCGGAGCCGCCCGGCGGCGGAGTGTGATCGACCGACGGAAGGAACAACGGCTCGATGGTGCCCGTGGATACCACCCTGAGTGGAGCCGGCAGAAACGACGATGTCTCGAGTGGAGCCGGCAGAAACGACGATGTCTCGAGTGGAGCCGGCAGAAACGACGATGTCTCGAGTGGAGCCGGCGGGAACGACGGTGTTTCGAGTGGTGCCGGGTCGCCGTGGCTCGCGTATCGCGGTCGGCGCGAGGCCGTGAGCGGTCGCGTCGATCGGTTCGACGAGTTGCTCGACGCCGACGACGCCGTTCGTCCGCATTGGGCGGAGTTGGTCGACGGTATGCGTGAGGCCGGCTCCGGTGCCATGCAGACGTTGCAGTCGCGGGTGAGCCGTCTGGTCGACGACCATGGCATCACGTACAACCCCATTCCGCCGTCGGGTGGCAGCGAGGCATTGCCCAGTGCTGTTCGGTGGGGGTTGGACAGTGTTCCGTTGGTGGTCGCGGCCGATGAGTGGGATCGTCTGGAAGCCGGTTTGGTTCAGCGGTCGATGCTGCTCGACGCCGTGCTCACCGATATCTACGGGGCCCAGGAAACCGTTCGTCGGGGGTTGATTCCGCCGGAGTTGGTCTTCGGTAATCCGGGTTATCTGCGCACTGCGCACGCGATCACCATTCCGGGGCCGCATCAGCTGTTCATGCATGCCGCCGATGTCGCCCGAGGTTCGGACGGTGAGTTCCGAGTCGTCGCCGACCGCACGCAGGCACCGTCGGGAGTGGGGTACGCGCTCGCCGATCGACGGGTGATGTCTCGCGCGATGCCCGAGTTGTTCCAGGCGAGCAATCCGAGGCCGCTCTCGACGTTCGCACGCGCGGTGCGCCTGGCGCTTCGCGATGCTGCGCCCGCGTCGGCCGAAAATCCGGTCGTGGTGGTGCTCAGTCCTGGTTCGCACTCCGAGACGGCATTCGATCAGGCTTATCTCGCAACGGTTCTCGGTTTTCCGCTGGTGGAGAATGCCGATCTCGTGGTCCGTGACGGTTGTCTGTGGATGCGGTCGCTCGGCAAGTTGCGCCGGGTGGATGTGGTGCTGCGCCGAGTCGACGCCGAGTTCGCGGACCCACTCGATCTACGACCGGATTCGCACCTGGGTGTCGTCGGTCTGGTCGAGGTGTTACGCCGCGGGGCCGTGAGCGTGGTGAACACCCTCGGTAGCGGTGTGCTCGAGAACCCGGCTCTGCTTCCGCTGCTTCCGGCGTTGAGCCGTGCGCTGCTGGACGAGGATCTGATTCTCGGTTCGGTTCGGACCTACTGGGGCGGTGACCCGAATCAGCTCTCGCACATCGGCAGCCGGCTGCGTTCGCTGGTACTGCGGTCGACCACCTCGCGTCGCACGGTGGTGGGGCACGATCTCACCGACGTCGCAGCCAGGGAGCTGTGGGATCGAATCGTGGCCGAGCCGTGGAAGTGGACCGGGCAGGAAGTCCCCGAGTTCTCGCTGGCTCCGGTCGGTTCGTCGATCGACGGCGAGTCGGGGTCGCAGTTGGCGGTAGCCCCTGCGCAGGTGGGGATGCGGCTGTTCACGGTTGCGCAACGGGGTGGGTACACACCGATGCGCGGCGGCCTGGGGCAGGTGGTGCTCACCGCGCCGGTCACCGATCCGCTCATCACGGTGGCGTCGAAGGACGTGTGGGTCAAGTCGGTGGAACGGGTCACCCCGGCGGACTCCGCCCCGCACACCCCTCCCGCCACGGTGGAGGAGTTGCCGCAGTACGCCGCGTCCAACGTCGATGTCGTCAGCTCTCCGCGTGTGCTCGGTGATCTGTTCTGGTTCGGGCGCTACAGCGAACGTGCCGAGGACATGACTCGCTTGCTGATCGCTGCGCGCGAACGCAATCAGGACTACCGCTCGATGCCGTGGCTCGAGGGCAGCGACAGTCTGCCGATCCTGCTCGAAGCGGTCACGAAGGTCTCGCGTACCTCGCCGGGGTTCCTCGACGAGAAGAACCACGTCGACGCGACCGTGGAAATGCGTTCGCTGATGCTGTCGACGGGCCGTATGGGTTCGCTGGCGCAATCGGTGGACCGGATGCAGCAAGCGGCGCGCGCGGTACGCGACCAGCTCTCGAACGACACCTGGGCGGTTCTGAACCGCATCGACACCGCGCTGGAGGAGCTGGCCGAGTCGCCGGTTCACAACGGCGCGCAACTGGCGTCGTCGCAGTCGAGTGTGCTGCGTGGTTTGCTCGCACTGTCCGGCCTGGCGTCGGAATCGATGGTGCGAGACGCGGGCTGGTACCTGATGGACGCCGGTAAGCGGATCGAGCGTGGTCTGCAGCTGACTGCGCTGCTCTCGGCCACCCTGAGTCACGCTCTCACTCCGTCCACGGAACAGGCGGTCATCGATTCGGTGTTGTCCGCCGCCGAGTCCTCGGTGATCTACCGCAGACGCAACAGTGGGCGCGCGCGTCCGGCGGCCGTCGCGCAGCTGTTGCTGTTCGACGAAGGCAACCCGCGAGCGCTGGTCTACCAGCTCGACCGGCTTCGGGACGATCTGGGTTCGTTGCCCGATGCCTCGGGCACGTCACGGCCCGAGCAGCTCGTCGAGCAGATGCGGGTGCGATTGCGACGGGTCGACCCGGGCGATCTGGAGTCGGTCGACGCGAACGGTCGCCGGGTGGAGTTGCTCGAACTGGTGGACGGGATCCACGACTCACTCGAGGAGTTGTCTCGCGTCGTCCTCGCCACGCACATGTCGTTGCCCGGCGGCACGCAGCCGCTGTGGGGCAGCTCGAACATCCGATCTGCGAACGGGGTGCGGTGATGAGTCGTCGGTATCGAATCAAGCACATCACCACCTACACGTACTCCGACCGCGTGACCTCGTCCTACGGCCGTGGATTCCTGGCTCCGCGCGACATGGACGGGCAGCACTGCGTGGAGAAGTCGGTCACGGTGGAGCCGGCACCGACCGATCAATCCTTCGGTGTCGACGTCTACGGCAACGAGGATGTGTACTTCCACGTCACCCAGGACCACGAGAAACTGGTGGTGACGGCGGATTCTCTCGTGGAGGTGTATCCGCGCCCGGCGGACGAAACCACGTCGTGGCCGGCGACGGCGTCGTGGGAGTCAGCTCGGATGGCGCTGTTCGGTGCGAACGTGCCTGCCGATCCGGCTCGCGCGTCGGCTGTGGAGTTCGCTCTGGATCTGCCGACCCCGGAGATCACCGACGAGGTACGCGCTTACGCCGCACCCAGCTTCTGGCCGGGTCGTCCTCTGGCGGACGTCGTGGTCGATCTGACGCATCGGATCTTCACCGATTTTCGCTATCTCTCGGGCTCGACGACGGTCTCGACCACCGTGGTCGACGTGCTCGCCGCGCGATCGGGAGTGTGTCAGGACTTCGCTCGTCTCGCGATCGCGTGCTTGCGGTCCCAGGGTCTCGCGGCGAGGTACGTGTCGGGTTATCTCGCCACCGAACCTCCGCCCGGCAAGGAGCGGATGATCGGTGTCGACGCGACCCATGCGTGGGCTGCGGTGTGGATGCCGAACGATCGTTGGCTGGCCTTCGATCCCACCAACGATCAATTGGTGGACGAGCGGTACGCGACCGTGGCGTGGGGACGCGACTACGCCGATGTACCTCCACTGCGCGGGGTGATCTACACCGAGGCGGAGGAGAGCACCATCGCCGTGTCGGTGGACGTTGCACCGCTGTAGCGAACCCGGCATAATCTGATGGCTCGGGGGTAACCGACCACCTGGTCGAATCTGGGGATGCAGAACGAAAAATGCCGCAAAACGGACAATCGTGTCTCATTCGTAGTCGTCGACACAGCACAGCAGAACGCACCGAACGGGTAGCTTGGACATCGATGACCGCAACACTGGCAGACCCTGTATCAGAGGTAGTAGCAGCAGCTCAGCGACTCCTCACCAAACGCACCGGAGCTCCGGTGACGTTGATCGACCCGGTGAACCTGGGGGGTAGCGGCCAAGCGATCGTGTTGCGAGTCCGAGTCTCCGAGAACCCGTTTCAACTTCCCCGCACCCTGGTGATCAAGCAGGTCCGCGACCTGCCCGCCGAATCCGGACAGCCCGCCGAGCTCGCCGACATCTCCAGCTCGAGTGCGTTCCTGCGCGAGGCGGCCTCGTACCAGTTCGCCAACGCCCTGGCCACGGACAGCAGGCCAGGACCCGAGCTGCACGCCTACGATCTCGATGCGCGGCTGCTGGTGCTCAGCGATCTCGGCGACGCCAGTCCCATCACCACTCTGCTGCGTAATTCCGACGAAGCCGCGGTGACCAATTCTCTGATGGCCATGGCCCAGGCCCTCGGCCGCATGCATGCCGCCACCGTCGGCCGCGAGGACGACTTCGCCGCTCTGTTGCGTCGGGTGGGGCAACCGGATTCCACCGACGGGATCTCCGCCCAGATACCGGGCGCGCTCGCCGACGTTCCAGGGATGCTGACCGATCTCCTGGGCGTCGGAGCCACCCCCGATGCGATTCTCGATCGCGTCTCTCGCAGCGGACGGCTGTTCGCGCACGGAGCCTTCCGTGCCTTCAGCCCGTCCGACCTGTGCCCCGACAACATCATCGTCAACGACGAAGGCGTGCGATTCCTCGATTACGAGTGGGGCGGATTCCGTGACGCCACCCTCGACATCACCTACGCGTTGGCGTCGTTCCCCGGTTGCCTGTGCAGCTTCGAGCTCTCGCACGATCGCGAGCAGGCGATGATCGACGCCTGGCGCGCGGAAGTGGTGGGCATCTGGCCTGCGTTGGCCGACGACACCGCCCTGGCGAGCAAGATCCTCGACGCGCGTCTGATCTGGGTGTGGCTGAGCACCTACTGGTTCCTGCCCGACGACCACACTCGCATCGCAGCCGCGCGGGCGCACCACCTGTCGGTTCCGCGGTCGCAGGCACTGATCTCGCGGTGGGCGGTGCTGGCGGACAGTGCGGCGCGCGTCGGCGAAACAGGCATCGCGGAGTACGCGACGTCGGTCGGAACCGCTCTGCGGACGAAGTGGGAGCGCTGAGAAAGACGTCGTTCGCGCTCGCGGCGGTCGGATCGGTAGCGTTCGACCGGTGAGCAGCGGTTTCGGAAGTGACATCTCGGGCGGGGACATCTCGGGGAGCGACGAGTTCGGCGAGGACGGACTCTTCGACAGTCCTGCGGCACCGGAGGCGACGATCGCCGAATCCCGTCCGACGTCCGCCTATGTCAGGCCCGACGCCCCGCTGGCGGTGCGAATGCGGCCGACGACCCTCGACGAGGTGGTGGGGCAGTCTCATCTGTTGGCTCCCGGCGCACCGCTGCGGCGGCTCGTCGAGGGCTCCGGTGCGTCCTCGGTGATGCTCTACGGTCCACCGGGAACCGGCAAGACGACGCTGGCGTCGCTGATCTCTGGGGCGACCGGACGCAAGTTCGAGGCGCTGTCGGCCCTGTCGGCCGGAGTCAAGGAAGTGCGTAACGTCATCGAATTGGCGCGACGCCGACTCCTCTCGGGTGAGCAGACCGTGCTGTTCATCGACGAGGTGCACCGGTTCTCCAAGACGCAGCAGGATGCACTGCTCGCCGCCGTCGAGAATCGGATCGTGCTGTTGGTGGCTGCGACCACCGAGAACCCGTCGTTCTCGGTGGTGTCTCCGCTGCTGTCCAGGTCGTTGGTGCTGCAGTTGCAACCGCTGGGATCCGAGGACATCGAGTTGTTGCTCACTCGTGCCGCCAACGATCCGCGCGGATTGGACGGCGCGGTGACCATCGCCGAGGACGCCATGGATCACCTGGTGCGTCTCGCGGCCGGCGACGCCCGCCGAGCGCTGACGGCTCTCGAGGCGGCAGCGGGTGCCGCGACCGACGGAACGCTGGACCTCGCGACGGTCGAAGCCAGTGTCGACAAGGCCGCCGTGCGATACGACCGCGACGGGGACCAGCATTACGACGTCATCAGTGCGTTCATCAAGTCGATCAGAGGGTCCGACGTCGACGCCGCCCTGCACTATCTGGCTCGGATGATCACGGCAGGCGAGGACGCGCGGTTCATCGCGCGGCGTCTGGTGGTGCACGCAAGCGAGGACATCGGGATGGCCGATCCCACCGCCTTGCAGACCGCGACGGCCGCTGCCAGCGCGGTGCAGATGATCGGGATGCCCGAGGCGCGGTTGGCTCTGGCGCAGGCCACGATCCACCTGGCGACCGCGCCCAAGTCCGGGGCGGTGATCGGCGCACTCGGTGCGGCGATGGCCGACGTGGCGGCGGGCAAGTCGGGATCGGTGCCGCCGCATCTACGCGACGGCCACTACAAGGGAGCGCAAGGATTGGGAAACGCCGTCGGATACCGGTACCCGCACAGCAGTCCCGGCGGCGTGCTGGGGCAGCAGTACCCACCGGACGAGCTGGTGGGCGTGAACTACTACGAGCCCACCGAACACGGTGCCGAGCGAGAAATCGCGACCAGAGTGGGGAAACTGCGACGCATCATCCGAGGCCGATAGGCCCTCGAGTCGGTACACGGCCTCGGACGCTAACCTGTATCAGTGCAGACCCATGAGATCCGCAGGCGTTTCCTCGACCATTTCGTGAAGGCGGGACACACCGAAGTACCCAGTGCGTCGTTGATCCTCGACGACCCGAATCTGCTGTTCGTCAATGCGGGCATGGTCCCCTTCGTCCCGTTCTTCCTCGGTCAGCAGACGCCGCCGTACAAGACGGCGACGAGCGTTCAGAAGTGCGTGCGCACCCTCGACATCGAGAACGTCGGTATCACCACCCGCCACAACACGTTCTTCCAGATGGCAGGCAACTTCTCGTTCGGCGACTACTTCAAGCGCGACGCCATTCGGCATGCCTGGTCGCTGTTGACCGACAGTGTCGAGGACGGCGGGTACGGGTTCGACCCCGAGCGGATCTGGGCCACTGCGTATCTCGACGACGACGAGGCCATCGAGCTCTGGAAGGAGATCGCAGGCCTGCCCGACGAACGAATTCAACGTCGCGGAATGGCCGACAACTACTGGTCCATGGGCATTCCCGGGCCCTGTGGCCCGTGCTCGGAGATCTACTACGACCGCGGACCCGAGTTCGGTGCCGAGGGTGGTCCCGAGGCCGACGAGGACCGGTACATCGAGATCTGGAACCTCGTGTTCATGCAGAACGAACGCGGCAAGGGGATCAGCAAGGACGATTTCGAAATTCTCGGTCCGCTGCCTAAGCAGAACATCGACACCGGCATGGGCGTCGAGCGCGTCGCATTCCTACTGCAGGGCGTGGACAACGTCTACGAGACCGACCTCGTCCGACCGGTCATCGCCAAGGCCGAGGAGCTCTCGGGACGCGCCTACGGTGCGAATCACGAGGACGACGTCCGCTTCCGCGTCATCGCCGATCACGCGCGCACCGCCGCGCTGCTCATCTCGGACGGCGTCAACCCCGGCAACGACGGCCGCGGCTACGTGCTGCGCCGGTTGCTGCGCCGCATCGTGCGATCGGCACGGCTGCTCGGAGCACCCGACGAGACGATGGCGCAGTTCATCACCGTCGTGCGCGACACGATGGCCGAGTCCTACCCGAACCTCGTCACCGACTTCGATCGAATTCTCACCGTCGCTGTGGGGGAGGAGACCGCGTTTCTCAAGACCCTCACCTCGGGTTCACGGCTGTTCGAGGGTGCCGCCGAGGCAGTCAAGGCGTCGGGTGCGAAGAAGATCGGCGGCGCAGAAGCGTTCGCACTGCACGACACCTACGGGTTCCCGATCGATCTGACGCTCGAAATGGCCGCCGAGGCGGGGTTGTCCGTCGACGAGGACGGATTCCGGTCGCTGATGTCCGAGCAGCGCAACCGGGCCAAGGACGACGCTCGCGCCCGTAAGCACGCACACGCCGACCTGACGGTCTACAAGGACTTCGTCGACGGTTCGCCGACCGAGTTCACCGGATTCGACGAACTCGGTTCCGACGCAACGGTGTTGGCCCTGATCTCCAACGGCGTCCGGGTTCCGACCGCGGTTGCGGGAGAGCGGATCGAGATCATTCTCGACCGCAGCCCTCTCTACGCCGAGTCCGGTGGCCAGATCGCCGACATCGGCACCATCACCGCGCCCGGGCTCTCGGTCAAGGTCGACGACGTGCAGAAGATCGCCAAGAAGCTCTGGACTCACAAGTCCGTGGTCGAGTCGGGGCAGATCACCGAGGGCGACACCGTCCACGTCGACGTCGATCACGCCTGGCGCAAGGGTGCGACGCAGGGCCACTCCGGTACCCACATGGTGCACGCGGCCCTGCGACAGGTCCTCGGTCCGAACGCGACGCAGGCGGGTTCGTTGAACAAGCCCGGCTACCTTCGATTCGATTTCTCGTGGCAGGGCGCGCTCTCGGAGGCGCAGCGCGACGACATCGAGAACGTCGCCAACGACGCGGTTGGCTCGGACTTCGCGGTCAACACCCTGGTCACCGACCTCGACAGCGCCAAGAAGATGGGCGCGATGGCCCTGTTCGGCGAGAACTACGGCGACGAAGTGCGGGTGGTCGAGATCGGTGGACCGTTCTCGATGGAACTGTGCGGTGGTACGCACGTGCAGCACTCGTCGCAGATCGGACCGGTCACCATTCTCGGTGAATCGTCCGTCGGCTCCGGAGTGCGCCGAGTCGAAGCATTCGTCGGCCTCGACTCCTACCGCTACCTCGCCAAGGAACGCGCGCTGCTGGCCGGCATCGCCTCCTCGCTGAAGGTTCCGTCCGAGGAGGTCCCGGCGCGCATCGAGACCTTGGTCGAGCGACTGCGGGTGGCGGAGAAGGAACTCGACGCCGTCAAGGCCGCCGCTGTGCTGGCCTCGGCAGGTGAGTTCGTCGGCAAGGCCGAGCGATTCGGTGACGTGCGAGCGGTGGTTGCCCGAGCACCGGAGGGTGTCGGCGGTAACGATCTGCGCACCCTGGTGACCGACATCCGAGGACGGCTGGGCACCGATCCGGCCGTGGTGGTGCTGTTCGGCACCGTCAGCGGCAAGGTCCCGTTCGTGGTCTCGGCCAACAAGGCAGCTCAGGATGCAGGCGTCGCGGCAGGCGATCTGGTGGCGGCCTTCGGTCCGAGCATCGGTGGCCGAGGCGGCGGCAAGCCCGAGTTGGCCCAGGGATCGGGATCGGACGTCGCCGGAATCGACGCCGGTATCGACGCCGCTCGGGCTCGACTGACCGAACTCACGACCCACTGACGATCGTGGTGACTCAGGGGCATGGCCCCGATCGGCCCGGTGCCGACGATCCCGGACGTGGCCGTCGTATCGGCATCGACGTCGGCAGCGTCCGCATCGGCATCGCCGCGAGCGATCCGGACGGTGTGCTGGCCACGCCGGTCGAGACCGTGCCGCGCTCGAAGATCAAGGGTCCCGACGCGCCGGATGTGGTGCGAGTGGCGGAGATCGTCGCCGAGTACGAGGCAGTCGAGATCGTGATCGGGCTTCCGCGGACGCTGCGCGGAGAACGCGGC
The DNA here is from genome assembly GCF_002258545.1 of Rhodococcus sp. 05-2255-3B1. Taxonomy (NCBI): domain Bacteria; kingdom Bacillati; phylum Actinomycetota; class Actinomycetes; order Mycobacteriales; family Nocardiaceae; genus Rhodococcus; species Rhodococcus sp. 05-2255-3B1. The sequence goes on along the minus strand of NZ_NOZC01000036.1, from coordinate 339,666 downwards.
AGCGCCGTCGAGGCAGCCGAGAGATTCGGCCGTTCCCTGTACCGGCGGTTGGGTGATGTTCCGATTCGGATGGCCGACGAGCGACTGACTACCGTGAGCGCATCGCGTGCGTTACGGGACAGTGGAGTGCGAGCCAAGAACCAACGATCGGTGATCGATCAGGCTGCGGCGGTGGCGATACTGCAGGGGTGGCTCGACGAGCGCCGCGCCGTATCGGATCGTGCAGCGACGAATTCAGGATCGACGGAGGTCGACGAGTGAACTACCAAGGGCCCGATCGGGACCGCCGAGACCCGCGCGCGGACGAGGCGCACACCGACCCGATCGGCTATTCGGTGGACGAGGGCAGCGAGTTCCACCGCAGCCTGCACGGCCATCCGCAGCGGCAGGAGCCGCACCCACGGGCCTCTCGTCACGGCGATCGCGAGCCCGATCGCGAGGCCGAGCGCCCAGCGGTGCCCCAGGAGGTCGGACGCAGCCGTGCTGCGAGCCGCAAGGACCGAGCCGCGTCCAGCCGCAAGCGTCGCGGCCGCATGGTGGCTGCGGTGCTCGGGCTCGTGTTGATCGTGGCAGTGGCAGGCGGAGGATATTTCGCGGTGAACAAGTTCGGCAATCGCACGACACCGAACGCGGACTTCGCCGCAGGCTCACCGGGGGACGGCGTGGTGATTCAGGTTCATCCGAACGACACCGCGCAACAGATCGGTACCCAGGCAGCGGACAAAGGTGTCGTGGCCAGCTCGGGGGCGTTCCTCGAAGCAGCGCTGTCGAACAACGCCATCACCTCGGTTCAACCCGGCTTCTATCTGCTCGCCAGCAACGTGCCTGCCTCGCAGGCCGTCTCCGAACTGGTCGACCCCGCGTCCCGAGTGGGCAACATGGTGATCTCCGAGGGCCGCCAGTTGCACGACGCCCGCGACGTGAACACCGGTGCGGTCAAGAAGGGCATCTACACCCTGATCTCCGAGGCCAGCTGCGTGGACCGAACCGGCAGTGGAACCCCGACCTGCGTGAGCTACGACGACCTCAACGCAGCCGGAGCTGTGGACGACCCGGCTGCCCTGGGCGTGCCCGACTGGGCCACCGATCGCGTCGAAGGAGTCCCGGACCGCGATCGGCAGCTCGAGGGCCTGATCGCCGCGGGTACCTGGGACTTCGATCCCAGCGCGGCTCCGACCGACATCCTCGAGCAGTTGGTGTCCGAGAGTGCCACCCGCTACGAGGACACCGGAATTCTCACCGCGGGCGCCAACTCCGGGCTGACTCCGTACGACACCCTCGTCGCTGCGTCGCTCGTCGAACGTGAGTCCCTGCCCCAGGACTTCAGCAAAGTGGCCCGGGTGATTCTCAATCGCCTCGCCGTACCGCAGAAGCTCGAGTTCGACTCGACGGTCAACTACTCGCTCGACACGACCGAGGTGGCCACCACCGACGCCGACCGCGCCCGAGTCACCCCGTGGAACACCTATGCCAGCGAAGGGCTACCGGCAACCCCGATCTCCTCGCCGAGTATCGGTGCGGTGCAGGCGGTCGAGATGCCCGCCGACGGTGACTGGTTGTACTTCGTGACCATCAACCAGGCGGGCGAAACCCTGTTCACCCGCAGCTACGAGGAACACCTGGCCAACATCACCAAGGTCGAGGGTGGATTCCTCGACAGCGGCCGCTGACGTGCGCGCCGCGGTGCTGGGAAGCCCCGTCGAACACTCGAAGTCGCCCGTGCTGCACTGCGCTGCGTACCGCGCGCTCGGCCTCACCGACTGGACCTACGAGCGCATCGACTGCACCGGTGAGCAGTTGCCCGGCCTGCTCGACGGTTTCGGCCCCGAATGGGTCGGCGTGTCGGTCACCATGCCGGGCAAGGTTGCTGCTCTGGAGTACGCGACCGAACGCACCGCGCGGGCAGTTCTGGCCGGCTCGGCGAACACCCTGGTGCGGACCGCGTCGGGCTGGCGCGCCGACTGCACGGACGTCGACGGAATCGTGGGTGCACTGCGCGACGCCGGAGTCGAGGACCTGTCCGGTGGCACCGTGACGGTGGTCGGTGCCGGGGGAACGTCGAGGCCGGCGATCGTGGCGCTGGCCGGGCTCGGAGCGGCTGCGGTCACCGTGGTCGCGCGGTCGGCCGAGCGCGCCCGGGACACACTGGACTGCGCCGTCGCCGCGGGAATGCGCGCGGAGTTCGTGAACATGACAGACCCTCGTCTCGCCACTGTCGCAGCGGCCTCGGCGGTACTGGTGAGCACCGTTCCGGCGGCCGGAGCGGCCGACATCGCGTCGGATCTCGCCCATGCGCCGCTGGTACTCGACGCCATCTACGATCCGTGGCCGACGCCCCTGGCAGCTGCCGTGGAGGCGGCCGGTGGAACCGTCATCAGCGGATTGTCGATGCTGCTCAATCAGGCCTACGGGCAGGTGGAGCAATTCACCGGCAAGCCGGCACCACGAGCGATCATGCGGGACGCGCTGGCCACCGTGCGGTGAGCTTCGTCCGCCGATAGTCCACGGGCCGCGAGTTGTCCACAGGCCGTGAGTTGTACACAGGGCAATCTGTCACCTGGGCTTTCGTCACAGCCGGCCGCCACCGCGATGCAACCCTTCGATCATGACGGGTCTGTGTGTCGCGGTCGTGGTCGGCGCCGCCGCGGGGATGACGATGCGCCGCTGCCTGGTCCGATGGAATCCTCGGCTCCTGCCGCTGCTGTCTGCGATCGGGACCGGATGGGTCTGGTGGCGGTTCGGCGGCTCCGAGTACGCGTTCTCGTTGTGCATAACGATGTGGTGGTTCGCCGCCCTCAGCGCCGTCGACCTGCAGCAGCGCCGGTTGCCGAACATCCTGACCGTCCCCGGAGCGATCGTGGTGACGATCGCGCTCGTCGTCACCGGCTCGGCGAGCGCAGTGCTCGGCGGCGCTCTGCTGTTCGCGATCTATCTGGTCGTTCACCTTCTCGCGCCCGCCGCGTTCGGCGCGGGGGACGTCAAACTCGCCTGGTCGGTCGGCTCGATCGCAGGCGTGGGCGGCGGAGAAGGATGGGCGATCGCCGCAGTGGCGGCACCGGTGGTAACTGCCGTGGTGGGGTCGGTCGTCGCGGCGTTCGGGCACGGGCGCGCGCGCATCGCGCACGGCCCGTCCATGTGCGCGGCCACCCTGCTGGCATCCGCGGCGTCCCTGGCGTGAAAAGATGTTCGAGTGCTGCGCTGGATAACTGCCGGAGAATCCCACGGACCCGCTCTCGTCGCCATCCTCGAAGGAATGGTCGCGGGAGTAGAGGTGACCTCGGACGACATTGCGTCTCAACTCGCGCGCCGTCGCCTCGGCTACGGCCGCGGTGCCCGCATGAAGTTCGAGGCCGACAAAGTGACCCTCACCGGCGGTGTCCGACACGGACGCACCATGGGCGGGCCGGTTGCGATCGAGGTCGGCAACACCGAGTGGCCCAAATGGGAGCAGGTGATGTCGGCCGACCCCGTCGACGACGCAGTGCTCGCGGATCTTGCGCGCAACTCTCCGTTGACCCGGCCGCGGCCCGGCCATGCCGACTTCTCCGGAATGCTCAAGTACGGATTCGACGACGCTCGTCCTGTGCTCGAACGCGCCAGCGCTCGTGAGACCGCCGCCCGGGTCGCCATCGGCACTGTCGCCCGTCTGTTCCTGAAGCAGGCGTTCGGCGTCGACGTCGTGTCCCATGTGATCTCAATCGGTGCGTCCGACCCCTATGTCGGACCGCCGCCCGCAGGTGCCGACCTCGACGCGATCGACGCCTCCCCGGTTCGCGCCTTCGACAAGGCCGCCGAGGAGTCGATGATCGCCGAGATCGAAGCCGCGAAGAAGGACGGCGACACCCTCGGCGGCGTCGTCGAGGTCGTCGTGCACGGCCTACCCGTCGGCCTCGGATCGTTCGTCTCCGGAGAACGCAAACTCGACGCCCGACTGGCCGCAGCACTGATGGGCATCCAGGCCATCAAGGGGGTCGAGATCGGGGACGGCTTCGAGACCGCACGTCGACGCGGAAGCGTCGCCCACGACGAAATCAAGCCCGGGCCCGACGGTGTCTTGCGCTCGACCAACCGCGCAGGCGGCATCGAGGGCGGTATGACCAACGGTGAGGCACTGCGAGTGCGGGCGGCGATGAAGCCCATCTCGACGGTTCCGCGTGCGCTGGCAACGGTCGACATGACGACCGGTGACGAGGCAGTGGCCATTCATCAGCGCTCGGACGTCTGCGCTGTTCCGGCTGCAGGCGTCGTCGCGGAGACCATGGTCGCCCTGGTGGTCGCGCAGGCAGCGTTGGAGAAGTTCGGTGGGGACTCGCTGGCGGAGACGACGAGCAACGTCGACCACTACGTGAAGGGCACCGCCGCCCGACCTCCACGATGACCCCGTACGCGGTCCTCGTCGGACCGCCGGGAGCAGGGAAGTCAACGATCGGTCGACGGCTGGCACAGGCGCTGGACCTGGACCTGTTCGACACCGACGTGGCCATCGAGCGAGACACCGGTCGCACGATCGCCGACATCTTCTCGCACGACGGCGAACCGGCGTTTCGGCAGATCGAGGAGCGGATAGTCGCCGGTGCTCTGGCCTCGCACGACGGGATCGTCTCCCTCGGCGGTGGTGCCGTGCTCTCGCCCGCGACCCGCGCCCTACTGTCCGGGCACACCGTGGTGTACCTGGAGATCAGTGTGGCCGAGGGGCTTCGGCGAACCGGTGCGAACACGGTTCGGCCGCTGCTCGCGGGCCCCGACCCGCGTGCGAAGTACCAGCAACTGATGCGTCATCGGCGACCTCTCTATCGCTCGGTGGCCACGGTGCGAGTGCGCACCGACAGTCGCAGCCCCGCTCGGGTCGTGGGCCAGTTGGTGGCGAAGCTGACGGCGATCGCCCCTGTTCCCGGGCGCGATGCGAACGAGAGAAACCCCCAGTAGATGAAGGTGATTCGATGACAGAGCCCGTGCGCGTCCAGGTCGAGACAGCCAACCCGTACCCGGTGATCATCGGCCGAGGTCTGTTGACGGACCTCGTCGACGAGCTCGCCGGAACGGCCACCGTGGCGATCTTCCACCAACCTCCGCTGGCCGAGACCGCGGAGGCTGTGCGAGCTGCGTTGGCGGACAAGGGAATCGACGCTCACCGCATCGAGATCCCGGATGCCGAGGACGGCAAGGATCTGGCAGTGGCGGGGTTCTGCTGGGAGGTTCTCGGTCGAATCGGTCTCACCCGCAGCGACGCCATCGTCAGTCTGGGCGGCGGCGCGGCAACGGACCTGGCCGGCTTCGTTGCAGCGACCTGGATGCGCGGAGTTCGTATCGTCCACGTCCCGACCACGCTGCTGGCCATGGTCGACGCGGCCGTGGGCGGCAAGACCGGCATCAATACCGATGCGGGCAAGAACCTCGTCGGCTCGTTCCACGAACCGGCCGCCGTGTTGATCGATCTGGCGACGCTCGAGACCGTCCCCAAGAACGAGATCGTCTCCGGCCTGGCCGAGGTGATCAAGACCGGGTTCATCGCGGACCCGAAGATCCTGGACATCATCGAGGCGGATCCTGCCGCAGCGCTGGATCCGACCGGCGACGTGCTGCCGGAGCTGATCAGGCGCTCCGTCGAGGTCAAGGCGAAGGTCGTGGCGGCGGATCTGCGCGAGTCGAACCTGCGCGAGATTCTTAACTACGGGCACACGCTCGCGCACGCGATCGAGCGGCGGGAGCAGTACCGCTGGCGTCACGGTGCCGCCGTGTCGGTCGGTCTGGTGTTCGCGGCCGAGCTCGGACGCCTGGCCGGACGCCTGGACGACGCGACCGCCGACCGCCACCGTTCGATTCTCGAATCGGTCGGCTTGCCGGTCACCTACGACGAGCACGCGTTCTCGGATCTGCTCAAGGGCATGCAGACGGACAAGAAGAACCGGGCCGGGCTGTTGCGGTTCGTGGTTCTGGACGGTCTCGCCAAGCCCGGACGGCTCGAGGGGCCGGACCCGGCACTGCTCGTCGCCGCATTCTCCGCGGTCGGTCGTGAGGCCCCGGCCGCAGGTGGGTCGGCCATTCTGTTGTGACCTCGTGAGAGGCGACTCGGGTACGGACGAAGAACGGGCGGTGATCGACGCGAAAGCGTCGATCACCGCCCGTCGGTCGATGTGGGGGAGTCAGGAACCGTCGGCGCTGCCGTGACGTCCACGCTTGTCCAGACGCGGCTTGCCGTCTGAGTCCACCGCCGAGAACACCTCGGTGTCGGCTTCGCCGTGCTCGGAGGCCCACTGAGTTTCGGACCGCTGAGTTTCGGACCGCTGAGGTTCGGACTGCGTTGCCTCGCCCTGTCTCGACCGATTCTCCTGACCGGCGTTGACCAGCTGGCGGTCGTGCGCGCGTTCGGCGTCCGACGTGGCCAGTTTCTTCTTGGCCTCGCGGTTGACGATCTGCCTTCCCGCGAACACCGCGATGCTCGCGGCGATGAAGATGGTGAGAATGGTGAACGCGGCTCCGGACGTCAACTCGAAGACCAGACCGTTCTGCCCCAGGCTGAAGTCGACGAAGAAGTCGACTATCCAGCTCAGGAGACCTCCGAGGAGCCCGCCGACCACTGCGGCTTTGATCCAGACCATGGTCAGGTCCTCGCCGTCGTCGGGGTCGGGGTGCCTGCGTCGGTCGCGGATTCCGTCGATGCCGGCCCACACGATGATGACGAGCAGCACGAGGGCGTAGGCCACCCAGCGCAGTGCCGATCCGCTCAGCGGCCACATCGACACTGCCGCCCCCAGCAGCAGTCGAACGACGACGTTGACCAATCCCATACTTATGCCACGCACTGCCCACCCAGTCATGCGGCACAGCATATCCGCACGTCGAACTTTGTGTGTCGGGGCCCACAAGTTCGATGACCCGGTCGAGTCGAACGGAGCGTGTGCCACGCCCGGTAATGTCGAAACCATGCCTGCCGATTTCGGTGCCCGTCGTGGTGCCCTACGAGAACTGTTGGCCGCCGACGGACTCGATTCGATGTTGATCACCGATCTCCTCAACGTCCGATACCTGACCGGATTCACCGGCTCGAATGCCGCGTTGCTGGTCTCGGCGGCCGATTCGGCCGGCGACGAGGATCGGACGGTGATCTGCACCGACGGTCGGTACGTCACTCAGGTGGCCGAACAGGTCCCGGATCTGCGCGCCGAGATCGACCGGGCGTCGGCGGTGCATCTGCTTCGATCGTCGGTCGCGGGCAACACCGGTCGCGTGGGCTTCGAGAGCCACGTGGTGACAGTGGATGCACACCGAGCGTGGTCGGAGCTCGACGGTGCCGTGGAGTTGGTGCGCGCACCGGGTGTCGTGGAGTCGTTGCGCATGGTCAAGGACGAGTTCGAGGTGGGATTGCTCAGGGACGCCTGCCGCGCCGCCGACGACGCGCTGGCCGACCTGATCGGTGGGGGCGGGATCCGTGCAGGCCGGACCGAGCGTGAGGTCGCCCGCGAGCTGGAGTCGTCGATGCTCGATCACGGTGCCGATGCTGTGTCGTTCGAGACCATCGTCGCTGCCGGAGCCAATTCGGCGGTCCCGCATCACCGGCCGACCGATGCGGTGCTGGCCGACGGAGACTTCGTCAAGCTCGACTTCGGTGCACTCGTCGGCGGCTACCACTCGGACATGACTCGCACCTTCGTCATCGGGACTCCCGCGCAGTGGCAGCGCGATCTGTACGAGCTGGTGCAGCGGTCGCAGACAGCCGGTCGCGACGCTCTGGCTCCAGGGGTGACCACCGCCTCGGTCGACGCTGCGTCGCGCTCGGTGATCGAGGATGCGGGGTACGGGGAGTACTTCCTGCACGGGCTCGGCCATGGCGTCGGCCTGGAAATCCACGAAGCGCCGGGAATCGCGAAGACGAGCACCGGTACACTGCTGGGCGGTGCAGCGGTCACCGTCGAGCCGGGTGTCTACTTCTCCGGTCGCGGCGGCGTTCGGATCGAGGACACACTCGTCGTTCGCGACGGGGGTCCGGAACTGCTCACCCTGACAAGCAAGGAACTCACGTCCGTCTAGCGCGCGGGCTGGAGCGAATCCAAGCACGTGACCGACGGCGCGTCACGCGCACAAACGATTGAGGAGACGCGAAGCAAGTGGCTTCCACCAGCGATTTCAAGAACGGACTGGTTCTCAACTTGGAGAACCAGCTGTGGTCGATCATCGAATTCCAGCACGTCAAGCCGGGTAAGGGGCCCGCATTCGTGCGGACCAAGCTCAAGAACGTGCTCTCGGGCAAGGTCGTCGACAAGACGTTCAACGCCGGTGTGAAGGTCGAGACCGCAACGGTCGACCGTCGCGACATGACGTACCTCTACCACGACGGTAGCGACTACGTGTTCATGGACGCCGACACCTACGACCAGCTCTCGATCGGTGAGGCAACCGTCGGTGACGGCGCACGCTTCCTGCTCGAGAACCTGCGCGTGCAGGTCGCCATGCACGAGGGCGTTCCGCTGTACGTCGAGCTTCCCGTCACCGTCGAGCTCGAGGTCAAGCACACCGACCCCGGCCTGCAGGGTGATCGCTCCACCGGTGGCACCAAGCCGGCAACCCTCGAGACCGGAGCCGAGATCTCGGTGCCGCTGTTCATCAACACCGGCGACAAGCTCAAGGTCGACTCGCGTGACGGAAACTACCTCGGGCGTGTGAACTCCTAACGTGTCATCGAAGAAGTCGACCTCCTCCGCCTCGCAGAACGGTGCCCCCGGTGCGAAGAAGCTGGGTGCGCGCCACAAGGCCCGCAAGCGCGCGGTGGACTTTCTGTTCGAGGCGGAGGCGCGCAACGTCGATCCGGTGAACCTCACCACCGAGCGAATCGAACTCGCACGCGGCGACGACACCATCGCTCCCGTCAGCGACTACACCTCGACCCTGGTCGAGGGCGTCGCCGAGAATCTCGATCGCCTCGACGGCGTGATCGCCGATCACCTCAAGGACTGGACGCTCACCCGTCTGCCCGCAGTGGACAGGGCCATCCTGCGCGTCGCGGTGTGGGAGTTGTTCCACGCCACCGATGTTCCACCGGTCGTGGCCGTCGACGAAGCCGTCGAGCTGGCCAAGCAGTTGTCCACTGACGATTCGCCCGGCTTCGTCAACGGCGTACTGGGTCAGATCGTCCTCGTCGCGCCGCAGGTACGCGCCGCGGCCGCGGCGGTCTCGAGCCGTACGCAAACCGACGCGTCCGGTGAGGCATCGGTCGACGCCGAGCAGTGATCGACCGGTCGACGCCCGTGTGACCGAACGCTCTGCGAGCCTGCTGGTCGTGGTTCGCAGAGCGTTGCTAGGCTCTACGCAGTTGTTGTCAGACATCCTTTAACGATCCGTCCAGAGAGGCGGAGAAGGAGGTCGTAGTTTGCCTGCGCCCGAAAGCTCGTCCGCGAACCCCGCCGTTCGCGAATTGCTGTCCTCGGCCGATGTGGGGCGCACCATCTCCCGCATGGCCCACCAGATAATCGAGAAGACGGCCCTCGACGCCGCTGACTCGCCGCGCGTGGTGCTCCTCGGCATTCCCACCCGCGGGACCACGTTGGCGGAACGTCTCGCCGAACGTATCGAGGCATTCTCCGGAGTACGCCCCCCGCTGGGTTCTCTCGACATCACCCTCTACCGCGACGATCTGCGAAACAAGCCGCACCGTCCGCTCGAGCGTACGTCGGTGCCCGCAGGCGGTGTCGACGACGCACTGGTGGTGCTTGTCGACGACGTGCTGTTCTCCGGCCGAACCGTGCGATCTGCGCTCGACGCCCTCCGTGACCTCGGTCGCCCCCGCGCCGTGCAGCTCGCAGTCCTGATCGACCGCGGCCACCGCGAGCTTCCGCTTCGGGCGGACTACGTCGGCAAGAACGTCCCCACAGCGCGCACCGAGGACGTGTCGGTGTTGCTCTCCGAACACGACGGCCGCGACGGGGTCAGCCTGTCCGAGGGAGGATCCGCTCGATGAAGCATCTGCTCTCGGTCGCCGACCTGACGGCCGAATCGGCCACCGAACTCCTCGACGAAGCCGAACGATTCGAGCAGGCGCTTCTCGGCCGCGAAGTCAAGAAGCTCCCGACATTGCGCGGACGCACCATCATGACGGTGTTCTTCGAGAACTCGACACGTACCCGCGTCTCGTTCGAGGTCGCAGGCAAGTGGATGAGCGCCGACGTCATCAACGTCAGCGCCAGCAGCTCGTCGGTGTCGAAGGGAGAGTCGCTCCGCGACACCGCGATGACGCTGCGCGCCGCCGGAGCCGATGCACTGATCGTCAGGCACCCGGCATCCGGAGCCGCACATCAGATCGCCCAATGGACCGCCGATCAGGGCACCGGCAGCACCACCGATGGTCGTTCCGCAGGCTCCACTCCTGGACGGGGCCCCGCGGTGATCAATGCAGGCGACGGCACGCACGAACACCCCACCCAGGCTCTGCTCGACGCCTTGACGGTGCGCCAACGACTCGGCGACATCGCCGGCCGTCGGATCGCGATCGTCGGCGACATCCTGCACAGCCGGGTGGCGCGCTCGAATGCGATCCTGCTGGCCACGCTCGGTGCCGAGGTGGTGCTGATCGCACCACCGACCCTGCTGCCCGTCGGAGTGACCGGCTGGCCGGTGCGGGTCTCGCACGACATCGACGCCGAACTGCCCGGACTGGATGCGGTGCTGATGCTCAGAGTGCAGGCCGAGCGAATGAACGGCGGATTCTTCCCCTCCGCTCGTGAGTACTCGATCACGTACGGGCTCTCGCAGCGCAGGCTCGACCTGCTGCCCGAGCATGCCGTCGTACTGCACCCCGGTCCGATGCTGCGCGGTATGGAGATCGCGTCCTCGGTGGCCGACTCTCCGAAAACTGCAGTCCTGCAACAGGTTACGAATGGAGTTCACGTGCGGATGGCGGTGCTGTTCCGATTGCTGGTCGGTTCGGACGGGGGTGCGTCGTGACCGCACCCGCGACCTCCGTTCTGCTCCGCGGCGTGCTGCTGTACGGCGAGGGCCCCGAGACCGACGTCCTGATCGCCGGTGAGGAGATCGCGGGGATCGGCTCGGACCTCGACGCCGACGGAGCCGAGGTCGTCGACGCCCGCGGCCAGATACTGCTGCCGGGATTCGTCGACATGCACACGCACCTGCGCGAGCCCGGCCGCGAGGACACCGAAACGATCGAATCCGGCTCGGCCGCAGCAGCTCTGGGCGGCTACACCGCGGTGTTCGCGATGGCGAACACCGACCCGGTCGCCGACTCGGTGGTGGTGACCGACCACGTATGGCGTCGGGGACAGGAAGTCGGTCTCGTCGACGTCCACCCCGTCGGAGCGATCACCGTCGGATTGAAGGGCAAGCAGCTCGCCGAGATGGCCACGATGGCCGCGGGAATCGGCCGGGTGAAGATGTTCTCCGACGACGGCCACTGCGTCGACGATCCACTGATCATGCGTCGGGCGCTGGAGTACTCGAGTTCCCTCGGTGTGCTCATCGCTCAGCACGCCGAGGAACCCCGGCTCACCGTCGGTGCCGTCGCACACGAGGGCCCGACGGCGGCGCGCCTCGGACTGGCCGGTTGGCCGCGTGCGGCCGAGGAATCGATCGTCGCTCGCGACGCCCTGCTGGCTCGTGACGCAGGTGCGCGGGTGCACATCTGTCACGCATCCACTGCAGGCACCGTCGATTTGATGAAATGGGCACGCGGACAGGGTATTTCGATCACCGCCGAGGTAACCCCGCATCACCTGCTGCTCGACGATTCGCGGCTCGAGACGTACGACGCGATCAACAAGGTGAACCCGCCACTACGTGAGAAGTCCGACGTCGACGCCCTGCGTAAGGGCTTGGCGGACGGCGTGATCGATTGTGTGGCAACCGATCACGCTCCGCATGCCGAGCAGGACAAGTGCTGCGAGTTCTCGATCGCTCGTCCCGGAATGCTCGGGCTCGAAACCGCACTGTCCATCGTCGTCGACACGATGGTGACCCCGGGACTGCTCGATTGGCGCGGCGTGGCGCGGGTGATGAGCGAGCGTCCCGCCCAGATCGTCGGATTGGCCGATCAGGGACGACCCATCGAGGTCGGCGAGATCGCCAACCTCACGCTGGTCGACCCGAAAGCGAGCTGGACGGTCTCCGGCAAGAAGCTGGCCAGCGTCGCACACAACACGCCGTTCGAGGACATGAGCTTCTCCTCGAAGGTGACCACGACGGTGCTGCGCGGGCGAATCACCGTCCGCGACGGAGCAGTGGCGAACAGAGCGGGAGAGTAGAGCCGTGGACAGAGTTCTCATCGTCATCGGATTCATCCTGTTCTGGGCACTGATGATCGCGCTGATCTTCTGGGGTTGGCGAGGACGGCAGAAGCGCCAGGAAGAGCGAATCGGTGACTTCCCGGCCGTGCCGGACGATCTGGGAGCAACCCTCGTCGAGCCGAGCACCGGCCTGTACGTCGGCAGCACCATCGCTCCGAGCTGGCAGGACCGCATCGCCGTCGGCGACATAGGCCACCGCGCCACCGGTGAACTGTCCCGACACGAGAAGGGCATCCTGCTCGACCGAGACGGTGAATCTCCCATCTGGATCCCGGCGGAATCGATCCGTGCGATCCGTACCGAACGCGGGTTGGCAGGCAAGGTCATGACCAAGGACGGGCTCCTGGTCATTCGCTGGGAGCTGCCGACGGGGACCGAGATAGACACCGGCTTCCGGGCCGACGACAAGCAGATCTACCCGGTGTGGACAGCGAGTTCCACCGGAGAAACCAAGGAGGAAACCGCGTGAGCAGCGCAGTTCTTGTTCTGGAGGACGGCCGGACATTCCGCGGCACCACATTCGGCGCACAGGGGCGCACCCTCGGCGAGGCCGTGTTCTGCACCGGAATGACCGGGTACCAGGAAACTCTCACCGACCCGAGCTATCACCGACAGATCGTCGTCGCGACCGCGCCGCAGATCGGTAACACCGGCTGGAATCAGGAAGACGGTGAAGCCGCAAGCGCGCAGGATCCCAACAAGATCTGGGTCGCCGGCTACGTCGTTCGAGATCCGGCACGCCGCACCTCGAGTTGGCGCTCCACCGGAACGCTGCAGGACCAGCTCGAGGCGCAGAACGTCGTCGGCATCGCCGGAATCGACACGCGCGCCCTGGTCCGGCACCTGCGCACCCGCGGGTCCATGCGTGCGGGAGTGTTCTCGGGCGACGCCCTCGGCACCTCCGACGAGATGCTCGCGCAGGTGGTCGGTCAGCCGTCGATGCTCGGTGCCGACCTCGCCGGTGAAGTGACCACCGGAGCCGGTTACACCATCGAGCCGACCGGGGATGCTCGATTCACCGTCGTCGCAGTCGATCTCGGTATCAAGACCAACACCCCGCGGATGTTCGCCGAGCGCGGTATCCGCGTGCACGTGGTGCCGTCGAACACCACCATCGAGCAGGTTCTGGAACTGAACCCCGACGGTGTCTTCCTGTCGAACGGACCAGGCGACCCGGCCACGGCCGACACCAGCGTTGCACTGACCAGGCAAGTGCTCGAGCGTGAGCTGCCGCTGTTCGGTATCTGCTTCGGAAACCAGATCTTCGGGCGCGCACTCGGCCGTGGCACCTACAAGATGAAGTTCGGCCACCGCGGGATGAACATCCCGGTCATCGAGCACACCACCGGCCGCATCGCGATCACCGCGCAGAACCACGGATTCGCACTCGAAGGCGAAGCGGGCGAGGAGTTCGACACCGACTTCGGCCGAGCCCGGATCAGTCACACCTGCGCCAACGACGGCACCGTCGAGGGCGTCGAGCTGATCGGCGGTAGCGCCTTCTCCGTGCAGTACCACCCCGAGGCCGCGGCCGGTCCACACGACGCCGCCTATCTCTTCGACCGTTTCACCAGCGTCCTTCAGGAGAAGAAGTAATGCCACGCCGCACAGACCTGAACCACGTCCTGGTCATCGGATCCGGCCCGATCGTCATCGGTCAGGCCTGCGAGTTCGACTACTCCGGCACCCAGGCCTGCCGAGTGCTGCGCGAGGAAGGACTGCGGGTCAGCCTCGTCAACTCCAACCCCGCGACGATCATGACCGACCCCGAGTTCGCCGACGCCACCTACGTCGAGCCGATCACGGCGGAGTTCATCGAGAAGATCTTCGCCCGCGAAGCCGAGCAGGGTCACCCCATTCAGGCAGTGCTCGCCACTCTGGGTGGACAGACGGCGCTCAATGCCGCTGTTGCGCTGCACGATCAGGGCATTCTCACCAAGTACGGCGTCGAGCTGATCGGTGCCGATTTCGACGCCATCCAGCGCGGCGAGGATCGGCAGAAGTTCAAGGACATCGTGGCCAAGGTCGGTGGCGAGTCCGCCAAGTCGGCCGTCTGCTACACGATGGACGAGGTCCGCGAGACCGTCGCCGAGCTCGGCTTCCCGGTGGTCGTACGTCCGTCGTTCACGATGGGCGGTCTCGGTTCGGGGTTGGCGTACAACGACGAGGACCTGACCCGGATCGCCGGCGGCGGACTTGCGGCCTCGCCCACGGCGAACGTCCTCATCGAGGAGTCCATCCTCGGCTGGAAGGAATACGAGCTCGAGCTGATGCGCGACGGCCGCGACAACGTGGTCATCGTGTGTTCCATCGAGAACGTGGACCCCGTCGGCGTGCACACCGGCGACTCGGTGACCGTCGCCCCGGCCATGACGCTGACCGACCGCGAATACCAGAAGATGCGCGACCTCTCCATCGACATCCTGCGCGAGGTGGGCGTCGACACCGGCGGCTGCAACATCCAGTTCGCGATGGACCCAGCGGACGGTCGCCTCGTAGTCATCGAGATGAACCCGCGTGTGTCACGCTCGTCGGCGCTGGCGTCCAAGGCAACCGGTTACCCGATCGCGAAGATGGCGGCCAAGCTGGCCATCGGCTACACCCTCGACGAGATCGTCAACGACATCACCCGCGAGACCCCGGCCTGCTTCGAGCCGACCCTGGATTACGTGGTCGTCAAGGCTCCGCGGTTCGCGTTCGAGAAGTTTCCCGGTGCCGACGGCACGCTGACCACGACGATGAAGTCCGTCGGCGAGGCGATGTCGATCGGCCGCAACTTCACCGAGGCCTTCGGCAAGGTGATGCGCTCGCTCGAAACCAAGCGCGCAGGCTACTGGACCGGCCCCGAGGTCGAGGCAGAGAGCCTGGAGGCGTTGCTCGAGGACCTGTCCGTTCCTCAGGACGGTCGGATGTACGGGATCGAGAAGGCCTTCGCGATGGGTGCCACCCTCGAGCAGCTGTTCGAGGCGACCAAGATCGACCCGTGGTTCCTCGACCAGTTTCAACAGATCCACGAACTCGGCGTTCAGGTTCGCGAGGCGGCCGAATTCGACGAGGCGCTGCTGCGCCAGGCGAAGTATCACGGTCTGTCCGACCGCCAGATCGCGGCTCTGCGCCCCGAACTCGACGGTGAGGACGGTGTGCGGGCGCTCCGTACCGAGCTCGGTGTGCATCCGGTCTACAAGACGGTCGACACCTGCGCCGCCGAGTTCGAGGCCAAGACGCCCTACCACTACGGCACCTACGAGCTCGACCCCGAAGCCGAATCCGAGGTCGCCCCGCAGCCGGACCGCCCCAAGGTGCTCATCCTCGGCTCGGGTCCCAACCGCATCGGCCAGGGCATCGAATTCGACTACAGCTGTGTGCACGCGGCGCAGACCCTGTCCGAGGCCGGTTACGAGACGGTGATGGTCAACTGCAACCCCGAAACCGTCTCCACTGACTACGACACCGCGGACCGCCTGTACTTCGAGCCACTGACCTTCGAGGACGTCCTCGAGGTGTACCGGGCCGAGGCGGCGTCGGGCACGGTGCGGGGCGTCATCGTCCAGCTCGGCGGGCAGACCCCGCTCGGGCTCGCCAAGCGGCTGAAGGCCGCAGGCGTCCCGATCGTCGGCACGTCGCCCGAGGCCATCGATCTGGCCGAGGATCGTGGCGAATTCGGCAAGGTGCTCGATGCAGCCGGACTGCCGGCAGCGAAGTACGGCACCGCGACGACGTTCGACGGAGCCCGTGAGATCGCCGCAGGAATCGGGTACCCGGTCCTGGTGCGTCCGTCCTACGTTCTCGGCGGACGCGGCATGGAGATCGTGTACGACGAGGCCTCGCTCGCGACGTACATCTCCAACGCGACGGAGATCTCGGACGACCGGCCGGTGCTGGTCGATCGGTTCCTCGAAGACGCGGTCGAAATCGACGTCGACGCACTGTGCGACGGCACCGAGGTCTACATCGGCGGCATCATGGAGCACATCGAGGAGGCCGGTATCCACTCCGGCGACTCGGCGTGCGCGTTGCCGCCGATCACACTCGGCAAGACCGACATCGAGAACGTCCGGCGGTCCACCGAGGCTCTCGCGAAGGGCATCGGCGTGCGCGGCCTGCTCAACGTGCAGTACGCACTCAAGGACGACATCCTGTACGTTCTCGAGGCCAATCCGCGTGCGAGCCGCACGGTTCCGTTCGTCTCCAAGGCGACGGCGGTTCAGCTCGCGAAGGCCTGCGCCCGAGTGATGCTGGGGGAGACCATCGCCGAGCTGCGGACCGCAGGCATCCTGCCCGAGACCGGAGACGGTGGCACCGTCCCGGCCGGTGCCCCGATCGCGGTGAAGGAAGCGGTGTTGCCGTTCAACCGGTTCCGTCGTGCGGACGGAACCGGAGTGGACACTCTGCTCAGCCCGGAGATGAAGTCCACCGGTGAGGTGATGGGAATCGACTTCGATTTCGGTACCGCGTTCGCCAAGAGTCAGACCGCCGCCTACGGCTCGTTGCCTGCGGGCGGCGCGGTGTTCGTGTCGGTGGCCAACAAGGACAAGCGATCACTGATCTTCCCGGTGAAGCGACTCGCGGATCTGGGCTTCACGATTCTGGCGACCGAAGGCACTGCAGATGTGTTGCGGCGCAACGGAATCAAATGCGAGCAGGTGTACAAGCAGTCCGGCGAGGACGTGCCGGAGGGGGAGCGGACCATCGTCGACCGCATACTCGCAGGTGACATCGCCATGGTGATCAACACCCCGTACGGCAACTCCGGCCCCCGCGTCGACGGGTACGAGATCCGTAGCGCCGCCGTGGCGCAGAACATTCCGTGCATCACCACGGTGCAGGGCGCGTCGGCAGCGGTGCAGGGCATCGAAGCCGGGATCGCCGGCGGAATCGGTGTTCGCTCGCTGCAGGATCTGCATGCGGGCCTGAAGCAGGGGCTGGGAGTGGAGTGAGCCATCATCGCAGTTGGTCGGATCGGTTGCGCGCCGCGGTCGCGGCGCGTGGTCGACTGTGTGTCGGTATCGATCCGCATCCGGCTCTGCTCGAGGCATGGGACCTGCCACGCTCGGCGGACGGTCTCGAGGTGTTCGCCGAGCTGTGTGTCGAAGCGTTCGTCGGTGAGGTGGCGATCGTCAAGCCTCAGGTGGCGTTCTTCGAGGCCTACGGATCGGCCGGGTACGCGGTGCTCGAACGCACTGTCAGTGTGCTCAGGGACGCGGGCACCCTGGTGATCGCCGATGCGAAGCGCGGCGACATCGGCACCACGATGGATGCGTACGCGCAGGCCTGGCTCGAACCCGATTCGCCGTTGTCCTCCGATGCCGTCACGGTCTCGCCGTACCTGGGCTTCGATTCGCTGGGGGAGACCGTCGATCGAGCGGTGCGACACCGGCGCGGGCTGTTCGTGCTTGCCCGCACCTCGAATGCGGAGGGCTCGGCCCTGCAGCAGGCCGCGACGTCGAACGGTGGGTCGGTGGCTCAGTCGATCGTCGATGCCGCAGCCGCGCGCAATCGCGTCGATGCCGACACGGTGGGGATAGTCGTCGGTGCCACTCGTGATCACGGTCTCGACCTGTCGAACTACACCGGTCCGATTCTCGCGCCTGGTCTGGGAGCGCAGGGAGCAACGGTTGCCGATCTCGCGGAGATCTTCCGCTATTCGCGTGAGCTGTTGCTGCCCAACTCCTCTCGCGGTGTCCTGGCCGCTGGCCCGTCGGTGACGGCCTTGCGCGACGCGGCGACACGATTGCGCGACGAGATCGAAGCCGGTCTCGCATAGTCGATGCTGCGGCGCATCGGCGCTCGGGGGCGAGTTAGCGGTTCACGCGGGTCGTCGGTACGGTCGCTAACGCTGCCGACGAACAGTGCTGATCGCCAGTGCGCAGCGCTGATGACCGCGATCGGTGGCAGTGGAAGACCGATGGTCGACGTGCCGACAGCGATCGTGTGCGTCGTATCGCCCAGAAACGAGAAGACGGAGGAACCGACAGTGGCCCTTCCCCAGTTGACCCCCGAGCAGCGCGCTGCTGCCCTCGAGAAGGCTGCGATCGCCCGGAAAGCGCGCGCCGAACTCAAGGAGCGCCTCAAGCGCGGCGGCACCGACCTCAAGCAGGTGCTCGAGGACGCCGAGACGGACGAGATCCTCGGAAAGATGAAGGTCTCCGCGCTGCTCGAGGCCCTGCCGAAGGTGGGCAAGGTCAAGGCTGCGGAGTTGATGACGGAATTGGAGATCGCGCCAACCCGTCGACTGCGCGGTCTCGGTGATCGGCAGCGCAAGGCGCTGTTGACGAAGTTCGATTTCGAGGCCTGACGACGGTGAGTGACACTGCGGCGACATCGGTCCCGGAGATCGAGCGCGGCCGGTTGGTGGTGCTGTCCGGCCCCTCCGGCGTCGGCAAGTCCAGTGTCGTTCGGCTCGTGCGTGCGGCGCTGCCCGAGCTGGTCTTCAGCGTGTCGGTCACGACGCGATCGCCGCGGCCGGGCGAGGTGGACGGGCAGGATTACCACTTCGTCTCCGCCGGCGAGTTCGATCGAATGATCGCCGACGACGAGCTGCTCGAGTGGGCGAGCATTCACGGTGGTCTGCAGCGGTCGGGAACTCCGGCCGCACCCGTCGAGGCCGCGCTGGAGGCGGGCAGCCCGGTGCTGCTCGAGCTCGATCTGGCCGGTGCCCGTGCCGTGCGGGTGTCCAAGCCCGAGGCCTTGTTGGTGTTCATGGCACCACCGACGTGGGACGACCTGGTCGCCCGTCTGGTCGGGCGCGCGACCGAGGAGAGCGCTGCCACCGAGAGGAGGTTGGAGACCGCACGGGTGGAATTAGCCGCACAGGACGAGTTCGACACCGTGGTTGTCAATACCGATGTCGACCATTCGTGCGAACAGTTGGTATCCTTGTTGGTCGGTAGGTCGTCGGTCGGCAACAGCTGACCAGTTTCACGGCGCACGAGGCCCCGACCAGCTAGTTCGTAGCACCAACGATGCAATTTCAGGAGATCATCAGTGAGCAGCATTTCAGCGGCCGTTTCCGACTTCGACGGACGCAGCGCTCTGCCGGCCTACGACACGCCGCTCGGCATCACCAATCCACCCATCGACGAGCTGCTCGCACGCACCTCGTCCAAGTACGCCCTCGTGATCTACGCAGCCAAGCGTGCACGTCAGATCAACGACTACTACAACCAGCTCGGTGACGGCATCCTCGAGTATGTCGGACCTCTCGTCGAGCCGGGTCTGCAGGAGAAGCCGCTGTCGATCGCTCTCCGCGAAATCCACGCGGATCTGCTCGAGCACACCGAAGGCGAATAAGAACCTCACAGAGGACATCTGACTTGCGCGTTGTCGTCGGAGTCGGCGGAGGTATCGCCGCCTACAAGAGTTGTTCGCTCATTCGCAGCTTCACCGAGAGCGGGCACGAGGTACGGGTGATCCCGACCGCGTCCGCTCTGGAGTTCGTCGGGCGTGCGACGTTCGAGGCGCTGTCCGGCCAACCGGTGCACACCGGAGTCTTCGCGGACGTGCCGGAGGTCCCGCACGTGCGCCTGGGTCAGGAGGCGGACCTCGTCGTCGTGGCCCCCGCCACCGCAGATCTGATGGCGCGCATCGCCGGGGGACGCGCCGACGATCTTCTGACGGCCACCCTGCTCACCGCGCGGTGCCCGGTGGTTCTGGCTCCCGCGATGCACACGGAGATGTGGGAGCACCCGGCCACGGTCGCCAACGTCGCGACGCTTCGTTCGCGCGGTACACACGTGATCGAACCTGCGTCGGGTCGTCTGACCGGACGTGACACCGGGTCGGGTCGGCTGCCGGAGCCGGACGAGATCTTCGCACTGTCGATGCTCGTGACCGAGCGAGCGGATGCGCTTCCTCGTGACCTCGAAGGACGGCATGTTCTGGTGTCTGCCGGCGGCACTCGTGAGCCTCTCGATCCGGTCCGTTTTCTGGGCAATCGAAGCTCGGGCAAGCAGGGATATGCACTGGCCCGCGTGGCAGCGCAACGCGGAGCCCAGGTGACGTTGGTCGCCGGGTACACCAGCGACCTCGACGATCCGGCCGCGGTCGACGTGGTGCACGTCAAGACGGCCTCGGACATGCAGGATGCGGTTCGTAAACTCGCCGTCGGTGTCGATGCAGTGGTGATGGCGGCCGCGGTCGCGGACTTCCGCCCGGAGTCCATCGCGGGCAGCAAGATCAAGAAGGGGGCGAACGAGCCGTCGTCGATCCCGTTGGTCCGCAACGACGACATACTCGCAGGCCTCGTCTCGGCTCGCCGCGACGGTGAGCTCGAATCGTCCACTGTCATCGTCGGATTCGCGGCGGAGACCGGTGACGCGGACGGAGACGTACTGACGTACGCGCGGGCCAAGCTCGAACGCAAGGGCTGCGACCTGCTCGTGGTCAACGCTGTCGGTGACGGTAAGGCCTTCGAGGTCGACCACAACGATGGATGGTTGCTCGGTTCCGACGGTTCCGAGGATGCGCTCGGCGAGGGCTCCAAAGCGCTTCTCGCGAGCCGCGTACTGGATTCTGTGGCGCAGATGCTCGACGCACGTAGTCCCCGAACGAGGTCGACACAGTGACGACGGTGAGGGTGCACGAGCGATGTCGCACCGGCTACCGTGCTGAGCACCACGTGTGAGGCCGTAGAGGTTTGCCTGGCTCCGGCAGGGGCGATAACACCGAGGGAACGTCAAATTTTCATGGAGTGCCCGACCGGCGCGCGGCGTCGGGTCGGACAGGAACATGCGTCGAGAGGAAGTCCGTGAGCAAGTCCGGTAGTCGGCTTTTCACCAGCGAGTCCGTCACAGAGGGTCATCCCGACAAGATCTGTGACGCCATCAGCGATTCGATTCTCGATGCTCTGTTGACGGAGGATCCGCGTGCTCGGGTGGCCGTGGAGACCCTCGTCACCACCGGCCAGGTCCACGTTGCGGGTGAGGTCAATACCACCGCGTACGCCGACATCCCCAAGATCGTGCGCGAGAAGGTGCTCGAGATCGGGTACGACTCGTCGGCCAAGGGATTCGACGGAAATTCGTGCGGTGTGAACGTCGCGATCGGCGCGCAGTCTCCCGAGATCGCGCAGGGCGTCGATCATTCGCACGAGGCCCGAGTCGAAGGATTGTCCGACGACGAGATCGACCGTCAGGGCGCGGGGGATCAGGGGTTGATGTTCGGCTACGCCAACACCGACACTCCCGAATTGATGCCGTTGCCGATCGCGTTGGCGCACCGTCTTTCCCGGCGGCTGACCGAGGTCCGCAAGAGTGGGGTTCTACCCTACCTGCGTCCGGACGGCAAGACACAGGTGACGATCGAATATGACGGTGACAACGCCGTTCGCCTCGACACCGTGGTGATCTCGACTCAGCACGCGGCCGACATCGATCTCGACAACCTGCTCACCCCCGATATCAGGGAGAAGGTACTGGGGTCGGTACTCGCCGAGTTGGACGTGCCGACGCTGGACACGTCCGATGTGCGTCTGTTGGTCAATCCCACCGGAAAGTTCGTGCTCGGTGGTCCGATGGGTGACGCCGGGCTGACCGGTCGCAAGATCATCGTCGACACCTACGGCGGCATGGCACGGCACGGCGGCGGCGCATTCTCCGGCAAGGACCCGTCCAAGGTCGACCGCAGCGCTGCATACGCGATGCGTTGGGTCGCGAAGAACGCTGTCGCGGCTGGGCTCGCCGATCGCATCGAGGTCCAGGTGGCGTACGCCATCGGCAAGGCCGCGCCGGTCGGATTGTTCGTCGAGACGTTCGGCACCGAGAAGACCGATCCCGCGCGCATTCAGGCGGCGATCAGCGAGGTGTTCGACTTGCGCCCCGGTGCCATCATTCGCGATCTGGATCTGCTGCGACCGATCTACGCGCCCACTGCGGCGTACGGACACTTCGGCCGCACCGACATCGATCTCCCGTGGGAGTCCACCGATCGCGCAGGCAAGCTCCGCGAGGCTGCCGGACTCTGAGTTCGGCGTCGACCGTTCTGCACGTACCCTGCTCGCACCGGCTCGGTGCTCCGTCATCGAGTGTGGGGTGAGAATCGAGGAGGAGGTGCGGTGGCGGGCGTAGCGCGGGTGGCGGCGTCGGATCTCCCGATCGCGCGCATTCTCCCGATGTTGCCGCTGCCGCATCTCGACCGAGAGTTCGACTACCTCGTACCCGAGGAGATGAGCAGCGATGCTCGGCCCGGTGTGCGAGTTCGGATTCGGTTCGCGGGCCGACTGGTCGACGGTTTCGTGCTGGCCAGACTGGCCGAGACCGAGCACTCCGGCAAGCTCGGCTGGCTCGATCGGGTGGTGTCGGCAGAGCAAGTTCTGACTCCCGAGATCGCGGAACTGGCCGAGGCGGTGGCCGATCGGTACGCCGGGACCAGAGCGGACGTACTGCGTCTGGCGATCCCGGCTCGCCACGCCCGAGTCGAGGCGGAACCGACACCCGTCGTCGAGCCCCCGGTCGAGCCTGCCGTCGACAGGTCGGCATGGTCGGCCTACACCCACGGGTCGAACTTCCTCGACGCGTTGGCATCGGGACGCGTACCCCGCGCGGTGTGGCAGGCATTGCCCGGTGAGCGGTGGCCGGTGCGGCTGGCGGAGGCCGCTGCCGTGACCGTCGCCGCCGGTCGATCCGCCGTGGTGGTGGTACCCGATCAGCGTGATCTCGATCGACTGGAAACGGCCTGCACGGCTCTGCTCGGAGCCGACCGGGTGGTGGCGTTGTCGGCCGGACTGGGTCCGGCGAAGCGGTATCGGCAATGGTTGCGCGGTCTGCGATCGGGCCCGGTCGTTGTGGTGGGGACGCGCAGCGCCGTGTTCGCTCCGGTGTCCACTCTGGGCATGATCGCCGTCTGGGACGACGGTGACGACAGCTTCGCCGAGCCCCGTTCGCCGTATCCGCACGCCAGAGAAGTCGCGTTGCTCCGAGCGCACGTATCCGGGGCGGCGGTGGTGATCGGCGGACATTCGCGGACGGCGGAGGCGGAAGCTCTCGTCGATTCCGGTTGGGCACACGATCTGGTGGCTCCTCGTGAGCTGGTCCGTGAGCGTCAACCCCATGTGGTGGCCTTGGCGGACTCGGACCATGCGCTCGCGCGGGACCCGGCAGCCCGTGTCGCCCGGCTTCCCGCCATCGCGTTCGAGGCGGCGCGAGCCGCACTGAAAGCCGATTCGCCTGTGCTGGTTCAGGTTCCTCGCGGCGGATACGTGCCGTCACTGGCGTGTGCGAAGTGTCGGCACCCGGCTCGGTGTCGCCGGTGCAACGGGCCGTTGGCCCTGCCGTCGGCCCCTGGAAGCGACGGAGCCGGCAGTCCGACCTGCTCGTGGTGTGGAATCGCCGACACCGCGCATCGCTGCACCGTATGCGGATCACGCAACCTACGGGCGGTCGTGATCGGAGCGGGCCGCACCGCCGAGGAACTCGGACGGGCATTTCCCGGCGTACCGATACACAACTCGGGAGGCGCCGCCGTGCTCGACTCCGTCCGACCCGGTGCCGGTCTGGTCGTGTCGACCGTCGGTGCCGAGCCGACGGTCGACGGTGGGTACGGCGCAGCTCTTCTGCTGGACGGCTGGGCCCTGCTCGGCCGGGCAGACCTGCGCGCGGCAGAGGAGACACTGCGTCGGTGGATGACGGCCGCCGCGTTGGTCCGGCCCGGCTCTGCGGGAGGTCGCGTTGTCGTCGTCGCCGAGTCCGAGATACCGACGGTGCAGGCGCTGGTTCGCTGGGATCCTCTGTGGCACGCCAGAAGTCAGTTGGACGAACGAGTGGAGGTACGGTTCCCGCCCGCCGTACACGTCGCGGCGATCGACGGAACCACCGATGCGATCACGGCGCTGGTGGAGGGTGCAGATCTGCCCGAGGCAGTGGAGATACTCGGACCGGTCGATCTGCCGGACGGCCAACGCGCACCCGCGGGCGGCGGTGAGGACGTGCTTCCCGGTGATGTGCAGCGGCTGTTGCTACGCGTGCCGCGCAGCACCGGGGCGGCCTTGGCGCGGGCGCTGGCCGCCGCTCAGGCATCTCGTAGCGCCAAGAAGCTCGGCGGCGGAGTGCGGGTTCAGATAGACCCGATTCGAATCGGCTGACACTGCCGTCCGGGGCAGCCGTGGCCTAAGGTTGCGTCGGGGCGGCGCACGGGGCGCCGATGAGAGGTGGGTCGGGGACATGAAGAGAAGGCAGCTCTTTCGCCGTGCGACAACAGGTTTGGCAGTGGTGATCGGAGCCCGGCTCGTGGCACCTGCCTCCGCCGACGCCCTGCCCGGTACCGGCTCGGCGCAGCCGCCGACACCGGCCGTTCCGTTGGATCGACTGCTACGGATCGTGTCTCTGTCGCACGTCAACGATCCGGCGCTCACCCCGATTTTTCCCGGCGATCCCGAATTCTCGCTCGAGACGGCGTTCACCGTCGCGGACGACGGTTTCTACCTCCAGTACGTCAAGGAAGGCGAGCACACCGGCACGCACTGGGGAGCGCCCGCACACTTCCAGGAAGGTGGGCTGACCGCCGACCAGCTCGATCCGGAGGATCTGTTTCTGCCCGCGGTGAAGATCGACATTCGTGATCGGGCGGCAGCCGACGCCGACTACGCCGTGACCGTGGCCGACCTGCAGAACTGGGAAGCAGTCAACGGAGCCATTCCGCACGGCGCGGCCGTAATTCTGTGGACCGGATGGGCGTCACGCTGGGGTACCGACGCCTACGCGAACGCGGACGCGGACGGCGTGACGCACCAACCCGGCTTCTCGGCGGAGGCGGCGCAGTGGTTGATCGACACGGGCAGGCTCGCCGACAGAGGTGCCCTCGGAACCGACACCTTCGGACCCGACTTGGGCAACGACGAAACCTATCCGGTATCGGTCAAGCTCTACGACCGGCGTCGGATCAGTCTCGAGAACCTGACCAATCTGGAGTCGATACCGACCACGGGTGCCTACGTTCTGGTCGGCGGACCGATCAACCGGGCCGGATCCGGTTCGCCTGCAACCATTTTCGGATTGATTCCCAAGCTTGCCTGATCGGAACCGCTCGGGACCATGCTGAGTGTTCCTGCGGTGTCGTAGGCGTAGACGCCGGCCTTGCCCGAGCGCTTGGCCTTGTACATCGCGCGATCGGCGAGGCGCATCAGCTCGTCCTCGTCGACGTCGGAGGTGTCGGTGCCGGCCACGGTCGTCGTCCCGTCGGCGGTGCGGTCGGGACGACCGATCTGCACCACACCCACGCACGCGCCGACCGACACCGAATGGCCGTCGATCTCGTGCGCGGTCCGCATGGCCTCGGCGATGCGGACCGCCGTGGTTCGGCCGGTTCGCAGATCCGCGTTCACCAGGGCGGTGAACTCGTCGCCGCCGAAGCGCGCAACCACTCCGTCGACCACGCATCGGTCGAGGCGGCGGGCGAGTTCGACGAGTAGTCGATCGCCGCCGCCGTGGCCGAATCTGTCGTTGACGCTCTTGAAGTCGTCGAGGTCGATCAGCAGCAGGACGGCGCGGCCCCGGCCCGCCCTGGCGTCGTTCACCGCCGCTCGAAGGTGTTCGTCGAACGACGACCGGTTGAGCAGCCCGGTGAGTCCGTCGTGGTGCGCGCGATACGTCAGCTCGGCCTGTGCCAGAGACAGGCTCCGAAGCAGATTGTCGTTCTGAACCAGGGTGATCACCTGGCGCACGAGCGAGAGCAGCACCACCGCCACCCCGAGTACCACCACCGTCGAATCCAGGTCCCCGGTCTGCACGCGCAGTATCGCCAGCACGATCCCTATCGCGCCCATCAGCCCGTACGGCAACAACAATTGTGTTCTCTCACCGGTGACGGTCTCGGTGTGCACCCGCGCAGCTGTCGCCGATCCGTGCAGTGACGAGCCGTGTATCGGCGGACCAGGCGGATCGTCCTCGACGGTCCTCGGGGCGGCGGCCGCGAGAGCGATGAGTGCAGTGCCTGCGATGAATCCGCCGTCGGTCAGAACCGGCATGAAGTCCGCACCGGTGGCGACGAGGTACGCGTAGATGCTGTCGGACATCGCCATCATGAGGATTCCGGCACCGAGCAGGGTGAGTTGTGTTCGGTAACGCGACGCGATCTTCGGGATCACGGCGAGCAGCACGATCATGGCCACGAGAACGAGGTCGGTGATGGGATACATGATCGCCACGAGGAACGCGATGGACTCCGATTCCGACGAGTGCACGACCGCCCCGAGGACGGTGGCCCAGGACAGAACGAAGAGGGACCCGACGACCACGGCCCCGTCGAGCAACGACATCACCCAGACAAGGCGTGTACCTGCGGCCGCCCGCCGGGGCGACGGGCCGACGAAGGCGAGCAGCGCGGGCACGGCGAAGATCGGGAAGAGAAAGAATCCGACGTCGGCGACCGATGTGTTCGGCAGTGGCATGTCGAGAGCGGATCGATAGAAAGCCCACACGGCCATGCCTGCGCTCCAACACGCCATTCCCGCGGCCATCAGAACGCGCCACTGCCGTTCGGAGCCCGTCCGTCTCGACGCCGTTCGCCAGCAGACGACCGTTGCGGTGATGCCACCTGCGAGCTGTGCGACGTCGTCGATCAGTACCGAGATTCTCTGGCCGAGAACGTTGGAGCCGGCGAGCAGAACGATGGCCAGGACGCAGCCGAGAACGACGGTCACGCGTCGCCTCGTCGATCCGGCCACACGGCCCCCCTCGTTCGTGAGCGATCGCTGTCGAGCCGGCCGCTGTACTCGGTTCGTTGGACGTGAGCTCGCACCGACCGCGCCATTCTAACGAGCGGGAGCGATGCGCGACGTGTTCCTCGGATCCGGAGAACGTGGAGGTTGCCTCTGGGTATTGTCAAAGTTCTATTGACGATATATCGTCGACTTGTCAATCGATACAATGGAGAACGACATGAATCACGCATTCGAGGGATTCGCTCACGAATTCGGACGCCGCGCAGTACGTCGCCAGATGCGAGGCGCGCCCTTTCAGATGTGGGTCGCGCAGAGCGACGATCGAGGCCCGTCGGACGATCACGGTCCGCGAGAACGAGGCCGTGGAAGGAGAGCTCATGGTGAACGGAACAGGCACGGTGAGGGTGGCCCTTTCGGACGGGGACGGGAAGGCATGCGCCCCGGCTTCGGTCCCGGCGGTTTCGGGCCGAACGGGGACTTCGGTCGAGGCCGGGGTCGGGGAGGACGCGGACGACGCGGGGACGTGCGCGCTGCGATCCTGCTACTGCTAGAGGAACGTCCGATGCACGGATACGAACTGATCCAGCAGATCGCCGCGAAGAGCAACGGAACCTGGAAGCCGAGTCCGGGTTCCATCTATCCGGCCCTGTCCCAACTCGAAGACGAGGGCTTGGTCCTGATCGACAAGGTGGCCGGCCGCAAGACGGCTGCGCTGACCGACGAGGGGCGAACGCACGTCGACGCTCATCGCGGCGATCTGGGCAGCCCATGGGACGACGTGGCAGAGTCCGTCGGTGTCGACGCTCGCGATCTTCGGGCCCTGATCGGCCAGTTGATGGGCGCAGCCGGTCAGGTCGCCGGAGTCGGCACACCGGCGCAGGTGGAGCAGGCCGCCGAGATCCTCACCGAAGCACGCAGGTCGCTGTATCGGATCCTCGCCGACGACGGTCCGACCGATCGAGATCCCGACGACACGGTCGACGCCCCCGACGCGACGTGATCGGCACCTGCGGAATCGTCCGCGGCGCTCGCGACTCCCTAGGATGAACACCCGAGATCCTTTCGTCCATCCAGGGAGTTGCTCGAGTGCGCGTCGTCTTTGCCGGTACACCGGAGCCCGCAGTCCCGTCGCTGCAGCGACTGTTGGAGTCCGAACGCCACGAGGTGATCGCGGTGGTGACCCGGCCCGACGCCGCAGCCGGTAGGGGCCGCAAGACGATGCGCTCACCGGTCGGCCTGCTGGCCGACGAGCACGGAATCCCCGTGTTCGCACCCGCGAAGCCCTCGGATCCGGATTTCGTCGCACAGCTCACCGAACTCGCGCCCGACGTGTGTCCGGTCGTCGCATACGGGGCACTGCTGCCGCAGCCGGTGCTCGACATCCCTCGCTTCGGCTGGATCAATCTGCACTTCTCGCTGCTGCCCGCGTGGCGAGGTGCCGCGCCGGTACAGGCCGCCATCGCCGCGGGCGACGAGATCACCGGCGCCTCCACCTTCCTGCTCGACGCAGGAATGGATACCGGCCCGGTACTCGGCGTCGTCACCGAGCGGGTGCGCGCAACCGATACGACGGGGGACCTGCTCACCCGACTGGCGGCGAGCGGAGCAGACCTACTGGCTGCCACCCTCGACGCGATCGAGGACGGGACGGCATCCGCGCATCCACAGCCCGAGGACGGGATCTCCTACGCGAGCAAGGTGAGCGTCGACGCCGCGCGCATCGACTGGACTCGGTCTGCGGCATTCGTCGACCGTCACATCAGATCGGTCACCCCCGCACCGGGCGCGTGGACCACGATCGGTGAACTCCGCGTCAAGATCGCTCCGACAACGCCCTCGGAGGACACGTTGGACCCGGGCGAGATATCGGTGCGAAAGTCCGGCGTACACATCGGAACAGGCACGACGGCAGTGGTTCTCGGCGATGTTCAGCCGCAGGGCAAGAAGCTCATGAAGGCACTCGACTGGGCGCGCGGCGCTCGGCTGGACGATACGGCGGTAGCACGATGACAGAACCCGACAGGCCCCGAAAGCGCGAGTCCAGTCCAGCTCGCAAGCACGTCAAGAAGTCGCCCGGAGCCCGCGGGCCGAAGGGAAACCGGCCCCCGCAAGGCGCGGGACCGCGTGCCGTCGACGCGATCGACCCGGCCCGCCGGGCTGCCCGGGACGTCCTCAAGGCGGTACGCGAGCGGGATGCCTACGCCAATCTGGTGCTTCCGGGCCTGCTGCGAGAGCGCAAACTGGACTCGCGCGACGCGGCACTGGCCACCGAACTCGCCTACGGCGCGTCCCGCGCGCGTGGTGTGCTCGACGCGGTGATCGCCCATGCAGCCGGTCGGCCTGCCGCCGAGATCGACGGGCCGCTGCTCGACATTCTGCGACTCGGCTCCTACCAACTGCTCCGGACCCGAGTGGCACCGCACGCGGCCGTCGCCACGTCGGTGGACCTGGCTCGGGCCGAATTCGGCACCGGCAAAGCAGGTTTCGTCAACGCGGTACTGCGCCGCGTGTCCGAGCGGACGGCTGCCCAGTGGGTCGACGAGCTCGCGCCCGCTGCGGCAACCGATCCCGTCGGCCACCTCGCGTTCGAGTACGCCCATCCCAAGTGGATCGCGCAGGCCTTCGCCGATGCACTCGGTGCCGACGCCGGTGAACTCGCCGCAGTGCTCGAGGCCGACGACGCACGTCCCTCGGTCCACCTGGTGGCTCGGCCCGGTGAGATCTCCGCCGAGGAACTGGCGCTGATCACCGGGGGAGAAGAGGGACCCTATTCGCCGTACGCAGTGCACCTCGACGGCGGAGATCCCGGCAAGCTCGACGCCGTCCGGGACGGACTGGCCGGGGTGCAGGACGAAGGAAGTCAACTCGTCGGCCGAGCGCTCACCTTGGCGCCGCTCGTCGGCGAGGACGGTGGCCGGTGGCTGGACCTGTGCGCCGGACCGGGCGGTAAAGCTGCCCTCCTCGGTGCCATCGCCGAGATCGACGGTGCCACGGTCGACGCCGTCGAACCGACGCCGCATCGAGCCGATCTGGTGTCCAAGACGACGAAGGACCTTCCGGTGACGGTACACACCGTCGACGGCAGGCAGTCCGGACTCGACGGCGGCTACGATCGCGTGCTCGTGGACGCGCCCTGCACCGGGCTCGGTGCCCTGCGCCGCAGGCCCGAGGCCCGGTGGCGTCGGCAGCCCTCCGATGTGGCGGCACTGGTGACATTGCAGAAGGAACTGCTGGCCGCGGCAATCGAGCTGGTCCGCCCGGGCGGAGTGGTGCTGTATTCGACGTGTTCGCCGCACCTGTCCGAAACCACCGCCGTCGTCGCCGACGCGGTCCGCCGCTACGGCGTCGAACAGCTCGACACCCGCGAGCTGGTCCCAGGAGTGCCGCAACTCGGCGACGGTACATCGGTGCAATTGTGGCCGCATCGACACGGCACGGACGCAATGTTCATGGCGGCGCTGCGTAAGCCGATGTGACCGGTGAGCCGTCGTGACCGGGAAGCGGTGTGATCAGTTGCCGGCCAGGAACGTCTCGGCCACGTCTGTCGGGGCGTAAACCAGCCACCCGTCGATGATCAGTTCGCGCAGTTCGTCGTCCTCGGTGTTGTCGAGGTCGACCAGAACGGCAGCGAACCCGTCGAAATGCGAGATGGTGAAACATGCCCGCGGGTGTGCGGCGAGAATCGCGTCCTTCTCGTTGAGATCGGCGGTGCGGACGGCGAGAATCGGTCCGCCGGGCGGGATCTCGCTGCCGAACCGCTTCAAATCGGCTTTGCTGAACGGGCGGACCCACGCGAACACGTTCTTGCCCACCGACCACGCCGGACGGCCGTACCGGACACTCTCGGTGACCTCGGGCAACTCGGCGATCACCGCTGTCACGGAATCCATGGTGGTCATGGGCGAACGATACCGGCTGGGCTAGGCTCGTCAATCGTGGTTTCCCCGATGATCGCCCCCTCCATTCTGTCCGCCGATTTCGCCCGGCTCGCCGCCGAAGCCGAGGCGGTGTCCGGAGCCGACTGGTTGCACGTCGACGTCATGGACGCGCACTTCGTACCCAACCTCACCCTGGGGCTGCCGGTCGTGGAGAGCTTGCTGAAGGCGACGAACATTCCGCTCGACTGCCACCTGATGATCGAGGACCCGGCCCGCTGGGCACCGCCGTACGCCGAGGCGGGTGCGTACAACGTCACCTTCCACGCCGAAGCGACCGACGACCCGTCCGCGGTTGCGCGCGACATCCGGGCGGCGGGAGCCAAAGCCGGACTGTCCGTCAAGCCGGGAACACCCATCGAGCCGTACCTCGAGATCCTGCGCGACTTCGACACGCTGCTGGTGATGAGCGTCGAGCCGGGCTTCGGTGGGCAGTCGTTCATGCCGGAGGTACTCGCGAAGGCGAAAGCCGTTCGAGCACTTGTCGATTCCGGGGATCTGCGACTGGTCGTGGAAATCGACGGTGGCATCAACTCCGACACGATCGAGCAGGCCGCGGAGGCCGGAATCGACTGCTTCGTCGCCGGATCGGCCGTCTACAACACCGCCGACCCCGCAGCCGCAGTGCGCGACCTACGCGACCGAGCCGCCCGCGCATCACACCACCTGTCGTAATGAACGGCCAGGGCGCAGCACTGTCCGTCGCGGACGCCATGGCCCTCGCCGTCGAGGCATCCGGGTCCGCCCGAGGCATCAGCAGTCCCAATCCCGCGGTCGGTGCGGTGATTCTCGATGCCGGTGGCGTCGTCGTCGGCATCGGTTCGACGCGTCCGCCCGGCGGTCCGCACGCAGAGATCGTCGCGCTGGCCGAGGCCGGTGACCGAGCGCGCGGCGGCACCGCGGTGGTGACCCTCGAACCCTGCAACCACACCGGCCGCACCGGACCGTGTTCACAGGCCCTGATCGACGCGGGCATCGCCGCGGTCGTGCACGCCGTCGCCGATCCGAATCCGCTCGCATCGGGCGGCGCGGCGGCCCTGCGCGCGGCGGGCATTCGCGTCGAACAGGGGATCGGTGAGACGGCGGTGCGGCAGGGGCCGCTGCGCGCCTGGTTGCACAAGCAACGCACCGGTCGGCCGCACGTCACCTGGAAATACGCCGCCACTCTCGACGGACGCAGCGCCGCGGCGGACGGCACGAGCCAGTGGATCACCGGACCGAAGGCCCGGGCGCACGTCCATGCCGAGCGGGCCAAGCTCGACGCCATCGTCGTCGGAACCGGCACCGTGCTGGCCGACGACCCGCGACTGACCGCACGACGTCCGGACGGGACCCTCGCGCCGCACCAACCCGTGCGCGTCGTCGTCGGATCGCGGCCGATACCGTCGACCGCAGCGATACGTGGGACGGACGCCCCCACGGTGTTCCTCGACACACACGACCCCGCGGCCGTGATCGACGCCCTCAGCGAGCACACCGACATCCAGATCGAAGGCGGCCCGACGTTGGCCGGGGCATTCCTCGCTGCGGGCCTGGTGGACCGCGTCGTGGCGTACGTCGCACCGGCGGTGTTGGGCAGCGGGCCCACAGCGGTGGAGAATGCGGGCATCGGAACAATTGCCGACGCAATTCGGTTCCGCACGGAGACAGTCACCATGATCGGCAACGACATTCTGATCGGCGTCGTGCCCGAAGGAGCGAAGTAGATGTTCACCGGAATTGTCGAAGAGCTCGGCGAGATCGTCGCCAAGGACGAACTGCCCGACGCCGCCCGGTTCACCGTTCGCGGCCCGGTGGTGACCTCGGATGCAGGCCACGGCGACTCCATCGCGGTGAACGGGGTGTGCCTGACCGTCGTCGAGGTGCTGCCCGACGGCGGATTCACCGCCGACGTGATGCAGGAAACGCTGAACCGCTCGAGCCTCGGTGCCCTCGAGGTGGGCAGCCGCGTCAACCTCGAACGTGCGGCCGCGCTCGGCAGCCGTCTCGGCGGCCACCTCGTACAGGGTCACGTGGACGGCACCGGAACGATCATCGGCCGATCGCCGTCCGAGAACTGGACCGTCGTGCGCATCGCACTGCCC
Source organism: Rhodococcus sp. 05-2255-3B1 (assembly GCF_002258545.1). Taxonomy (NCBI): domain Bacteria; kingdom Bacillati; phylum Actinomycetota; class Actinomycetes; order Mycobacteriales; family Nocardiaceae; genus Rhodococcus; species Rhodococcus sp. 05-2255-3B1. The sequence continues at coordinate 306,704 of NZ_NOZC01000036.1, read as the reverse complement.
ACCTCGGTCGCGCGCTACGTCGTGGAGAAGGGCTCGATCACCGTCGACGGCGTCTCGCTCACCGTCTCCGGACTCGGCGTCGACGACGGAGCGCACTGGTTCGAGATCTCCCTGATCCCCACCACCCTCGACCTGACCACTCTCGGCACCGCCGAGGTCGGATCACCGGTCAACCTCGAAGTCGACGTCATCGCCAAGTACGTGGAGCGGCTGCAGACGATCGACGCACAGTAAGTACTGTTGACATGCACGCAATCGATGGTGCATCGGAGAATTTCCAGGGCGCTGAGCCAGGCCCGAGACGTATGGAGCACACCGTGGTGACCAGGTTCGACAGTATCGAGCGCGCAGTTGCGGACATCGCTGCGGGCAAAGCAGTGGTGGTCGTCGACGACGAGGACCGCGAGAACGAAGGCGACCTCATCTTCGCCGCCGAGAAGGCCACCCCGGAACTGGTCGCCTTCATGGTCCGCTACACCTCCGGTTATCTCTGCGTTCCACTCTCCGGTGAGGACTGCGACCGACTCGGCCTGCCGCCGATGTTCGCCACCAATCAGGACAAGCACGGAACCGCGTACACCGTCACCGTCGACGCCCGCGAGGGCATCGGCACCGGAATCTCGGCGTCCGACCGGGCGGCCACGATGCGACTGCTCGCCGACCCCGACACCGGGGCCAACGACTTCACCCGTCCGGGCCACGTCGTACCGCTGCGCGCCAAGGACGGCGGAGTGCTGCGTCGCCCCGGCCACACCGAAGCTGCCGTCGACCTCGCCCGCATGGCAGACCTGCGGCCTGCAGGCGTCATCTGCGAAATCGTCAGTCAGAAGGACGAGGGCGCGATGGCCCAGACCGACGAACTGCGCGTCTTCGCCGACGAGCACGACCTCGCCCTCATCTCCATCGCCGACCTCATCGCCTGGCGTCGCAAGCACGAGAAGCACGTCGTCCGCGTCGCCGACGCCCGGATCCCCACCGGTCACGGCACCTTCCGCGCCGTCGGCTATCAGAGCATCTACGACGAGGTCGAGCACGTCGCGCTCGTCCGCGGCGACATCGCGGGCCCCGACGGAGACGGCAACGACGTGCTCGTCCGAGTGCACTCCGAATGCCTCACCGGCGACGTGTTCGGATCACTGCGCTGCGACTGCGGACCACAGTTGGACGCGGCCCTGGAAATGGTCGCCGCCGAGGAACGCGGCATCGTGTTGTACATGCGCGGACACGAAGGTCGCGGAATCGGTCTACTGCACAAGCTCCAGGCCTACCAGCTCCAGGACGCAGGCTCCGACACCGTCGACGCCAACCTGCAACTGGGCCTCCCGGCCGACTCCCGCGACTACGGAATCGGTGCTCAGATCCTCGTCGACCTCGGTGTCTCGTCGATGCGGCTGCTGACCAACAACCCCGCCAAGCGAGTGGGACTCGATGGTTACGGTCTGCACGTCACCGAACGAGTGCCGATGCCGTTGCGCGCCAACGCCGAGAACCTCACCTACCTGCGCACCAAACGCGACCGGATGGGCCACGACCTCACCGGGTTGGACGAGTACGAGAACGGTCGTTCCGCAGGCTCCACTCCCGCATCCGAGAACGGGGCCACCTCATGAGCGGCGAAGGCGAACCCACCCTGCAGCTCGCAGGCGCCACTGATCTCAAACTGGCGATCGTCGCCGGTCAGTGGCACCAGAAGATCTCTCAGGCTTTGCTCGACGGTGCACTTCGCAAAGCCGAGTCGGCCGGGATCGAGGACGTCACGGTCATCCGTGTGGCCGGAGCCATCGAACTGCCCGTCGTCGCGCAGGCGTTGGCCCGCAACCACGACGCCGTCGTCGCACTCGGCGTCGTCATCCGCGGTGGCACACCGCATTTCGAGTACGTGTGCGACGCCGTCACGGCCGGTCTGACGCGCGTCTCGCTCGACGAGGGCACTCCGGTCACCAACGGTGTGCTCACCACCAACGACGAGCAGCAGGCGCTCGATCGCGCAGGGTTGCCCGGTTCGTTCGAGGACAAGGGCGCGCAGGCCACGGCAGCCGCGATCGACACAGCGCTTACTCTCAAACACCTACGCCAACCCTGGACGAATCAGGAGTTCACGTGACCGGCAGCGCACCGTCCACCGAGTGGGACATGGTGGTGAAGTCGCGCAAGTCGGCTCGTTACGCCATCGCGACGGCGGTGTTGCTCGTGGTGGCGCATTCGACCGTCGCCATCCTGCTGAGGGTCTCGCCGACCGGGGTGTACTTCAGAACCGCGGACCAACTGGCGATGGCAGGTATCGGACTTCTTCTGGGAGGCCTGGCGCTCGTGCTGACGCGCCCGCGCATTCGCGTCGGGCCTGCAGGTGTCGCGGTGCGGAACCTGTTGTCGGAGCGTCTGATCGAATGGGATCTGGTGCGTGGTCTGTCCTTCCCCGAAGGAGCGATGTGGGCCAGGATCGACATTCCCGACGACGAGTTCATCAACGTGATGGCCATCCAGTCCAACGATCGTGACCATGCGGTCGCGGCCGTACGAAAGTTCCGCACTCTCGAACGCACGTACGCGCCCGCCGCCTCCGTTCCGGACATCCCGGTCGATCGGGACTGACGTCCTACCTCCGCACCGCGGCTGAGCTGCGGATGCGGAGAACGTCGGACCCGACGGCTAACGTGGATGCCGTGTCCGACCCCGCTACCTACCGCCCGGCCACCGGAACCATCCCGGTGGAGCCGGGGGTGTACAAATTTCGCGATCCGCACGGCCGCGTCGTCTACGTGGGAAAGGCCAAGAGCCTCCGCAGTCGACTCAATTCCTACTTCGCAGACATAGCCTCGCTGCATCCGCGTACTCGCCAGATGGTCACCACCGCGGCATCGGTGGAGTGGACCGTGGTGACCACCGAAGTCGAGGCCCTCCAGCTCGAGTACAACTGGATCAAGGAATTCGATCCACGGTTCAACGTCCGCTACCGCGACGACAAGAGCTATCCGATGCTCGCGGTGACGATGAACGAGGAGTTTCCTCGGTTGTTCGTCTACCGCGGACCCCGGCGCAAGGGTGTCCGCTATTTCGGCCCCTACGCGCACGCGTGGGCCATTCGCGAGACGCTGGATCTGTTGCTGCGAGTATTTCCCGCGCGCACGTGCTCGACCGGAGTGTTCAAGCGCCACAATCAGATCGGCCGGCCCTGCCTGCTGGGCTACATCGACAAGTGCTCGGCACCGTGCGTCGGACGGGTCAGCGCCGAGGAGCATCGGGCGACCGTCGAGGATTTCTGTGACTTCTTGGCCGGAAAGACGGACAAGCTCGTTCGTCAGCTCGAGAAGAAGATGCAGGCTGCATCCGAGGACCTGGATTTCGAGACCGCCGCACGTCTGAGAGACGACGTCGGTGCGCTGCGTCGGGCATTGGAGAAGCAGGCGGTGGTGCTCGGCGACGGCACCGACGCCGATCTCGTCGCCTTCGCCACCGACGCCCTCGAAGCTGCCGTTCAGGTCTTCCACGTCCGAGGCGGCCGCGTGCGCGGGCAGCGCGGCTGGGTGGTGGAGAAGGCAGGAGAGGTGATCGAACGCCAGGACGAGGCCGATCTGCCCGCTCTGGTCGAGCAGTTCCTGACGCAGTTCTACGGCGAGCAGGCCGCCCTGTCCGCACAGGCACCGGGCGGTGACGACGGTGGTTCCAACGCCGTCCCGAGGGAGGTGCTGGTTCCGGTCCTGCCGGACAACGCCGACGAGGTTCAGGCCTGGCTCAGTGAACTTCGGGGCTCGAACGTGACTCTGCGTGTTCCCCAGCGCGGCGACAAGAAGGCGTTGGCCGAGACCGTCGAACGCAACGCCAAGGAAGCCCTGCAGCAGCACAAGCTCAAGCGCGCGGGCGACTTCACATCGAGATCGGCTGCGCTGCAGGGTATTCAGGAGGCACTCGATCTGGACTCGGCACCGCTGCGCATCGAGTGCATCGATATCTCCCACGTGCAGGGAACCGATGTGGTGGCCTCGCTCGTCGTCTTCGAGGACGGATTGCCCCGCAAGAGCGACTACCGCCACTACGCGATCAAGGAAGCGGCAGGCGACGGGCACTCCGACGACGTGGCGAGCATCGCCGAGGTGACCCGTCGCCGGTTCCTACGGCACTCCGCGGACGGTTCGGCCGAGGGGACCGGAGGCGATCTCGCCCCCGAAGCGGCGTTGGATCCACAGACCGGCAGACCGCGCAAATTCGCGTATCCACCCAATCTGTTCGTCGTCGACGGCGGTGCCCCTCAGGTGGCCGCTGCCGCGGCCGTGCTGGACGAGCTCGGCGTGACCGACGTGGCCGTGGTCGGTCTGGCGAAGCGGCTGGAGGAGGTATGGGTTCCGGGGGAGGAGGATCCGGTGATCCTTCCGCGTACGAGCGAGTCGCTCTACCTGCTCCAACGGGTCCGCGACGAAGCGCACCGGTTCGCGATCACGTTCCATCGCAGCAAGCGATCGCGACGCATGACGGCCTCGGCTCTGGATTCGGTTCGCGGACTCGGCGAGTCGCGTCGAACGGCGCTGGTGGCACACTTCGGTTCCGTCGCCAACCTCAAACGCGCGACGGTCGCGGAGATCGTCGAGGTGCCCGGGATCGGAGAGACCACAGCCAAGTCGGTGCTGGCCGCACTGTGTTCCGACACGGACGACGCCGATGTAGGCGATGATGGCAGCGCAACTGCAACGACATCGGGCGAGAACACGGCGGAACATGCGATCGCACCGCGCGTGGAATCGGCGGGACAGGCTTCGTAGTGAGCGAACACCAGACACAGAGACACCCACCGTCCGAAGACCATCTCGAACAGCCCTCCGCGGGGGAGTCGCGGCACGACGAGATCGAAGTGGCGTTGGTCACCGGGGTTTCCGGAGCAGGATTGCGCACGGCGGCCAAGATTCTCGAGGATCTCGGCTGGTACGTCGCCGACAACCTACCGCCGGAGCTCATCTCCAAGATGGTCGATCTCGGCCGCGAGTCCAAGCCCAGAATCGAGCGACTGGCGCTGGTGATGGACGTTCGAAGTCGCCTGTTCACCGGCGATCTGGGCTGGGTGGTCAAAGAACTCGATTCCAAGGGCGTGCGCAACAGAGTGCTCTTCCTCGACGCGTCCGACGCCGTGTTGATCCGTCGATTCGAGTCCAACCGGCGCAGCCATCCTCTGCAGAACGACGGTCAGGACGGAACCTTGACCGAGGGCATCACCGCCGAACGGTTGCGACTCGCCCAGGTCAAGGCGGCCGCGGATCTGACCGTGGACACCACATCCCTGTCGGTGCATCAACTGCGGCGCAAGATCGAGACGGTGTTCGGCGAGTCCGACACCACCGGCGTCGGGGTCACCGTGCAGTCGTTCGGCTTCAAGTACGGCCTGCCGATGGACGCCGACCTGGTCTGCGACGTGCGCTTTCTGCCCAATCCCCATTGGGTTCCGGAGCTGCGCGAACACACCGGCCAGGACGCGGACGTTCGGGATTACGTGCTGGGGCAGGACGGGGCACGCGACTACCTGCAGACGTACACGCATCTGCTGAATCTGACGATCGAGGGATACGTGCGGGAAGGCAAGAGATACATGACGGTGGCCGTGGGCTGCACCGGAGGGAAGCATCGAAGTGTTGCGATGACCGAGGCACTGGCCGCGATTCTCGCCGATCAGGGTGATGTGTCGGTGCGGGTGCTGCATCGGGATCTGGGTCGCGAATGAGCGAGGTCGACACCGAAGTACCGGTATCGGGCCCCAGGATCGTCGCACTCGGAGGCGGTCACGGCCTGTACGCAACGCTGTCGGCGGCCCGGTTGCTCGGTCACGACGTCACCGCCATCGTCACGGTCGCCGACGACGGGGGATCCTCGGGACGTCTGCGGGCCGAGCTCGGCGTCATTCCGCCCGGGGATCTGCGCATGGCGCTGGCCGCGCTGGCACGCTCGGACGAGCGAACACAGCTGTGGACCGACGTCCTCCAGCACCGCTTCGGTGGCACGGGCGCGCTGGCCGGGCACTCGGTGGGCAACCTCATCCTCGCCGGCCTCACCGAGGTACTGGGCGACCCGATCGCCGCACTGGACGAGATGGTGCGGATGCTCGGAATCGACGGACGAGTGCTTCCGATGTCGCCGATCGCACTCGACATCGAGGCCGACGTCTCCGGTCTCGAGGACGATCCGCGCGTGAGCCGCGTCATTCGCGGACAGGTGGCGGTGGCGACGACTCCCGGCAAGGTTCGCCGCGTTCGGCTGCTTCCACCCGAACCGCCGGCGTCCGCGGATGCACTCGCTGCGATCGAGAAGGCTGACCTCGTGGTGCTCGGACCGGGATCGTGGTTCTCCAGCGTGATCCCGCACGTACTGGTGCCGGATCAGCTCACCGCGCTGGCTCGTACGAGCGCGCCGAAGGTACTGGTGCTGAACCTGGCCCCCGAACTCGGTGAGACCACCGGATTCTCCGCCGAGCGCCATGTCCACGTACTCTCCCAACACGCACCGGATTTGGGAATCGACTACGTGTTGGTCGATTCCGCCTCGGTCCCGGAAGGCAGCAACCGCGAGCACGTGGCGCGGGCTGCGGCCCGGCTCGGTGCCGAGGTCGTCTACGTCGACGTTGCCGAAAACGGCACCCACGCACATCATTACGGCAAGCTTGCCGCGGCTCTCGGCTCCATCGTGTCGCCCACCGGCGGCACCGCACCGACTGCCGCACGCAGAGAGGGGATCACTTCGTGGCCATGACAGCGGAGGTCAAGGACGAGCTGAGCAGGCTGACCGTCAGCCAGGTCAGTTGCCGCAAGGCCGAGGTGTCCGCACTGCTGCGATTCGCCGGTGGACTGCACATCGTGGCGGGCCGGGTGGTGGTCGAAGCCGAGGTGGACCTCGGGTCCATTGCGAGACGGCTGCGGCGGGAGATCTTCGAGCTGTACGGCTACTCCTCCGACGTGCACATGCTCGGCGCAGGCGGGCTACGCAAGACCTCGCGGTACGTGGTCCGAGTGGCCAAGGACGGCGAAGCGCTGGCCCGCCAGACCGGCCTGCTGGATCTGCGGGGACGCCCGGTTCGCGGCCTCCCCGCACAGGTCGTCGGCGGCACGGTGGGGGATTCCGAGGCAGCATGGCGGGGCGCATTCCTGGCGCACGGCTCCCTCACCGAACCGGGTAGGTCCTCGGCCCTGGAGATCAGCTGCCCCGGACCGGAGGCGGCGCTCGCGCTCGTCGGAGCCGCCCGCCGCCTCGGAGTGGCCGCGAAGGCTCGTGAGGTCCGCGGCACCGATCGAGTGGTCGTCCGCGACGGCGAGGCCATCGGAGCCCTGCTCACCCGCATGGGAGCACAGGACACCCGGTTGATCTGGGAAGAACGACGCATGCGACGCGAGGTCAGAGCCACTGCGAACCGGCTCGCCAACTTCGACGACGCCAACCTGCGCCGCTCGGCCAGGGCCGCCGTCGCCGCCGCAGCGAGAGTCGAGCGCGCCCTGCACATCCTCGGCGACGACGTGCCGGACCATCTGGCCGCAGCCGGATCGCTCCGAGTCCAGCATCGGCAGGCGTCACTCGAGGAACTGGGCCAGTTGGCCGACCCTCCGATGACCAAGGACGCCGTGGCCGGCCGAATTCGACGCCTGCTGTCCATGGCCGATCGCAAGGCCAAGGAAACCGGAATTCCCGACACCGAGTCCGCGGTCACCGCCGAGCTGCTCGACGAGGCGTGATCGGCCCGATCACGTGATGCGCGCGCTCTGCCTGCGCGCACACTAGGGTGGGAACCGCGTGTGGCACCCCGCACGCAGGCACAATCAGACATCTGTTTTCACAACTTTTAGGAGCGAACAGTGACGATCCGGGTAGGCGTCAACGGCTTCGGCCGCATCGGGCGTAACTTCTTCAGGGCTGTCGACGCGCAGAAGGCGCTCGGTACCACCGACATCGAAATCGTTGCTGTCAACGACCTGACCGACAACGCATCGCTCGCACACCTGCTCAAGTACGACTCGATCCTGGGCCGTTTGCCGCACGATGTCTCGCTCGAGGGCGAAGACACCATCGTCGTCGGTGGCCAGAAGATCAAGGCACTGTCGCTGCGCGAGGGCCCGTCCGCACTTCCGTGGGGTGACCTGGGTGTCGACGTCGTCGTCGAGTCCACCGGCATCTTCACCGACGCTGCGAAGGCCCAGGGTCACATCGACGCCGGTGCGAAGAAGGTCATCATCTCCGCGCCCGCCAAGGGCGAGGACATCACCATCGTGATGGGCGTCAACGACGACAAGTACGACGGCAGCCAGAACATCATCTCCAACGCGTCGTGCACCACCAACTGCCTCGGCCCCATCGCCAAGGTTCTCGACGACGAGTTCGGCATCGTCTCGGGATTGATGACCACGATCCACGCGTACACACAGGATCAGAACCTGCAGGACGGCCCGCACAGCGATCTGCGTCGCGCTCGCGCTGCGGCTCTGAACGTCGTGCCGACCGGCACCGGCGCAGCCAAGGCCATCGGCCTGGTGCTCCCGCAGCTGCTGGGCAAGCTCGACGGCTACGCGCTCCGGGTTCCGATCCCCACCGGCTCGGTCACCGACCTCACCGCGCTGCTGAAGAAGTCGGCCTCCGCCGACGACATCAACGCTGCGATGAAGGCTGCTGCCGAGGGACCGTTGAAGGGCATCCTGAAGTACAACACCGATCCCATCGTGTCCTCGGACATCGTCACCGACCCGCACTCGTCGATCTTCGACGCGCCGCTGACGAAGGTCATCGACGACCAGGTCAAGATCGTCTCCTGGTACGACAACGAGTGGGGCTACTCCAACCGCCTCGCCGACCTCATCGGTCTCGTCGGCAAGTCCCTCTGACACCGATGGCTGTCAAGACACTGCAGGATCTGCTCGATGCCGGTGTCGAAGGCCGTGGCGTCCTCGTGCGATCGGACTTCAATGTCCCGCTCGAGGACGGCACGATCACCGATCCCGGCCGTATCCAGGCGTCGATCCCGACTCTAGAGGCTCTGGTCGAGGCCGGTGCCAAGGTCATCGTCACCGCGCATCTCGGTCGTCCCGACGGTAAGCCCGACGCGAAGTACAGCCTGGCTCCGGTCGCCGCGAAACTCGGCGAGCTGCTCGGACGCCATGTTCAGCTCGCGGGCGACGTCGTGGGTCAGGACGCCGAGGCTCGCGCCGAGGGTCTGACGGACGGCGACGTGCTGCTGCTCGAGAACATTCGCTTCGATCCGCGCGAGACCAGCAAGGACGAGTCCGAGCGAGCTGCCCTGGCTCGCGAGCTGGTGGCTCTGGCCGGCGACGACGCGGCGTTCGTTTCCGACGGATTCGGCGTCGTGCACCGCAAGCAGGCGTCGGTCTACGACGTGGCGCAGCTGCTGCCCCATTACGCGGGCACCCTCGTCGCTGCCGAGGTCGAGGTGCTGGCCAAGCTCACCGAGGACGCTGCGCGTCCGTACGCGGTTGTGCTCGGCGGCTCCAAGGTCTCGGACAAGCTCGGCGTCATCGAGGCGTTGGCCCCCAAGGTCGACACCCTCGTGATCGGCGGCGGCATGGCGTTCACCTTCCTTGCCGCACAGGGATATTCGGTCGGCAACTCGTTGCTGCAGGAGGATCAGATCGGGGTCTGCAAGGACCTGCTCGAGCGCTTCGGCGACGTGATCCACCTGCCCGTCGACATCGTCGTCGGAGACAAGTTCGCGGCGGACGCCGAGGCGAAGACCGTCAAGGCGTCCGAAATTCCGGACGGCTGGATGGGCCTGGACATCGGACCCGACTCGGTCAGTCGTTTCGCTGTCGTGCTCTCGAATGCGAAGACCGTCTTCTGGAACGGACCGGCAGGAGTGTTCGAGTTCGACAAGTTCTCGGCCGGCACCAAGGGCATCGCGGAAGCGATCATCAAAGCCACCGAGAAGGGCGCGTTCAGCGTCGTCGGTGGCGGCGACTCCGCGGCTGCGGTGCGCACCCTCGGACTGCCCGACGACGGCTTCTCGCACATCTCCACCGGCGGCGGTGCATCCCTCGAATACCTCGAAGGCAAGCAGCTCCCCGGCCTATCCGTCCTGGAGGCGTAACGCATGGCACGTAAGCCGCTCATCGCGGGCAACTGGAAGATGAACCTCAACCACCTCGAGGCCATCTCGCTGGTGCAGAAGATCGCATTCTCGTTGCCCGAGAAGTATTTCGACAAGGTCGACGTCACGGTGATCCCGCCGTTCACCGACATCCGGAGCGTCCAGACTCTGGTCGAGGGCGACAAGCTCCTGCTCACCTACGGTGCGCAGGACGTCTCGTCCGAGGACAAGGGTGCGTTCACCGGCGAGATCAGCGGATCGATGCTGGCCAAGCTGGGGTGCACCTTCGTCGTCGTCGGTCACTCCGAACGACGCACGTTGCACAACGAGGACGACGCCGTCGTTCTCGCCAAGACGAAGGCGGCGCTGAAGAACGGACTGACTCCGATCGTGTGCATCGGCGAGGGTCTGAACATCCGCGAGGCGGGCGAGCACGTGGCCTACAACGTCGCGCAGCTCCGCGGGTCACTCGACGGACTGTCGGCCGAGGACATCTCGAAGGTCGTCATCGCCTACGAGCCGGTGTGGGCGATCGGAACCGGCCGGGTCGCGTCCGCGTCGGACGCTCAGGAAGTGTGCGGTGCCATCCGCGAGGAGTTGAAGTCGCTCTCCTCGGGCGAGGTCGCCGCGGGTGTGCGCGTGCTCTACGGCGGATCGGTCAACGCCAAGAACGTCGGCGAGATCGTCGGTCAGCCCGATGTCGACGGCGCACTGGTCGGTGGCGCTTCGCTCAAGGCCGACGAGTTCGCCACGTTGTCGGCCATCGCTGCAGGAGGACCCCTGCCCTGATCGGCAACGCTACGACGAACGGTTTTCGGGCACCTCGCTTCGGCGGGGTGTCCGAAGCCGTTCACGGGGCCAGGTAGGCTGCTGAAGGCATCGAATCGAGTTTGAGGTGGACATGGATCTGTTTCTGGATATTCTGCTGGTCATCACCAGCCTGGCACTGATCTTGCTGATCCTGCTGCATCGCGGCAAGGGCGGCGGATTGTCCAGCCTGTTCGGTGGCGGAGTGCAGTCCAGCCTCTCCGGTTCGACCGTCGTCGAGAAGAATCTCGATCGCCTCACGGTCTTCACCGGCATCATCTGGCTCATCGCCATCCTCGGTATCGGTCTGGAGATCAAGTACACCTGATCGAATTCGGCTCCGAGTGCGAGTTGGTGACGGAGCGACGATACTGGGTGGATGAGCGAATCCTCCTACGAGTCAGTCGGTTCCCCAGCCTTCGTCCCACCGACAGCTCAGGGTCGAGAGTTGACAGAGCCTCTCCGTGAGGACATCCGCTATCTCGGCGGTATCTTGGGCGAGATCATTCGCGAGCACGAGGGCGAGGACGTCTTCGACCTGATCGAGGCAGCGCGCGTCGAATCCTTCGCGGTACGCAGATCCGAGATCGAGCGTGACGATTCGGTCGGACGTTACACCGATGTGGAAGTGGCACAGGCAGTTCCACTGATTCGCGCGTTCAGTCACTTCTCGCTGCTGGCCAATCTCGCCGAGGACCTGCACCGCGAACGTCGCCGCGCGATTCACCTCGACCGCCAGGATCCGCCGCAGGACAGCAGCCTCGACGCCACCTGGCTCAAGATCGATGCCGCGGCACCGTCGCGCGAGCAGGTGGCAGCCGCTCTCACCGATGCGTTGGTCGCCCCGGTGATCACAGCGCACCCCACCGAGACACGTCGACGGACCATCTTCGACGTGCAATCGAAGATCACCGAGCTGATGCGTCGCCGCGATGTCGCCGTTGCGGCGGTCGAGGGCAAGGCCGCCCGCGCGGCCAAGGAACTGGCCGCCATCGACGTGCAGATCCGCAGGCAGGTACTGACCCTGTGGGAGACAGCTCTGATTCGGTTGTCGCGGTTGCGAATTCAGGACGAGATCGAGGTCGGCCTCCGTTACTTCGAGTCGTCTCTGTTCGACGTCATGCCTGCCCTCAATGCGGATGTGCGTGCCGCGCTGCGCGCACGGTGGCCCGAGGACGATCTTCTGCCGCGCCCCATCCTTCGCCCCGGTTCCTGGATCGGCGGCGACCGCGACGGCAATCCGAACGTCACCGCCGACGTGGTGCACACTGCGACACATCAGGCGGGTTACGTAGCGTTCGAGCACTACCTGGACGAGCTGGTCGCGCTGGAGAAGGAACTGTCGATGTCCGCGCGCCTGGTGGATGTCACCGAGGAGCTCGCGGCTCTGGCCGGCGCATCGGCCGAACCGGACGACCGCCGATCGGACGAACCGTATCGGGTCGCGGTGGTCGGCATCCGGGCTCGGCTCACCGCCACCGCCGAGGCGGTGCTCGACGCCGTACCGGTCTCCGGCATCGACCTCGGAGCGCAGAAGTACGACGGCCCGCAGGACATCCTCGACGACCTCGACGTCATCGACCGGGCACTTCGTGCGGACGGTGACGCGTTGATCGCCGACGATCGACTGCTCCGGCTTCGACAGTCGGTCGAGACGTTCGGATTCCATCTGCAGGCGTTGGACATGCGGCAGAACTCGGAGACCCACGAAGAGGTGGTCGCCGAGCTGCTGGCCTGGGCCGTTGTTCACCCCGACTACGTGTCCCTCGGCGAGGACGAGCGGGTGTCGGTGCTGTCGCGGGAACTCGCGACCAGGCGGCCGCTCGTCGGCCCCAACGCGCAGCTCAGTGAGCTCGCGACGAAGGAACTGGGCATCGTCAGGGCGGCCAAGGAGGCCATCGACCACTTGGGCCCCGACACCATCCAGAACTACATCATCAGCATGTGCCAGTCGGTCAGCGACATGCTCGAAGCGGCGTTGCTGCTCAAGGAGGCAGGCATCTTCGACCCCGGCACCGACGGTTCGGCACCGACCTCGACCGTCGGTGTCGTTCCGCTGTTCGAGACCATCGAGGACCTCCAGCAGGGCGCGGCGACTCTGCTGGCCACGCTCGACGTTCCGATCTACCGCGCGCTGGTCGCCGGTCGCGGCATGAACCAGGAAGTCATGCTCGGGTACTCCGACTCGAACAAGGACGGTGGATACCTCGCGGCCAACTGGGCGCTGTATCGCGCCGAGTTGGATCTACTCGAGGCATCGCGCAAGACGGGGATCCGGTTGCGGCTCTTCCACGGTCGCGGTGGCACGGTCGGCCGCGGCGGCGGTCCGAGCTACGACGCGATCCTGGCGCAGCCGCCCGGTGTGGTGCAGGGATCCCTGCGTCTGACCGAGCAGGGCGAGATCATCGCAGCGAAGTACGCGGAGCCGTCCTTGGCGCGACGAAACCTCGAGTCCCTGGTTGCCGGAACTCTCGAATCGACTCTGCTCGACGTCGAGGGCCTCGGTGACGGTGCCGAAGCCGCGTACGACATTCTGGACGATCTGGCCGCCAAGGCACGCGCAGCGTACGGCCGTCTGGTGCACGAGGAGCCAGGTTTCGTCGAGTACTTCCGAACGTCGACTCCCGTTGCCGAGGTAGGGGAGCTGAACATCGGCTCCCGTCCGGCATCGCGGAAGCCGACCAACTCGGTGTACGACCTGCGTGCCATTCCCTGGGTGATGTCGTGGAGTCAGTGCCGCGTGATGTTGCCCGGGTGGTACGGAACGGGATCGGCGTTCGAGGAGTGGGTCGGCGACGACGATTCCAGGCTCGAGGTGCTGACCGACCTCTACCGGAAGTGGCCGTTCTTCCAGACGGTTCTGTCCAACCTCGCGCAGGTCATGGCCAAGTCCGATCTGGGCATCGCGGCTCGCTACGCCGAGTTGGTTCCCGACGCCGATCTCCGGGCTCGTATCTTCGGCATGATCGAGGCCGAGCACGCCACGACGGTGCGGATGTACCTGAAGATCACCGGTCACAGTCGACTGCTCGAAGACAATCCGTCTCTCGAACGCTCCGTGCACAACCGATTCCCGTACCTCGAGCCGCTCAATCAGATGCAGGTCGAGATGCTCCGGCGCTACCGAAACGGGGACGACGACGAACGCGTCAAGCGAGGAATCCTGCTGACGATGAACGGTCTCGCGACGGCACTGCGCAACAGCGGCTGACCCGCACGAGGGGCGCGGAACCGGTCGGCGGTGAGAAGCGTCCAACGAGGTATGAGGCAGTGCAGCAACGACACCGATGCCTGGCGCGACGGATCCGCCTACCGTGCGAACGGTAGGCGGATCGATCGCTCGACATCAGGACGTGTTCGGTGCGCCGGCGACTACGACGATGCGTGGCCGGGACGTGACCCCGACGCAGTCGAACCGGACTAACTCCGGGCTCTCACACCGTGTCCAGCTTGGACGCTGCGCCGGTATCGAGGAACCAGACCGTCGATTCGGTGCCCAGTGCTCCGGCCGACGGGACGTCGTCGGGATCGGCCCCGCCCACCGCAGCAGCGACGGCATCGGCCTTGTTCGCTCCCGAGACGAGCAACCACACGTGCTGCGCGCGGCGGACCGCAGGCAGCGTCAGTGTGATGCGCACCGGTGGGGGCTTGGGGGAGTCCTCGACCGCCACGACGAAGCGATGCTGTTCGCGCACCGCATCGGTGTGGGGGAAAAGTGAATTGATGTGGCCTTCGCCGCCCATGCCGAGCAGATGGACGTCGAACCGAGGCGTCGGCTCGCCTTCGGATCCGGAATGCAGGATCTGTGCGTACGTTGCCGCGGCAACTTCGGGGTCGCTTCCGTGTGGTCCGTCGGATGCGGCCATCCGGAACACCCGATCCGGATGGACATCGACGTGATCGAGCAGCGCCTCCGAGGCCTGAACTTCGTTGCGCTCGGGATCGCCCGAGGGCAGGAAGCGTTCGTCACCGAAGTAGACGTCCACTCTGCCCCAGTCGATCGAGCCGGAGTCCGAGCGCAGCGCCTCCAGCAATGCGATTCCTGTGCCACCGCCGGTCAGCACCACCGACGCAGATCCTCGCTCGGCCTGCGCGGCGGTGATCACGTCGACGAAGCGCGATCGCGCTGCGTCGACAAGGGCTTGCGCGTCCAGGTACTGGAGTACCGATGTCTTACTCATAGCTCACTTTCGACAGTCCGTTCAAGGCGAGTTCGTAGATCTCGTCCGTGTCGAGTCTGCGCAGTTCCTCGGCGAGGCACTCGCGCGTGTTGCGCCGCGCCAGTGCGACTTCGGCGTCGGGCTGACCGGTACGCCGCAGGGTTGCGGTCTTACCGGTCTGCGGTCGCGTCAGCGAGATGCTGCTGTTCTCCCGGATCAGCTCGACTTTCAGCTCACCCGCACGGCGGTGGACCGGCACGTCCAGCTTCGCGGCCAGCCAACCGGCAAGGATGTCGAGTGCGGGCTCCTCGGCCAGTCCCGACACCGTGGCCGAGACGACAGCCTCGTACGGAGCCTGGTCGAGCGCGGTGGCCAACAGGCCACGCCAGTACGTGATGCGACTCCAGGAGAGATCGGTGTCGCCCTCGGTGTAGCTGCTGAGCCGTCCCTTGATCGTCGCGGTGGTGTCGGGGGAGTTCGTGGCATCGGTGATGCGTCGAATCGCCAAGCGCCCCAACGGATCCTTCGCCGGAACGGTCGGTGCCTCGTCCGGCCACCAGGCCACGATCGGGGTATCGGGCAGCAGGAACGGGATGACGACACTGTGTTCGTGGTCGGCGAGTTCGCCGTTCAGGCGCAACACGACGACCTCCGATGCACCGGCGTCGCCGCCCACCCGGATCTGCGCGTCGAGGCTCGACTCGGCCGACCGATCTCCGTGGATGAGCACGATGACGCGGCACGGATGCTCACGGCTCGCCTCGTTCGCCGCGTCGATCGCTCGTTCGGCCTTGGCCGGATCACGGCTGGCCACGATCAGAGTCAGCACTCGGCCGATGGTCACCGCACCGCCTGCTTCGCGCACCTCCACCAACTTCTTGCCGACCTCGGCCGTCGTCGTGGCGGGGATGTCGACAATCACGGTCTTCTCCATTCGCGTCCGGTGCGGTGCATCATCTCGTCACCCGAGGAGGGCCCCCAGGTACCGGCTTCGTACGGTTCCGCGGTGCCGCCGGAGGCCCAGAACTCCAAGATCGGATCGAGGATCTTCCACGACAGTTCCACCTCGGCATTGACCGGGAACAACGACGGCTCGCCGAGCAGCACGTCGAGGATGAGTCGTTCGTAGGCCTCGGGGGAGGATTCGGTGAACGCCTGGCCGTAGCTGAAGTCCATGCTGACGTCGCGCACCTGCATGCTCGAACCCGGCACCTTGGAGCCGAACCGCATCGTCACGCCCTCGTCGGGCTGGACTCGGATCACCAACGCATTCTGACCGAGTTCCTCGGTCATGGTGGCGTCGAACGGCAGGTGCGGGGCGCGTTTGAACACCATCGCGATCTCGGTGACTCGGCGCCCGAGTGCCTTGCCGGTACGGAGATAGAAGGGCACCCCACCCCATCGCCGCGTATCCACCTCGAGGGTGATGGCGGCGTAGGTTTCGGTGTTCGACTCGGAGTCGAACCCTTCTTCCTCCTTGAGCCCCTTCACTTTCTGGCTGCCCTGCCACCCCGCGGTGTACTGACCGCGCGCCGATGTTCGATCGAGTGGCTCGGCGAGTTTGGTCGCCGAGAGCACCTTGATCTTCTCCGACTGCAGCTCCTTGGGGTTGAAGCTGACCGGCTCCTCCATCGCGGTGATGGCGAGGAGCTGCAGAAGGTGGTTCTGGATGACGTCGCGGGCGGCACCGATTCCGTCGTAATACCCTGCGCGACCACCCAATCCGATGTCCTCGGCCATCGTGATCTGAACGTGGTCGACGTAGTGCGCATTCCAGATCGGATCGAACAACTGGTTCGCGAAGCGCAGTGCGAGGATGTTCTGCACCGTCTCCTTGCCCAGGTAGTGATCGATGCGAAACACGGTGTCCTCGGGGAACACTCGGTTGACGACGGCATTGAGCTCTTTCGCGCTCTGCAGGTCGTGGCCGAACGGCTTCTCGATCACCACACGTCGCCAGTTGCCGTCCTCGCCCTGCGCCAGACCGGACCGAGACAGCTGCTCGAGAACGACGGGAAAGGCGCTGGGCGGAATGGACAGGTAGAAGGCGTGATTGCCGCCGGTACCGCGGGTCTCGTCGAGTTCGGTCAGTGTCCGCGACAGCTCGTCGAACGCCGCGTCGTCGTCGAACGTGCCCTGGACGAACCGGAATCCCTCGGCGAGGGTGTTCCAGACCTCCTCGCTGAACGGGGTGCGCGCGTGATCGCGCACGGAATCGTGCACGATCTTCGCGAAGTCCTGGTTCTGCCATTCCCGACGGGCGAAGCCGACCAAGGCGAAACCGGGGGGTAGAAGCCCCCGGTTCGCCAGGTCGTACACCGCAGGCATGAGCTTCTTACGCGCGAGATCGCCGGTCACTCCGAAGATGACCATGCTGCACGGGCCCGCTATGCGGGGGAGCCGCTTGTCCCGCGCGTCGCGGAGTGGGTTGACCCAGTCCGCGGAGTGGAGAGGTTCGGTTTCTGCGGTGGGCACAGTCGGTCAGCTCTTCTGACCTGCTTGGCGAAGCTGCTCGCCGGTGGCTTCGAGCAACTCGTTCCAGGCCGCCTCGAACTTCTGGACGCCTTCGTTCTCCAACGTCAGGAAGACGTCGGTGATGTCGATCCCGAGTGCCGAGATGCGGTCGAAGATCTCCTGCGATTCCGGTCCCTTGCCCGATACGGTGTCGCCGACGATCTCGCCGTGATCGGCAACCGCGTCCATGGTCTTCTCCGGCATCGTGTTCACCGTGTTCGGTGAGACGAGCTCGGTGACGTACATGGTGTCGGGGTAGGCGTCGGACTTCACGCCGGTCGACGCCCACAACGGACGCTGCGGGCGTGCGCCACTGCCGACGAGCTCGCGGAACCGAGGGGCCACCTCGAAGATCTGCTGGTACGCCACGTACGCCAGACGAGCGTTGGCCAGAGCGGCCTTGCCCTTGAGTGCCTCGGCATCAGGGGTACCGATTGCATCGAGACGGGAATCGATCTCGCTGTCGACGCGGGAGACGAAGAACGACGCGACCGAGTGGATCTTGTCGAGGTCGTGGCCGGCCGCACGCGCCTTCTCCAGACCGTCGAGGTAGGCGTTCATCACCAGCTCGTAGCGTTCGACGGAGAAGATGAGCGTGACGTTGACGCTGATGCCCTCGCCGATCACCTTGGCGATAGCGGGAATCCCCTCCTCGGTCGCCGGGATCTTGATCAGCAGATTCGGACGGTCGACGATCTTCCACAGTTCGACGGCCTGCTCGTACGTCTTGTCGGCGTCGTGTGCCACGCGCGGATCGACCTCGATGGACACGCGGCCGTCGACGCCTGCACTTGCCTCGTATTGAGGCATCAGGATGTCGCAGGCCTCGCGAACGTCGTCCGTGGTGACCGTGCGGATGGTGGTCTCGACGTCGGCACCTTCACCGGCGAGCTTGTTCACCTGCTCGTCGTACGCCTCGCCCTTGCTCAGGGCCGCCTGGAAGATCGACGGGTTGGTGGTCACTCCGACGACACTTTTCGTGTCGATGAGGTCCTGGAGGTTGCCCGAGCGGATGCGATCACGGGAGAGGTCGTCCAGCCATACCGAGATTCCGGCGGCGGAGAGTTCTGCAAGATTCTTGTTCTGGGTCATGAATTATCCCTTCACATTGGTGATGGAGCGCTGTGCGGCTGCCGTGACGGCCTCGGCCGTGAAGCCGAACTCGCGGAAAAGTGTTGCAGCGTCGGCAGATTCGCCGTAGTGCTCGAGCGAGATGATCTCGCCGAAGCCGCCGACGATCTTCCACCACGGCATCGCGATGCCGGCTTCGATCGACACCCGGGCCTTGACGGTGGGCGGGATCACCTGGTCGCGGTAGTTCTGATCCTGGCTCTCGAACCACTCGACGCACGGCATCGAGACGACGCGGGCGGCGATGCCCTGCGCCTCGAGCTGCTTCTGTGCCTCCACGGCGTACTGCAGCTCGGAACCGGTACCGATCAGCACGACGTCGGGGGTCGCCTTGGACGACTCGACGAGGATGTATCCGCCCTTGGAGACGCCCTCGTAGCTGGTGCCCTCGAGAATCGGGATGCCCTGACGCGTGAGCGCAAGGCCGACGGGTCCGCTGCTGCTGGACCTGGCCAACACTGCCTGCCATGCGAACGCGGTTTCGTTGGCGTCGCCGGGGCGTACCACCGAGAGGTTGGGGATGGCCCGCAGCGCGGCGAGATGCTCGACCGGCTGGTGCGTCGGGCCGTCCTCACCGAGGCCGATGGAATCGTGGGTCCACACGTAGATGGGGTCGATGTCCATGAGTGACGCGAGCCGGACCGCAGGCCGCATGTAATCGCTGAACTGCATGAACGTGCCGCCGTACGCACGCGTCGGGCCGTGCATCACGATGCCCGACAGAATCGCGCCCATCGCATGCTCACGGATACCGAAGTGCAGGGTGCGGCCGTACGGCTCGGCGTCCCAGTCGTCGGTGGAGATGGACGTGGGGCCGAAGGACTTCGCACCCTTGATCGTCGTGTTGTTGCTGCCTGCGAGGTCGGCCGAGCCGCCCCACAGTTCCGGCAGAACCGGTCCGACGGCATTGAGGACCTCACCCGAGGCGGCACGCGTGGCGACGGCCTTGCTACCGGGCTCCCAGGTGGGTAGAACGTCGGTCCAGTTCTCGGGCAACGTGCCCTGGGTGAGGCGATCGAGCAGCTTCTTGCGCTCGGGCTCGCGGGCGGCCCAGGCGTCGAACTGGACGGTCCACTCGGCGTGGGCCTTGCGGCCGCGCTCCTGCAGCTTGCGGGTGTGGCCGATGACCTCGTCGGTGACCTCGAACGTCTTGGCCGGGTCGAAATCGAGGGCCTGCTTGACCTTCGCGATCTCCTCGTCGCCCAGTGCGGCACCGTGGACTGCGCCGGTGTTCATCATGGTGGGGGCCGGGAAGCCGATGATGGTACGCAGCACGATGATCGACGGCTTGTCGGTGACGGCCTTGGCAGCCTCGACGGCTTCTTCGATCGCGGTGACGTTCTCGCCGCCTTCGACCACCTGTACGTGCCAGCCGTAGGCCTCGTAGCGCGCGGCCGTGTTCTCGGAGAGAGCGATGTCGGTGGAGTGCTCGATGGAGATCTTGTTGTCGTCGTAGAACAGGATCAGGTTGCCGAGCTGCTGAGTACCGGCCAACGACGACGCCTCGGACGTCACGCCTTCTTCGATGTCTCCGTCGGAGGCGATCACGTAGATGTAGTGATCGAACGGGCTCTCACCGAGTGCGGGCTCGGGATCGAACAGACCGCGCTCGCGCCGCGCCGCCATGGCCATGCCCACGGCGGAGGCGAGTCCCTGACCGAGCGGGCCGGTGGTGATCTCGACACCGTCGGTGTGGCGGAACTCGGGGTGTCCGGGAGTCTTCGACTTGTAGGTGCGCAGTGCCTCGATGTCGGCGAGCTCGAGACCGAAGCCGCCCAAGTACAGCTGCAGGTAGAGAGTCAGGCTCGAGTGCCCGCACGAGAGCACGAACCGGTCGCGGCCGATCCAGTGCGTGTCGGTGGGGTCGTGACGCATGGTGCGCTGAAAGAGGGTGTAGGCGAGGGGAGCCAGGCTCATCGCGGTTCCGGGGTGGCCGTTGCCGACCTTCTGCACTGCGTCCGCTGCCAGAACACGAACGGTGTCGACCGCTCGGGTGTCCAGGTCCGTCCAGTCGCTCGGGTGGTGCGCCGTGGTGAGGACGTCAATATCGTCTGTGATCGACACGAGCAGAAATCTCCTGACATTCGTTCGAGTTGTGGCTCCGGGGAATCGTCGCCCGGCGGCGACTGCAATGCGCCTGGGTGGAGCACGCATGTGGTCGGTGCCGAAGGACGTCCTCCACCAGCCTAGTTCTGTCCGACCCTACTGTCGTGCCTTCCCCCGGGCGATTGCGCGCGGGTTACTCGTAGGCGACGTATTCCTCACTTTGGGTGCCCTGCGAATTGGAGGTGCAAACCCCGCCGTCTACCATCGGTCGTAGTAGGCGCACGGTCGTCGGCTCCCGCGGTTGTGGTCGCGGAGTTGCGCGTGCGCGCAGGCGCCGAAGTGTCGCCGTCGAGAGACAACCCGCGTGCCGGTGGCGCGTGAGCAAGTGGCCGAGCGCCAGAGAACGACAGTCGTGCGAGGAGACGCAGTGCGAATTGGGCAGCAGCCGGGCGGACACGGTTTCGCCGGCGGCCCCGGATTCGGAGCAGACGAGACAGGTGAGCCGACGCAGGCCGCGCCGGCAACGTCCGCCCCACGTAGAGCATTCGCACTCTTTCTTGCGTATGTCGCGCTCACGAAGCCCCGGGTCATCGAACTCCTCCTCGTCACGACCATTCCGGCGATGTTGCTGGCCGACCGGGGAAACGTCGATCCGTGGCTGATCCTCACCACCCTCTTCGGCGGAATGCTGGCCGCGGCCAGTGCCAACACGCTGAACATGGTGGTCGACGCAGACATCGACAAGGTGATGAAGCGCACCGAGAAGCGCCCGCTCGCCCGCGGTGCCATGCCCGTCTCGCACGCGCTGATCTTCGGGCTCGTACTCGGTGTGTTCTCGTTCTTCTGGCTGTGGGCCACCACGAATCTGCTCAGCGGTGTTCTCGCCGTCGTCACCATCTGCTTCTACATTTTCGTCTACACGCTGGTGCTCAAGCGGCGCACCTCGCAGAACGTGGTGTGGGGTGGCGCGGCCGGTTGCATGCCGGTGATGATCGGCTGGTCCGCTGTGACCGGCACGATCGGGTGGCAGGCTCTGGTGATGTTCCTGGTCATCTTCCTGTGGACGCCGCCGCACACCTGGGCGCTCATGCTCCGCTACAAGGAGGACTACCAGGCGGCCAACGTACCGATGCTGCCTGCGGTCGCGTCGGAGACGAAGGTCACCAAGCACATCGTGCTGTATGCGTGGGCCACCGTTGCCGCGACACTTGCGTTGGCACCGGGCTCGGGCATCGTCTACGCGGCCGTCGCCGTGGCGTCGGGAGTGTGGTTTCTCGTCGTCGCACACCGCCTGTACGCAGGCGTGCGAGCGGGAACTCCGGTCAAGCCACTGAAGCTGTTCATCCTCTCCAACGAATACCTGGCACTGGTGTTCTGCGGCTTGGCCGTCGACTCGGTCCTCGGCTGGCAGACGCTCGCCCAGCTTCTCTCCTGAGCGAGCGTCACCCGACGGATCGGTCAGGGAACGAGCACGATCGATCCCGTCGTTCGGCGTGACTCCAGATCGATGTGGGCCTGCGCGGCGTCCTCCAGCGCGTATCGAGCGCCGACCTCGACCGTGAGCGCGCCACGCGATATCGCCCCGAACACATCTCCGGCCCGCCACTCGAGCTCGGCCCGGTCCCGTATGTGGTGGGCGAGTGTCGGCCTGGTGAGGAACAGCGATCCTGCGCCGTTCAACCTCTGCGGGTCCAGGGGCGGGACCGGACCGCTCGCCGCTCCGAACAGGGCCAACGTCCCTCTGATCCGTAACGACGCCAGACTTGCCTCGAACGTGTCGGCACCGACGCCGTCGTACACCGCATGGACACCCTCGCCGTCGGTGATCTCGCGCACGCGAGCAGCGATGTCCTCTTCGTAGCGCAACACGTGGGCGGCACCGGCCTGCGCGGACCGCTCGGCCTTCGCATCCGTGGAGACCGTGGTGATGACGTTCACTCCCTTCGCCACCGCCATCTGCGTCAGCAACAGTCCGACGCCACCTGCGCCGGCGTGCACGAGGACGGTGTCACCCTGCTGGGCCGGGTAGGTGGATTCGATCAGGTAGTGCGCCGTCATACCCTGCAGCAGCGCCGAGGCGGCCTGATCGGCAGGAACGCCCTCGGGAACCGCGATGGCCGACGAGGCGTCGACCAGTACGTATTCCGCGTAGCTGCCCGGCGCTGCGGCCCAGGCGACGCGCTGTCCCGGTGCGAAGTCGGTGACGTCCGTTCCGACCTGTTCGATCACCCCGGATCCCTCGTCGCCGGGAACGTACGGCAGCGCGCGTGGATACAGACCGCGTCGAAAGTACGTGTCGATGTAGTTGATGCCGACGGCCTCGATCCGGACCAGTAGTTGAGCCGGTCCCGGCGTCGGTATCGGAATGTCGACGACGTTCATGACCTCGGGTCCGCCGGTGTTGTCTATTCGAATGGCACGCATGAGACCGTTCTACACGGGCGCGTCACACTCGGGTACACGGATCCGGGTAACACACGCACGCGGCCGAAGTTACCGATCAGTAACGACTCGACGGGTGGATGCTGGCGACGCGGACGGCCTCGGTATCGTGTCGGCATGGCTACCGAAATCGACAGCGCGGGCATCGAGAAGAACGAGTCGAACGAGGTTCCGAAGGGAACACTCGCGGCCGTGAAGAGCTTTCTCGCCGACCACGGCAACTCCGCCAACGTGGTGATCCAGCCGATCGGTCGAGCAGGAACTCGGCTCACCATGGTCGGTGCCGACGGCGTACTGGGCGACCAGGTGGTGGCGACGACCGCCATCGCCCGCGCGATCGTCGACGGTCTCGACCAGTTGACCGAGGCCGAATGGGACCGCGAGCTGGTCAGTTCGGTCAATCCGGCCCCCGGACACTACGAGAAGATGGCCGGGTGGGTGGCCGGTCAGAAGAAGTTCCCGAAGGCGCGCAACCAGGCGATCGTCTGAGCGGAGAAAACTGCGGAAATTCCTTCGATCCGGCGGGAACCATCTCGGTACCCGATGCGTCGAAGTCAGTGGAGGGGCAGTCGGCCATCTGAGGGGGAGGCCCGCTGCCCCTCCACCCTGTTCGAAGCTCGACCGATCGTCACGAGCGAACTGCGACGTCCTCGGTGGTCTCGACCGTCTCGGTCGCCACCGGGCCGCGAGTGCGGCAGGCCGCCCAGACTGCAGCGGTGGCGGCGGTACATCCGCCCGCACCGGCCACGTGGAAGGCGACGAGCACGGCCGGAACCCCGGTGAAGTACTGCACCAGTCCGATAAGAGACTGCGCCAGCACCAGGCCGATCAGGACGTTGAGTCGGAACGTGACCGCCTTCGGCGCACGAACCGCATACAGCGCGAATGCCAATCCGACGAGCAGGGCCAGGTAGCCGACCAGGAACTGAGAGTGTGCGTGCACCAGCGTCACGATCTCGATACCGAGACGCGGTACCGGTTCCTCGATGCTCTTGTCGCCCGCGTGCGGGCCGGCTCCGGTCACCATGGTGCCCGCGATCAGCACGCCCGTCAGAGCGATCCCGGACAGCCCCGTCAGCGCTCGCAGAGCACCCGGCACCGTCGGCGTGGACTCGGCCGGCGCATCGCTCTCGCCGACCTTGGCGTACAGCAACGTGGCCAGCCACACCATGGCCATCGAGACGACGAGGTGAACGGCTACCGTCCACCACAGCAGTCCGGTCAGCACCGTGAATCCGCCGATCACGGCCTGTACGACGGTACCGAGCGGCATCAGCCACGCGAAGAACAGCACTTCCCGACGCCGCCGTGCCCTGGTGACGGCGATGACGACCGCGGCGGCCGCGAGAACGACCACGAACGTGAGCAGACGGTTGCCGAACTCCACGGCCTGGTGCAGAACGGGGACCTCGGACACCCCGACGGGAGTGAAGCTACCGGGAAAGCACTGCGGCCACGTGGGGCACCCGAGTCCGGAACCGGTGACACGAACGACGGCGCCGGTGACAGCGATGCCACCCTGCGTCAGGATCGCAATGAATGCCAGCACCCGCTGCACTCGAAGCGAGGGCACGGGCAGGATATCGACGACGCGCAAGAACGCTCTGTACAGCACCCCTCGATGGTAAACGCCGATCAACTACACAGCGTCGTTGGGTGGCGAGCGTCGTTGGGTGGCGAGCCCCGCTCAGGTGAACTTGAACGTGCGTACCGCGAGGGTGCCGCACACCGCAGCCCACACCAGCAGTACGACCACACCGAAGATGTCGAAGGACGAGGACACACCTCTGCTCAGTGCCTCACCGAGCGCGCCGGACGGCACGATGCGTGCGACGTTCTGCAGTCCCTGGGGGATCTGGTCGTCCACGAACACCGCGCTGCCGATGCCGAGCATCACGAACCAGGCGATGTTCGCCAGCGCCAACACGATCTCGGCGCGCAGGGTGCCGCCGAGCAGCAGTCCCATCGACGCGAAGGTGACGGTTCCCAGAGCGATGATGACGGCCCCGAGCAACAGACCCGTCGCGCTCGGGCGCCATCCGAGAGCGACGCCGATCGAGCCGAGCAGAATCGATTGCAGAATCACCACGATCACCACGGCGGCGGATTTGCCGCCGATGATGCCCCACCGCGGAAGGGGTGTCGCCCCGAGTCTCTTGAGCGCGCCGTAGCGGCGATCGAAGCCGACAGCGATCGCCTGGCCGGTGAACGCCGTCGACATGATGGCCACCATCATCACGGCCGGGACGACGCGGGCCACTCGGTCGGCACCGAGTTCGCCGAAGGGCAGCAGGGTCAATCCGATCAGCAGGGTGATCGGGATGAACATCGTCAGCAGCAACTGTTCACCGTTGCGCAGCAACAACTTCAGTTCGAGGCGGGTCTGTGCGAGCAGCATCCGCGCAGCCGAGGCGGGCTGCGGGCGAGGCGCGAACAGGCCTGTCTCGAATCGGTTGTCGGCGAGCCGGGCTTCTCTGCGCACGGTCACTTCCTCAATTCTCTGCCGGTCAGTTCGAGGAACACGTCCTCGAGGCGGCGCTGGTCGACCTGCAATTCGGTGGCCAACACGTCCTGCTGTGCGCACCAGGACGTGACGATCACCAGAATCTGCGGCTCGATCACACCGGAGACCACATAGGAGCCTGGCGCCGGTTCCGACGGTACGTAACCCGGGGGGAGTGCCGCGTCGAGCATGGACAGTTCGAGTCCCGGGGGTGCGGTGAAGCGCAGTTGGCCCTCGGCACCCTGCTTGGTCAGCTCGGAGGGTGTGCCCGAGGCGACGACGCGGCCGTTGTCGATGATCGTCAGCCGATCCGCGAGCTGCTCGGCCTCGTCCATCAGATGTGTCGTGAGCAGTACGCCGACACCGTCGCGGCGCAGGGCGTCGATCAATTCCCACACCAGCAGCCGGGCCTGGGCGTCGAGCCCGGCGGTCGGTTCGTCGAGGAACACCAGTTCGGGCCGCCCGACGATGGCGCAGGCCAGAGCCAGCCGCTGCTGTTGCCCACCGGAGAGCCGCCGGTACGGGGTGCGGACGGCAGAGGTCAGGCCGAGGCAGTCGAGCAGCCACGCCGGGTCGAGGGGGTCGGCCGAGTACGAGGCGACGAGTTGGAGCATCTCGCCTGCCTTGGAACCGGGGTACGCACCTCCGCCCTGGAGCATGACGCCGATGCGTGGCCTCAGCTGCGCCGACTGCGCCACGGGGTCCAGTCCGAGGACCCGGACCGAGCCGCTGTCCGGCACGACGAACCCCTCGCACATCTCGACGGTGGTGGTCTTTCCTGCTCCGTTGGGGCCCAGCAGCGCGAGAACCTCGCCGGGGCCGATGTTCAGGCTCAGTCCGTCGACGGCACTGACACCGTCGTACGACTTGCGTACGTCGGTCAGCTGTACGACAGGTTGCGCCGCGTCGGACGTCCCGGAGATCACGAGGACTCAGCGTATTCGTCGTCGCTGCGGTCGCGTTCCGGTGGTCCGGTGCGGATGGGCCACGGCATCCGGTTTCGCGTGAGCAGATAGAGCACCGCGATCGTCAGGATGGTCACGACGGCGGCCTGCACGATCTGGAACGGTTGGTACTCACTGCCGTTCGGCATGAGGATCACGCTCACCAACGACGAGAAGGCGATGGCCGGACGCCGGAACGAGGGAGTCGTGGCCCACGCGGCCAGCGGAATCACCGCCCACAGCAGGTACCAGGGTTGCACCACCGGGAACAACAGGACGACGGCACCGAGCGCGACGCCGAGTGCGCCGACCGGATGCAGGCGGCCGCGCAGAACGGCGATCAGCATGCGGACGACGATGATTCCTGCGACGACGGCAGCGATCGGGCGAGTGAGACCCAACACAGCGGTGGTGTGGTCGCCGAGACCCAGCAGCACACCGACGAATCCGGTACCGAGACCGAGGATCGTGGGAATCGACATCCAGCTGCGCACCACCCCCGCGGTCCCCAGAGTGTTGATCCAGCCGAAGCCCAGCCCGCTACCCAGGCTCACGGCGACCTGGACCACGACGGCGATCGAGCCGAGCAACAGTGCCGCGTACATCACGGATCTGAGGGTCCCGCCCCATCGCCTCGACAGTGCCATCCCCACGAAGCCGAGCGCGATGAGCGAGGGAATCTTGATCGCAGACGACAGCGCGATCAGGCCTGCTCCGCCGACGAGGAATGCGATATCGGTGCTGCGCAAAGGACCCGCGCGCTCGATCGCGCGAAGGGCCAGTTCGGTACCGGCCAGCATGAGCCCGATCATCAGGGCCTCGTTGTGGATACCGGCGACCAGGTGGAACAGCAGCAGCGGGTTCGCGGCACCGAGCCACAGTGCCGTGACCGACGCGACCCCACAGCGTCGGGCGAGACGTGGCAGCGACCAAACGATCAGCGCTACGCCCACCAGCGCAAGCAGACGATGGAGGAAAATGCCTGCGACGATGTTCTCACCGGTCAAGTACGTGATTCCACGCCCCATCCACAGGAACAGCGGACCGTAGGGTGCCGGGGTCTCCCGCCAGATGTTGGGAACCGTTCGGGTCAGCACGTTGTCGGCCCCGAGTGCATCGACCGGACCGACCTCGTACGGGTCGAGTCCGCGTGCGGTGATCTCGCTCTGGGCGAGGTACGAGTAGACATCGCGCGAGAACATCGGCGGTGCCACACTCAACGGCAGGATCCACAGCAGCAGTGTGCGGTCCATCTGGGAACGAGTGAGCCGACGTGGGGTGGTTCCCGACCGTGTGCGTCCCAACGCGAATCTTCCCAACAGCAACCACGCGAGCACCACGATGACGGTTCCGGTCATCGTGACGGTCAGTGCGGTGGTCGCCATTCGGGACGGCAAGCTCAGCAGTCGGACACCCGCGATCGGGTTCTGCAGCACCGGCTGCGCGCCCGCGCCGAGGGCACCGATCGCCATCAGCAGCGCACCCGCGGCACCGAAACGACGGATGTTCCTGAGTTGGTTCGTCTCCGAGGGGTTCAGCCCCGGTGCCTCCTGCTCGTCTCCGTGCAGGGTGGCGACCGCCCCGCCGGGAGGCGTCGGTTCCAGGCCGATGACTCGACGGGCGGGGACCACGACGAACCGCTGGACGAGCGCGCCCGGGGTGGACTTCGATGTGCCGGATGCCGAGGAGAACTCGGAACCGCTCGCGGAAGGTGAGCTCTCGGAACTGGGCTCACTGTCGGTCGATGGCACAGTGGGAGCGTAGCTGTGCACTCGCGCACGGCCTGCACCGTGCTCCATCCGCAGGCACGGCATCGGCCACGTCGTCGGACGAGCGCCCTGCATAGGGCACCCTTGCTGGACCGGGTCCCGCAATTCCGTCACACTGGTGTTGTGAAAACAACCGAGAGCTCGCTCGTGCGTCCGGGAAGTGTCGAGTCTTCGGCGTCCGGCGCAGGCGTTTCGTCGGTGCGACCCACGTCGGCCCCCGAGGGGCAGACGCGGAGCGCTGTGGTCACTCTGCTGCTGGAAGAGGGCCCCATCACCGCCTCCGACATCGGTACTCGGCTGGGGTTGAGCGCTGCGGGTGTCCGACGTCACCTGGACGCACTCATCGACGCGGGCGAGGCCCGCATCACCACCCCCGCAGGTGCTCGGCAACGTGGCCGGGGCCGACCGGCCAAGCATTTCCAGCTCACCGCAGCCGGGCGCAACCGTCTCGGCCACACCTACGACGATCTTGCCGGTGCCGCCATGCGGCAGCTGCGCAAGATCGGGGGAGACGCGGCAATCGAGACATTCGCTCGGCAACGCGTCAACACCATCGTGGCCGACGTGGAGCCTGCGACGGGATCCGATGCGCATGCCGTGGAGGACGCCGCCGACCGAATCGCCGACGCGTTCAGCGCGGCCGGATTCTCGGCCACCACCCGTCAGGTGGGCAACGGTGTGCAGATCTGCCAGCACCACTGCCCGGTGTCGCACGTCGCCTCCGAGTTTCCGGAGCTGTGCGAGGCCGAGCAGACCGCGTTCGCCGAGATCCTCGGCACGCACGTGCAGCGTTTGGCGACCATCGCCAACGGTAATTGCGCGTGTACGACGCACGTACCGCTGTCACCGACGCGGTACTCGAACACCGATAGTTCCGACAAGAAGACTCCCGACGCGCAGCCCCGTGTCGGAGAACGCCCACGCCTCCGGAAGGAGCCCGCATGACCGTCACACCAGACCAGGTGACACCCACCGCGCCGCTGACCCAGGACGAGACCATCGCCTCGCTCGGCACCTACGGATACGGCTGGGCCGACTCGGACGTAGCAGGTGAAAGCGCCAAGCGCGGTCTCTCCGAGGCCGTCGTCCGCGACATCTCGCAGAAGAAGAGCGAGCCCGAGTGGATGCTCGAGGCGCGCCTCAAGGCGCTCAAGACGTTCGAGCGCAAGCCGATGCCGAACTGGGGTTCCGACCTCGACGGCATCGATTTCGACAACATCAAGTACTTCGTGCGGTCCAGCGAGAAGCAGGCTGCAACGTGGGAAGACCTGCCCGAGGACATCAAGAACACGTACGACAAGCTCGGCATCCCCGAGGCGGAGAAGCAGCGCCTCGTCTCCGGTGTCGCCGCCCAGTACGAGTCCGAGGTCGTCTACCACTCGATCCGTGAGGACCTCGAGGCTCAGGGAGTGTTGTTCCTCGACACCGACACCGCCCTCAAGGAGCAGCCGGAGCTGTTCCGCGAGTACTTCGGAACCGTCATCCCCGCAGGCGACAACAAGTTCTCCGCACTGAACACCGCGGTGTGGTCCGGTGGATCGTTCATCTACATCCCGCCGGGCGTCCACGTGGACATCCCGCTGCAGGCCTACTTCCGGATCAACACCGAGAACATGGGTCAGTTCGAGCGCACGCTGATCATCGTCGACGAGGGTGCCTACGTGCACTACGTCGAAGGTTGCACCGCGCCGATCTACAAGTCGGACTCGCTGCACTCCGCCGTGGTGGAGATCATCGTCAAGAAGGGTGGTCGTTGCCGCTACACGACCATCCAGAACTGGTCGAACAACGTCTACAACCTCGTCACCAAGCGCGCCAAGGCCGAGGCAGGCGCAACGATGGAGTGGGTCGACGGCAACATCGGCTCCAAGGTCACCATGAAGTACCCGGCCGTCTGGATGACCGGTGAGTACGCCAAGGGCGAGGTTCTCTCGGTCGCGTTCGCAGGCCCGGACCAGCACCAGGACACCGGCTCGAAGATGTTGCACCTGGCACCGCACACGTCGTCGAACATCGTCAGCAAGTCCGTCGCTCGCGGCGGCGGCCGGACGTCGTACCGCGGTCTGATCCAGATCAACAAGGGTGCGCACGGTTCGCGTTCGACGGTCAAGTGCGACGCGTTGCTCGTCGACACGATCAGTCGTTCCGACACCTACCCGTACGTCGACATCCGCGAGGACGACGTCTCGATGGGCCACGAGGCCACCGTCTCGAAGGTCAGCGACGATCAGTTGTTCTACCTGATGAGCCGCGGCATGACCGAGGACGAGGCGATGGCGATGGTCGTGCGCGGCTTCGTCGAGCCGATCGCTCGCGAACTGCCGATGGAATACGCGCTCGAGCTCAACCGGCTCATCGAGCTGCAGATGGAAGGGTCGGTCGGATAAGTGAACAACCCCCTCAC
Source organism: Rhodococcus sp. 05-2255-3B1 (assembly GCF_002258545.1). Lineage (NCBI taxonomy): Bacteria > Bacillati > Actinomycetota > Actinomycetes > Mycobacteriales > Nocardiaceae > Rhodococcus > Rhodococcus sp. 05-2255-3B1. Next base: position 275,927 of record NZ_NOZC01000036.1, on the reverse strand, counting down.
CGGAGTGATGGGTGCCGTGGCATCCGAAAACCCCGAGTCGGCCAAGGAAGACAAGTCGAAGCTCGTCGTGAACAAGGGCGCTCAGTTCACGTCCTACGACGTGAATGCGTTCGAGATCCCGTCGGGTCGTGACGAGCTGTGGCGTTTCACGCCGCTGCGTCGGCTGCGCGGCCTGCACGACGGTTCCGCCGTCGCCGACGGGGCCGCTCAGGTCACCGTCGGCGCCCCGGAATCGGTGACCGTGGAGACCGTCGGGCGCGAGGACGAGCGACTGGGCAAGGCCGGCGTTCCTGCCGATCGTATTGCCGCTCAGGCATTCTCGGCGTTCACCGAGGCCACGATCGTCTCCGTGCCGAACGAAGTCGAGGTGGCCGATCCGATCGAGATCACCGTCGACGGTCCCGGTGTCGACCACGTCGCCTACGGTCACCTCCAGATCCGACTCGGCACGTTCGCTCGCGCCACCGTCGTGATCGACCAGCGAGGTAGTGGCACGTACGCCGAGAACATCGAGTTCGTTCTCGGTGACAGCTCGCAGTTGCACGTCGTGCTGATCCAGGACTGGCAGTCCGACGCCGTGCACGTGGCGGCACACCATGCACTCCTGGGACGCGACGCCGTGCTGCGGCACTACAACGTCAGTCTCGGCGGCGACCTGGTGCGCATCAGCCCGACCGTGCGCTACAGCGCGCCCGGTGGTGACGCCGACATGCTGGGTCTGTACTTCGCCGACGCGGGCCAGCACCTCGAGCAGCGTCTGCTCGTCGACCACTCGGCTCCGCACTGCAAGTCCAACGTCATGTACAAGGGCGCATTGCAGGGCGAAGTGGGCCCGGGCAAGCACGACGCGCACACCGTCTGGATCGGCGACGTTCTCATCCGCGCCGAGGCCGAGGGAACCGAGACCTACGAGCTCAACCGGAACCTGGTTCTCACCGACGGCGCGCGCGCCGATTCGGTACCGAACCTCGAGATCGAGACCGGGGAGATCGTCGGAGCAGGCCACGCCAGTGCCACCGGCCGTTTCGACGACGAGCAGCTGTTCTACCTGCGCGCTCGTGGCATCTCCGAGGAGGTCGCTCGCCGACTCGTCGTCCGCGGCTTCTTCCACGAGGTCATCGACAAGATTCCGGTCCCCGCCGTGCGCGAGCGCCTGGACGCTGCCATCGAGACCGAACTCGCCGTCGTCGGCGCGTAGGTCACACCCGAACCTTTCTCGACTGCACAAAGGAACTTTTTGATGTCCACACTCGAAATCCGCGATCTGCACGTCAGCGTCGCCAACTCCGACGCCACTGCGGAGCCCATCAACATCCTCAAGGGTGTCGACCTCACCGTGAAGTCGGGTGAGACGCACGCGATCATGGGTCCCAACGGTTCCGGCAAGTCGACCCTGTCCTACGCCATCGCCGGCCACCCGAAGTACACGGTGACCTCGGGCACCATCACCCTCGACGGTGAAGACGTGCTCGAGATGAGCGTCGACGAGCGTGCGCGCGCCGGCCTCTTCCTGGCGATGCAGTACCCGGTCGAGGTGCCGGGCGTGTCGATGTCGAACTTCCTCCGCACCGCCGCCACCGCCGTGCGCGGTGAGGCTCCGAAGCTGCGGCACTGGGTCAAGGAAGCCAAGACCGCGATGAGCGAGCTCGAGATCGAGGCGAACTTCCTCGAGCGCAACGTCAACGAGGGATTTTCCGGCGGCGAGAAGAAGCGTCACGAAATTCTTCAGCTGGGACTGCTCAAGCCCAAGATCGCCATCCTCGACGAGACCGACTCCGGCCTCGACGTCGACGCTCTGCGCGTGGTGTCCGAGGGTGTCAACAAGTACAAGGAGCGCGAAGACGGTGGAGTGCTGCTGATCACGCACTACACCCGCATTCTGCGCTACATCAAGCCCGACTTCGTCCACGTCTTCGTCAACGGTGAAATCGTGAAGTCCGGCGGTGCAGAGCTGGCCGACGAGCTCGAGGCCAACGGATACGCCGGCTACACGCAGGCCGCGACCACCGGAGCATGAGTATGGCTGCACCCGCAGCTGCGGCGGTGGCGGCATCGTTCGATGTCGCCACGGTTCGCCGCGACTTCCCCATCCTCTCGCGTACCGTGCGAGACGGTAAGCCGTTGGTGTATCTGGACTCCGGTGCCACCTCTCAGCGGCCCGTGCAGGTACTCGACGCCGAGCGTGAATTTCTGACCACGTGCAACGCCGCCGTACACCGCGGGGCGCATCAGTTGGCCGAAGAGGCCACCGATGCCTACGAGGGTGCGCGCGCCGTCATCGCGTCGTTCGTCGGTGCCGACGTCGACGAGATCGTGTTCACCAAGAACGCGACCGAGTCGCTCAACCTCGTGACGTACGTGCTTGCCGATCAGCGATTCGATCGCCACCTCGGTCCCGGCGACGAGATCGTCGTCACCGAACTCGAACACCACGCCAACCTCGTTCCGTGGCAGGAACTGGCAGCTCGAACCGGTGCCACGCTGCGCTGGTACGGCGTCACCGACGACGGCCGAATCGACCTCGACTCGCTCGAATTGTCCTCTGCCGTAAAGGTTCTCGCGTTCACGCATCAGTCCAACGTGACCGGCGCGGTCGCTCCGGTCGAGGAATTGGTGCGTCGGGCCAGGGCGGTGGGCGCACTCGTCGTCCTCGACGCATGCCAGTCGGTGCCGCACATGAAGGTCGATTTCCACGCGCTCGACGTCGACTACGCCGCGTTCTCCGGTCACAAGATGCTCGGTCCATCGGGGGTCGGCGTGTTGTACGCCAAGGCTGCACTCCTCGAAGCGATGCCTCCGTTCATCACCGGCGGTTCGATGATCGAGACCGTCACCATGGAGAAGACGACGTTCGCCGCGCCGCCGCAACGGTTCGAGGCCGGCGTTCCGATGACCTCGCAGGTCGTCGGACTCGGCGCAGCTGTGCACTACCTGGAGAACATCGGCATCGATGTCATCGCCGCGCACGAAAAGGCCTTGGTCGCAGCAACTCTCGCCGAGTTCGCGAAGATCGACGGTGTTCGCGTGATCGGACCGACGGAGAACGTCGACCGCGGTTCGGCGGTGTCGTTCGTGGTCGACGGCATTCATGCCCACGACCTCGGACAGATCCTGGACGACGAGGGGGTCGCCATCCGCGTCGGACATCACTGCGCGTGGCCCCTGCATCGTAGGTTCGGTGTGGCTGCGACAGCGCGCGCCTCGTTCGCGCTCTACAACACGGTCGAGGAAGTGCAGGTTCTGGCACAGGCGATTCGCCGCGCACAGTCGTTCTTCGGCACCACCGACAACGGCGGGGGAGGTCAGCGGTAGATGCGCATGGAACAGATGTACCAGGAAGTGATCCTCGATCACTACAAGCACCCGCACGGCCGTGGACTGCGCGAGCCCTTCGGTGCCGAGGTACACCACGTCAACCCCACCTGCGGCGACGAGGTGACACTGCGCGTGCAGATCGAGAACGGCACCGTCGCCGACGTCTCGTACGACGGCCAGGGCTGCTCGATCAGCCAGGCGGCGACATCGGTGCTCACCGACCAGGTTGTCGGCCTGAGCGTCGCCGATGCGTTGAAGACGGTCGACGCGTTCAGCGACATGGTCGGCAGCAGAGGTACCGTCGAAGGCGACGAGGACGTCATCGGTGACGGAATCGCGTTCGTCGGTGTGGCCAAATACCCGGCCCGTGTCAAGTGCGCCCTGCTGGGATGGATGGCTTTCAAGGACGCGGTTGTTCAGGTAGTGGACGCAGATTCGACAGTCACGACGGGCGAGACCGCCCAGTCGGCATTTTCCGGAGGACAGTGATCATGACGGATACAACAGATACGACCCAGTCAGCGGCGGAGACATCGGAGACCACTCCGGTGGCTCTGACCGCCGACGAGATCAAGGTGCTCGAGGACCTCGAAGAAGCGATGCGCGACGTCGTCGACCCCGAACTCGGGATCAACGTCGTCGACCTGGGACTGGTGTACGACATCAAGATCGACGCCGACGACATCGTCACGGTCGACATGACGCTGACGTCGGCGGCATGCCCGTTGACCGATGTCATCGAGGATCAGGCTCGCGGCGCGCTCGTGCGCAGCGGTCTGGCCGCCGACCTCAAGATCAACTGGGTCTGGATGCCGCCGTGGGGTCCGGACAAGATCACCGACGACGGTCGCGAGCAGCTCAGGGCCCTCGGCTTCACCGTCTGACGTACGGCCGAGTCGGCCCCCTCACGCACCCTTGGCTTCGTCGGCTTTGGAGTCGGCGGTCTTGGCGGGGGTCGACTTCTTCGCTGCCGTCTTCTTGGCGGCCGCCTTCTTCGCCGGGGCTTTCTTCGCGGGTGTCTTCTTCGCCGAAGCGGATGTGGAGGACCCCGACTTCGTGTTCTTGCCTGCCGCCTCGACGCTGCGTTGCAAAGCCGCCACGAGATCGACGACCTCGGCATCCTCTCCGTCGTCGTCCTTCTCCGTCTCGGTGTGGATGACCTTCTCACCGCCGTTGGCGAGCGTCTCGTCGATCAGCTTGCGCAGTTCGATCTGGTAGTCGTCGGTGTACTCGGTGGGATCGAATTCCGAGGACATGCTTTCGACCAGGGACGTCGCCATCTTCACTTCCTGCGGGCGCGCGGACGGCGCGTCTTCGAGCGAAGGAAACTCTGCGGCCCTGACTTCGTCCGGCCACAGCAGTGTCTGGATCACAAGTACGTCGTCGCGCACGCGTAGTGCGGCCAGGCGGGTCTTCTGTCGCAGAGTGAAATGCACAAGCGCGGTGCGTTCGGTTTCCTCCAGCGTCTCCCGAAGCAGCACGTAGGCCTTGGGTGACGCGGAGTCCGGCTCGAGGAAGTAACTCTTGTCGTAGAGGATCGGATCGATCTGCTCGGTCGGCACGAATTCGAGAACCGGAATTTCGTGCTTCTCCGCCGCAGGCAGCTTGTCGAAGTCGTCGTCGGTGAGAATGACGCGTTCCCCGTCGGGGGAGTCGTACGCCTTGTCGATATCGGCGAACTGCACCGACTTGCCGCATTCCTGACAGATGCGGTCGTACTTGATGCGCCCGCCGTCCTTCGCGTGCACTTGATGAAACCGAATGTCGTGCTGCTCGGTGGCCGAGTAGACCTTCACCGGAACATTGACCAGTCCGAAGGCGATCGAGCCCTTCCAAATGCTGCGCATCTGTCCATGATCGCCGACCGGGCGCCCGCGTGTCGACCGTTGGCGGGAAACTCAGCCGCGGCCCGGAGTGCGCACTATCGTGCGCGCGATCGCGAGCCTGGCCGATCCCGGGAGCGTCGGAAACATCTTCAGCATCGCGGTCATCGTTCCGAGGGCGTCGTCGTACCCGGACAGGTACGAGCGCTGCAGTTCGACCGGGAGCGAGAAGAAGCTGGAGAAGAACTGGGGGACCATCTCGGGTTCGAGAGCCAGTGCCGTGCGCAGCCCGAGGTTGCGAAGCTTCTGAACCGTCCAGACGTGCACCGGGCGCATCGGGCGCGAACGTCCACCGTCTCGGAATCTCTCGACGAGGTGATCCGCCGTCGCCAGCGACGCCGCAACGCTGTACCCCGTGGCGGGATGCATCAGATTGGAGCGGGAACCGAAGAGCACCGGTCCGCCTCGCCCGGTGTGCAGCCGCGACCGAGGCGGCGGTTCGACCGAGAACCGCACTCGCTCGACGTCCTCGTCGCCGGTCGGTTCCAGGTTCCGACGGGTGAGCCGGTGGTGCAGCCGCGATCGAAGCAGTGCGAGGTCCAGCGGTGGCCGGCCGACCAGACACGTCTCCTCGAGCAGGATCCGATCCTCGTCGAGCGCCACGGCGTAGAGAAAACTCGGGGCCTCACCGGGCCGAGCTCCGTTGTCGGTGCGCCAGTCCATGAACCAGGCGTCGGATCCTTCGAGGATCGGCTCGGCGCGGTCCCGGTCGACGACGATGCCGTACGCCGTCTGTTGTGCGAGGTCCCGCGAATCGAGCGTGCCGCGGGCGTCTACGACGTGACGAGCGTCGACGATGGTGCCGTCGGCGGTCGTCACCCGGGAACCGGTGACGTCGACGGCTGTCCCCGCCAGCACTCGGACGCGGTCGAGGGACAGGGTCGCTTGCAGGCCAGGTGTGTCCAGCACGCAGTACGTCCGGTCGATGATCCGATGACGGTCGGTCCATACCGCCGGCTTCTGCGCAGTCGAGGCGACGGCGGTCGGAGGCAACCACGACGGCAACTCGTCGGCCCAGGCGGAATACGTCGGTGTCCAGGTGCGCGACGGGTGTGGATCGAGTGCAAGCACATCGAGTCCGGCCTCGGCGCACCGATGGGCGACGGCCCGCCCCGCGGGACCGAGTCCGACCACCGCGACGTCGGCCGAGAAATCGTTCACATTCCGCCGGTGGCGAGCAAACCACCGTCCACGCGCACGGTCTCGCCCGTGATCCAGGAGGACGCGTCCGACACCAGGAAGGCCACCAGGGCCGCTACGTCCTCAGGATTGCCGAGACGCTTCATCGGATAGCCGGCCGCTGCCGCGTCTTCGCCGTTGGCGACGAGAGCCTCGGCGAATTTCGTCTTCACCACGCCCGGAGCCACCGCATTGACGCGAATCTTCGGACCGAGCTGCCAGGCGAGCTCCTCGGTGAGGCGGATCAGAGCCGCTTTGGATGCGCCGTACGCGGCGATCACGCCGGTGGAGCGGATGCCGGCCACGCTGGCGACGTTGACGATCGCGCCGCCGTGCTCGCCCATCCAGGCATGGAACGCCTGCTGGACGAATCCGAGGGTACCCACGACGTTCGTGTCGAAGATCTTGCTCACGCCCGCCAGGTCGGCGTCGATGAGTGAGCCGTAGACGGGGTTGATGCCGGTGTTGTTGACCAGGATGTCCAGTGAACCGAAGGTCTCCACGGTGCTCGCGACCGCGTTGCGTCGGTGCTCCGGGTCGCCCGCATTACCGTCGATCGCGAGCACGGAATCGCCGAGTTCCGCTGCCGCCGCAACGAGAGGTTCGCGCTTGCGAGCGGTGATGGCGACGTTCGCGCCGCGGGCGAGCAGTTCCGCGGCGATGGCCCTGCCGATGCCTCGGCTGCCGCCGGTGACGAGTGCGGTGCGCCCGGCGAGATCGGGGGTCGGCGCGCTGGAAGAGCTGACTGTTTCGGAGGCGTCGGTCATCGATCAGACGTTACCGGTGTCACCGTCGTTCCTGGGTGAGGGCACGTGAATGCTGAGCTAAAATGGGGGTTTGCTGTGCTGTTCGGCGGCATGGTTCGCCCGTCGGTCGACGGGCGACGATCTTGTTCGGCAATCGCTAGGAGCTCACGCGTGATCACCGCCACCGACCTGGAAGTTCGTGCCGGTGTGCGGACCCTTCTGTCCACCGAGGGGCCCGCGCTCCGGGTACAGGCGGGCGACCGCATCGGGTTGGTCGGTCGCAATGGTGCAGGAAAGACCACCACGTTGCGCATCCTGGCGGGCGAAGGCGAGCCCTACGCGGGCGAGGTCGTGCGCACCGGCGAACTCGGTTACCTGCCGCAGGATCCCAAAGAAGGCGACCTCGACGTGCTGGCCAAGGATCGCGTGCTCTCGGCCCGTGGGCTGGACACCCTCCTGCACAAGATGGAGAAGCAGCAAGCGCTGATGGCCGAGGTCGCCGACGAGGCGCTGCTCGACAAAGCCGTCCGTAAATACGGCGAACTCGAAGAGCGTTTCGCCTCCCTCGGCGGTTACGAAGCCGAGAGCGAAGCGGCCCGCATCTGCAACAGCCTCGGCCTGGCCGACCGCATCCTCGGCCAACCGCTACGGACCCTGTCCGGTGGACAGCGTCGACGCGTCGAGCTGGCTCGCATTCTGTTCGCCGCGTCCGACGGCAGTGGTGGACGATCGAACACCACCTTGCTGCTCGACGAGCCGACCAACCACCTCGACGCCGATTCCATCACCTGGCTGCGCGGATTCCTCCAGAACCACGAGGGCGGACTCATCGTGATCAGCCACGACGTCGAACTGCTCGGAGACGTGGTGAACAGGGTGTGGTTCCTCGACGCCGTCCGCGGCGAAGCCGACATCTACAACATGAACTGGAAGAAGTACCTCGACGCCCGCGCCACGGACGAGCAGCGTCGCCGTCGTGAGCGCGCCAACGCGGAGAAGAAAGCCGGGGCACTGCGCGTGCAGGCCGCCAAGATGGGGGCCAAGGCGACGAAAGCCGTTGCAGCACAGAACATGGCGAAGCGCGCCGACAAGCTGCTCGCCAACCTCGATGCCGAACGGGTGTCCGACAAGGTGGCGCACATTCGTTTCCCCGAGCCGGCACCGTGCGGCAAGACGCCGCTGATGGCGAAGAACCTGACCAAGATGTACGGATCGCTGGAGATCTTCGCCGGCGTCGACCTCGCCATCGACCGGGGCAGCCGTGTCGTAGTGCTCGGGCTCAACGGTGCAGGCAAGACGACGCTGCTGCGGATCCTCGCCGGAACCGAGAAGGCGGATACCGGTGAGATCGAACCCGGCCACGGCATGCGCGTCGGATACTTCGCGCAGGAACACGACACTCTCGACGACCACGCGTCGGTCTGGGAGAACATCCGGCACGCGGCACCCGACACCGGCGAACAGGAACTGCGGTCGCTGCTCGGAGCCTTCATGTTCACCGGGCCCCAGCTCGACCAGCCGGCAGGAACACTGTCCGGTGGCGAGAAGACCCGTTTGGCTCTCGCCGGGTTGGTGTCCTCCGCGGCGAACGTTCTCCTGCTCGACGAACCGACCAACAACCTCGACCCGATCTCCCGTGAGCAGGTGCTCGACGCGCTCCGCAGCTACAAGGGCGCGGTCGTATTGGTGACCCACGATCCCGGTGCCGCCGAAGCGCTGTCACCCGAACGAGTGATTCTGCTTCCCGACGGCACCGAGGACCACTGGTCGCAGGAATACCTGGAACTGATCCAGCTCGCGTAACGGTGCTCAGTCCTGCCTGCGGACCGACTCCTCGACCAGGTCCAGGATCGCGGCGAGGTTCGAGCCGCCGTGGCCGGACGCAATGCGAGCCACCAGGCCGTCGAGCACGAGATCGAGGTAGTCGGCGAGGACGTCGTTGGGTACGTCGTCGCGCAGTCGTCCTGCGGTCTTCTGACGCTCGAGTCGTCCGAGTGTGGCGTCGGTCAGCTCGGCCGACCTCTCGGCCCAGCTGGACCGGAAGTCCGCGTCCGTGCGCAATCGTCGGGTGATCTCGAGCCGCGTGCCGAGCCATTCGAATTGTTCGGGTTGCGCCAGCATGTCTCGCATCACCTGCACCAGACCCTGGGTGGCCGCGACCTCGGCCATGCGTCGGGCATCTTCCTGAGCCAGCGCGAGGAAGAGCCCGTCCTTGTCCTTGAAGTGGTGGAATATGGCTCCGCGCGACAGGCCGGTGGCTTCTTCGAGACGCCGTACTGTCGCGCCCTCGTAACCGAACTCGCCGAAGCACTTACGCGCGCCGTCGAGAATCTCGCTTCGACGGGCGGCCAGGTGGTCTTCGCTGACCTTGGGCACGTGTGGGTTTCCTACTTTCGATGAGGGCCTCGACCGAGACGGCGATGGGCCCGGAAACACGTTGTCGGTTCCGGGCCCATCGCCGTTCGAGGCGTACGTCAGACGACGCGCACTCAGCCTCTGATCATGTTGCGCAGCACGTACTGCAGGATGCCGCCGTTGCGGTAGTAGTCCGCTTCACCCGGGGTGTCGATGCGAACCACTGCCTCGAATTCGACCTTCGAGCCGTCTTCCTTGGTGGCGATGACGGTCATCGTCTTCGGGGTGGTGCCCTCGTTCAGCTTCGCGACTCCGACGATGTCGAAGGTCTCGGTGCCGTCCAGTTTGAGCGACGACGCGCTCTCACCGGCCGGGAACTGCAGGGGAACGACGCCCATGCCGATGAGGTTGGAGCGGTGGATGCGCTCGAACGACTCGGTGATGACGGCCTTGACGCCCAGGAGCGAGGTGCCCTTGGCGGCCCAGTCACGTGAGGAGCCGCTGCCGTACTCCTTGCCGCCCAGCACGACCAGCGGGATGCCGGCCTTCTGGTAGTTCTGCGACGCGTCGTAGATGAAGGACTGCGGTCCGCCGTCCTGCGTGAAGTCGCGGGTGTAGCCACCCGAGACGTCGTCGAGGAGCTGGTTCTTCAGGCGGATGTTCGCGAACGTTCCGCGAATCATGACCTCGTGGTTTCCGCGGCGCGAACCGAGCGAGTTGTAGTCCTTGCGCTCGACGCCGTGCGAATCCAGGTACTGCGCGGCAGGTGTACCCGCCTTGATGGGACCGGCCGGGCTGATGTGGTCGGTGGTGACCGAATCGCCGAGCAGCGCCAGCACGCGTGCACCCTTGATGTCCTCGACGGGAGCCGGGTCCATCGTCATGCCGTCGAAGTACGGAGGCTTGCGCACGTACGTCGACTTGGGATCCCACTCGAACGTGTCGCCCTCGGGGGTCGACAGGTTCTGCCAGCGGCTGTCGCCGGCGAAGATGGTCTCGTAGGACTTGCTGAACATGTCCCGGCTGATCGAGGACTGGATGGTCTCCTCGATCTCCTGCGAGGACGGCCAGATGTCCTTGAGGAACACCGGATTGCCCTCGTGATCCTCGCCGAGAGCGTCGGTCTCGAAGTCGAAGTCCATCGTGCCCGCCAGGCCGTAGGCGATGACCAGCGGCGGCGAAGCCAGGTAGTTCATCTTCACGTCGGGGGAGATGCGGCCTTCGAAGTTGCGGTTGCCCGACAGGACTGCGGTGACCGAGAGGTCGTTGTCGTTGATCGCCTTCGAGATCGGCTCGAGCAGCGGACCGGTGTTACCGATGCACGTGGTGCAGCCGTAACCACCGAGGTAGTAGCCGAGCTTCTCGAGGTACGGCCACAGGCCGGCCTTCTCGTAGTAGTCGGTGACGACCTGCGAACCGGGTGCCATGTTGGTCTTGACCCACGGCTTGGTGGACAACCCCTTCTCGACGGCATTGCGGGCGAGCAGTGCTGCGCCGAGCATGACCGACGGGTTCGAGGTGTTGGTGCACGAGGTGATGCCTGCGACGACGACGGCACCGTGGTCGAGGACGAATTCGCCGGCCTCGTCGGTGGTGACCCGAATCGGCTTGCTCGGGCGGCCCTCGGAACCGTATGCGGCAGAACGTACGTCGACGGAGTCCTCTTCGGCGAAGCTCAGCGAAGCGGAATCACTGGCCGGGAACGACTCGTCGAGTGCCTCGTCGAGCTTGCTGTCACCCTCGTGCGCCGGGTGGTTCTCCTCGACGTAGTTGTGGATGTCCTTGCGGAAGGCAACCTTGGACTCGGACAACAGGATTCGGTCCTGCGGGCGCTTCGGTCCTGCGATGGACGGAACGACCGTGTTGAGGTCGAGTTCGATGTACTCGGAGTACACGGCCTCGTTCTTCGGGTCGTGCCACATGCCCTGTTCCTTGGCGTACGCCTCGACGAGCGCGAGCTGCTCGTCGCTGCGGCCGGTGAGGCGCAGGTAGTTGATGGTTTCCTCGTCGATCGGGAAGATCGCTGCGGTGGAACCGAACTCGGGGCTCATGTTGCCCAGGGTGGCGCGGTTCGCGAGCGGAACCTCGGCCACGCCCTCGCCGTAGAACTCGACGAACTTGCCGACGACGCCGTGCTTACGCAGCATCTCGGTCGCGGTCAGGACCACGTCGGTCGCGGTGACGCCGGGCTGGATCTCACCGGAGAGCTTGAAACCGACGACGCGGGGGATCAGCATCGAGACGGGCTGGCCGAGCATGGCCGCCTCGGCTTCGATACCGCCGACGCCCCAGCCCAACACACCGAGGCCGTTGACCATCGTGGTGTGCGAGTCGGTGCCGACGCAGGTGTCGGGGTAGGCCTGGCCCTTGCGGGTCATGATCGTCGGTGCGAGGTATTCGATGTTGACCTGGTGCACGATGCCCATGCCCGGAGGGACGACCTTGAAGTCGTCGAACGCGCCCTGTCCCCAACGCAGGAACTGGTAGCGCTCACCGTTGCGCTCGTACTCGAGGTCGACGTTGCGCTCGAGAGCATCGGCGCGGCCGAAGACGTCGAGGATGACCGAGTGGTCGATGACCATGTCGGCGGGGGAGAGGGGGTTGACCTTGTTCGGGTCGCCGCCCAGGGTGGTGACGGCTTCACGCATCGTGGCGAGGTCGACGATGCAGGGAACGCCGGTGAAGTCCTGCATGATGACGCGTGCAGGGGTGAACTGGATCTCGAAGCTCGGTTCCGCGGACGGATCCCACGAGGCGATCGAACGAATGTGGTCGGCGGTGATGTTTGCACCGTCCTCGGTGCGAAGGAGGTTCTCCGCGAGGACCTTCAGTGCGTAGGGCAACTTCTCGGCACCGGGCAAGGCCGACAGTCGGAAGATCTCGTACGAGTTCTCTCCGACTTCGAGGGTGCCCTTTGCACCGAATGAATCTTTACTTGCGGTCACTTCAGCTCCACTCGTCTATGAGGCACACCGCCGACGGGGCTGTGTCGACGGTTGAAGCGAGGCGCCGACTGCGGGCCTCGGCCTCGAATCTCGGTAGCGAGAGTTCGGGGCGGACGCACGGTCGGTGTCTCGATGGAAGTCTAACAGTACGCTTGTCCTGTGAAAACCTGCGGTCGGGTCCTCGGTGGGTCTGGAGGCACCGAACCACACGACGATCCTCACGCAGTGCTCCCGGCTGCGCAATGAAGGGCGACCTCAGTAGTGAAGCCGGACCTGCGGGGCAACCAGGTTCGCACGTGGCGGTGACGTAGGGTTCGAGCCGACTGGTTCCTACCGACTGGACGAGAGATGCCTGAGCCGATTCACGCCGTTTCCCCACTTGCCACCGATATACCGGCAGGTCTGGACGTCGACAGCATCGTCGCCACGGTCCGCGAGTCCGGCGTCAGTGCCCCCGCCGACGAGGAAGCCGGTTTGTCCGCGGCCGTCGCGCGCGCCGAGGACCACGGCATCGATCTGAGCATCGTCATCGTGCCGACCGAACCTCGCCACGACTCGCAACTTCGAGACCTCGCAACCGCTGTCGGAGCACGCGAGGGCGGGACTGTTCTCGTGCTCAGCCCAGGGCAGGTGGGTACGTTCAGCGACTCGATCAGCCGGGTGACCCTCGAAGCAGGCCAGGACCGTACGTACACCGGGAACCACGTCGTGGCGGCCGACAACTTCGTCGACACCCTCGTCGAGGATCAGACGCCGTGGGGTCTGCTCACGGGCGGCCTGGTCGTCGTGGTCGCCGCGGTCGCGGCTCTGACCGCTGTCGTGAAGGTCCGCAGATATCGCTCGCGTTCGGAGTCGAACGACCGCGCGCACAGCGAGTCCGTCGCCGACTGAACACGCGCGTCGGAGTGTCGTTCGACCGACCGACGCTCGCCCCGTTCGACCCCGTCCCGATGGTGACCGTCGGGTCGTCCGAAAAAGTCGGAAAAATTGTTTTCGGTAAACCCCGAGTTCACGGCGTTGTGCCTGGTGAAATTACCAATGTGTCATTTGTGACTGGAGTTTCTTTAGGGTGCGAAGTGTCGTACGGTGCCATTGGCACTGCTGGGGAAGGAGTGTCGCAGAAGGCGGTTGTCATCCGTGGGGAACTCGGGAGGCCACTGCTTCGGGTGTGACTGACGTGGTTCGCACCTGTCGTATCGCTGCGTGTTTCTTTCCTGCCCGGCGAGAGCGCTCACCGTCACCTGCGATCGGGGTGGAGGACGGAGAGCTTCCCGACGGCACGACGGTTCGACGCGAACCCGAGTGAATGCCGGACCCGAGGGAGACATTTGTGAGCCGACGTCAAGTCCGCGGAACTCACCGCCGTGCACTCGTCCGTACCCGATTCGTGCTGGTAGGCGCAGGCCTCGTTCTCGCGTTGACGGCGACCCTTCCCGGGGTTGCCGCCGCGGTACCACCGCCACCGCCCAACCCCTCGGACACCGACATCGCCGCCGCGGGCAGCGCCGTCGATTCGAGCCTCGGCCGAGTCGGCCAACTGATCGACGCGATCGCCTCGGCCAACCAGCAGCTCGCCCAACTCGACGACGAGGTCGCGTCGAAGCGCGAAGGCGTCAACAAGGCCCTGGTCGATCTGCAGAATGCGCGCGACGCGGCCGACGTGGCCGCCGCGGTCGTCGGTGCCGCACAGCAGGCTCTCGCCGACGCAGGCACCCAGATCCAGGCGGCCCAGGCCAAGTTCGACGAGTTCGCCAAATCGAGCTACACCCAGGGCTCGGGCGTCGCCTCGATGGCGTCGTTCCTGGGATCCAGCGGACCGGACGACGTCCTGGACCGCGCCCAGGTCCTGAAGATTCTCTCCAACAGTCAGAACGCAGTACTCGACGGCCTACAGCGAGCCCGTACCGAGCAGGCGAACCGCGACTCGGCAGCGCGTGAGTCCAAGCAGCAAGCCGACGCCGCTGCCTCGGAAGCAGAGGCGAAGAAGGCGGAGGCCGAGCAGGCGATCGCCGATGCGCAGGCCGCGCTGCAGGCAGAGGCCGACCGGAAGGCCACGATCGAATCGGAGCGCGACTCGGCGCAGACCGAACTCGATGCCGCCCGCAGCAACGTCGCCGGTCTGCAAGACCAGCGAGCCGCATACGGCGACTGGGAGGCGCAGAAGGCGGCCGAGGACGCGGCCATTGCCGCCGCCACGGCCGCAGCGAAGGAAGCTGCTGTGCAGGCAGCTGCCCGAGTGTCGGCCAACCTGGCGGCGCAGCAACGCGCGGCCGCCATCGCCGAGGGCCAGCGTTCGCACGTGGACGTGGACGACGATTCGAGCGCGTCGACCGACTCGGACAGCTCGACCACGACCACGCCCACCACCCCCACCAAGCCCAAGACGCCCACCAAACCGAAGACCTCCACGACCCCGTCCGTCACCGGCAGCGCAGCTGTCGAGTTGGCGATCGACCGCGGAATGAGCCAGCTCGGTGTGCCGTACTCATGGGGCGGCGGCGACGAGAACGGACCGACCAAGGGCATCAGGGACGGCGGAGTCGCCGACAGCTACGGCGACTACAACAAGGTCGGCTTCGATTGCTCGGGGCTGATGATCTACGCCTTCGCAGGACTGGGTATCTCGCTACCGCACTACACCGGCTACCAATACACCGCCGGCAAGCAGGTGCCGTCCTCGGAGATGAAGCGCGGCGACATGATCTTCTACGGACCCAACGCGAGCCAACACGTCGCGCTCTACCTCGGCGACGGCAAGATGCTCGAAGCCCCGCAATCGGGTTCGGTGGTGAAGGTGTCCGACGTTCGCTACAGCGGAATGACGCCGTACGCCGTGCGCATGGTGTCCTGACCGCGATCCGCAGGCTCCACTCCGGCTACTCGAGTCGTTCCGCAGGCTCCACTCCGGCTTCTCGAGTCGTTCCGCAGGCTCCACTCCGGCTTCCCGTCGGGGGTGCCTTTCGGCGCACACACCGATCACCTGGAATAGTTGATTGCGGCGGTACGAAACGAGCCCGACGACGATCGACTGAAAGCGGTGAATTCTTGGTGACATCACGTGACGGCCGGATTTCGAACGACGAGGGGTCGACGCGAGTCGAGTCTGCGACTCCGAATCCACCGAGTGCGGAGCCGAAGCGGGTGGACAGTCCGGCCCTGGCCGAGGACGTCCAACTTCTCGAGAAGGCCGTGTACGAGGTCAAGCGCGTGATCGTCGGTCAGGACCGACTGGTGGAGCGCATTCTGGTGGGGTTGCTCGCACGCGGACACGTGTTGCTCGAGGGCGTCCCCGGTGTCGCCAAGACCCTCGCCGTCGAGACCTTCGCACGGGTGGTGGGTGGTTCGTTCTCACGAGTTCAGTTCACTCCCGACCTGGTGCCCACCGACCTCGTCGGCACCCGGATCTACCGTCAGGGCCGTGAGGAGTTCGACACCGAACTGGGACCCGTCGTGGCCAACTTCGTGCTGGCCGACGAGATCAACCGTGCACCGGCCAAGGTTCAGTCCGCACTGCTCGAGGTCATGGCGGAGCGGCACGTGACCATCGGCGGCAAGACGTTCCCGATGCCCGACCCGTTCCTGGTGATGGCCACGCAGAACCCCATCGAGAACGAGGGTGTGTACCCCCTTCCCGAAGCTCAGCGAGACAGGTTCCTGTTCAAGATCGTCGTCGACTACCCGACGGTCGAAGAGGAACGCGAGATCGTCTACCGCATGGGCATCAAGGCCCCCGAGCCCAAGCAGATCCTCGACCCGGCCGAGTTGGTTCGGCTGCAGAATCTGGCCAGCTCGGTGTTCGTGCACCACGCGCTCGTCGACTACGTGGTGCGGGTCATCGCCGCTACCCGAACGCCCGAGCAGTTCGGGATGGACGACGTGGCGAGCTGGATCGCCTACGGTGCATCGCCACGTGCGACACTCGGCATCATCGCGGCCTCCCGCGCACTGGCTCTGCTCCGTGGTCGCGACTACGTCGTTCCTCAGGACGTTCTCGAAGTCATTCCCGACGTGCTCCGGCACCGTCTCGTGCTCTCCTACGACGCTCTGGCCGACGAGGTGACCCCCGAGACGGTCATCTCCCGGGTGCTGCAGACCGTCGGTCTACCGCAGGTGTCGCCGCAGGCGGTACCGGTGCCGCAGAGCAACGGAGGGGGTCCGGCCGGGCAGCACTTCGACGGACGTCAGCCGCAGGGGCCCTACCCGCCGCAGGGGCAGTACCCGGCACCCGGTCAGTTTCCCGGCCAGGGCCAACCGCCTGCGCCCCAGCAGCCGGGTCCCCAGCAGCCAGGGCCCCAGAGCCATCCGCAAGCCGGGCAGTACGGCCAGCCCGCACCGTCTCTGCAGAAGCCGTCCGGTGACGGATCATCGATCGGTACGCCGGGGCAGTGAGCGGACCCGACACCGCCTCCGCGGGCCGAGCCGTCGTTTCCCGGCCACCGTCGTTCCGCTCGGGTGAGCTGCGTGATCCGAAGCTGGCCGCAGCGCTGCGGACCCTGGAACTGACCGTGCGTCGACGGCTGGACGGGGTGTTGCACGGTGACCATCTCGGATTGATACCCGGTCCGGGGTCCGAGCCGGGCGATGCCAGGGAGTACCAGCCGGGTGACGACGTTCGCCAGATGGACTGGTCGGTCACCGCGCGTACGACGCATCCGCACGTGCGGCAGTCCGTCGCCGACCGCGAGCTGGAGACCTGGCTCGTGGTCGATCTGTCGGCCAGCCTGGACTTCGGCACCACAGGGTGCGAGAAGCGCGACCTCGCGGTCGCGGCCTCGGCTGCCATCACGCATCTGTCCGGCGGTGGCGGAAATCGAATCGGCGCGGTGGTGGCAACAGGTTCGGACACCAACCGCATTCCGGCACGGGGCGGCCGCGTGCACACGCAGTCGATGCTTCGCGCCATTGCCACCACTCCTGCTGCAGCCGACGGTGTGCGCGGCGACCTGCGCGCGGCCATCGAAGCGTTGCGACGCCCCGAACGACGCCGTGGGATGGCAGTGGTGATCAGCGACTTTCTCGGGCCGATCGACTGGGAGCGCTCGCTCCGTGCCATCTCCGCGCGTCACGACGTCTTGGCCGTCGAGGTACTCGACCCACGTGATCTCGAACTGCCCGACGTCGGTGACGTCGTTCTCCACGATCCGGAATCCGGTCGTACTCGCGAATTCAGTACGACACCGCGGTTGCGGGCAGATTTTGCGCGCGCAGCCGCGGCACACCGCGACGACGTGGAGAAGGCGCTGCGGCGGTGCGGCGCACCTCGATTGACGCTCCGTACCGACGGTGACTGGATCGCCGACGTCGTACGGTTCGTGACCGCACGCAGGCACACCATCGGGGCCGGGTTCACCAACACCGCGCGGGCGCCGCGATGAGCCTGACCGATTTCGCCTCGCCGTGGTGGCTGGGCTTTCTCGTCGTCGTCGTCGCACTGACGGTCGGATACGTCTGGGTCCAGCGGCGCAAGCAGAAGCACGTACTGCGGTTCTCCAACATGGAACTGCTCGAGTCCGTCGCACCCGATCGGCCCAATCGGCTGCGGCACCTGCCGACGGCTCTCGTTCTGGTCGGCCTGATGTTCCTCACCGTCGCGTTGGCCGGCCCCACCGCCGATCAACGCGTGCCCCGGAACCGGGCAACGGTCATGCTGGTGATCGACGTGTCACTGTCCATGGAGGCCACGGACGTCGAGCCGACTCGGTTGGCCGCCGCGCAGGAAGCAGCGAAATCCTTCGCCGACGGTCTGACACCCGGCATCAATCTCGGACTGGTCGCGTTCGCCGGTACGGCCTCGGTTCTGGTCTCGCCAACGGCCAACCGCGAGGCCACCAAGTCCGCCATCGACAAGTTGCAGCTCAGCGAGCGAACGGCCACAGGCGAGGCGATCTTCACCTCGCTCCAGTCCATCGACACTCTCGGTGCCATCCTCGGCGGCGGCGACGCGGCACCGCCTGCGCGCATCGTGCTGCTCTCGGACGGTAAGCAGACCGTCCCGCAGAACCTCGACGACCCACGCGGCGGGTACACCGCGGCGCGTGCCGCCAAGGACAAGAACGTGCCCATTTCCACGATCTCGTTCGGCACCAGCTACGGCTCGGTCGAGATCGAGGACGAGAACGGCGTCGAACGCGTCCCCGTACCGGTCGACGATCCGTCGTTGCGAGAGATCGCGAACCTGTCCGGCGGCAGCTTCTTCTCCGCGTCGTCGCTCGAGGGTCTCCGAGACGTCTACGACACCCTCGAAGAACAGATCGGGTTCGAGATCACCCGCGGCGACGCGTCGCGTCCGTGGCTGATACTCGGTGTTCTCTGCATATCGGTCGGCCTCGGTTCGGCGTTGGTGATGCGGCAACGTCTGCCGTGATCTTTGTTCTTACTCACCAGTAAGTTTCGCTTTGTCATTCCAGGACGAACAGATAGGTTGCTAGGCATGTCCACACCTGACTTCATCGCGCGATCGGTACTCGTCACCGGAGGTAACCGAGGTATCGGTCTCGCCATTGCCCAGCGGCTCCTAGCCGACGGACACAAGGTGGCCGTCACCCACCGCGGCTCCGGCGCCCCCGACGGGCTGTTGGGAGTCGTCTGCGACGTCACCGACTCCGCCTCGGTGGACGCGGCCTTCAAGGAGGTCGAGGAGAAGCAGGGTCCGGTCGAGGTGCTCGTGGCCAACGCCGGAATCACCGACGACACGTTGCTGATGCGCATGACCGAGGAGCAGTTCCAGCGCGTGATCGACGCGAACCTGACCGGGGCCTTTCGGGTCGCCAAGCGCGCCAACCGTGCCATGCTGCGCGCGCGTTGGGGCCGGATGATCTTCCTGAGTTCGGTCGTGGCCATGGCCGGCGGACCGGGGCAGATCAACTATGCCGCCTCGAAAGCCGGTGTCATCGGCATGGCGAGGTCGATCACTCGTGAGCTCGGATCACGCTCGATCACCGCGAACGTGGTGTCCCCGGGATTCATCGAAACCGACATGACCGCAGAACTCTCCGACGAATTACGCGGCAAGGCCAAGGAATTCATCCCGCTTCAGCGTCTGGGGCAGCCCGAGGACGTCGCGGCGGTCGTGAGCTTCCTGGCCGGCCCCGACTCCTCCTACGTGTCCGGTGCCGTCATCCCCGTCGACGGCGGCATGGGCATGGGTCACTGAGAGCCGTTCTTGCACAGTATTTTTCAGTTCGACGTCATCGATTTCATCTTCGAAAGCTAAGGAACACAGCACTATGGGCGGATTGCTCGAAGGCAAGACCATTCTCGTCACCGGCATCATCACCGATGCCTCGATCGCGTTCCACGCCGCGGCCATGGCGCAGGAGCAGGGTGCCAAGGTGATCATCACCGGGTTCGATCGGCTCCGGCTCATCGACCGCATCGCACAGCGTCTACCCAAGGAGGTGCCGCCGGCGATCGAGCTCGACGCCACCAACGAGGAGCACCTGGCGGCGTTGGCCGACCGCGTTCGCGAGGTCGCGCCCGAAGGTATCGACGGGGTTCTGCACTCGATCGCATTCGCGCCCCGCACCCTGATGGGCCCCGACGCCAAGCCGTTCCTCGACGGCCCCGGCCCCGACGCCGCGAAGGCATTCGAGATCTCGGCGTGGAGCTACGCATCGCTTGCGCGTGCAGTTCTGCCGGTCATGAACGAGGGTGGCTCCATCGTCGGAATGGACTTCGATCCTCGTACGTCGATGCCGTACTACAACTGGATGGGCGTGGCCAAGGCTGCTCTCGAATCGGTCAACCGCTACGTGGCCCGGGAAGTGGGCGCCGCCAAGCGCATTCGCTCCAACCTCGTCGCTGCCGGCCCCATCAAGACCCTCGCCGCCAAGGCCATCGCGGGTACGGCCACGGACGACGCGGCAAAGATGAACCAGCTCAACGTCTACTGGGACGGTGCTGCCCCGATCGGTTGGGATGTCAACGACCCCACCGTCGTCGCCAAGTCCATTGTCGCGTTGCTCTCGGATTGGCTGCCCGGCACCACTGGATCCATCGTGTACGTCGACGGCGGAGCCAGCCACAACACGTACCTGCCCGAGAACATGTGATGCCGCGGTGGGCGCACCCGCACGTGCGCCCGCCGAGAGGTTTGGTTCGCCGATCGGACCCCCGCAGGGGCCGGTCGGCGACGGGGGCACAATGGAAAACATGACCACCCCTGGAGACTTCGACGCATTGTTGGTGCTCTCGTTCGGCGGGCCGGAACAGCCCGCCGACGTACGCCCGTTCCTGGAGAACGTCACTCGCGGTCGTGGAGTGCCGCCCGAGCGGCTCGACGCCGTCGTCGAGCACTACATGCACTTCGGCGGAGTCTCGCCGATCAACCGACTCAACAGAGACATCATCGAGGCGCTCCGCAGCGAATTCGATTCCGCCGGAGTCGATCTGCCGATCTATTTCGGAAACCGCAACTGGCATCCGATGATCGAGGACACCGTCGCGACCATGAAGTCGGACGGAATCAGGAACGCGCTCGTTTTCCCGACCTCCGCGTGGGGCGGATACTCCGGATGCAGGCAGTACCACGAGGACATCGCCCGGGCCCGCGCCGCCGTCGGTGACGATGCACCGCATCTGCTCAAGATCCGGCAGTACTACGACCACCCGCTGATGGTCGACGCGTTCGGCGACGCCGTCGCATCGGCGCGAGCCTCACTGCCCGAGCAGCACCGCGCCGGTGCACGTCTGGTGTTCACCGCACACTCCATCCCCTCGGCCGCCGACGCCAATGCGGGCCCGCCCCAGGACGGCGGTCACCTCTACAGCCGTCAGGTGGCCGAGGCATCGAGGCTCGTCGCAGCCGCGTCGGGCGTCGACGATTACGACCTGGTGTGGCAATCCCGCTCCGGCCCTCCGCAGGTGCCGTGGCTCGACCCCGACATCTGTGATCACCTCGAAGCGCTGTCGGAGAAGTCCGTCGACGCCGTCATCGTGTGTCCGATCGGATTCGTGTCCGACCACCTCGAGGTCGTGTGGGATCTGGACACCGAAGCGGAGGAGAAGGCCCGTGAACTGGGAATGGCCTTCGCCCGTGCAGGTACTCCCGGATCCGATGCGCGTTTTCCGCAGATGATTCGCGAGCTCGTGGACGAATACCGAGTCGGTGGACGGTGCCGCGGCCTCGGCAGTGTGCCCGGCTACGGTTCGACGCTGGACGGCAGTCGCTGCGCCGTCGGTTGTTGTGAGCAGCCCACCCGGCCCTCCAGGCCCGCAGCCACGTCGTGAACGCGTCCGCCCGGCACCTGCGTCCAACGGGGTGTCAGGCGGAGTGCATCGCCGCTTCGATGCTCGTCGCGACCGCAATGGTGCGCGCGGTGCGCACCGCAGCCCACAGCGGTCGAACGAGTTCTTCACGTGCCGCGGCTGCCGACGCGGTCGGTGCCTCCGACGGAGCAGATCCCGCCGCGACCGTCAGAATGGCGGCGACCCGATCTGCCGATTCGAGGACGCGGAACGCTCTGTCGGACATCTCTGCCGGGTAGCGATGCCGTGCCGCGTCGGCGATCAGTGCGGCGATACGGGTGCGCGGATCGGTGTCGAGGGTGCGGGTGGGTAGCGACTGCATCTGCGCGAGCGCGTCCGCTGCGCCGCGCACGGCCTCACGCATTTCGTACTCGGCCTCACCCAACCCCTGATCTCGATGACCGTGCTCGGGGACGACGATCGAGTACACGGTCCAGCGCAACACATCCGGTCCCTCCACGACGGGCACCACACCGATGCCGGCGTTGCCCGAGGTCCCGACGATCACGGCCTGCCCCGCGTTCAGGGCGGCACGCGAGAAATCCGTGTTCGCGGGCAGTCCAGTCACGGCGCCGGGGGCAGGCAGAACGAGTTTCACTCGATCGTCGCCGGCCTCGGGAGTCGACGCTGTTGCAGCCGCCCTGATCGCGTGCAGCAGGCCCGCGATTCCATCGGCGTAGCCGGGATGCTCGAGCCCGAAATTCACTGCCGCGTCCGCATCGCCTGCACCCACCAGATGCATCGGTGCCCACTCGTACATGGCGTCGATGACGTCGTCGGGCGAGCTGGCACCGGCCAGCCAGGAACCGGCCCACAGGGCGAGACTTGCGCTTGAGGAACACACGACTCACGAGCATAGGTCGGCGTGGCGAACCGTGCTCGGGACGCCGGTGTCGCTAGCGTTGGTCGCCGTGAACGACATGTACGGCGGAGACATTCTCAGAGGGCACAGTCGCATGCGCAAGGTTCCGGCACCGGAGGTGTCGGCCGAGCGCGGATTGGTCGTCGAAGATGCAGGCACCGGGTACTGCGGTGCCGTGGTCGGCTTCGAGCGCACCTACGACGGAGATTTCGTCCGGCTCGAGGACGGTGCCCGCACGACGCGGCTGTTCGCCCTGCGCGAGGGGGCGTTCCTGATCGACGGACGTCGGGTCACCCTGGTTCGGCCCAAGCCTGCGGCGGCTGCGGCGGCACCGACGCGCTCCGCATCCGGTTCGACCAAGGTCGAGGGCCTGCGCGCGCGCACCGCCCGCGCCAGTCGCATCTGGGTCGAGGGCGTGCACGACGCGGCCCTGGTGGAAAGTGTGTGGGGACACGATCTTCGGGTGGAGGGCGTGGTCGTCGAGCATCTGGAAGGTCTGGACAATCTGGGGGAGCGGTTGGCGGAATTCGGTCCCGGACCGGGCCGCCGTGTGGGAGTTCTGGTGGACCACTTGGTGACCGGTTCCAAGGAGTCGAAGTTGACGAGGTCGCTGGGCGAACACGTTCTGGTCACCGGTCATCCGTTCATCGACGTCTGGGAGGCGGTCAAGCCCGCTGCTGTCGGCATCGACGCTTGGCCGAAGATCCCGCGGGGTGAGGATTGGAAAACCGGAATCTGTCGAGAGTTGGGGTGGGGCAGTCCGCGGGAGGGGTGGCGTCGGGTGTATTCGTCGGTGTCGAGCTTCCGTGATCTCGAAGCACCGTTGATCGGAGCCGTCGAGCAATTGGTCGACTTCGTCACCGAGTAGGGCTGTGTCCAGCAACGCACCGGCAATTGTCCGATTCGTGCTTGGATGGAGGCTGTGGCAGCGATCATTTGGCTCATAGCGGCAGTGGTTCTCGCCGGTGCCGAGGCACTGACGGGCGACTTCTTTCTTCTCATGATCGCCGGCGGCGCGCTCGGCACCGCAGGCGTATCGGCTCTGACCGACTTCCCGGTGTGGGCCGATGCGATCGTCTTCGGCGTCCTGTCGCTGGCATTGGTGCTCGGTCTGAGACCGATACTGTTGCGTCGCTTCGCGACTCCGCCCGAAACCCCGATGGGGATGGCTGCGCTCACCGGCAAGAGTGCGATCGTTCTCGAGCAGGTCACTGCCCACGAAGGCCAGATCAAGCTCGGTGGGGAGGTGTGGACCGCTCGTCCACTCGACGAGACCGAGGTCTATGCCCCGGGTACCACCGTGACCGTGATGGAAATAGACGGCGCAACCGCCGTCGTATGGAAGGGACCGTAGCCACGTGGAAGCACTCATCGCACTGGCTGTCATCGTCGCATTCGTCGCG
Source organism: Rhodococcus sp. 05-2255-3B1 (assembly GCF_002258545.1). NCBI lineage: Bacteria > Bacillati > Actinomycetota > Actinomycetes > Mycobacteriales > Nocardiaceae > Rhodococcus > Rhodococcus sp. 05-2255-3B1. Next base: position 251,993 of record NZ_NOZC01000036.1, on the reverse strand, counting down.
GTGTTGATGGCCAAGTCCATCTCGATCGTCCCGCAGGCCGAGGCCGCCGTGATCGAGCGGCTCGGCCGCTACACGCGCACCGTGTCCGGTCAGCTCACGTTTCTCGTGCCGTTCGTCGACCGCATCCGTGCCAAGGTCGACCTGCGTGAGCGAGTCGTGTCGTTTCCGCCGCAGCCGGTGATCACCAAGGACAACCTGACCGTGTCCATCGACACCGTCGTCTACTTCCAGGTCACCAACCCGCAATCGGCCGTGTACGAGATCAACAACTACATCGTCGGTGTCGAGCAGTTGACCACCACCACTCTGCGCAACGTCGTCGGTGGAATGACGCTGGAGGAAACTCTCACCTCGCGTGATTCGATCAACGGGCAGCTGCGGGTCGTACTGGACGAGGCCACCGGCCGTTGGGGCCTGCGCGTGGCCCGAGTCGAGCTCAAGAGCATCGACCCGCCGCCCTCGATCCAGGAGTCGATGGAGAAGCAGATGAAGGCCGATCGCGAGAAGCGAGCGACCATCCTCACCGCCGAAGGCCATCGCGAATCGGCGATCAAGACGGCCGAGGGAGACAAGCAGAGCCGGATTCTCGCGGCCGAGGGCGGCAAGCAGGCAGCCATCCTCACCGCCGAGGGCGAGCGCCAGTCCCGCATCCTGCGGGCGCAGGGTGACCGCGCCGCGAAGTACCTCGAAGCTCAGGGTCAGGCCAAGGCGATCGAGAAGGTGTTCGGCGCCATCAAGGCAGGCAAGCCGACGCCCGAGTTGCTCGCGTACCAGTACATGCAGACGCTGCCGCAGATGGCTCAGGGCGATGCGAACAAGGTCTGGATGATCCCGAGCGATTTCGGTGACGCTCTCAAGGGGTTCGCCAAGACACTCGGTGCGCCCGGCGAAGACGGTGTGTTCCGGTACGAGCCCAACGAGTCGGCCGGCAACGAGCCCAAGCCGGAGGACGATTCGGACGAGGTTGCCGAATGGTTCGAGACCAAGACCGATCCGGCGGTCGCCGAGGCGGTCAAGGCTGCAGAAGCGGTGGCGCGCAAGCCGGTCGACACGTCGCTGGCGTCCGCGCCCGAGCTGTCGAAGGGGTTCGACGTCGGTGCCCTGGCGGCGTCCCCGGAGGCGGAGCCGGAACAGCGTTGAGGGACGGCCCCGATCAGCTGATCAGGGCCGTGCCGACCCCGGCAGCGGCCAGAGCCCACAGGACGCTGGCGAAGGTGCCGATGATGAACTGTTCGGAGGCATGGGATTCGCGCAGTTCTGGATAGCGCGCGAGTCCCTTGACTGCCAGCACGATCGCGATGCCCTCCGGCCATCCGGCGAGAATCGACACGGCGACGGCCACGCGTTCGAGGACGCCTATGGTCAGTCCACCACGCAGCGGCTCGACCGGATCGTCTCCGGTCGAGTCGCTGCGTCGTCGTGCGATGCGAAACACGGTGGGTACCGCCGCCGTTCCACCCAGGGCTGCTGCGACGACGCTCAGGACGACTCCGACGGCATGGCCGAGACCGTAGGCCGGTCCGGCCACCCTGGCCAGGACTGCCGCTGCCACGAGAAGACTCGACGCGGCGACGGTGGGCAGCCATCGGCGAATCCCGGTGCCGGTGGGGACGATGGCGGCAATTGCGGTCAGTGCCAGTAGCACCAGGGTGGCAACGATCATGGCCTGTGGTTTCCCGTCGTGTTCGCGGTGTCGAGCAGTCGAGTCGCCAGGGTGCGACCTGCGTTCTCGACGTGCCAGCCGGCTACCGAGAGTCGTTGCGACATGGCTTGTTTGCTGATCTTCAACAGTTCGGCCGCCTCGGTTTGCGAGAACCCGCGGGCCATGAGTTCCACCGCTTCTCGCCCCTGGTCCGATCGTCTGATCACGAGCAGCGCAACCAGGGTCGATGCCGTCTCCGCGTCCTCGGCGGCAGCGTCGTCGGGACCGCTGACGGCGAGCGCAGCCGGGGCGTTCTTGGCTCGGGTCACGGCGTCTCTGGCTGCTTCGAATGCCGGTCCGCGTCCGGCGCGTGTCGTCTCGGGTAGCGGGAGTTCGACGGATCCGATGCCGATGCCGACGCTCCAGTGCGGGGTGGCGACCAGTTCGAGAGCGATCGAGACGACGGTAGCGGCGTCCTCGCAGACGGCTTGCACTTCGTCTCCTGCGGTGCGCTCGAAGGGCCGGATCAGTTCGTGGTCGCGATAGCGTTCGAGCAGTTCGGGCACGCGATCGATATCGCGTCTACTGCGGCGTTGGTCCACGGTCAGCACGAACATCGGACAAGGCTAGATCGTTGATGTGGTCCAGTCAAGCTTCAAGGCTTGATTCGTCGGAATCAAGGTTCCCGGCCTGTCGACCGCCCGCAGGCGCCGGCACGGATCGCGAACCTCGCGAGAGCCGCCAATCCACCACCAGCCCACTCAGACCGATCGCGATACAGACCGCAGACAACACCAGCAGCGCCGGATGTGTCTCGCCTCCGATCGCTCCGCCGATCACGACGATTCCGAGCGTGCCCGGCAGCATCCCGACGGCCGTCGCCAGGGCGAACGGGACGAGCCGAACCGCCGACACCCCACACGCGTAGTTCACCAACGAGAACGGCACCGGCGCAATCAGGCGCAGGGAGCCGACGGCCAGCCATCCTCGTCGACGCAGACTCTCGTCCACCGAATCGAGAGCCGAGTGCGACATCCGCGCTGCCACGGCGTCGCGACCGATGGCACGGACCAACAGCAGCGCCAGCATCGCACTGACGGTCGACGCGCCGATGGTGACCGCCAGACCGGTCAGGGGCCCGAACAACACTCCTGCACTGAGCGTGAACAGCGTTCTCGGGACAGGCGCCACGGTCACGATCGCGTGCACACCGAAGAACACGAGCGGGAATGCCGGACCGACGGACGCACCCCAATCACGAATCTGTTCGACACTCGGATGGGGCGCGAACACCGCTACCAGAGCGAAGACGGCAATCACCGCCAGCAGCGCGATCAGTCGAACGTCACGCAGGTGCCGGGTCACGAGAGGCCAGCGTACCGGCGTGAGACGACACCTCGTCGCCTCCCGAGTCCGAGAGCCGCGCTGCACGATCGAACGTGAGGTGATCCTCACGATAATGTGCAACTCGGTGGGGTTAGCATCACTTCACGTCGGGCGAAGGACTACCCGGCCGAACCGAGGGAGCAGCACACGTGTCCATCGCGTCGCACGAAGATGCCGCACGCAGCGCTCATGCGGCCTGGCAGAAGGCAGTGGCAGGTGTCCTGGCCAAATCGCGTCGGGTCGAGGTGTCCGATCTGCCGGCCGATGCCGAACACCTACTCGATTCCACGACGTACGACGGGATCACCGTGTCCCCGTTGTACACCGCCTTCGACGAACGACCGGAAGGTCCGCTGCCCGGGCAGTTCCCCTACCTGCGGGGACGCGACCCCCACCGCGACGTCAACGCGGGCTGGAAGGTGTGCACCCGCCACGGCTCGGTCCGGGGCGACGGTGCCGACGACGCGGCGACTGCGAACACCCAGATTCTCGATTCGCTCTCCAACGGCACCAGCGCCCTGTGGTTGACGGTCGGCAACGGTGGCGTCGACCCGACCGCTCTGCCGGAGGTTCTGCGTGGGGTGTTTCTCGAGCTCGCACCGCTGACGATCGATGCGCGCGGGGACGTGTCCGCAGCGGCAGCGGCGGTGTTCGAGGTGCTCGACTCCGCCGATATCGACGAGCGCGCCGCAGTCGACATCCGGCTGGGCGTGTCCACTCTCACAGCCGGGTTGAGCGGAACCGAGTCGATCGAGATGACCGAGGCGCTCGAGCTGGCTCGCAAGTCGATCGGTCGTGCCGAGACGATTCGTGCGATCACGGTCGACGGCACCGTGTTCCACAATCTCGGTGGCAGCGACGCACAGGAGCTCGGTGCGGCGATCGCCGCAGGACTCGAGTACCTCCGGTCCATGACCGATGCCGGTATCGGCATCGCCGATGCCCTGCGACAGATCGAGTTCCGGTTCTCGGCCACCGACGACCAGTTCCAGACCATCGCCAAGTTCCGGGCCGCTCGCACGCTGTGGGCGCGCATCGCGCAGGTGTGCGGAGCCCCCGACGCCGGCGACGCTCCTCAGCATGCGGTGACCTCGGAAGCGATGATGTCGCAGCGGGATCCGTGGGTGAACATGCTGCGGACCACGCTGGCGTCGTTCGGAGCGGGAGTGGGCGGTGCCGATTCGGTGACCGTGCTCCCGTTCGATGCGGCACTCGCCGGGGGCGCAGCCGGGGTGTCGAAGACGTTCGCGGCCCGTATCGCCCGAAACACCCAGCTGCTGCTGCTCGAAGAAGCGCATCTCGGACGGGTCCTGGATCCCGGTGCCGGGTCCTGGTACATCGAGGAGCTGACGGCAGCGGTCGCGGCGAAGGCCTGGGAGTTCTTCCAGACCATCGAAACGTCCGGCGGTTTCCGCGCCGCCGTCGACGACGGTTCGCTGATGACTGCGATCGAGAAGACCCGCGCCGAACGCGATTCCGACATCGCTCACCGAGTCACCCCGCTGACGGGCGTCAACGAATTTCCCAACCTGGCCGAGGCTCCGCTCGATCCCCAACGAACCGCGCCGCAGGGCTCGACAACGGTGTATCGGTACGGCCGGGCATTCGAGTCGCTGCGAGACCGGTCGGATGCCTATCTGGCCGAGCACGATTCGCGCCCGACGGTGCTCCTGGTGCCGCTGGGCAGCGTCGCCGAACACAATGTCCGAACGACGTTCGCGTCGAACCTGCTGGCGTCGGGCGGAATCGAGGCCGTCGATCCCGGCCCCCTGACCGTCGACGGAATCGCCGGATCGGTAGAGACGTCCGGAGCTCGGATAGCGGTGGTGTGCGGAACCGACAAGCGGTACGCCGACGAGGCCGCCACTGCCGTGGATGCATTGCGGGCCGCAGGCGTCACCCAGGTGCTGCTTGCCGGCCCCGAGAAGATCTTCACCGGCACCGAGGGCACCTCGCGTCCCGACGGATTTCTGACCGCGAAGATCGACGCCGTGGCAGTGCTGACCGAACTTCTCGACACCCTGGGAGCCTCGAAGTGACGACCGACGAGAACCGAATCTCGCACACCATCGGCAGTTTCGCCGACGTGCCACTGGTCGACCCCGACGAGCCGACGCCGACGCCGCCGTCGGCCCAGGACGTCGACGCCCATGTTCGGCAGGGCGCGAAGGCCAACTTCTACACGCCCGAGCAGGTGGTGTGGTCCACCCCCGAGGGCATCGACGTCAAGCCGGTGTTCACCGAGGCAGACCGCGCAGCCGCCGAGGCCGAGGGCTACCCGCTGCACAGCTACCCGGGTGCTCCGCCGTTTCTCCGCGGGCCGTACCCGACGATGTACGTCAACCAGCCGTGGACCATCCGCCAGTACGCAGGTTTCTCCACGGCGGCCGAGTCCAACGCGTTCTATCGCCGTAACCTGGCGGCCGGCCAGAAGGGTCTGTCGGTCGCGTTCGACCTGGCCACCCACCGCGGCTACGACTCCGATCACCCCCGAGTGCAAGGTGACGTCGGAATGGCAGGCGTCGCCATCGATTCCATCTACGACATGCGGCAACTGTTCGACGGCATCGACCTCGGCAGCGTCTCGGTCTCGATGACCATGAACGGCGCGGTGCTGCCGATCCTGGCGCTGTACGTCGCGGCCGCCGAGGAGCAGGGCGTCGGCCCGGAGAAACTCGCCGGCACCATCCAGAACGACATTCTCAAAGAGTTCATGGTGCGCAACACCTACATCTATCCGCCGAAACCGTCGATGCGCATCATCTCGGACATCTTCGCGTACACCAGCGAGAAGATGCCCAAGTACAACTCGATCTCCATCTCCGGGTACCACATCCAAGAAGCCGGAGCCACAGCCGATCTCGAACTCGCCTACACCCTCGCGGACGGTGTCGAGTACATCCGGGCCGGTCTGGATGCAGGCATGGACATCGATACCTTCGCACCGCGACTGTCGTTCTTCTGGGCCATCGGAATGAACTTCTTCATGGAGGTCGCCAAGCTGCGTGCCGGGCGTCTGCTGTGGGCCGAGCTCGTGCAGCAGTTCGAGCCCAAGAGCGCCAAATCCCGTTCGCTGCGCACTCATTCGCAGACGTCGGGCTGGTCCTTGACGGCACAGGACGTGTTCAACAACGTTGCCCGCACCTGTGTGGAGGCGATGGCGGCCACCCAGGGGCACACCCAGTCGCTGCACACCAACGCCCTCGACGAGGCACTCGCGCTGCCGACGGACTTCTCGGCGCGCATCGCCCGCAACACCCAGCTGCTCATCGCGCAGGAATCCAACACCGTGCGCCCGATCGATCCGTGGGGCGGCTCGCATTACGTCGAATGGCTCACCCACCAGCTCGCGAATCGGGCTCGAGCACACATCGCCGAGGTCGAGCAAGCAGGCGGCATGGCTCAGGCCATCGGCGAGGGCATCCCCAAGTTGCGCATCGAGGAGGCTGCGGCCCGCACCCAGGCGCGGATCGACTCCGGCCGTCAACCCCTGGTGGGCGTCAACAAGTACGTGCCCGACGAGCCCGACACCATCGAGGTGCTCAAGGTCGAGAACTCCAAGGTTCGGCGCGAGCAGATAGAGAAGCTCGAGCGGCTGCGGGCCGAACGGGACACCGCCGAGGTCGAGGCAGCCCTGGCGAACCTGACCAGAGCGGCGGCCTCGGACCAGCCGGGGATGGAGAACAACCTGCTGGCTCTCGCCATCGACGCGGCACGCAAGATGGCCACCGTCGGCGAGATCTCCGATGCACTGGAGAAGGTCTATGGGCGCCATCAGGCCGAAATCCGGACAATCAGTGGTGTGTACCGCGACGAGGCAGGCAAATCCGAGAACATCACGCGCGCCACCGCGCTGGTCGAGCAGTTCGCCGAGGACGAGGGCCGTCGGCCTCGCGTTCTGGTGTGCAAGATGGGGCAGGACGGGCACGATCGAGGTCAGAAGGTCATTGCCACGGCGTTCGCGGACATCGGCTTCGACGTCGACGTCGGCCCGCTGTTCCAGACCCCCGAGGAGGTGGCCCGGCAGGCCGCCGACAACGACGTTCACGTCGTCGGGGTGTCGTCGCTGGCCGCAGGCCATCTGACGCTGGTGCCCGCCTTGCGACAGGCCTTGGCCGAAGTCGGCCGTGAGGACATCATGATCGTCGTCGGTGGCGTCATCCCGCCCGGCGATTTCGACGAGCTCTACGCGGCGGGCGCTGCGGCGATCTTCCCTCCGGGCACCGTCATCGCCGACGCGGCGATCGGGCTGGTGGAGAAGCTCTCCGTTGCGCTGGGGCACGCACCACGCGAGGCCAACGCCTGAGTATGGGTTCTCCGAACGACAAGACGGGTTCTCCGACCGGTGCACCGTCGCCGAGAGGCCGAACCATCGACATCGACGCGGTGGCCGATTCGGTCCGTGCGAACGAGCGTTCCGGGCTGGCGCGTGCCATCACGCTGGTCGAGTCCACTCGCTCGGATCATCGTGATCTGGCTCAGCAGTTGCTTCTTCGGGTTCTGCCCGATGCGGGTGGTTCCCATCGCGTCGGTATCACCGGCGTGCCGGGGGTCGGCAAGTCGACCTTCATCGACGCGCTGGGGATGCGCTTGATCGAGAAGGGGCACCGGGTCGCAGTGCTCGCCGTCGATCCGTCGTCGACGCGGACCGGTGGTTCGATCCTGGGTGACAAGACCCGGATGTCGCGTCTCGCGGTGCAGGAGAACGCATACATTCGGCCGTCTCCGACCTCGGGGACCCTGGGTGGTGTCGCACGTGCGACGAGGGAGACGATCGTGCTCCTCGAAGCGGCAGGCTTCGACGTCATTCTGGTGGAGACGGTGGGCGTCGGGCAGTCCGAGGTGACGGTCGCGAACATGGTCGACTGCTTCACGTTCCTGACGCTCGCGCGTACCGGAGATCAGTTGCAGGGCATCAAGAAGGGCGTTCTCGAACTCGCCGATCTGGTTGCCGTCAACAAGGCCGACGGCAAGCACGCGACCGACGCGAAGAACGCGGCGCGGGAATTGGCGGGCGCGCTGCGGCTGATCTATCCGCACGATGCGATCTGGAAGCCCCCGGTGTTGACCATGAGCGCCATCGAGGGCACCGGACTCGACGAGTACTGGGACACCGTGCTGCGCCATCAGCAAGTGCTCAGTGACGCAGGCGAATTCGCGGAGAAGCGTCGCAAGCAGCAGGTCGATTGGACGTGGACGATGGTCAACGACCAACTGCTGCGCCGGCTGGCGCAGAACCCATCCGTCAAGGCCATCCGCGGCGACGTCGAAGCCCGGGTACGCGACGGTTCTCTGACGGCCGCTCTGGCCGCCCAGGAGCTACTCGACGCGTTCGACTCCTGAATCTGCCCCGGCGGCCGGGAGCGCGGGATAGAGCCGGTCTGCAAGAGCTCCGACGCGTTCGATGAGTCGATCGAAGAATGCCTCGGGATCGGTGTGTGTTGCGATCGCCGCATTGGGGGCCTTGCCCCACATACCGCGCCAGTCCGCGACCGTCGTTCCGCGCGTGAGGGTTCCGACGAGTTCGACGTCGACGGTCGCATGACGGTAGGTGGCGATATCGGCATCCAGTGCGACGGCCGCCGCGAAGGGGTCGTGCATGTGCGCCAAGAATCCCTGATCGTGATCGCGATGGAATTCCATGTAGAACCGCACCGCATCGGAGAAGTGCCGCACGATCGGGTTCGACGCCGTCGATCGAACACCCGGTGCGTCGTCGGGCGAGATCACCTCGGGCGGAAGGCTCCGCGCTCGCGCTGCCAGCCGTCGGATGTGATCGGGGGTCATTTCGATGGTCTCGGTGATGTCGAGCGCGCAGACGATGGGATGTCGTTCCGGCGGTAGTCCGGAGAAGGCTGCGAACACTTCCGCTGCGGCCTCGGGGTCGACGGCGATGTTCCATTCGGTGGTCGGTGTCGTGTTGCCCTGGTGCTGAAATGCGCCGCCCATCAACACCAGTCGCTTCAGGAGTCGAGGTAGCTCGGGGTCCCGACGGATCGCCAGCGCGAGATTGGTCAGCGGACCGGTGACCAGTCCGGTGATCTCACCCGGTCGCGAACGAACCAGCTCCACCCACATCGTGGTGGCGTCCCGGTCGGACAACGATCGCGTGGACACCGGAAGCTCCGCGTACCCGATGCCTTGCGGGCCGTGGGTGTCCTCGGTGGTCATCAGCGGCGCCACGAGGGGTACCTGTGCGCCGAGCGAGACCTCGACATCACCCGCGCGGCACAGGTCGAGCCAGGCGAGATTGTTCGCGGCAACCTGGTTCACCGGCACATTGCCCGCGGTGGATGCGATACCGAGGATCTCGGCATCCTCGCTGGCCAGCAGGTACAGCAAGGCGAGAGAATCGTCGATTCCGGTGTCGACGTCGACGATCATGGGCACGGTCACGATGCGACCTCCGTCGTCGGGGTGTGCCGCACCGGAAAGTTGACCGATCGCGCGATGAAGCACTTCGACGACGCGGACGCGTGCAGTTTCTCGGCGCGCGGCACCATCGACGGGTCGACGACGGTCACGACCGGAGCCAAAGTGACCTCGACGAACTGACCCGAACCATCGGATTGCTCGGTCATCACTCCGGTGGGGGAGTCGGTGTATTCGGTGACCACCACTCCGGATGCGGCCGCGAGTCCGAGGTACCAGAGCATGTGGCAACTGGACAGCGAGGCGACGAGCATCTCCTCGGGATTCCAGCGTTCGGGATTGCCGCGGAAGCTCGGATCGGAGCTCGCGTGCAGGTCGGGTTTCCCGGGTGCCGACACGATGTGATCGCGGTCGTAGGCTTCGGCACCGGTGGTCCCAGCACCGCGGTTGCCCGTCCAGTTCAGCGTGAGTCCGTAATCGTGGTTCGGCACTGGTCCATCGTGCCAGTACCCGCCCGTTCGGTGACAATCCGCCGCGGAAACCGTTGTCCGCATTGACCGTAATGCCTCGATTGCCAAAGCGGTGTGGCACATTCGTCGTTGCGCGCGTTCACCTGGGCATTCGCCCGAGTGTGTGCGTCGATCTGCACAGCGGTCGTTTGAAAACGAATCGTTTGCCTGGCTAACGTTGAACGAATGACATCAGTGCCCAGTCTCGAACCCGGCCGAGAGCAGGCCACATGGGGACGCCGCCACGTCCAGCATCTTCGCCGCGTTGCGTTCTCGAAACGGATGCGCACGAAGCCGGCGCTCTCGGAGGAGGGCATCACTGTGGTCGATCAGCCGATGCTCAAGCGCGCCGTCTCGGCAGCTGCTCTCGGCAACACGATGGAGTGGTTCGACTTCGGTGTGTACGGCTATCTGGCGGCAACGTTGGGCAAGGTGTTCTATCCCGATGCCACGCCTGCGGTGCAACTCATCTCGACGTTCGCCACGTTCGCGGCAGCGTTCGTCGTTCGTCCGCTCGGCGGCCTGTTCTTCGGGCCGCTCGGTGACCGGATCGGTCGGCAGAAGGTATTGGCCGCCACCATGATCATGATGGCGATCGGCACTCTGGCTGTCGGCCTCATCCCCAGTTACGCGACCATCGGCATCTGGGCACCGATTCTGCTGCTCGTCGCCCGCTTGGTCCAAGGCTTCTCCACCGGTGGTGAATACGGCGGTGCAACGACGTTCATCGCAGAATATTCACCCGACAAGCGGCGCGGGTTCCTCGGAAGTTGGCTCGACTTCGGCACCTTCGTCGGTTACGCGATGGGCTCGGGCCTGGTGACGATCCTCAACGCGGTGTTGGGCGACGCCACCATGATCGAATGGGGTTGGCGCATACCGTTCTTCGTCGCGGGTCCGATGGGGCTGATCGGGCTGTACCTGCGGCTCAAGCTGGAAGATACGCCCGCGTTCCGCAAGCAACTCGACGAACACGACAACAAGGTCAAGGCGCAGGAGAGCGGCCGGAGGTCGATCGGGAAGATCTTCACCGATCATTGGCGGGCGCTGTTGATCTGCATGGGAATCGTGTTGTTGTACAACGTGACCAACTACATGGTGACGTCATATCTACCCACGTACTTCACCGAGGTCGTCGGTCGAAGTCAGCTCAGTGCGGACTTGCTCGTCCTGTCGGCGATGGTCGTCGTGGTGAGCGTCATCGTGGGTGTCGGCAGGCTCACCGACCGAATCGGCCGCAAACCGGTGTTCGTCTTCGGTGCCGTCGGGCAGATCGTTCTCGCCGTGCCCTGCTTCTTGCTGCTGCGCAGTAGCGGGTGGTTGGGTCCGCTGATCGCGTGCTTGCTCCTCGGCCTCGTTCTGGCCTGTTTCGCGGCGCCGAGCGCATCGACGCTACCGGCCCTGTTTCCCACCCGGATTCGTTACGCGGCGCTGTCGATCGGCTTCAACCTGTCCGTGTCGATCTTCGGGGGTACGACGCCGTTGGTGACCTCGGCGTTGGTCAGCTCGACCGGTAGCCCGATGATCCCTGCGTACTACCTCGTCGTGAGCGGTCTCGTCGGCCTCGTCGCCGTCGGATTCCTGCGCGAGTCCGCCACCCAACCTCTGGAAGGCTCACCGCCTCAGGTCGACTCGACCGAGGAAGCCAAGGAGCTCTATTCCGAGGCAGCGGCGACCGCCGGACGCCACTGATCCGGCCTCGGCTCGCCTTCACCCCCAGGTTGCCTCATCGGTGCCCCACGGGCGTGCGGGAAACGGGTAGTCGGCATGATCGTCGAAAACCGGCCGTGCTGTCGTGACACGCCCGTGGGTCACGACACAGTCGGGCGGCGGCGTCGCCCGAGGGCCGTGATGCGGATCCCGCCCTGGTAGTTGCAGTAGCCATGCGGCCGTCCGGGCCAACGACACCTCGACGGAGGCGGTCGAACCCGTTCCGTTCGCGCGATCGGCCAGCTCGCCGACGATCCCTGCGGCCAGTAGATACCCGCTGGCGTGGTCCAGCGCCTGGGCCGGCAGGTGCCCGGGTTCTCCACCACTGCCTTCGAGTACCGAGATGCCGGTGGCAGCCTGGACGAGACTGTCGAAGCCCCGCCGATCCGACCATGGTCCGTGGGTACTCCACGCACTGCCCCGTCCATGCAGGACGTCCGCTCGGTGTTCTAGTCCGAACCGTGCGAGAGCGCCCGGGCGGTACCCGGTGACCAAGACATCGGCGGACTCGAGCAGTCGGTTCATCACTGCACGCCCTTCACGCGTGTTCAGGTCCACCGTCGCCGAACGCTTCCCCTGACCGTTTTCCATGTGCTGCCAGCTGATCTCGGGGCGGTGGGGCGGATCCACGCGGAGCACCTCGGCACCGAACAGGGCGAGCGCGCGGGTGGCCACCGGTCCGGCGATGACGCGGGTCAGGTCCAACACCCGGACCCCGGCCAGCGGAGCAGCGGTAGTCCCTCGGAATCGGGGAACTCGACATGTGTCGGAGCCCGTGTCGTTCGAGCGTGCAATCACCGGACCGGACTCGGCTGCACCACCTGCGGGCTCGGCGGGCCACTGGTCTTCGGTGCGGACCCGCACTGCGAGAGCGCCGTTCTGTGCGCACGACCATTCGAGCTCCACAGCGGTGATCCCCGCCACCCGCTCCGCGAATTCTTCTGTGCCGCAATCTTCGTCGAGACCGACCGTCTCGAGCAGCGCAGTCCGGTGGTGCGGATAGTTCGCGTGAGTTCTCACCCAGCCGTCGGACACGCGGAAGAAGCCGGACAGATCTGCGAACGGCTGCACCGGTGCACCGTCGAGGCGCACCATCGAGTCCCCCATGAACGATGCTGCTATCCGCTCCGCCGATGCCGTCGGGACCGCGCCGGTCGAAGACGGTTCGAGAACACCCCTCAGCCTGCCGACTGCGGTACCCAGGGCACCGACCGATTCGGCAGCGATGGTCGCCACCGGCAGTGTCGCCGCGAGCCAAGCACTCACGGGTGCGGGCACCGCGCCGAGGGGACTGCCGTTCCCGACATCAACTGCGCTTGGCCCAGATCTCCATACCGGCAGCATTGAGACGGTCCACGAGGACGTCGCCGATCGCAGTGGCCGGAGTGAGGACTCCGCTGGCCTTCGGCAGGGCGTCACCGCCGTGCACGAGTGCGAGTGCCGACTCGGCCAGCATGACTGCGGTGGCCTTGTAGCCGGGATCTCCCGAGGCCTTGACCCGGGCCCGGTAGCGAGCCCCCGATGTGGTGAGGGTGTACAGGTCGACCGTGAAATGTCCCTTCTCGCGGGCTTTTTCACTGGGGCCGGTGCCCGGCTTGGGCAGAATGCGATCGAGCACCTTGCTCGGAAGCACAGTCATCGCGGACACGCCGACGAAAAGCCCAGCCGACAGAGCACCGGCGAGGACGGGGCTGGCGAACGACGAGCCGACACTCATCACCTCGCTGTAGCGGAACTGCTTTCCGTAGGCCCAGTCGCGAAGTGCGTTGGTCCGCCGGACGACTCGCGTGTTGTACGAGGCCATCACGAACGGTGCTTTCCAACCGCGCAGGCTCGGGTCGATCTTCTTGCCGTCGATCAGTACGGTGTCGAGTTGGCGACCGAGTTGCGGCTCGAGGCCGCGATCGGGACTGAGCGAGTACGGCCGCGCGGCGATGCGTCGGGCCCGCTTGTCCTTCTTCATCGCCTCGATCTGCCCTCGCAGCGAGTCGATGGTGCCACCGCTGACCCCACCGGACATCGACGTGACCACCAGGGTCGTGTCGGTCAGCTCCCCGGCGTTGTCCGCGGTGACGGCCTCGTACAGGGCGTGTACGCCGATGTCGGACGGGATGGAATCGAAGCCGCACGAGTGGACGATGCGGGCCCCGGTGCGCTGAGCGATCTCGTGATTGGTGTCGATGCTCTCGCGAGCGAACAGCACCTCGCCGGTGAGGTCGACGTAATCCGTCCCGGCCTCGGCGCACGCCGTCGCCAATTCCAGGCCGTACTTGGCGTAGGGGCCGACCGTGGTGATGACGACTCGGGTCGATCGGGCCATGGCCTCGAGCGATGCGACGTCGGTGGCGTCGGCCTCGAGAACGGACCACTGCTGAGCCCTGGAGCCCAGTTCCTTCCTGGCGGCCTCCACCCGCGCCGTCGAGCGCCCGGCGAGGGCGATCCGGGTGTCGGCCGGTGCATGCTCGGCGAGGTACTTCGCCGTCAGTTTCCCGACGAAGCCGGTGACGCCGTAGACGACGATGTCGTGAGTGCGATCGGGGCCGACGGTCGAGTCGGATGCTGGCGAGTTCATACCAGCGACACTAACGCGGGTCACCCCTGCGAGTCGACGCGCCGTCAGTTCGTCCAGGTGTGCACGGGTTCTCCGGCGTTCATGAGGGTGACGTAATCGCCGAGCATTCCGGCGAGGGCGCGATCGCGCTTCTCACCGGCGCGTTCACGGGCGACGACGGCGTTGCGCTGCCACACCGAGCCGGACTGCTTGGCCAGGCACCGCGCTTCGATCACCCCGAGATAGCGGTCGCGGACCGGCGCGTCGACGCCGTACGCGGCCAGTCCGGCGTCGGCCAGTGGCAGCAGCCGGCGCAACACCAGTTCCTGCGGACTCACCCAGCCCACCTCGGGCCAGTAGAGCATCGAATCGAACCCGCCGCGGGCGGCGGAGTGCACGTTCTCCTCGGCCGCGTCGAACGACATCTGGGACCACAGCGGGCGGTCTGCATCGGCCAGTGCGCGGACGGTTCCGTAGTAGAACGCCGCGTCGGCGAGGGTGTCCACCACCGACGGTCCGGCCGGGAGGACTCGATTCTCGAGCCGAATGTGGTGGCCGTCGCCGGACCGGTCGTAGATCGGTCGGTTCCACCGGTAGACGGTTCCGTTGTGCATGCGCAGTTCGGACAGTGACGGTGTCTTGCCCTCGGCCAGCGCAGCTTTGGGGTCCTCCTCGCTGCAGACGGGAAGCAACGCAGGGAAGTAGCGCGAATTCTCCTCGAACAGATCGAAGATCGAGGTGATCCACCGTTCGCCGAACCACACCCGTGGTCGGACTCCCTGATTCTTGAGCTCCTGCGGCCTGGTGTCGGTGGCCTGCTCGAACAACGGGATACGAGTCTCGTGCCACAGCGCGCGACCGGCGAAGAACGGCGAGTTGGCGGCGAGCGCCACCTGGACGCCCGAAAGAGCTTGCGCTGCATTCCAATACGATGCGAACTCGTCCGGAGCCACCTGCAGGTGGAGCTGAACCGACGTGCAGGCTGCCTCGGGCAGGATCGTGTCGGTCACGATGTCGAGGTCCTCGGCGGCAGCGGCACCGGGCAGCCGCACTCCACCGATCTTCAGTTCGATGTCTTCACCGCGCGCGGCGAAGATCTGTTGATTGAGCAGGTCGTAGCGCGGATTCGCCGAGAGCCACCGGTGCTCGAAGTGTTCCTCGTCCAGAGTCGGGAGCATGCCGATCATGGCCAGACGGCTACCGGAGGTGCGGGCGCGTTCATCCGCCGCATTCAGCGATCTGCGCAGGTCCGTCTCCAACTCGGCGATCGACGCACCGCGCAGTGGCCGAGGGTCGACGTTGATCTCGACGTTGAACTGTCCGAGCTCGGTTTGATAGTCGGGGTCGGCGATGGCGTCGAGCACGGCGGCGTTGGCCATCGACGGCTCCATGTCGTCGTCGACGAGATTGAGCTCGATCTCCATGCCGATCTGCGGTTCACCGACGTGGAAGGTCTCGTCGGCCAACATGACCGCCAGGGCATCGAGACAGTCCTGGACCTTCTGGCGGAACTCGTGCCGATCCTGCCTGGTGAACTTACGGCGCTCGACGTCCTCGCCCATGGTGACCGCCTATCGGTGCGTGAAGATGGGCCGTTCGCTCACGCGCAACGACTTCGAGTTACGAGTATCGCAGTACGCGTTCGCCGAGGGGGACGCACGCGAAAATCACCAGGGTGAGGGCTGATAATCCTTGAGGAACGAGCCGTACAGATCGTTTCCGAGCTCTCCCTGCACGATCGGGTCGTACACCCGCGCGGCCCCGTCCACCAGGTCGAGTGGAGCATGGAAACCCTCGTCGGCGAGCCGCATCTTGGTGGGGTGCGGCCGTTCGTCGGTGATCCAGCCGGTGTCGACGGCGGTCATCAAGATTCTGCTGTCGAGCATCTCCTTCGCGCTGGTGCGCGTCAGCATGTTCAACGCGGCCTTGGCCATGTTGGTGTGGGGATGGCCCGGCCCCTTGTATGCGCGGCCGAACTGGCCCTCCATGGCAGAGACGTTGACGACGTACTTTCGTCGAGCGTCGGAGGCCTCCATCGCGGTGCGGAGCCGCGAGACCAGGATGAAGGGTGCGACGGAATTGCAGAGCTGCACCTCGAGCAGTTCCACCGGGTCGACCTGCTCGACGGTGTGGATCCAGCTGTTGGTCTCGGCGAGATCGGGTACCAGACCCCCGGCGTCGATGGCGAGCCCGCTCTCGATCCTCTCGGCCGTGACCGAGCCGGCGACCATGGCGAGGGAGGCCACGTCGTCCGCGCTCAGGGCAGCAGTCGATCGGCCGCCGATCGCCGTGGCGGGTAACGAACTCGCCAGTGACGCGGGGTGCGCATCGCTGGTCTTGCCGAACGTGATGCGCTGCGGTCCTGCCCCCTCGGTCAGGGCGGCGGGCAATGGTTCGGCTTCCGCATCGGCCAGTGCACTGTAGGAGCCGGGGGAGCGTTTGACGGTCTGTGCGGCGTTGTTGATCAGGATGTCCAGAGGCCCCTCGGCGGCGACGGAGTCGGCAAGTGCCACCACCTGAGCCGGATCGCGAAGATCGATACCGACGACGCGCAGACGGTGCAGCCACTGATCGCTGTCGTCCATCGCTGCGAAGCGACGTACGGCATCGTTGGGGAAGCGAGTGGTGATCGTGGTGTGAGCACCGTCGCGGAGCAGTCGAAGAGCGATGTACATGCCGATCTTCGCTCGCCCGCCGGTCAGCAACGCCCGACGTCCGGACAGGTCGGTTCGAGCGTTGCGCTTGCCGCGATTGAGCGTCGCGCACTCCGGGCACAGCTGGTGATAGAACGAGTCGACGTGGGTGTAGCGCTGCTTGCAGATGTAGCAGGGGCGGGCCTTGATCAGCGTGCCCGCGATGTCTCCCTCGGCGCGGGAGGTGAGGGAGAGGCCTGCTGTCTCGTCGTCGATCCGGTCCGGGGATCCTGTTGCGGTGGCGGCGACGACGGCGCGGTCGGCCGCGTTGACAGCGTTGCGTGCCGCGACGCGTCGAGCACGCTTGAGGTCCTTGAACATGGCACCGGAGGCGCGCTGGACAGCGATCGAATCGGGATGGTTCTTGTCCAGCTCGGCCGCCTGCTTCAGCACGCGCAGGCACGTCTCGAGATCGGTCGGGTCGATCGCGTTCATCGTCGGTCTCCTAGCATCGGCCCCTTCGAGCCGAAGGGAGCGAGTGCAGAACGAAAAAGACCCCGATTCCGAAGAATCAGGGTCCGTTTCGTCTGTCTCAACTCAGATCTGTAAAAATTTCTGTCTGGCTACATCTTTCAGACGGTGTCCGAGGGGGGACTTGAACCCCCACGTCCGTTAATAGGACACTAGCACCTCAAGCTAGCGCGTCTGCCATTCCGCCACTCGGACAAGTGCGACCGCTGCCGCATATTCTTTTGTTGCTTTCACAGCCGGCCGCTGTGTGCTGCGTAAGATTATCCGACGGGTTCCCGATAACCCAAATCCCCACGTCAGTTCGTCCTCGAGGCCGTTTCTCATGGTGCCCGGAGCGGATTCTGGTGGTAGGAACGACGTGTGCCCAACGATGTGAGCAATCCCGGAAACCCAACCGATATCGACGCCACCGTTGCCCTCGACGAGGTCGTGGATCTCGTCAGTTCCCTCATCCGGTTCGACACCTCGAACACGGGGGAGCTCGACACCACGGTCGGCGAGAAGGAATGTGCCGAGTGGGTGGCGAGCAAACTCGAGGAAGTGGGCTACGAGACGGAGTACGTCGAGTCCGGGGCCCCCGGTCGAGGAAACGTGTTCGCCTGGCTGCGCGGATCGGACTCCTCTCGCGGCGCGCTGCTGCTCCACGGACACCTGGACGTCGTGCCGGCCGAGCCCGCCGACTGGAGCGTGCATCCGTTCTCCGGGGCCGTCGAGGACGGGTACGTGTGGGGCCGGGGCGCGGTGGACATGAAGGACATGGTCGGCATGGCCCTGGCGCTGGCCCGACAGTTCAAGTCCAACGGAACCGTCCCACCGCGCGACATCCTGTTCGCGTTCCTGGCGGACGAGGAGGCAGGTGGCAAGTACGGATCGCACTGGTTGGTCGACAACCGACCGGACCTGTTCGAGGGCGTCACCGAGGCAGTCGGCGAGGTCGGCGGTTTCTCCCTGACCGTCCCCCGCCCGGACGGCACCGAGAAGCGGCTCTACATGGTCGAGACGGCGGAGAAGAGCCTGGCGTGGATGCGGCTGACGGCGAAGGCGCGAGCCGGGCACGGATCGTTTCTGCACGACGACAACGCCGTGACGTACCTGGCCGAAGCAGTGGCGAAACTGGGCAATCACACGTTCCCGCTGGTGCTCACCGAGTCGGTCTCGCAGTTTCTGCAGGCGGTCTCGGAGGAATCCGGGCTCGATTTCGATCCGACGTCACCGGACATCGACGGCACCCTGCTCAAGCTCGGCAGCATCGCCCGCATCGTCGGAGCGACCCTGCGCGACACAGCGAACCCGACGATGCTCTCGGCCGGCTACAAGGCCAACGTGATTCCGCAGACGGCGACGGCAGTGGTGGACTGCCGAGTGCTGCCGGGGCGGCAGGCGGCCTTCGAGAAGGAGGTCGACGAGTTGATCGGCCCGAACGTCGAACGCGAGTGGATCACGAAACTGGAACCGTACGAGACCACTTTCGACGGTGATCTCGTCGATGCGATGAACGACGCAGTGTTGGCACACGATCCGAACGGTCGAACCGTTCCCTACATGCTCTCCGGTGGAACCGACGCAAAAGCATTCGCGCGCATCGGTATTCGCTGTTTCGGCTTCGCTCCACTGAAGTTGCCGCCGGAACTGGATTTCGCGGCGTTGTTTCACGGCATCGACGAACGAGTACCCGTGGAATCGTTGGAGTTCGGTACACAGGTACTCGAACACTTCTTGCTGCACAGCTGATACGAAAGGAACCATCGTGGCGTACAACCCATACGACTCGCTTCCGGACCTACCGTCCTTCGAGTTGACGTCCGAGGACGTCGAGGACGGCAAGACACTGGCCGCTCAGCAGGTCAGTGGAATCATGGGAGCCGGTGGGCACGACAACTCCCCGCAGCTGTCCTGGTCCGGATTCCCCGAGGGCACCAAGAGCTTCGCTGTCACCGTCTACGATCCCGACGCGCCGACGGCATCCGGCTTCTGGCACTGGGCAGTGGCGAACATCCCCGTCGAGACGACATCGCTGGTGTCCGGCGCGGGCGACGACGGCGGGACCGGGGTGCCCAGCACCGCGGTGACGCTCAAGAACGATGCGGGCCTGTTCCGCTACATCGGTGCTGCACCGCCGGCAGGCCACGGCCCGCACCGCTACTTCATCGTGGTTCACGCGGTGGACGTGGAACGGCTCGAAGTGGACGAGACGGCCACCCCGGCCTACCTCGGTTTCAATCTGTTCTCGCACGCCATCGGTCGTGCGGTCCTCACCGGCATCTACGAGGCCTGAGCTCGGTCGTCGGGTGCCGGACTTATGTTCCGGCACCCGGCGGTTCAGGGCTTGTTCGCCGAGCCCACCGCATCGGCGATCGTGGCGAACCCGTGTTGCTCGAGCCGAGCGGCCAGTCCGCGGTGAATATTCTCGATCCACAGCGGGCCGCCGTAGACGAACCCGGTGTAGCCCTGCACCAGTGACGCGCCCGCGGTGATGCGTTCCCATGCCTGCGCCTCGGTCTCGATTCCGCCGACGGAGATCAGCGCCAGATGCGTACCCACTCGGCGGTACAGGCGTCGCAGTACCTCGAGCGAGCGGTCGGCCAACGGAGCACCGGACAGGCCGCCGGCTCCCATTCCGGCAACCAGTTCTGCGTCGGTGCGCAGACCGGCGCGGGAGATCGTCGTGTTGGTGGCCACGATCCCGTCGAGACCGAGTTCGACGGCCAGATCGGCCACGGCGTCGATGTCCTCGTCGGACAGGTCGGGGGCGATCTTGACCAGTACCGGGACCGTCACCACCGACTGCACCGCCACCAGGATCGGTCGCAGCGATTCCACGGCCTGCAGGTCACGCAGTCCAGGGGTGTTGGGGGAGCTGACGTTGACGACGACGAAGTCCGCCAACGGGCCCAGAAGTTGGGCGCTGGCCGTGTAGTCCGCGGCGGCACCGTCCGGCTCGACGATCTTGGTCTTGCCGATGTTGGCGCCGATCGGGATACCGGTGCGCCTGGCACGGACGCGCTGGGCCGCGTGCTCGGCACCGTGGTTGTTGAAGCCCATCCGGTTGACGATGGCCCGGTCGAGAGGCAACCGGAACAGTCTCGGAGTCGGATTGCCCGGCTGGCTCTGCGCGGTCACGGTGCCGATCTCGGCGAAACCGAATCCGATCGGCCCCCACGCATCGATTCCGTCGGCATTCTTGTCGAAACCGGCCGCGAGACCGAGCGGAGCCGGGAAGTCGACGCCGAACACCGTCGAGCGCAGTCGGGGATCGTCGACCACGAACATCTTCTCGGCCAGAAAGCGGAGCGGAGGCACCGCGGCGACAGCGCGAAGCACACCGAACGCCAGATGGTGAATCCTCTCCGGTGGCACGAGGAACATCAGGCGCAACAGGACGCGGTACAGGCGGTCTCCCACGGTCTTCTCTCCGGTCGATCTGGCAGGGTAGAACTCGTGCTGTGATTCAGCGATCGTGCGGTCGAACAGTACTGCGAGGCGCTCAGATTCCGGGCTCGGGGATGTGATGCGCGGTCTTCTTGCGTTTGAGCAGCACACGCCTGCTGCCGTCGGTGTAGAGGCGAACCCGCGACAGTTCCCAGCCGCCGAACTCCGCCTGAATCGCCAGACGCATCGAGGCCGTCACACGGGTCACGTCCGGTGGCAACCGCAACGGCACGTACTCCCAGTCGTCGGACGGCGACACTTCCCATCCGACGGGCATCTTCGCGCGGCCAGGTGCCGAACTCTCGTGTGCGTTCACATGCCTCCTCCGTCCTTATCGGTCGTTCCTGCAGGCTCCACTCCTGCCCTATCGGTCGTTCCTGCAGGCTCCACTCCTGCTTCGAGCTCAGCGACCCGCAGCGGGGATACGCTGCAGCCCGTCACCGGTTGCCGATCCCACGTACAAGTCGCCCGTGTCGGCGTCGACGGCAACCGAATTCGGCTGCCGCACAGTGGCCAACCTCGTGACCTCGACCGGAATTCCGGTGTCGAGTGTGTACCCGACCACCTCGTTGGACGCGGGAAGCGTCACCCATGCGACACCGGACTGCTCATCGTAGGCGATCGCCCACGGCTGCGACCCGACCGGAAACCGTTGCCGCATCAGCAGGTCGTGCGAGGTGAAGACGAGCAACTCGGTACCGGTCGAATCGGTGACCAGAAGGCGGCCGAACTCGTCGCTCGTCATCTCCGCGGCACCTTCGCCTGCGCGCAAGGCCACTCCGAGGGTGCCGTCGTCCAGATTCAGGTCGGTCACCGACGTCTGGCGACGATCGAGGACCGAGACACCGTTCGGTGTACTGGCCAGAGCATCGGCTGAGGTCACGCTGCCGCCGGAGATCGTGGTGGTGACCTGACCGTTCGGATCGAGCACGCGCACCGTGCCGGTGTCGTCGCCGACGGCCGTCGTGCCGTCGGGCAGGTCTGCTGCGGACAGCGCGTCGGCGTCGACCGTCAGGTCGGTGCGCTGTCCGTCCGCGACGGCGATCCTCGCGACGGCGCCGTCCATCGGGACGAGCACTGTCGAGTCCCGTCCGGCGACGAGTTCTGCTGCCGTCGAGCCCAGGTCGACCACGCGGGTCTCGGCTGCGGCTCCGTCGCGGACGAGGGTCACCGTCGTCGATGCGTCGGTCAGCGCCACCAGGGTTCGCGTGACGGGGTCGAAACTGA
Organism: Rhodococcus sp. 05-2255-3B1; assembly: GCF_002258545.1. NCBI lineage: Bacteria > Bacillati > Actinomycetota > Actinomycetes > Mycobacteriales > Nocardiaceae > Rhodococcus > Rhodococcus sp. 05-2255-3B1. Next base: position 230,003 of record NZ_NOZC01000036.1, on the reverse strand, counting down.
GGGCGTCCACGGGCGCGAACGCGCCGACGGTACCGGCGGGGGTCACGGTCGGTTCGGGGGACTCCGCCGGCGGTAGGGGCTCGACGGAGATGTCGTCGGCGTTCTCGTCGTCGCTGGAGCACCCGCCGACCGACAGGACTGTGACGACGGCGAGCGCGGACGCGACTGCCGCCCGAATCGAACGGGTCGACGGTGTTCGCATGAGGCCGAACCTACTTCCTCGAGAAGATGCTGCCGGTGGAGGCGCTGCCACATCTGTACCAGCGTGCGGCGATCTCGGCGAAATCCACCACGGCGGATCTGGTTGCCGCTCGGTCTCGGCGGAGGACGCGGTAGCGTGATCGTCCGAGGTCAGTGCACGACATGGGAGTGGACGTGGGAACCGAGGAAACACACTTCGTCGTCGAGGAAGTGAACGCGGGAACGCATCCGAACGGCTTCGGGCGCACCGACGACGGCCGGGCGTTCGCGTTTCGGGTGCACAGGAGCACCCTGTACGTGGAGATATACCGCGCCGATGTGCAATCCCCGGTACCGGACCGGTCCGAGGTCGAAGCGGTGGCCGAGCATTCGGTCACCGAAGTCGATCTGACGGACGAGCGCAGCATCGTCGGAGTGGTGCGTGATGCGGTCGCCCACGCGCAGCAGCTGTCCGATGCGTCACAGCGCGACACCACGGCAGTGCGGTCCTTCTTCAACCGGGTCAATTCCGTGTTGGAGGGTTTCTGACACGGTGGGGAACCACCAGCTGTTCGCCGGTGTCGGGATGATCGAACACGTCGACGGGGTGTCGATACACCCGGGCCAGCGTTGCGGCGGTGAGCACCTCCCGCGGCGGACCGGTTGCGATCAGTTCACCCGAGTCCAGGATCGCGACGCGATCGGCGTAGGCCGCCGCGAGGCCCAGATCGTGCAGCACGACGACCACGGCGCGGCCTGCGGCGGCGAGTGAACGCACCACGGCCATCACCGACTCCTGATGTCCCAGGTCGAGTGCTGCGGTGGGCTCGTCCAGCATGATCGTCGCCGTGTCCTGGGCGATGACGCGGGCCAGTGCGACCCGGGCCTGCTCGCCGCCGGAGAGCGATGCGAACGGTCGATGCGAGAAGGCCGTCACGTCGCACGCAGTCATGGCCGCTTCGATGCGGTCGTCGTCGTGGCGTGCCGCCGAGGTACCGGCCCAGGGGGCTCGGCCCATCCGGACGATCTGGCCGGCCGTGAACGCGAATCCGACGCTGTGCTGCTGAGGCAGCACAGCGCGTCGCCTCGCCACGTCCACCGAGCGGATGCGGGACAGCGGTTCGTCGCCCAGCAGCACCGATCCGGCGCTGGGCTCGGTGTCTCCCGCCAGGACCGACAGCAGCGTCGATTTGCCTGCGCCGTTGGGTCCCACCAGCGCCAGTATCTCGCCGGCCACCACGTCGAGGTGGACCCCGGACAACACCGTCGCGTCCCCACGTCGTGCGGAGACTCCGCGGGCGACCAGGGCGTTCGAACCCGGTTCAGGGATGACCGGGATGTCGCGGCGTGCTGTGCGTCCCATCATGCCCAACCGCCCTGGCGAGCCCGGGTACGGCGAAGCAGCCAGAAGAAGAACGGGGCACCCGCCAGCGACGTCACCATGCCGAGTGGCAGGTCGACGTTCGCGACGAGAGTCCGCGTCACGAGGTCTGCAGCAAGAAGCACGACCGCCCCGGCGAGGGCGCTGGCCGGAATGAGGAGTCGATGCGCGGGGCCGAGCACCATCCGTATGGCATGCGGAACCACCAGACCCACGAACAGGATGATTCCGGTGAAAGCCACCCCGGACGCAACGAGCAGGGCGACGACGACGATCGCGAACTGTCTGAGTCGTTCGACGTTCACGCCCAGATGGCGTGCCACGTTCTCACCGAGCGCAAGCAGGTCGAGTCGGCGGGCGATCGCCAGGGAGGCTCCGATTCCGAGCAGCGCGAGCGGGCCGACCACCGCCACCGACTGCCAGGTTGCGCCCGCGAGCGACCCCAGTTGCCAGAACACGATCCGATCGCGGGCGGCGGGACTGGCGACGAAGGTGAAGAACGCGATGACACCGCCGGCGAAGGCGTTGACTGCAACGCCGGTGAGGATGAGCGTCACCACTTCGGTGCGGCCTGCGTTGCGAGCGAGAAAGTACACGGCGATCGTGGTGACGAGCCCGCCGACGAAGGCGGCGAACGCCACGCTCCACACTCCCGCGAAGCTGCCGCCGAGCACGATGACCGAGCTGGCCCCGACAGCAGCGCCCGAGGAGACCCCGACCACACCCGGCTCGGCCAGTGGATTGGCGAACACCCCCTGGAGCAGCGCACCCGCGCAGCCCAGACACGCGCCGACGAGAATTGCCAGCGTCAGCCGTGGGAATCGGACCTGCCTCAGCGTCACCTCGCCGCTGGGATGTGCAGGCATCGGGCCGATCTCGAGTCCCACCCGATGCGCGAGGCTGCCCAACACTTCCAGCGGAGTCGTCGGCACCTGCCCCACAACGGCCGAGATCAACGCCAGGCCGACCAGCGCCACAACCAGGGCTCCGAAGGTGGCAAGAACCCGTCCTCGGCCCGTGGCTCGTTCGGCGGGTGTGCGGTCGGTCATGACGCCGGGTCGTACACGGCCTTCGACAGTGCGACCAACACCTTTCCGGTGTTCGGGCCGAAACTGAGGATGGTCCCGTCGTCCATGTCCACCACCCGGCGTTCTCGGCCTGCGGGGGTCTGGGCAATTCCGGGGATCTGCTCCAGACCCTCGATTCCACCGATCGATTCCAGGCCCTTGGTCATCATCAGAATCACGTCGGGTGCTGCGGCGATCAGGGCTTCGCTGGTGATCGGCACGAATTGCTCGGTCAGACCCGATTCGACACCGGCGTCCCTGGCTCCGAGAGCCTCGATCAGTGCATCCGCTCCCGAGCCGGGCCCGGCGAGCATCGTGATCGCAGGCCCGCGCATGTACAGAAACGCGATCTTCGGCGGTTCGGTGGACTCGGGTGGCGCGTTCGCCGCTGCCGAAATCTCGGCGTTCGTTCGTTCGGCGAGGGCAGCCCCGGCGTCGGGCACACCGAGGGCGGCCGCCACGGCCTCGATCTGGGTGGCGACGCCTGCCAGAGTGCGGGTGGGATCGAAGTACACGACGGGAATGCCGGCGGCTCGGATCTGATCCTGCACGGCGCGTGGACCGATGCTGGTATCGGTCAGGACGACGGTCGGCGACAGCGCCAGAATCCCCTCGGCACTCAGAGAATGGCCGGTCGGGGTGACATCGGGCACGTTCTCGGCCGCGGGAAATGCGGCAGAGGTATCACGCCCGACGAGGTTGTCACCGAGTCCGAGCGCGAAGACGGTCTCGGCCAGCGTGCCGTACTGGTCGGCGGCGACGATGCGGCTGTTGTCGGTGACCGTGACGGCGACGCCGTCGAATCCGGTCACGCTGACGGGCAGTGCCTCGGCCGGATCGTCGGCGATCGGTTCCGGATTCGGATCGTCGACGACGGCGGTGCGGGGGCCGATCGAGTCCGCGGGTCCTGCGGCGGGGGTGTTCGCCGAGCAGCCGACCAGGAGTCCGGCGACGAGGAGCACGGCGGCGAGACGGTTGACGGTCACCACCGAAGGTTAGCCTGTCCGATGTTCGCAGGCGATCAGGCGCTGACGTCGTCCAAGGCCGACGCGATCGCGGGCGGCAGCTCGAGTTCCTCGGCCATCAATGCGCCCATCAACTGAGCCAGATCGCGAGCCCCCACGATCGCGCTGCTCACACCCGGCCTGTCCCGAGCCCACGCGAGCGCGACGACCAGGGGAGAGGTCGCCAGCCCGTCGGCGGCGGTGACGGCGGCGTCGACGATGCTGACGGCAGAGTCGGTCAGGTACGTCAGCACGGACTCTGCGTGCACCTCGTCGGCACCGCGTGAGTCCGCCGGTATTCCGCTGCGGTACTTGCCTGTCAGCACGCCGCCCGCGAGGGGAATCGCGGCGAGGACACCGATGCCGTGGTGGTCTGCGGCGGGGATCAATTCGTCCTCGATCCCGCGGGCCAGCAGCGAGTACTCCGCCTGTGTGGCCACGATCCGTCCGGTGCCTGCTGCTCCTGCCGCCGTCGCCAGTTGCCACCCGAGGTAGCCACGGGCTCCGGTGTAGCGGACCCGTCCACTGGTGACGGCGTAGTCGAGTGTGGCGGCGACCTCGTCGACCGGAGTCATCGGGTCCCAGGTGGCCACCTGCCACAGATCGAGGTAGTCGGTTCCGAGTTCGCGCAGCGTGGCGTCGAGTTGGCCGAGCAGTCCGCGCCGCGAGCAGTCCACGTGATAGCGGCCGTAGCGCGAACTGAGACCCGCTGCGCTGCTGATCACCAATTCGTGCCGCGGTACCACGTCGTCGAGCAACTCGGCCAGCACTCGTTGCGCGCGTCCGTCCCCGTATGCTGGAGACGTGTCGACGAGCGTGCCACCGGCCTCGGCGAACGCCGACAACTGCGCCGCGGCGTCGCCACCGTCGGTTCCGCTACCCCATCCGAGGGTGCCGAGGCCGAGTCTGGAGACTCGAAGTCCGCTGGTGCCGACCGATCTCTGCTTCATATGTGCCGAATGTCCTTTTACGTGTAATCGTCGGTGTCGAACTGCACTGCCGCCAGTGCACAGTAGTGCGCCGCGCCGCCCGGTGCGTACGTGCCGCGCCGGGTACGGTCGTGCCCGTGAATCGCGAACTCAGGGGGCGGGCCGGCGGCCGCGCATCGACAGTGATCAGTCCATCGACACCGATCTCGGAGGGTGACGCCGCATGATCGACATGACGTGGCTGCAGGCGATCGTCCTCGGTGCGGTGCAGGGCCTGACCGAATTCCTGCCGATCTCCTCGTCCGGGCACCTGCGCATCGTGTCCAGTGTGTTCTGGAACGAGGACGCAGGTGCCTCCTTCACCGCGGTGACCCAGCTGGGCACCGAAGCCGCTGTGCTGCTGTTCTTCTGGCGAGACATCGTCAGGATCGTGAAAGCGTGGTTCGTCGGTCTGACGAAGAAGGACGAACGCGGGCTCGACTACCGCATGGGGTGGTACGTGATCATCGCCACCATTCCCATCGGCGTTCTCGGACTGCTGTTCAAGGACCAGATCCGAACCGGTGCCCGAAACCTGTACCTCATCGCGTTCATGTTGATCGCGTTCGCCGTCGTCATCGCAGTCGCCGAGAAGGTCGGCCGGAAGGAACGCCCGATCGAGAAGTTGACCACCCGGGACGGCATCGTCATGGGTCTGGCGCAGTGTCTCGCTCTGATCCCGGGTGTGTCCCGTTCCGGGGCGACGACCAGCGCCGGCCTGTTTCTCGGACTCGAACGCGAGGCAGCGGTGCGATTCTCGTTCCTGCTCGCCATTCCGGCGGTCACGGCCTCCGGTCTCTTCTCGCTGCCCGACGCCTTCGAGCCGGTGGGCTCGGGACTGGCCGCGTCGGGTCCGCAGCTGCTGGTGGCCACGATCATCGCCTTCGCCCTCGGCTACGCCTCGATCGCCTGGCTGCTCAAGTTCGTCGCGAACCACTCGCTGTACTGGTTCGTCGGGTACCGCATCGTGCTGGGTGTCGTGGTGCTCGGTCTGTTGGCCGGCGGGGTCGTGTCCGCCACCTAGTCGTTCGGCACAGTGGCCTCCGGAGCGGAGTCGGACGACCCCGGTCGTTAGGCTCGGTGCAATGACAGTCATCTTGCTTCGGCACGGCCGCTCGACGTCGAACACCGCAGGCACGCTCGCGGGTCGGAGCGCGGGAGTCGAGCTCGACGATCGTGGTCGTGAACAGGCGCAGGCGGTCGCCGACCGTCTCGGCGACCTGCCGGTCGCGGAGATCGTTCGTTCGCCGCTGCTGCGGTGCGAGCAGACCGTCGAGCCGTTGGCTGCCAGGCTCGGGCTCACGCCGCTGGTCGAGGACCGGTTGGTCGAGGTCGACTACGGGCAGTGGACCGGTCGAACGATCAAGGAATTGCTGGCCGAGCCGCTGTGGAAGGTGGTGCAGCAGCATCCGTCGGCCGCGGTGTTTCCCGAGGGTGAAGGACTGGCCGCGGTGCAGCAACGGGCCGTGCAGGCCGTGCGCGAACACGACGCCCGGCTGGCCGCCCATCACGGCCGTGACGTGTTGTGGGTGGCGTGCTCGCACGGGGACGTCATCAAGTCGGTGCTGTCGGACGCGATGGGTGCCCACCTCGATTCGTTCCAGCGCATCGTCGCCGATCCGGCATCGATCAGTGTCGTTCGCTACACCTCGACGCGACCCTTCGTGCTGCGGACCAACGACACCGGGTCCGACCTGAGCGTGTTCGTACCCAAGGCCGAGGAGCCCAGCACGCCGGAAGCGGGCAACGCGGACTCTTCGGACGCCGTCGTCGGTGGTGGGGCAGGCACCTAGAGCTCCGATTCGGCGCTGACACCCCGATCGGTGGCAGGCTGGAGGGCAAGCAATACCGTCCACGGTCGATCCGTGGCCGATAATGAAAGTTCCGCGAATCGCTTCGCGGAGCTGTTCGAGTCGTTAGGAGGTGCAATGCCGCGCGCCATACACGTTTTTCGCACCCCTGATCGTTTCGTTGCCGGGACCGTTGGTGAACCGGGCGACCGAACGTTCTTCCTGCAAGCGGTGCACGACGCCCGCGTGGTGTCGGTTGCGCTGGAGAAGCAGCAGGTCCAGGTACTGGCCGACCGGATGGGGCTTCTCCTCGAAGAGGTGCACCGTCGTTTCGGGGCAGAGGTACCGGCCGAGGAGGCCGATACGGTCGACACGAGTCCGCTGCTGACTCCGATCGACACCGAGTTCCGTGTCGGCACGATGGGGCTCGGCTGGGACGCCGATGCCAACGCCGTCGTGGTGGAGCTGTTGGCCGTCAGCGAGGTCGAGGTGGACGAATCGGTCGTTCTCGACGACACCGACGAGGGCCCCGATGCCGTTCGGGTGTTCCTCACCCCGGTACAGGCCCGTGAATTCGCGGTGCGGTCCGAACGCGTCATCGCGGCGGGCCGTGCTCCGTGCCCGCTGTGCGGACAGCCGTTGGCTCCCGAGGGACACGTCTGCATCAGAACCAACGGTTACCGACGCGGCGCGACGTTCGGTCCGGTGACCGAGGTCGACGAGTCTTGACCGTCGAACTGCCGCCGTTCGAAGGCCGCGAAACCATGGAGACCGGCGACCTGACCGTCGTCGGTCGGGTGGTGTCGGCCAGCAACGCCACGCTGGTGTGCGAGGCGGGCGAGGGCGAGAAGGCCGTCCGGTGCGTGTACAAACCGGTTCGCGGGGAAGTCCCGCTGTGGGATTTTCCGGACGGCACTCTTGCGGGCCGGGAAGTGGCGTCGTACGAAATCTCCGAGGCCCTCGGTTGGGGCGTCATCCCGCCGACGGTGCTGCGCGACGGCCCGTTCGGTCCCGGCATGGTGCAGAAGTGGATCGACACGCCCGACGATCACGCCGAGGGACGCGTCGACCTGGTCGATATCTGCCGTCCCGATCTCGTACCTGCGGGCTGGATTCCGGTACTGCAGGCGTACGACGGCGAGGGCGAGGAGATCGCGCTCATCCACGCCGACGATCCACGGCTGCAGCGAATGGCGGTGCTCGACGTGATCCTCAACAACGCCGATCGCAAGGGCGGGCACGCGCTCGAAGGTCTCGACGGCTACGTGTACGGGGTCGATCACGGCATCTGCCTGCACGCCGAGAACAAGTTGCGCACGGTGCTGTGGGGCTGGGCGGGCCAGGCGGTGGACGATGCGTTGATGACCGACGTGGTGCGGTTCGTCGAGACGTTCGACACGGTCACCGCTCCTCGATTGGTCGACAAGATCACCCTGACCGAAACGGTCGCGGTTCTCGACCGGGCGCAGGAGTTGATCGCCCGCCCGATCATGCCGGAACCTCGCTCGAGCAGACCCATACCCTGGCCCGCCTTCTGATCGGGCTCGGATAGGCTCGACCGCATGCATTCTTGGTCGAGCCCGGAGATCCCGACAATTCCCGGACAGGGTCCAGCTCTTCGATTGTTCGACACCGCCGACCGCCAGGTCCGTCCCGTCACCCCCGGTTCGACGGCTCGGATGTACGTCTGTGGAATAACCCCGTACGACGCCACCCACCTCGGGCACGCGGCGACGTACCTGACGTTCGACCTGATCAACCGGCTGTGGCGGGATGCGGGCACGGACGTGCACTACGTGCAGAACGTCACCGATGTCGACGATCCACTGTTCGAGCGCGCCGACCGCGACGGCGAGGACTGGCGCGATCTGGGAGCTCGTGAGATCGAACTCTTCCGCGCCGACATGGAAGCGCTCCGGGTGCTCCCTCCGCGCGACTACATCGGTGCCGTCGAGTCCGTCGACGAGGTCGTCGAACTGGTGGAGAAGCTGGTCGCGTCCGGTGCGGCGTATGTCGTCGACGACGCCGAATACCCGGATGTGTACTTCCGTGCCGATGCCACCGAGCAGTTCGGCTACGAGTCCGGTTACGACCGAGCCACGATGGACACGTTCTTCGCAGAACGCGGGGGCGACCCCGATCGGATCGGTAAGCGGGATCCACTCGATGCGCTGCTCTGGCGCGCAGTACGGCCGGGTGAGCCGTCGTGGCCGTCGCCGTGGGGTCCGGGGCGGCCCGGGTGGCACATCGAATGCGCAGCCATCGCGCTCAACCGCATCGGTACCGGCTTCGACATTCAGGGCGGCGGAAGCGATCTGATCTTTCCGCACCACGAGTTCTCGGCCGCGCACGCCGAGGCGGCGACCGGTGATCCGCGCTTCGCCCGGCACTACGTGCACACCGGGATGATCGGGCTCGACGGCGAGAAGATGTCCAAGAGCCGCGGCAATCTGGTGTTCGTCTCCAAGCTCCGCGCCGAGAACGTCGACCCCGCAGCTGTTCGACTCGGTCTGCTCGCCGGGCACTACCGCCAGGATCGACCGTGGTCCGATGAGGTTCTCGAACGCGCTCACACTCGGCTCGCACTGTGGCGTCGGGCCGCGGCGCTCGACAGCGCTGCATCGGCCGACGACGTGATCAACCGGTTGCGGCAGCACCTGGCCGACGATCTGGACACCCCCAAGGCTCTCGATGCGCTCGACGCGTGGGCGAGTTTCGCAGTCGAACGCGGCGGATCGGATGCGGGCGCGCCCGGTGCCTTCGCCGATGCGGTCGATGCTCTGCTCGGGGTTGCGCTGCGCTGATCTCGTCCCGAACTAGGTCGCAGATCCCAGCCGCAGATCCGTCAGCAGATCCGGGATCAGTCGATCCTCCGTGACTGCTCGGCCCGAGTCGCGGAGGGCGGTAGCGAGTTCCGGATCCCACGGACTGTCCGTTCGATGGCCCTTCAGCGGTTCGGAATTGCGTGCATCGAGTGCGCGTCGGTAGGAATCGACGTCCATCCGCCACGGCACCGCGTCGTATCGGGAGATGGCTCGGGTCACCATCTGCACTCCGGCCCAGTCGAAGTCGGCTCGCCACCGAATCGTGGTGCCGGGCGCTCGGGAGGCCAGCAGCCGGTGCACCGCTGCGGAGGGTTGACCGTCGGTGCAGATCAGGCTCGCGCAGTTCGAGCCGAGGGTGCGGGCTGCGGCGGCGAGCACGGCGACGTTCTCGCAGACGAACACTGTGGACGAGCTGTTGGTGAGCGGGCCGCGCGAGAGCATGTCCACGGTGACGGGGAAGGGGATGCCCTCGTCCGCTGCGTCGTTCAGCCAACGAGCCACCGTGTGGGCCTCGTCGACGCGGTAGCCGAGCACCAGCACCCGGCTGGACACCGAGTCGACCGACACGCCCGCGGTCTCCCACAATGCCCTGATGCCCACCGGATCGACGGGCCGAGGCACGTTCTCGCGCAACGACAGAGCGTCGAGGACGAGCTTCGGGGCACCGCCGCCCGAGAGCGCCTTCGTATCACCGCAGGCCAGTTCCGCGAGTTCGGTCAGCGACATCCCGTCGACCGGGAGCAGCGCCAGGACCTGTGTCGCCACCGCGAGCGCATCGACGGCGACGCGGCCCCCGAGAGTGCCGTCCTGATTGAGCAAGGAGGCGATCCAGTAGTCGACCCACTCCCGATCGGTCCCGCCACTGAGCACCTCCCTGGCCCGATCGAGTGCCTCGGCACGTACCCGAGCCTTGTCGGCTGCGATCTGCTTCTTGTCCTGCAACGGAGCCTGCTGAGAGAGGGTGTCGATCAGTCCGAGGCCACCGTTGAGCGGATGGCTCAGCCACGCGTCGAACCGCTCGAGGTCGAGTCTGGCGCTGCGCGCACGGGAATGCAGACTGGAATTGGACCGAGAGATCGCGCTGCACAGACGCCACAGTTCCGGGGCCTCGCTCAGGTCGACGGTGATGTTGCCACCGACGCGAAGCCAGTTGGACTCCAACTTCTTTCGTGCCGCATCGAGCAGTGCAGCCAGTTCGGCGCTGCCTCGCCATTCGCTGTTACCGGTCAAACTCCAGCCCACCTTCGGTTCGGGTCGGCACACGGCGTGTCAGCGGTGACCCGAGTGCGGCCGCGAGGTCGGTGCCGTCGTGCTCGGCGAACAGTTCGCCGTTCTCCCACACCAGAAGAGCTGCGCTGACGGTGTTCTCGGCTGCCGAATGCGCCAGATCGTAGTGCGCGCAACCGGGCACGTCACCGTAGGTGATCCACAGGTCGTATCCGGTCATGAACAGATCGAGATCGAATTGCACACTCAGGCCGAGCAATTCGCTGCGGCCGTTGTCGTCGACTCCGGCGAATGCCTCGTCCAGCGCCAAGAGCCGAGGTGAATGTGGATCGGCGGACGAGAGCATCACGTGCGCAGCGGCGAACAGGGGCAGATGCAGCGACACCGACTGCTCACCGCCCGAGAGCGCACTGTGGCGTGCGACGGTGAGACGATCCTCGTTGCCGTCGCCGCTGATGAGGGTGAAGGCGAACACGCGCCAGCGGCGATAGTCCAGTGTCGTGGAGAGGATCTCGGGGTAGGACCGTTCCGGATGCGCCGCGCGAGCGATCCTGATCTCCGACGCGAAGTGCGCGCGCATCGCGGCCAGATCGTCCTGGTTCAACGCCGAGGCGTCGCGGTCGAGCAGTTTGGACACCGCCCTGGCACCGTCGTCGAGGTTGTCCGCGAGCACCCAGTGCACACCGATCGTGTTGCCCGAGGACATGCGGCGCTGCTTCATCTCGGCGGACATCTGCGCGATCAGCTCGCGTGCGTCGACGGTGCGCTCGTGAATCTGCTGCGCCAGGCCGGTCAGCAACGCGTCTTCGAGAATTCGGCGCTCCTGCTCGGTCAGCAACAACTCCTGATCGGCTCTCGCCGCACCTATTCGGTCGGCGAAATCTCCGACCGACGAGTAGCCCTGCTCGTCCTGAACACGGACGACGGTCAAACCGTCCGGCGCATCCCACTGCAGTCGATAGTCCTGACCCGACGCAGCGAGTTGCGAGTCGAACTCCTGCAGCGCACTCGTCAGGGCTGTCCGGGTCGACTTTCGGCTCGAGTCAGTGACCTTCACCGACGCCGTCGCCGCATCGAGCGCCGAATGCAGAGCGCGCACGACGGGCGGAAGTACCGGAACCTCGTCGTCGGGACCCTCGGCCTGCTGCACCCGATACAGAATCTGCTCCACGCTCAACCACGCCGAGTCGCTCGCCGGCCAGGTGTACGCCTCGTGGACGCCGAGAATGCCGAGAAGGTCCTTGCGAGCGTAGGGCGCGAGCCGCACGGCGTCACCCAGGGTTTCGGTGACGGCACCGCGCAGGCTTTCCAGTGCTGTGTTGCAGGCCCCCTCGGCCTTGCCGATCGCTTCACCTGCTTCCTTGTCCGCTTTGCGTGCGGCCCGCTGCTCGGCGCGGCACTTCTCGATGCGTTCGCGTGCGTTCTCGAGATCGGTGTCGATCTGTTCGGCGGTGGCACCGAGCTTCTCGCTGAGGAGCTCGAGGCGTTGCACCTGCTGTCGGTAGTTCTCGTCGGCGATCGCGGCTTCCTCGGCGAGCTCCTCGGCCAGGCCACTCGCTTCTTCCAGTCGGTTGGTTGCTTCGCGGGCGCGTTCTGCTTCGCGCGTGTGATCGCCGCGCTTGCGGATCACCACCGAGCCCTGGTGCTCGAAATGCCTGATCGCCGCGGCGAGGGCATCGATGTCTCGACCGATGTGTGGGGTGCGGTGAGCCACGGCGACGGTACGCAGCTGCTTCTCCTTCGCGGACAGGTCTGCGATCGCCTGGTCGAACTCTCGGTCCGCTGCAGCCGAACTCTGCGTCGACGTGCGCAGCGCCCCTGCGGCGGCGGTGACGGCGCGTTGCGCTTTCACGATGGCCGAGACACGAGGCAGTTGCTTGGCCGCCGCGGCCAGTGCCTGTACCGATTCGCGGGCAGTTCGCTCGTCGGCCGCCGCGGCCTCCAGTGCGGCTGTCGCGGCATCGATCGCGGCACCGAGTTCGGTGATCCGTTGCTCTCGGCGCCGTGCACGGGCCGTCGCGCCGATGTACTCGGCATCGGTCTTGATGTGTTGGCCCTGCTGCACCCCCTGCCGGTACCGACCGTCGACGCTCATCGAGACGACACCACCCGAGTCGGCACCTTGATCCTGCTGCAGTGCAACCGAATTCAGGACGTCCAGGATCCGCGATTCGGATACGGCGGTGCCGGGCTCGGATTCGAGGACGGACGCCAGCGTGGTCCCGGTCGGCCTCGAGGCCTCCGGCAGCGGCGACAGATACTGCTCCGAGCTCGAGTCGACGGGGAAGTCCGCGACCGGGTGGATCCAGCCGTCGAGCAGATTCGCAGCCTGCAGTGCGGATTCGATCCCTGCCGCATCGGCGGGGGAGACCGAGTCGGCAAACCGAACCAGCTGCCACAGAGGCGCACCGGAGAGTTCGGCGCGAGAGTCGGTTCGTGCCGCGAACGGCGGCGGCGCGTCGTCGTGTTCGGCCCGCACCAGAGACAGTTCGTCACGCAGCGAGTTCAGCTCGGCCGTGCGGGTCGAAACGTCCACGTGCGCCTGGGCCTGGCGGGCACGAAGTGCGTCGACCGCGTCTGCGGTCTGGTCGGCCAGCACCGATTCCAGGCTCGGGGCATCGTCGTCGCCGATGCCCGCCAACGCGGCATCGAGGGCCTCGAACGCTGCGGAGGTGATACCCGCCGAGGAGTACAGCGCCGAATTGTTCGACCACCAGGCCCGCAGACCCGACGCGAACTGCGCCTTCTCCAGGTCGACGGTCGCCTCGGCCTCGGTGACCGCAGCCGACGCCGCCTCGAGCATCTCGCGAGCCTTCGATGCGGCCTTCTCCGCACGGGCGCGCTCGGTCGACGCCTTCTCGACGGTTCCCAGCGCCTCGCGAACCGCCCGCACGTCGCCGTCGCGTTCCTCGGCATGGCCGCGCAGAGCAGTGCCGATCTGATCGCTGCGGGCTGTTCCGGGCAGTGGTGTCCAGGCGATGCCCGCGTCCTCGGCGGCGGTCTGCAGTTCCTCTTCGGCACGGGTAACCGCGGCGACGGAGTCCCGGAGTGCGGCATCGGCACGCGCCGCCTCGGTGGTGCGCTGTTCCAGTTCGGCGTGCGCCTTGCGGGCGCGGTCGGCCTGCTGGGCGGTCGAGATCTCCAGCTTCGCGGCGGATTCGGCCAGGTCGTCCAGTTGCTGCTTGCCCTCGTATGCGCTCGAGCGCTGCAGAGTCTCGCGGTCCGCAACGGCCTGATCCAGTGCGCGTTCGGCCTCGTCGAATCGGGTTTCCGCAGCCGCCCGTTCCAGCAGGCGCCGGTCCTTCAGGGCGGCAGCGGCGAAGTGTGCGGTGGTCGCGTGAGTCACCGCCTCCAGCCGGCGAGAGACCTGCTCGACATCCGATCGAGTCTGCACCCGAAGGTATTTGGAGTACACCGAAACGAAGTTCCTGGCGGCGTGATCGGCCTGCGCCAATCCTTCGAGCGCCCGGCCTACCTCCTCCATGTCGCTGAAGGAGCGAGCAGCCTCGAGTACCAGCTGCTCGTCCAACGGACGCAGTCCGTCGGTCAACGCCTGCGAGAGTCCCTTGGGATCGAGGTTCTTCGCCAATTGCGGGCGGCGAAGCGTCAGAATGAGATTGATCAGCTGGTCGTATCGCTGCGCGCCCAACCCGAACATACGGGCATCGATCGCGGCGCGATAGTCCACCGGGCGATCGGTCAAGGCGTCGGTGCCCAGCTGCTCACCGAGCTGCTTCTTCGTCAACGGTCGGTCGTCGGAACCCAACAACGAGAAGTCCACGCCCACTCGGCCGTCGGCCACGAAGTACCAGCGGGTCACCTTGTCGTTGTGGCGGCTCGCCCGCATTCCGAGTCCGACCGTCACCGATTCGGGATCCTGACGAGATCCGCGGCCGAACTCCATCCACACGTAAGAATGCGCGCTTTCCTGCCCCCGGTAGAGCAGGTTGGACTTCATCGTCCGCTCTTCTCCCGCAAAGGGATTGAGCCGGCGTGGTTCGATGCGGCCGTCCAGGACGAAGGGAAACAGCACTTCGAGTGCCTTGGTCTTGCCGGATCCGTTGGGGCCGCGCAGTACCAGTCGACCGTCGGCGAACGAGAACTCCTGATCGCGGTAGTCCCACAGGTTGACGATCCCTGCTCGTGTCGGCCGAAAGCGTGTCGAGTGTGCGGTCATCTACTCAGGCCTCTACTTCGGACGATTCGTTACTGATGGACTGTGCGGTTCTGGGTGCTTTTGCGGTGCTGGTGGTTCGTTCGGTGCCGAACAGTGAGTCCTGTGGAGTTCGATCACGCACGCTGACCATCACGTCGCGGTAGCGCGCGATCACCGGCAGTACCAGTACGCCGCCGGAAACGCTGCGTATCAGTCGAAGTCGGTGCAGCAGCGCGATCGCCCGCACTCGCAGTCCATCCCGATCGGTCTGCCACTGAGCTGCGAAGGTGCGGCCGAAGCGTTCGACGAGATCGTCGACGACCGTTGTCAGCCAACTGTCCTCGATCAACGGATACAGCTTCTTCTCGTCCGCATCTTCCAATGCCGTTGCATCGGAACCGAACCCGAATTCGGCGAGATCGCCGAAGATCCCGCCGTCGGGTATGGCGCCGTCCAGCCGCTCGATCAGGGCGTCGCCGTCGGGAAGGGGATGGGTTGCCAGCGCAGGTGCATCGGGATCGATCACTCGGTCCGAGATCTCGCCCGCAATCAGCAGTGCGACCTGGGCAATGGTTCCGGTGCTGGGGAACCGGTGGTCCGACAGTCGTCCCGAGGTGTCGATGAGGGCGACTCCCTCGGCGCGACGCTCGGCAACGAGGCCGGTCAGCAACTCGACGTCCGCAACGGTGCGCGAGGCGGCCAGGGCGGTTCGGCCGTTCCGGTCGAGATCGTCGTGATAGACGACCGGTTGCTCGACCAACGCTCGGCGGACCGCGCGCAGCGTTTCCTTCGGATCTGCCTCACGCCCGGAGTCGGCCTGTCCCGGGTCCGAGTCCTCGGGATCGATCGGGGAGTCCGAGCCGGCCAGCAGACCGCGAATCGATCGGAGGTGCTGCACGGCGCGCGGCGGCCGGAACATGGCGACGACGACGGGACGGTCGATGTCGTAGAGGGCCTCGCCTGCGGACGGGTTGTTCGCCCAGCCGGTCGCATCACCGTCGGCCAACGCGATGGCTCCGCGTGTAGCGAGCCACCCGATCGCGTCGACGAACGCGTCTCGGTCGCTTGCTCGGTCGGTCGTCAGCTCTACTCCGTCTACTTGACTTGCTTCCGCCGCAACATGATCGGCCAGCTCGGAGAGGGTGATCTGGTTGCCCGCCCGGCCGAGGGCCGCCAGTGCCAATGCCAGATACGCGTATCTGCGGCGATCGAAGATTCGGTCGGTGGACGTTCGCGCGGGCTGGCTGTCGTCGAGCCGATCGATCACCGGGTACAGACGTGCCGTGGTCTCGGTGACCTCGAGGCGATATCCGAACAGTTCGAGCAGGTCCTCGCGCAGTTCGGTCGCCCATCGACGCAGCAGAGGCAGCGCAATCCTATCGGGATACGTCGTGGTCACCAGGTGGTTCGACAGCGCGACTCGGGCGGCCCGCTGGTAGGAATCCAGTGCGAGGGTGGAGATCTCACGAGCTCTCATCGGCGTGCCACCTCGCTGACCTCGAGCGCGAGGCGGTCCAGATGCAATCGGCCTCTGCTGGTCCGCACGATCGTCGAACGGTCGCTGTCGCTGAGCGTCAAGCGCACGCCGCTGTCCGATCCGGACGAGTCGGAGGTGCGACCGCTCACGCGCACCCGCGCGGTCAACGCAGCGTTGAGCAGGCTCAACAGCACCTCGGTTTCCTGCTCGTTCAGAATTCGGTCGTGGATTCCGGTCGACGCAAGCGACTGCGCTGCGGCACTTCGTGATCGCTGCGATTCGAGCTGCTGTTCCCTGAGCCGTCTGATGCCGCCGTCGTTGCGCTGTACCCGACCCGGAACGCCGGGGGTGGGGGTGCGTCCGGTCTCGGCCAGGGTGCGCGAAATCTCGACCGGCGGTGCCTCCCACCACGATCGGGACGTGGAGATGATGTCGGCGTCGGGATGCACCATCGACAGGTGTCTGGGTCTGCCGAGACCGAACACGGCATGGAACAGGGCGTGCGCGCTGTCCTCGGTAGGCGTGGCAGCGAACCAGCCGGCCAGATGCCGCAGTTGGCTTTCCCTGCTCACACCACCCCTGCGGGTTTCGGTGACGCGGCGCAGCAGCGACAGCACGGCGGCAATCGCGCTCATCGTGCCCTCGCGGAGTCGCTCGGACTCGCTGAGTTCGGACTCGGCCGAGACGAACCAGTGCGACAGGCCCGCCCAGCGATCGGTCCAGTCGGCGCGGCGTTCGGTGACGGTGAGGAAGACTCGTTCGTCGCTGATCGCGGCTCGCTCGACCAGTTCCTCGATCCCGGTGCTCTCGACAAGTGCGATCGCCTCGGCGAGCTTCGGTGCGTAGCGGGTCAGATCGGAGCTGAATTCACGCATGTGCGTCAGCAGGGCGTCCTTGTGGACCAGAAACGACTCCGGCGTGATCTCGGTGGTGCGCACGAGGTCACCGAGCACCAGATAGAAGTGGGCGGCGCGGGTCGCCATCTCCGACAGCGTCGAATCGAGTCGGCTGAGCTTGCGGTAGATGCGATCGCCGTCGGCCTGACGGTTCGCCTCGGCCAGCTCGTGCATGTCGGCCAGCAGCTCGGGCAGCACCAGCCGCGACAGCGCGGCGTCGTCCAAGCGGGCTCCGAGCACGTCCTCGACCGCGCGGTAGGCCTTGTAGCCGGCTTGGCCGAACTGGTAGACGAAGTGACGGTTGCGGTACTCGGCGAGTGTCGCGGCGCGGGTGCCGTCGTAGCTGCGTTCGAGCAGACCCCAGGCGTGGAGCTGATCGAGCAGGGGTGCGATGTCGAGGGTGGTCAGTGCGTCGTGCCGACCCGGGCTGCGTGCGATGAGGTCGGCCACGTCTCCTGAGTGCAGCAGGACGACGTAGTTGGCTCGTGCGGTGTCGAATGCCCGGAGAACGGCCAGGTACTCGGATCGCTTCTCGGCAACGGCGAAGGAGAACAGACCGAGACGGTCTTCCTCCACGAACGCGTTCACGACTCCCTGCCGCGCGTCCTCGCCTGATTCGCTCACTGGAACAGGGTAGGGGGTAGGAGTGCCAGTCGTTCAACCGTGCCGGTCAGAGTTCGACGGTCACTTTTCCGTCCACCACTGCGGCGGGGTAGGTGCGCACGGAGCGGATGCCGCTGGGGCAGGTGCCGTCGTCGAGCGAGAACGTGTACTGATGCAGTGGGCACACGACGATGGATCCGTCGATCTGACCGTCTGCCAGTGGCCCACCCTTGTGCGGGCACACGGCATCCATCGCCCGCACCGAGCCGTCGCTGAGCAGGAACACGGCAACCTGCTTGCCGTCCACCACGTAGGCGCGTCCCTCGCCGGGTGTCATGTCCTCCACGGCCCCGACCGGCACACTCATCGGACCGGTACCTGTGGGAGCGGAAGCAGGGGCAGCGACGGGGTGAACTGGGCCGGTGACTTCGGTGCCGCGCGGTCCTGCCAGGGGTCGACGTACCCGTCCACCGATGCCTGCACCCGCTCGTCGAGTCCGGCGACGATGCCGTCCCGGTCGTCGATCAGCACGGCCTGCAGTTCTTCCAGGCCGACACGGGGAACCCATGCGTACGTTCGCTCGAGCCACTGAGCGTTCTCGCGGTAGTGCTGGATGAACCTGCCTGCCACGGTGAGAACCTCCTCGGCCCCTGTCACGGTGGCCAGTAGATCACCCTTGCGGATGTGTGCGCCTGCCGCGCCACCGACGTAGATCTCCCATTTGTCCTCGCCGACCGAGACGACGCCGAAGTCCTTGCACAGTGCCTCCGAGCAGTTGCGCGGGCAGCCCGCGACCGCAAGCTTCAACTTCGCGGGGGTCTCCAGGCCCTGGAACCGCTCTTCGAGGGCGATGCCCAGGGCTGTCGAGTCGCCGAGGCCGAAGCGACAGAAGTCGCTGCCGACGCAGGTTTTCACCGTGCGCATGCTCTTGCCGTAGGCGAAGCCGGAGGGCATGTCCAGATCGCCCCACACCTTCGGTAGATCCTCCTTCTTGATGCCGAGAAGGTCGATCCGCTGTCCGCCGGTGACTTTGACCAGCGGAACGTGGTACTTGTCCGCGACGTCGGCGATCCTGCGCAACTGATCCGGGGTGGTGACGCCACCCTTCATCTGCGGCACCACCGAGAACGTGCCGTCGCGCTGGATGTTGGCGTGGACGCGGTCGTTGATGAACAGTGCGCCGCGCTCGTCGACCCAGTCCGGGCCCCACACCGTCCGCAGCAACGATGCCAACGGCATCTTGGCGGCGGCGTCCTCCGTTCCCTCGGTCGCCAGCGCCGCGAACACCGCGGATACCGCCCGAAGATCCTGCGCCCGAACGGCGTCGATCAGCTCGGGCTTCGTCATGGGGATGCAGGGCACGTACCAGTCGGCGGTGGGATCGGCCTCGACCGCACCGCCCGCAGCGCACGCGATGATGTCCTGGACCAGACCCTTGCAGGATCCGCACCCTTTGCCCGCACGGGTCTTCGCGGTCACGTCGCTCAGGTTCTTCGCGCCCGCGTGCACGCAGGCCACGATGGCACCCTTGGTGACACCGTTGCAGTTGCACACCTGCACGTCGTCGGCCAGTTCGGCGGCTCCCGTTGCCGCGGAGGGAGTTCCCATGTCGAAGAGCATGCTGATGCGCTCGTCGGGCAACGGCACTTTCTCGTCGAACGCCTGCGTCAGGAAGTTGGCCTTGGAGATGTCGCCGAGCAGGGTGGCACCGACCAGCTTGTTGTTCCGGACGATCACCGATTTGTAGGTGCCACTGCGCGGCTCGTAGAACTGGACGAACTCGTCGTCGTCGCGTTCGGGCGCGGTGATCCCCATCGAGGCGACGTCCACGCCGGCCACCTTGAGCTTGGTGGTCAGCCGCGAACCGTGATACGCCGCAGTGGGATCGGCTCCGGTGAGCACGTCGGCCAACACGACGGCCTGCTCCCACAGCGGCGCGACGAGACCGTAGACCTCGCCGCGATGCTGACAGCATTCACCCACGGCATAGATGGAACCCTCGTCTTCGCAACGCAATTGGTCGTCGACGACGATTCCTCGTTCGATCACCAGACCTCCGGCGCGAGCGAAATCGACACTGGGACGAATGCCCGCGGTGACCACGACCATGTCCGCGTCGAGTGAGGTGCCGTCGTTGAACCCGACGCCCGTGACGACGCCGTCCTCGGATCGCAACACCGACGTGGTCCGCTTGGAGGTGTGCACGCCCACGCCGAGGGACTCGATCTTGTTGCGCAGCACCCGTCCGCCACGCTCGTCGAGCTGTTGGTTCATCAGGTGACCGGGGGAGTGCACCACGTTCACCTCCAGACCCTGCGTGCGCAAGCCGTAAGCGGCTTCGAGTCCGAGGAGTCCGCCGCCGATGACGACCGCCGAGACGTCGTCACGCGACTGCGCCATCTGCAGCATGCCGTTGGTGTCGGCGATGGTGCGGAAGCCGAACACGCCGCGCGCCAGCCTGCCGTCGGACTCGCGCAGGCCGTCCATGTTCGGGAAGAACGTGTTGCTGCCGGTGGCGATGATCAGCACGTCGTAGTCGACGGACCGCCCGCTCTCGCAGACGACGGTCTTGGAGAACCGGTCGAGCGTGACCGCGCGGTCCCCGGCGTGCAACGTGACGCCGTTCTCGCTGTACCAGCTCATCGGGTTGAGGATCAGATCCTCGTCGTCGACGGTGGCCTCGCCGGACAGCACGTGCGAGAGCATGATTCGGTTGTAGTTGCCGTACGGCTCGTCGCCGATCATGGTGATCTCGAACAGCGAACTGCCGTCGCGTTTGATGATTTCTTCGACGGCCCTGGCGCCGGCCATCCCGTTACCGACCACCAACAGTCGCTGCTTGCCTGCGGTCATCAGATCAGCACCAGACCGAAATCGACGACGACCTCTCCGCTGGTTCCGGCAGGGGCGGCAATCACCAGTTCGAGCACCGTGTCCGGATCCACGTCCTCGACCACGCGCAGCGGAATGTTCACTCCGCTCTTGGCACCCATCGGGAACATGCGCATCGGGCTGCCGTCGCGCAGCAGGGTCACGACCACCAGCTCGTCGCTCGAGTTTCCGCCGCGAAAGTACAGGGGCTGAGCAGTCGCACCCTCGGGGACGACGAAGCTCAGGCTGGGATCGATCAGCTCGGGCTTGTCCAGACCGTTCCCGGTGAAGGAGAAGATGCCGTGCAGGAATCGCGGTGTGCTGGCCATACCCACGAGGTTGCGGGGTCGGGGTGACGTCACCGCTGCGGTGACGTTACGTCGGGATCAGAAAGACCTCACCGGCTCCCGGTCCCTCGTGTGCGGTCGGTCAGAGTCCGAAGTTGCCCGGACCGCGTCGCCTCAGGTATTTCTCGAACTCGGCCGCGATGGCGTCGCCGTCGATCTTGGCGATCGCATCGGACATGTCCACCTCGGCGTCGCCGCGCTCCTCGAGGCTGCGGACGTATTCGCTGATCTCCTCGTCTTCCTTCGTCATCTCGGTCACCGCCTCTTCCCATTCCTCGGCCTGGGTCGGCAGTTCGCCGAGAGGTACCTCGATGTCGAGCACGTCCTCGACCCGCTGCAGCAGCGCCACGGTCGCCTTGGGGTTGGGCGGCTGAGAGACGTAGTGGGGAACAGCAGCCCAGAAGGAGACCGCGGGCACCCCGGCCTTGACGCACTCGTCCTGCAGTACGCCGGTGATTCCGGTCGGTCCCTCGTAGCGGGTCTGTTCGAGGTTGAACTGTTCGGCCGACTCGGTGCTGTAGGCGGTGCCGGTCACCGGAACGGGCCTGGTGTGTGGGGTGTCGGCCAGCAGGGCTCCCAGGATCACCACGGTCTCGACGCCGAGCTGTTCGACGAATTCGAGCAGGTCGTCGCAGAAGCTGCGCCAGCGCATGTTCGGCTCGATTCCGCGCAGCAGCACCACATCGCGTGAGCTGCCGGGAGGCGAACACACCGACAGCCGCGTCGACGGCCACTCGATCTCGCGAGTGACGCCGTCCACCTGGCGGACGGTCGGGCGGTTGACCTGGTAGTCGTAGTAGTCCTCGGAGTCCAGCTCGGCCAACGGGCTGGCGTCCCAGATCAGCTCCAGATGTTCGATCGCACCGCTGGCCGCATCGCCTGCGTCGTTCCACCCCTCGAATGCAGCCACCAGGATCGGGGAGCGCAACTCGGGAATGTCGTCGTCGAGATCATCGAGATCGTCGGGATCTGTGGCGTTGGCCACAGCGTCGTGGACGGCCTCGATCAATGCAGCATCGAGAGGCACATCCGATCCGGCACCTGAAATGTCCGTATTTTCGGTACCGTCGTCGATCGGGGACTGGCCATCGAGGTTTCGGGGACTCACCACGACAGCCTACGACCCGACGTAACTTCGGTGCCCACTACTCTGTAGTGATGCCCGCTGAACACAAGCCCAGTCTGCTCGATGCGATTTCACGTCGCGTTGTCATCGGCGACGGCGCGATGGGCACGATGCTCCAGGATGCCGAGCTGACTCTCGACGACTTCATCGGTCTCGAAGGCTGCAACGAAATCCTCAACGACACCCGGCCGGATGTCCTGCGGGAGATCCACCGCGAGTACTTCGCGGCAGGCGCGGACGCCGTCGAGACCAACACCTTCGGGTGCAACCTGCCGAACCTCGCCGACTACGACATCGAGGACCGCATCCGTGAACTCGCGGAGAAGGGCACCCGTCTCGCGCGCGAGACCGCCGACGAGATGGGCCCCGGCCGCGATGGAATGGGCCGCTACGTGCTGGGCTCGATGGGCCCGGGCACCAAGCTCCCCACCCTCGGACACGCTCCCTTCGCCCGACTGCGCGACGCGTACACCGAGGCCGCCCTCGGCATGATCGACGGCGGTGCCGATGCCATCCTGGTCGAGACCTGCCAGGATCTACTGCAGGTCAAGGCTGCGATCATCGGCAGTCAGCATGCGATGGACCGCCTCGGCGTCCGCATCCCGATCATCACCCACGTCACCGTCGAGACGACGGGCGCGATGCTCGTCGGCAGCGAGATCGGTGCCGCACTGACCGCACTCGAACCCCTCGGTATCGACATGATCGGGCTCAACTGTGCGACCGGTCCGGCCGAGATGAGCGAGCATCTGCGGCATCTGTCCAAGCATTCACGACTTCCGGTGTCGGTCATGCCCAACGCCGGCCTGCCGACGCTGGGCGCGAAGGGTGCCGAGTACCCCCTGACCGCCCCCGAACTGGCCGAGGCTCTGAGCGGTTTCGTCAACGAGTACGGGTTGGCTCTGGTCGGCGGTTGCTGTGGCACCACGCCCGAACACATCCGCCAGGTTGCCGACATGGTCCACGGGGCAACGAAACTGGAACGTCGGCCTGCACCCGAGCCGGGCGTGTCCTCGCTGTACACCGCCGTTCCGTTCGAACAGGATGCGAGCATCCTGATGATCGGTGAGCGCACCAACTCCAACGGGTCCAAGGCATTTCGCGACGCGATGCTCGCCGAGGACTACGAGAAGTGCCTCGACATCGCCAAGGATCAGACGCGCGACGGTGCCCACATGCTCGATCTCAACGTCGACTACGTCGGTCGCGACGGTGCCGCAGACATGGCCGCGTTGGCCAGCCGCCTGGCGACCGCGTCGACCCTGCCGATCATGCTCGACTCCACCGAACCTGCCGTCCTGGAAGCAGGGTTGGAGCACCTCGGTGGCCGCAGCGCGGTCAACTCGGTCAACTACGAGGACGGCGACGGGCCCGACTCGCGGTTCCAGAAGATCATGCGTCTGGTCAAGGAGCACGGCGCCGCTGTCGTCGCTCTGACCATCGACGAAGAGGGACAGGCACGTACGGCCGAGTGGAAGGTGCGAGTCGCGGACCGGTTGATCACCGACATCACCGAGAACTGGGGCCTGCGCCACGAGGACATCATCGTCGACACCCTCACCTTCCCGATCTCGACGGGCCAGGAAGAGGTGCGACGCGACGGCATCGAGACCATCGAGGCGATCCGGCAGCTCAAGGAGAAGTACCCGAAGGTGCACACCACCCTCGGGCTGTCGAACATCTCGTTCGGCCTCAATCCCGCTGCACGCCAGGTGCTCAACTCGGTGTTCCTGCACGAATGCACGCAGGCCGGTCTCGATACCGCCATCGTGCACGCGTCGAAGATCTTGCCGATGAACAAGATTCCCGACGAGCAGCGCGAGACGGCACTCGATCTGGTGTACGACCGCCGCAGCGAGGGCTACGACCCGCTGCAGAAGCTCATGCAGCTCTTCGAGGGCGTCTCCGCGGCCTCCGCTCGCGAATCCCGCGCCGAGGAACTCGGCCGACTGCCGCTGTTCGAGCGACTCGAACGGCGCATCGTCGACGGTGAACGCAACGGCCTCGACGCCGATCTCGACACCGCGATGACCGAGAAGCCGCCGCTCGAGATCATCAACGAGACGTTGCTCTCGGGGATGAAGACCGTGGGCGAGCTGTTCGGCTCCGGGCAGATGCAGCTGCCGTTCGTGCTCGCCTCGGCCGAGGTGATGAAAGCTGCTGTGGCGTACCTCGAGCCGCACATGGAGGCGACCGACGACGACGGCAAGGGCCGCATCGTGCTCGGTACCGTCAAGGGCGACGTGCACGACATCGGCAAGAACCTCGTCGACATCATCTTGAGCAACAACGGCTACGAGGTGGTCAATCTCGGTATCAAGCAACCGATTTCGACCATTCTGGAAGCCGCGATCGACAAGCGCGCCGACGTGATCGGCATGTCCGGGCTGCTGGTGAAGTCGACGGTGGTCATGAAGGACAACCTGATCGAACTCAACTCGCGCGGTGTCGCCGAGCAATTCCCGGTGCTCCTCGGCGGAGCCGCGCTGACGCGGTCCTATGTCGAGAACGATCTGCAGGACGTCTACGAAGGCGACGTGCACTATGCGCGAGACGCGTTCGAAGGTCTTCGGTTGATGGACACCATCATGACAACCAAGCGTGGCGGCGGTCCGGCTCCGGACAGCCCCGAGGCACTCGCCGCGAAGGCCAAGGCGGCCGAGCGCAAGGAACGTCACGAGCGCTCCAAGCGAATCGCGGAGAAGCGCAAGGCCGCCGAGGCACCGGTGGTCGTGCCCGAGCGATCCGATGTCGCTGCCGATATCGACATCCCGGTGCCACCCTTCTGGGGCACGCGCATCGTCAAGGGCGTGTCGCTGTCGGAGTACTCGGGGCTGCTCGACGAGCGGGCTCTGTTCCTGGGGCAGTGGGGTCTGCGCGGTGCACGTAAGGGCGAAGGCGCCACATACGAGGATCTGGTGGAATCGGAAGGCAAACCGCGCCTGCGTTATTGGTTGGATCGCCTGAGCACCGACGGCATCCTCGCGCATGCGGCGTTGGTGTACGGATACTTCCCGGCGGTGTCGGAGGGCGACGACGTCGTCGTGCTCACCGAACCCGAACCCGACGCGCCCGAACGCTTCCGATTCACGTTCCCGCGTCAGCACCGCGACCGGTTCCTGTGCATCGCGGACTTCGTTCGATCGCGTTCGGCTGCGCGGGAATCGGGCCAGGTCGATGTTCTGCCGATGAACCTGGTGACGATGGGTCAGCCCATCGCGGACTTCGCCAACGAGCTGTTCGCTGCCGATTCGTACCGCGACTACCTCGAGGTCCACGGAATCGGAGTTCAGCTCACCGAGGCCTTGGCCGAGTACTGGCATCGCCGGGTACGCGAGGAACTGAAGCTGTCCGACGGCAATTCCGTTGCCTCGGAGGATCCCACCGAGGCCGAAGGCTTCTTCAAACTCGAATATCGGGGTGCGCGTTACTCGTTCGGCTACGGAGCCTGCCCGGATCTCGAGGACCGCATCAAGCTCGCCGCGCTTCTCGAACCCGAGCGGATCGGCGTGAAGCTCTCCGAGGAACTGCAGCTGCACCCCGAACAGTCGACCGATGCATTCGTGCTTCATCACCCGGAGGCCAAGTACTTCAATGTCTAGTCCAACTCACCTGCACGGTGTCCTGTGGGACATGGACGGCACACTGCTCGACTCGGAGAAGATCTGGGACGTCGCTATCGGTGAGTACTCCCGCTCCCTGGGAACCGAACTCAGCGCGGAAGTACGCGAGAGCACCCTCGGTAACTCGATGCGGGACGCGCTGAGCAAGGTGCTGGCCAACGCCTCGGTGGAGGTCACCGACGATCATCTGGCCGAGGGGCGCGAATGGCTGACCGCCCGCGTCGGAGACCTGTTCGCCGAGGGGATTCCGTGGCGACCAGGTGCCAAGGACGCCCTTGCGCTCGTGCGCGAGATGGGCCTGTCCACTGGGCTGGTCACCAACACCGAACGCGGTCTGGTCGAGCGGGCACTGGACACCCTGGGCCGCGAGTACTTCGACATCACCGTCACCGGCGACGAGGTCGAGGCAGGCAAACCGCACCCGGCACCGTACCTGCGCGGTGCTGCGTTGCTCGGACTCGAGGCCGCGTCGTGCCTTGCGGTCGAGGATTCGCCCACCGGATCGCTCTCTGCCCACACGGCGGGGTGTCCGGTGTTGGTGGTTCCCTCCGAGATCGCAGTGCAGGCGGCACCCGGATACACGATTCGCGACGGTCTCGTCGGACTCACTGCCGAGGACGTTCGCCGGGCCTGGTCGGGCCGAACGCCCTAATCTCGACCGTATTCGTGTACCCGAGTGACGACGTGAAAGAATATCCAGTCGTGAAGACTTTCGATTCGCTGTTCGCCGAGCTCACCGATCGCTCGAAGACCCGTCCCGAGGGTTCGGGCACCGTCGCAGCGTTGGACGCTGGAGTTCATTTCCAGGGCAAGAAGGTCCTCGAAGAAGCAGGTGAAGTGTGGATCGCTGCCGAGCACGAGAGCGACGAGGCGCTCGCCGAGGAGATTTCGCAGCTTCTCTACTGGGTCCAGGTGATGATGGTGGGCAGAGGCCTCGAACTCGAGGACGTCTACAAACATCTGTGAGTTCGATCCGCTTGTCGCTCACGAACTCGTCGAACAAGGACACTCCATGCTGCGCGTAGCCGTACCCAACAAGGGCGCTCTCTCCGAGTCCGCCGCCGAAATTCTCAGTGAAGCCGGCTACCGACGCCGAAGCGACTCGAAGGACCTGACGGTTCTCGATCCGGCGAACGGCGTCGAGTTCTTCTTTCTCCGCCCCAAGGACATCGCGATCTACGTCGGATCCGGGCAATTGGATCTGGGTATCACCGGACGCGACCTGGCGCTCGATTCCGGTGCCGCGGTCGAGGAACGGCTGGCACTCGGGTTCGGCCGATCGACCTTCCGCTACGCCGCACCCGCGGGCAAGCAGTGGGTACCCGAGGACCTGGGCGGACTGCGCATCGCCACGTCCTATCCCAACCTGGTGCGTAAGGATCTGGCCGCCAGAGGACTCGAGGCTACGGTCATCCGCCTCGACGGTGCGGTCGAGATCTCCATCCAGCTCGGTGTGGCCGACGCGATCGCCGACGTGGTGGAGTCGGGACGTTCGTTGCGTCAGAACAATCTCGTGGCCTTCGGCGAATCTCTCTGCGATTCGGAGGGTGTGTTGATCGAACGAGCAGGCGCTCCGGGCACCGACTCCGCACGCAAGCAACTCATCGCCCGTGTCCAGGGCGTCGTCTTCGCGCAGCAGTACCTGATGCTCGATTACGACTGCCCCAAGGCGATCCTCGACGAGGCCGTGAAGATCACCCCGGGAATCGAATCGCCGACCCTCGCCCCGATGGTCGACGACAACTGGGTTGCCGTGCGCGCCATGGTTTCTCGCAAGGTCCACAACAACGTCATGGATCAGCTCGCCGAGCTGGGTGCCAAGGCGATCCTCGCGTCCGACATCAGGTCCTGTCGAGCATTCTGAGTCCGGGTAGCCGACGGGTCGTGTCGCGCGTTGCGTGCGCGCCGCGGGTGCCCCGATCGTTGTCGCTCGTCAGGTGCGACGCCGAACCAATACCGTCTGCGCGATGCGCCCGACCGGTCCCAGTTCGTCACTGAGCGTGCCTGCACACATGGCGATACCGTCGGGACCGGTGGAGGTCTCCGCCGAGACTCCTACCCATTCACCCTGCGGCACTCGGAACACGTGCACGGTCAGGTCGGTGTTCAAGAACGTCCATTCGTCGATCGGCAGTTTCGCACCGATGCCGTTGGCGATATCCGCAATCGAGAAGAGTCGTTCCAGGGGTGTCATCGATTCACCCTGCACGAGAACGGGTGTGGGCCTGGCCCAGATCTCACCCGGTCCGTCGGCTCCGAGTCCGGTGAGGATCTTGAACTCGACGGCGTCGAGATAACCCGACGACCAGGTGCCACCGAAGGTGTAGTCGACACCGTCGCTCACCGGTCGCATCACCGGATCGCCCGAGTGAGCCACGTCGTCCGTCGGCGTGGTGCGCATACGCCATGCGCTGCCCCGGGCGACAGCGCGCGCAGTTCCCGAGGCACCGGCCGCCCAGAGTTCCGCCACGACGAGCTCGATGTTGGTACCGGGACGCTCCGTCCATGCTCGGATCTCGATGTCGCCGACCGGAACCGGTCCGAGGATGTCCACGGCCACCCGACTGATCCGGGTGTCCTCGCGCGCGTCGACGCGCTCGAGTGCACGGACCAACAGGGCGGACGGCGGTGCCCCGTGCTGCATCGTCGGTGCCCACAGGCTGACGGTGTGCTCGGTGGCGGTGACCCTCTCGTGGCCTTCACTGCCGACACCGGCGGGGACGAAGAAGGCGTTCGGAATCGTCACTGCTCGGACACCGTAGAAGCCTGGGCCGTCTGCGGCCAACCCGGATACGGCGGGGGAGTGCCGCCGAACTCGGGGCACAGGGCCTGGTGGTCGCACCACTTGCACAGTGCGCCCTTCTTGGCGCGGAAGTCGCCGGTCTCGCCTGCGGCCAGAATCGCTTTCCAGATGGCAGACAGCATGCGCTCGAACCTGCGCAGCTCGTCTTCGTCCGGAGCGTAGGTCAGTTCCTGCTTGTCGGCCAGATACATCAATTTCAGTTGCGCCGGAACGACGCCGCGCATGCGCATGATCATCAGGGCGTAGAACTTCATCTGGAACAGCGCCTTGGACTCGGTGAACTCCCGCGGAGCCCGGCCCGTCTTGTAGTCGACGACGCGGATCATGCCGTTGGGTGCGACGTCGATTCGATCGATGAATCCCCGAAGCGGCGTGCCGTCGTCCAGATCGATCTCCACCCGTTGCTCGCAGGACTCGGGCTCGAAGTGAGTCGGGTCCTCGAGTTCGTAGTATCCGGCGACCAGAGCCCGAGCGCGATCGAGAAAAGCCGTCCGCTCGTCGGCAGGAACCAACGACTCGATGGCGGGCGACTGGGCAACCACTCGCTCCCACGCCGGATCCACCAGGTCGCGCGCAGTCGTCGGCACTCGGTCCTGCGCAGGCAACGCGTAGAGAGCCTCCAGTGCGGCATGCACCACAGTTCCCTTGACCTGAGCTTCGGTGGAGACCTCCGGAATGCGGTCGACCGCGCGAAAGCGGTAGAGGAGAGGACACTGCTTGAAATCGCCTGCGCGGGAGGGCGACAACGCCGGCGTGCTGCGGGGGCTCGGCACCGCCAGCGGCGGTCGCGCGCTGTCGCCGAGGTCGAGTAGAGGCAAGTCGATGGGCGTCGACACGGAAATACTCACGACTGCGAGACTATGCCGTTGGTCCGACATCTTCGGTCAAGGCCGTAGTCTGGCACGTCGAGTCGTCCCAGGTGTCGGACCAACAGGTCGGGCGTCGAACAGAGCAACGAAAGCAGGTTCCGCTGTGCCGTCCGGTGATGCTGTGTCCTTCGGTGATTCCGCGTCCGCGGCGAGCGACGGTTCCAAGGTCGACGCGATCGTCGACGTTCCGGCTCCAGGTGCAGACGAGGTGGTCACCGCGACCGTCGACGAGATCGAACTCGACGACGCTACGACGATCGACGACGGGATGCCCGTCGAGCCGGTACCGACCGGACCCGCCCGCAGCGGTCCGTTCCGCGTCGGAGACCGAGTCCAGCTCACCGACGGCAAGGGCCGTCACTACACGGTGGTGCTCGAGGCGGGCAAGGAATTCCACACGCACCGGGGCGGGATCACGCACGACAAACTGCTCGGGGCCGACGAGGGCAGCGTCGTCACGTCCGTCAACGGCACCCCCTACCTCGCGCTTCGGCCGCTGTTGACCGACTACGTGCTGTCGATGCCGCGTGGCGCGCAGGTGATCTACCCCAAGGATGCAGCCCAGATCGTCCACGAGGGCGATATGTTCCCCGGGGCGCGAGTGCTTGAGGCCGGTGCCGGATCGGGCGCTCTGACGTGCTCGCTGCTGCGTGCGGTGGGTACGGAAGGAACGGTCATCTCCTACGAGATCCGCCAGGACCATGCCGACTACGCGATCAAGAACGTCGAGACGTTCTTCGGCGAGCGGCCGTCCAACTGGCACCTGACGGTGGCCGACGTGGATCGGTTCGGTGTCGATCGACCGGGGGAGCAGGTGGATCGGGTGGTTCTCGACATGCTGGCCCCCTGGGACGCACTGCCCGCCGTATCGAAAGCTCTCGTTCCGGGCGGAGTGCTGTTGGTCTACGTCGCGACGGTGACGCAGCTGTCCAAGGTCGTCGAAGCCCTACGCGCACAGGAATGCTGGACCGAACCCCGTTCGTGGGAGTCGATGGTGCGCGGGTGGCACGTCGTGGGACTGGCGGTTCGGCCCGAGCATCGGATGCAGGGGCACACCGCATTCCTCGTGAGTGTTCGACGCCTCGCCGAGGGCACTGTCACGCCGAAGCCGCAGCGTCGATCCGGCAAGGGATGACGATCGGCGTCGGCGAGGATTCCGACCTCTCGGTCTAGGCGCAGGGAGCCTGCCCCATAGCGAGAATCCGGCAGGTGCTGGCATCGGAGAGCTTCCAGTCGCCATCGATCAGCACCCAGGTCTGAGGGGACGGAGCTGCCGTTCCCCGAGGGGTGGCGATCGCGACGTCGGCGGTCGACGTCTCGCCCTCGACCGTCGGTTCGGCAACCTCGAACGTGATCGCGCCGTAGTTCGCCAGGGCCGCGGTCATCGTTTCGAGGTTGGTCAGGCGTGCCTGCCCGTTCTCGACCGACGCCGCCTTCGTCGCCGCGTCGACGTTCGGGGCCACCAATTGCAGCAGAGATACTTCGAGATCACCGGATGTCGGCGGCGCGACGGCGGGCGCATCGGCTGCCGGAACGCTGCTCTCCGCGGCCGACGTCGAATTGTGATCGGTCTGATCGGATTCATCGGCCGAGCTGCACCCGGCTACCGACATCACCGCCGTCGCGAGCGCGACAGCTACCGAGAAATTACGCATCTTCACTGGTGAAGCCCCTGATTCCATGGTCGGTCTGCCATTTGGTCAGGTGAGGCTAACATGAATTCGACCGACGCTCGGTGCGGTCGAGACGCAGTGCTCACACGACCCGATCGTGGTGTCGGTCCGCACATTCGGGCCGGTGCCGGTAGCGTTGAAAGATCGTCACTGGGAGGAGTCGCTCATGAGCTCAACAGACAATCCGGATGTGGCCGCGGCCAGAGCCGAACTGGACGCCGTGCGAGCCGAAGCTGCTTCGCTGCGCCGTCAACTGGGGGAGTCCCCCGAGCAGGTACGCGAACTCGAAGGTCGCGTCGATTCACTGTCTCTGCGCAACGCAAAACTGATGGACACCCTCAAAGAGGCGAGACAGCAGCTCATCGCGCTCCGGGAGGAGGTGGATCGCCTCGGCCAACCACCGAGCGGCTACGGCGTTCTGCTGAGCGTGTTCGAGGACGGAACGGTCGACGTGTTCACCTCGGGACGCAAGATGAGGCTGACGTGTTCACCGAACATCGAGGCCGATTCACTCGCACCGGGACAGACGGTGCGACTGAACGAAGCGTTGACCATCGTCGAGGCCTGCACCTTCGACCAGGTCGGCGAGATCAGCACTCTGCGTGAGCTTCTGGGCGATGGATCGAGGGCACTCGTCGTCGGTCACGCCGACGAGGAACGAGTCGTGTGGCTGGCCAAGCCGTTGATCGACATGGTCAACGACGAAGGTCCGATCGACCCGGACGAACCGTCCCGCAAACTTCGCCCCGGCGACTCCCTGCTCGTCGACACCAAGGCCGGCTACGCCTTCGAACGTGTCCCCAAGGCCGAGGTGGAGGACCTGGTCCTCGAAGAGGTGCCGGACGTCGGATACGAGGACATCGGTGGTCTCGGGCGACAGATCGAGCAGATTCGCGACGCCGTCGAACTTCCGTTCCTGCACAAGGATCTGTTCCGCGAGTACTCCCTGCGTCCGCCCAAGGGTGTGCTGCTCTACGGCCCTCCCGGTTGTGGAAAGACGTTGATCGCCAAGGCCGTTGCCAATTCGTTGGCCAAGAAGATCGCCGAGGCCCGCGGGCAGGACGCCAAGGAAGCGAAGTCGTTCTTCCTCAACATCAAGGGCCCCGAACTGCTCAACAAGTTCGTCGGCGAGACCGAGCGGCACATCCGCATGATCTTCCAGCGCGCACGGGAGAAGGCGTCCGAGGGCACCCCGGTCATCGTGTTCTTCGACGAGATGGACTCGATCTTCCGAACCCGCGGTTCGGGCGTCTCGTCCGACGTCGAGACGACGGTCGTTCCGCAGCTGCTCGCCGAGATCGACGGCGTCGAGGGGCTGGAGAACGTCATCGTGATCGGTGCCTCCAACCGTGAGGACATGATCGACCCCGCGATCCTGCGGCCCGGTCGCCTGGACGTCAAGATCAAGATCGAGCGGCCCGACGCCGAATCGGCACAGGACATCTTCTCCAAGTACCTGACCGATTCGCTGCCGGTCAACGCCGACGACGTCGCGGAGTTCGCTGGAGACCGCGCAGCCTGCATCCGAGGGATGATCGACCGCGTCGTCGAGCGCATGTACGCCGAAAGCGACGACAACCGCTTCCTCGAGGTGACGTATGCCAACGGCGACAAGGAGGTTCTGTACTTCAAGGACTTCAACTCCGGGGCCATGATCCAGAACATCGTGGACCGCGCGAAGAAGTACGCCATCAAGTCGGTACTCGAAACCGGAAACAGCGGTCTGCGGATTCAGCATCTCTTCGACTCCATCGTCGACGAGTTCGCCGAGAACGAAGACCTGCCGAACACCACGAACCCGGACGACTGGGCTCGAATCTCCGGCAAGAAGGGCGAGCGGATCGTCTACATTCGCACGCTGGTCACCGGCAAGAACGCCAGCGCGAGCCGGGCGATCGACACCGAGGCCAACACCGGCCAGTACCTGTAGCTTCGTCGAACACCACTTTCGGGGCGCGTCCGCACAGGGCGCGCCCCGAAAGCGCTCTTCGGTCGACGTCTAGGCTCGACACATGCAGCGCATCATCGGTATCGAGGTCGAGTACGGCATTTCTTCGCCCACCGAACCCACCGCCAACCCGATCCTGACGTCGACCCAGGCAGTGCTCGCCTACGCGGCGGCCGCCGGAGTTCCCCGGGCCAAGCGCACGCGCTGGGACTACGAGGTCGAATCGCCTCTGCGTGACGCTCGCGGCTTCGACCTCGGACGCTTCAGTGGCCCCGCACCGGTGATCGACGCCGACGAGATCGGCGCAGCCAACATGATTCTCACCAACGGTGCTCGCCTGTACGTCGATCACGCCCACCCCGAGTACTCGGCTCCGGAGGTACGTGACCCGCTGGACGCAGTCATCTGGGACAAGGCAGGCGAGCGGGTGATGGAAGCCGCAGCCCGCCATGCGTCGAGCGTCCCGGGAGCGCCGCGCCTGCAGCTGTACAAGAACAACGTCGACGGTAAGGGCGCGTCGTACGGCACTCACGAGAACTACCTGATGTCGCGCGAGACGCCGTTCTCGGCGGTCATCGCGGGTCTGTCGCCGTTCTTCGCTTCGAGGCAGGTCATCACCGGGTCCGGACGCGTCGGAATCGGCCAGTCCGGCGACGAAGCAGGCTTCCAGCTCTCGCAGCGGGCGGATTACATCGAGGTGGAGGTGGGCCTCGAGACCACCCTCAAACGCGGCATCATCAACACGCGCGACGAACCGCACGCGGACGCGGACAAGTATCGCCGCCTGCACTGCATCATCGGCGACGCCAATCTCGCCGAGATGTCGACCTACCTCAAGGTCGGCACCACAGCGCTCGTGCTCGACATCATCGAAGCCGGCGTCGACCTGTCCGATCTGCAGCTGGCCAGGCCGGTGACCGCAGTCCATCAGATCAGCCACGATCCGACGCTGCGCAAGGCCGTCGCTCTCGCCGACGGCCGCGAACTGACCGGGCTTGCGCTGCAGCGGATCTACCACCAGCGCGTTGCCAAGTTCGTCGCTGCCGAGGGCAGTGACGATGCGCGCGCACTCGACGTGCTCGACAAGTGGGCCATGGTCCTCGACCTTCTCGAGCGGGATCCGATGGAGTGCGCCCATCTGCTGGACTGGCCCGCGAAACTGCGCCTCCTGGAGGGATTCCGCCAGCGCGAGGGGCTCGGGTGGTCGGCTCCGCGACTGCATCTGGTCGACCTGCAGTACTCCGATGTTCGGCTGGACAAAGGCCTGTACAACCGGCTGGTCGCTCGTGGGTCGATGGATCGACTGGTCACCGAACAGCAGGTGCTCGATGCCGTCGGCACGCCGCCGGAGGACACGAGGGCGTACTTCCGCGGCGAGTGCCTGCGCAAGTTCGGGGCAGACATCGCTGCGGCGAGCTGGGACTCGGTCATCTTCGATCTCGGCGGTGACTCCCTCGTTCGCATCCCGACTCTCGAGCCGCTCCGGGGCACCAAATCGCACGTCGGTGCACTGCTGGAGTCGGTCGACAGCGCCGCAGAGCTCGTCGATCAGCTCACCAACTGACGCACCCCGGGACCGACGCCGACCAAAGGCGGTGTCTTGTCGACCGGCGGAGTCGGTCAGTCGGTAGGGTAAAGGTCCGTGCACTTTCGGCGGAACGTTCGGTTGCACTTGCACATCCACGACGGTGCACCTCGGATCGACCGGTGAGAGTGCAGTAGATCTGTTTTCTCGATACACGGAGGAGGTCGGCGACTATGGCACAGGAGCAGACACGGCGCTCTGGCGGCGGCGACGACGATGAGGTTCCCGGCGACACCGGAGCCGGTGGTCAGGAACGACGCGAGAAGCTGGCCGAGGAGACCGACGACCTTCTCGACGAGATCGACGACGTGCTCGAGGAAAACGCCGAGGACTTCGTCCGCGCCTACGTTCAGAAGGGCGGCCAGTGACGGTGGATCGTTCGGACCCACGGTCGGCAGGCGACGGAACGGCGATCCCATTCGGGACGAGCAGCTCGTCGTTCTCCGATTATCTTCGTCGGCACGCCCCTCATCTGTTGCCCGAGAGCGGTATCGCGGCGGATCTGGCGACCAACACTGCGAACGGCGGCTCGGACAAGTCCGGGATCGCTCCACACGGAACGACGATCGTTGCACTGACCTACGCAGGCGGTGTTCTGATCGCGGGTGACCGGCGAGCCACGCAGGGCAATCTGATCGCCAACCGCGACATGCAGAAGGTCTACGTCACCGACGACTACTCCGCCGCGGGTATCGCCGGAACCGCGGGCATCGCGATCGAGCTGGTTCGGCTCTTCGCCGTCGAACTCGAGCACTACGAGAAGATCGAAGGCGTGCCGCTCACGTTCAACGGCAAGGCGAACAAGCTGTCGTCGATGGTGCGAAGCAACCTCGGTGCCGCGATGCAAGGGCTCGCCGCCGTCCCGTTGCTGGTCGGATTCGACATCGACATCTCGGACCCGGATCGAGCCGGACGCATCGTCTCCTACGACGTGGTCGGCGGGCGATACGAGGAGCGTTCGGGTTACCACGCCGTGGGATCGGGATCGTTGTTCGCCAAGTCCGCGCTCAAGAAGCTCTATCGCCCCGGAATGACCGAGGAGGAGGCGATTCGTGCAGCGGTGGAGTCGCTGTACGACGCCGCCGACGACGACTCGGCCACAGGCGGTCCTGACGTCACCCGCGGGATCTACCCGACGGCAGTTGCCATCACCAGTGTTGGGGCGGACGACGTTGCACACGAGAGGATTTCGGCTGCAGCTCGGTCGGTTCTCGCGGAGCGGACGGAGAGTGCAGCGCATTCCGGTGGTGCCGAGCACCACACTCGGGCTGGCCAGCAAGTGAGCGAAGGGGGTAGCGCACCATGACGATGCCGTACTACGCATCTGCCGAACAGATCATGCGCGATCGTTCGGAGTTGGCGCGCAAGGGAATCGGCCGCGGCCGCAGCGTCATCGTGCTGACGTATGCGGACGGGGTCCTCTTCGTCGCCGAGAACCGTTCGACCGCGTTGCACAAGGTGAGCGAACTCTACGACCGGATCGGCTTCGCGGCCGTGGGCAAGTACAACGAGTTCGAGAACCTGCGCAAGGCCGGTATCCAGCACGCCGATATCAAGGGCTACACCTACGATCGGCGCGACGTGACCGGCCGTTCGCTTGCCAAGACGTACGCGCAAGCACTCGGCACGATCTTCACCGAGCAGCTCAAGCCGTACGAGGTCGAGATCTGTGTCGCGGAGGTGTCGCACCAGGACGAGCCGATCGCCACGCAGCTCTACCGCATCACCTACGACGGATCCATCGTCGACGAGCAGGATTTCGTCGTCATGGGCGGGACGACCGAGCCGATCGTGGCCGCACTGAAGGACACCTATCGCGCCGGGCTGGACCTGGCAGACGCGGTACGTGTGGCCGTCGACGCACTCACGGCAGGCCCGACTGCGCCGCCCGCGGCGGGCGGCGAGCCGGAGAAGAAGGTTCTCGAGGTGTCGGCGCTCGAGGTCGCGGTGCTGGACCAGGCGCGGCCGCGACGAGCGTTCAGACGCATTGCCGGGGCTGCGCT
Source organism: Rhodococcus sp. 05-2255-3B1 (assembly GCF_002258545.1). Lineage (NCBI taxonomy): Bacteria > Bacillati > Actinomycetota > Actinomycetes > Mycobacteriales > Nocardiaceae > Rhodococcus > Rhodococcus sp. 05-2255-3B1. The sequence goes on along the minus strand of NZ_NOZC01000036.1, from coordinate 193,581 downwards.
GGAGGACATGTTGCCGGCGCCGACTGCAGCGGTCGAGACGGCACCCGACACCGAAGGTGCACCGCCGTCCTGACCGATGGTCCCGACACTCGTTCGGCCTCGCGCGCTATCGCTTTCGGTAGAGCGCGAGGCCGTTCTTGTCACTGGTGAACTCGAACCTTCGTCCGTCGCCCACCACTTCGCCGTCGGCCGCGAGGGCAACGGGGGCACCCTCCACCTCGACGGTCAACTCCTTCACCGCTCGACGGACGTAGGCGGGCGAGGACCCGAGGGTGCCGGTCAACGTTGCCCACAGCAGTCTGGTTCTGGACGCTTTCGGCTCGGACGGAAGAAACCGGACATCGAGGGTGCCGGTGTGAATACTGCTGCGAGACATGGGTACTTGGTCGGCCGGTACATAATTGCCGTTGCCGACGAAGAGCATCCAGACCGACTGCTCGGTGCCGTCGAGTCCGATGTTCAGTGGTTCCGCAGCCGCCAGGACCCGCGTCATCGCGATGGCGGCCGCGGGCCATTTGCCGATTCGGCGTTGCAACTTCTGACGTAGCCGAACCGAGTCGGGGTAGCCACCGAACGTTGCGGTGTTGACGAACGACACACTGCGGCCGTCGACGGACACCTCGGCGATGTCGACCAGTTCGGCGGTGCCCGCTTCCACGGCGGCAGCGGTGTCCTGCACGACGGTCAATCCGGTGTCGCGCGCGAAATGATTGAGAGTGCCACCCGGAAATGCTGCGAGCGGTAATCCGTTGCGCACCGCGGATGCGGCGACGCTGACCACGGTTCCGTCACCACCGCAGACACCGAGGGCACGTGGGGACGTGCTCCGAATGCGCTGCTCCAGTTGCTCGTTGAAGTCCTGATCGGGATTCGGCACGAACAGATCGGCATCGGGAAGTGCTCGACGGATCGCATCGGGCACCGCGTCCGAATCGGTGCCCGACCCCGGATTGACGAGTACCAGTAGCCCCCGGCCGCCCGGCAGTGGCTCGACCTGGACCGGGGAGCCGAGATCGGCAGGCTTTTCCGATCGCACGGCCCACCATCGACGAGTGGACAACGCGATGGCCGAGCCGAGAGCGGCGCCGGCGATGACGTCCGTCGGCCAGTGCACGCCCACGTGGACCCTCGAGTAACACACCGCGGCCGCAACGGGTGCCAGCAGCAAGCCTGCGACGGGGGATTCGATCGCCACCGCTGTGACGAACGCAGCCGCGGACGCCGAGTGGCCGGAGGGAAACGACGACGACACCGGCGGAGCCAGAACCTGACGCAGGACGGGAACGGACTCGGAATCGGGACGAGTCCGCGGGAACAGCGGTTTGAGCAGCCCGTTCGCCACGGAGCTCGCACCGGCCAGCGCCACCAGCCCCCGGACGCCGCCGCGTCGGGCCGGGCCACCTGCGGCCACGAGAAGCGCAGCCGCCCCGAGCCACAGACGACCGTGATCGGCGGCGTTGCTCAGGGCACGCAGTCCACCGTCCGCTCTGCTCTGCCGCAGGGCGGCGCTTCGTGCCACCAGGGACAGATCCCACGCGTGGACGGCCGTCGAGATCGGGGTGCGCGTGGATGTCATGACGCCCAGCCTAGGCACGTGCGACGGCATCCTCACGGACGGACGACATCGGGGCGCTCCGACACATCGATCCGCGGGTTGCGTTGTAGTGTCGAAGTGTGCAGCGACGAATTATGGGCATCGAGACAGAGTTCGGTGTCACATGTACTTTCCACGGACATCGACGGCTGAGTCCGGACGAAGTGGCTCGCTATCTGTTCCGCCGAGTCGTTTCGTGGGGTCGCAGCTCAAATGTGTTTCTTCGCAACGGAGCCCGCCTGTACCTCGACGTGGGCTCGCATCCCGAGTACGCCACCGCCGAGTGCGACAGTCTGTTGCAGCTGGTGACCCACGACCGCGCAGGCGAGCGGGTACTGGAAGACCTGCTGATCGACGCCGAGCAGCGCCTGGCCGAAGAGGGTATCGGCGGCGATATCTATCTGTTCAAGAACAACACCGACTCGGCGGGTAACTCCTACGGCTGCCACGAGAACTTCCTCGTCCAACGCGCCGGCGAGTTCTCCCGAATCTCGGACGTTCTGCTGCCGTTCCTGGTCACGCGTCAGTTGATCTGTGGCGCTGGCAAGGTGCTCCAGACGCCCAAGGCTGCGACGTTCTGCCTGTCGCAGCGCGCCGAGCACATCTGGGAAGGCGTCTCCTCGGCCACCACTCGTTCGCGGCCGATCATCAACACGCGCGACGAGCCGCACGCCGACGCCGAGAAGTACCGCCGACTGCACGTCATCGTGGGCGACTCGAACATGGCCGAGACCTCGACGATGCTCAAGGTCGGTACGGCAGCCCTCGTTCTCGAGATGATCGAGGCGGGCGTGTCCTTCCGAGATTTCGCGCTGGACAATCCGATTCGCGCAATCCGCGAGGTCAGTCACGATCTCACCGGACGTCGCCCCGTTCGACTCGCCGGGGGACGACAGGCCAGCGCCCTCGATATCCAGCGCGAGTACTACTCGCGAGCCGTCGAGCATCTCAAGACGCGCGAGCCGAACACTCAGGTGGAGCAGGTCGTCGACCTGTGGGGACGAACGCTCGACGCCATCGAGACACAGGATTTCGCGAAGGTGGACACCGAGATCGACTGGGTCATCAAACGCAAACTGTTCCAGCGTTACCAGGACCGTTACTCGATGGAGCTGTCCGATCCCAAGATCGCTCAGCTGGACCTGGCCTACCACGACATCAAGCGCGGCCGCGGAGTGTTCGATCTGCTGCAGCGCAAGGGTCTGGCCAAGCGAGTCACCGAGGACGAGCAGATCGACGAGGCCGTCGATCTGCCGCCGCAGACCACCAGGGCCAAGCTGCGCGGAGAATTCATCACGGCCGCTCAGGAAGCGGGTCGCGACTTCACCGTCGACTGGGTACACCTGAAGTTGAACGACCAGGCTCAGCGAACCGTGCTCTGCAAAGACCCGTTCCGATCGGTCGACGAGCGAGTGGAACGGTTGATCGCGTCGATGTAGTGCCGGACGCAGTCGGGTCGTTACCGCTGCGTCCACCGGTGAGCAACTAGGCTCGACTGTCGTGGCCACCACCAAAGTCGAACGCCTGATGAATCTGGTCATCTGTCTGCTGTCGACACGTCAGTTCCTGACCGCGGAGTGGATCCGCGAGAGCGTTGCCGGATACGACGACTCCACCAGCCACGAAGCGTTCAGCAGAATGTTCGAGCGAGACAAGAACGAACTGCGTGACCTCGGTGTCCCGTTGGAAACCGGTACCGCCACCAGGTTCGGCGGCGTCGAGGGCTATCGCATCAACCGCGATGCCTACGAACTTCCCGACATCGACCTCACCAGCGAGGAATCGGCCGCCGTCGCAGTAGCGGTCAAACTGTGGGAATCGCCGGAGCTCACCTCGGCGGCACAGAGTGCGTTGCTCAAACTCCGCGCCGCCGGAATTCAGGTCGACCAGAACGAGTCCGCCGCAGCGGTGACCGCGGTTCCCGCCCGTACCCGAGGCTCCGAACCCGCCCTGGGTGCCCTGCTGGCCGCGATCGACGACGGAAAGTCGGTACGGTTCCAACACCGCCCGTCGTTGACCGAGCCGTTCACCACCCGAACCGTCGAGCCGTGGGGCGTCGTGACGTTTCGCGGCCGCTGGTATCTGGTGGGGCACGACGTGGACCGCGACGACACCCGCACGTTTCGCCTGTCCCGAATCGGCGACGAGGTCAAGTCGTTCGGCACCCCGCAGAGCGTCCGCAAGCCCGACGGTGTCGATCTGCAGGAGATCGTCCGCCGAGTGGCGGGCACGTCCTCGGTATCGGGCACGGCCCGAGTGTGGCTGCAGGACGGAAGGGCGCTGGAATTGCGCAGAATGGGAACGGTGGTGGGCGTGCAGAGTCTCGGCACCCGAAGCGGCACGGTCGTCGAGGTGCCCGTGCGGTCCTGGGATTGGGTCTCGCGGTTGATCGCCGGTCACGGCGCGGATGCGGTGGTTCTCGAACCCGCGGAATTGCGCGCCGACGTGATCTCGACCCTGCAGACAGCGGCCGACGTGGAGAACCAGCGATGAGCGCGCGACTGTCGGTTCGGCTGGCCAGGTTGCTCAACATGGTGCCGTTCTTCATGGCCAATCCCGGCTTGAGTGCCGAGGAGGCCGCGCGTGAGCTGGGGGTGTCGACGGCGACTTTGATGGCCGATCTCAATCAACTCTGGATGTGTGGTCTGCCCGGTTACGGTCCGGGTGATCTCATCGATCTGTCGTTCTCCGAGGAGAGCATCGACGTCACGTTCTCGGCCGGAATCGATCGACCGCTGCGCCTGACGTCGACCGAGGCGACGGCCCTGTTGGTTGCGCTTCGATCCCTGACGTCCATGCCCGGAATGGTCGACCCGTCCGCCGCTCAGCGCGCTATCGCGAAGATCGAGACCGCAGCGGGCTCGGCTGCGGCCAACGTGCCGCTCTCGTCGGATCACGACAGCGCAGGTGCCGAGGAGGGACCGGTCTCGAGTACCGTTCGTTCTGCGCTGCGTCACCGGCATGCCCTTCAGCTGACCTACTACTCCGCATCGCGGGATGTCGTCACCGAACGGACCGTGGACCCGATCAGGACGGTCGTCGTCGACGACAACAGTTACGTCCAGGCGTGGTGCCGAAGCGCCGAGGGAGTGCGGCTGTTCCGATTCGACCGCATCGACTCGGCAACCGAACTCGACGAACCCGCCGCGCCTCCGGAATCGGTGCAGGACGAGGACGCCTTCGAGATCTTCAACGACGATCCCTCGCTTTCGCAGGCCCGGCTGAAGGTGTCGCCGGCCTTCACCTGGATTCTGGACTACTACCCGATGACGCAGGTCGCCGCGGATGCCGACGGTTCCATCGTGGTCACGATGAGGTTCGCGACGCTGCAGTGGATGACTCGATTGACCTTGGGCTTCGGCGGCGGCGTCACGGTACTGGCACCTGAATCCTTGGTGAACTCCGTCCGCGATCGTGCCCGCTCGGCCCTGGATGCGTATGCCGAGCTCGATGCCACCAGCGCGGACGGCACCGTCCCCACGTGAACACGGGGCAAACCGACACCCGCTGCTGCCGGAGGCGATGCCCGCGGTCGGGTACGCTCGATTCATCTGATCTGTAGGAGGTTCGCATGGGATTCACCAGTCCTTGGCACTGGGCCATCGTTGCGGTGGTCGTCATCATTCTGTTCGGTTCCAAGAAGCTGCCCGAGGCTGCTCGCGGACTCGGCCGGTCGTTGCGCATCTTCAAGAGCGAGGTGAAGGAGATGCAGAACGACGGCAAGTCCGACGCCGACACCGCGACGGCGCAGCAGCCGACCGCTCCCGCTCAGCTGCCTTCGCCTGCGCCTGTCGTGCAGCCGAACACCGAGACCCAGCACGACGCGAAGTCTGCCTGAGCGCACGGCCGCTCAGCACACCTTCGGTGCCAGGTGGCACCGAAGGTTCACTGCTGTCGGTGACGGCTCCGCGCCGTCGTCCGACCGAAGAAGGCTGACCGTAGAACACCATGCGCATTCCGTTCGATCCGCGGCGTAGCAAGCGCCGAGTCAATCCCGACGGCACGATGTCGTTGGTCGATCACCTGTACGAGCTGCGAACCCGGCTCCTGTGGTCGTTGGTCGCCGTCGCGCTGACGACTGCTTTCGGGTTCTTCTGGTACTCGCACACCATCTTCGGCGTCGAGAGCCTCGGCGACCTCCTACGAGGTCCTTACTGCACGCTCGATCCGAGCCTCCGCGCGAATCTGAGCAACGACGACCAGTGTCGTCTGCTCGCGACCGGGCCGTTCGATCAGTTCCTGTTGCGATTCAAGGTCGCGTTCACCGCCGGTGTCGTCCTGGCCTGTCCCATCTGGCTGTATCAGATCTGGGCGTTCATCACCCCGGGTCTGTACGCGAACGAACGTCGATACGCGGTCTCGTTCGTGACCGGAGCCGCGGCGCTGTTCGTCACCGGAGCCGTCCTGGCCTACTTCGTGGTGGCCAAGGGCCTGCACTTCCTGCTCTCGATCGGTGACAACGTCCAGATCACCGCGCTCAGCGGTGACCAGTACTTCGGATTCCTGATCAACCTCCTCATCATCTTCGGCGTCAGCTTCGAGATTCCGTTGCTGGTCGTCGCCCTGAATTTCGTCGGCGTACTCACCTACGAGCGACTCAAGGCGTGGCGTCGAGGTCTCATCTTCGGGCTGTTCGTCTTCGCGGCCATCGCGACTCCGGGGCAGGACCCTTTCTCGATGCTGGCCTTGGCCTTGGCGTTGACGGTGCTCTTCGAGATGGCAGTGCAGATTGCGCGGATTCACGACAAGCGTAAGTTGCGCAAGAGAAGAGACGAATGGGGTGATGTGTCAGATGACGAAGCAACGCGCATCGACGGCGCAAGTTCGATCGAGTCACCGGATGCCGTCGCTCCGACACCGCCGTCCAGCGGCTTCGGTACCGCGACCCGAGTGCAGGCACAGTACGACGACACGATCTGACCGCGGCCGAACCGTCGGGTCGATCGCATGACCGAGCCGATCGTCGATACGGGGACGAGCCCCCGACCCACCCAGCTGCAACGCTTTTCGTCCGAACTCGGTTTCCCGCTCGATCGGTTCCAGGTGGACGCGTGTACGGCACTCGAGAACGGTCACGGCGTTCTGGTCTGCGCCCCCACCGGTGCAGGCAAGACCGTCATCGGCGAATTCGCGGTGCACCTGGCGCTCGCCGCCGGGCGCAAGTGCTTCTACACCACCCCGATCAAGGCGCTCAGCAACCAGAAGTTCGCCGAGCTGACCGCGCGGTACGGGCGTGACACGGTCGGGCTGCTGACCGGAGACTCGTCGATCAACCCCGATGCCCCCATCGTCATCATGACGACCGAAGTGCTGCGCAACATGCTCTACGCATCCTCGGACGCATTGCGAGGTCTCTCGCACGTCGTCATGGACGAGGTGCACTACCTCGCCGACCGTTTCCGAGGCGCGGTGTGGGAAGAGGTCATCCTGCACCTGTCCGACGACGTTCGACTGGTCAGCCTCTCGGCCACGGTGAGCAACGCCGAGGAGTTCGGTGCCTGGATGAGCACGGTCCGCGGAGACACCTCGGTCGTGGTCGACGAGAACCGCCCAGTACCCCTGTCGCAGCACATCATGGTGGGTCGCCGATTGTTCGATCTGTTCGACACGCGAGCCCAGTCGGCGGACGGCAGTCAGAAGATCGTCGTCGATCGGGAACTCGTACGACACGTCAAACAACGTCAGTCCCTCGACTCGATGGACCGCTGGCATGCACCACACAGCAGAGGCCGAGGCGGTCGGGCAGGCGGCGGAGGTCGCGGTGGCGGTCACGGCAGCGGAGCGAACAACCGCCCACTGGCCCGACCCGATGTGATCGCCAAACTCGACGAAGAAGGTCTGCTCCCGGCGATCACATTCATCTTCAGCCGCGCAGGCTGTGACGGCGCGCTGACCCAGTGCATGCGTTCGCGGCTGGTGCTGACCACGCCCGAGCAGGCCGAGGAGATTCGGTACATCGTCGAGAAGCACACCTCGGAGCTGCCACGCGAGGACCTGGAGGTCCTGGGCTTCTGGGAGTGGCGCGACGCGCTCGAGCGTGGATTCGCCGCTCACCACGCCGGGATGTTGCCGGTCTTTCGGCATACCGTCGAGGAGTTGTTCGTCAAGGGCCTGGTCCGGGCGGTCTTCGCCACCGAGACGTTGGCTCTCGGGATCAACATGCCTGCTCGAACCGTCGTGCTCGAGAAGCTGGTCAAGTTCAACGGTGAGACACACGCCGAGTTGACGCCGGGGGAGTACACCCAGCTGACCGGCCGGGCCGGACGGCGCGGTATCGATGTCGAGGGGCATGCCGTCGTGCTGTGGCAGCCCGGTACGGAGCCGACCGAGGTCGCCGGTCTGGCGTCGACCCGCACTTTCCCGCTGCGCAGTTCGTTCGCGCCGGCATACAACATGTCGATCAACCTGATCGAACAGTTCGGTGCGGCCGATTCGCGTCTGTTGCTCGAACGGTCCTTCGCCCAGTTCCAGGCCGACCGGTCCGTCGTCGGGATGGTGCGCGGCATCGAGAAGAACATGCAGACGTTGGAGGCGCTCGGGGCACGCCTCGGCGGCCCCGACGGCGAGTATTTCGAGTATGCGCGGCTGCGTGAGCGGCTCAAGGATCGTGAGAAGACCCTCGAACGCCAGAACAGGTCCGATCGACGGGACAAGGCAGTCGATTCACTCCGTGCCTTGCGGCGCGGCGACGTGATCTCGGTGCCGACCGGTCGCCGCAGCGGTCTCGCGGTGGTCCTGGAGGCGGATGACGACCGGGCCGATCCGCGGCCGCTCGTACTGACCGAGGACAAATGGGCCGGGCGGCTTTCGGCCGCGGACTTCCCCTCGCCTGCAACGTCTTTGGGCACCATGCGCCTTCCGCGCTTCGTCGATCATCGCACCGCCAAGACCCGGCGCGATCTCGCGGCCGCCCTGGTCACACGCGGAATCTCGCAGCCGTCGGACCGAGTCCGCCGCAAATCGACCGCAGCGGACGACAAGGAACTGGCCACGCTTCGGAGAGCCATTCGATCGCATCCGGTGCACGCGCGCCCCGATCGCGACGAGCTCGGCCGCACCGGTGAGCGCTACAACCGGCTGGCTCGGGAGACCGAAACGATGCGCCAGAAGGTATCGGCGACGACGAACTCCCTCGCCCGAACGTTCGACCGTATCCTGGCGTTGCTCGCCGACCGCGGGTACGTGACGGCAGGCAAGGATCCGAAGGTCACCGACGATGGCGCACGGCTGAGTCGGATCTATTCGGAGTCCGACCTCCTGGTCGCCGAATGCCTGCGCGGCGGCCTGTGGCAAGGCCTTTCTCCGGCAGAGTTGGCGGCGGTGGTCTCGGCGGTGGTCTACGAGTCCAGGTCGGAGGGCGATATCACTCCGCACGGTCCGACGGGTCCGATTCGACACGCGCTGACCGAGACGGTGCGGGTGTGGCACGAGTTGAGGTCCGACGAAGTTCGGCACAAGCTTCCGCCGACGAGAGAGCCCGACATGGGATTCGTGAAGGCGATCTACAAGTGGGCGTCGAACCATTCGTTGGTCGATGCTCTCGTCACCGCGGGCGACAACGGCAAAGCACTGTCGGGCGGAGACTTCGTGCGCTGGTGTCGGCAGGTGATCGACCTATTGGATCAGGTTCGGCTCGCGGCCCCGGAGCCGGAACTCTCGCGCACTGCGGCGCGGGCGATCGCGGCTCTGCGCCGCGGTGTGGTCGCCGTCGATGCCGCATGACAGGAGCGAATCGGACTGCCGGGTCGGTACAGCGGAGAGTCGTACGGGCGGGATACTGTACCCCCGACGAATCCGAATTTTCAGTGGAGGCGAGATGAGCGGCCCATACGGTCCGACCGATCCGGACAACAGCTGGTCGCGCAAGCCCGATCAGCAGGACGGTGCCGCGAACGACACGCCGGAGACGCAACCCGGCGGCCCCTCGGCCGATCAACCGACGCCGTCGGCGTGGGGTCAGTACGGACAGCCGCCGGCCACGCCGTACGGGCAGAGCCCGCAGCAGCCCGGCGGCCAGTACCCACAGGGCCAGTACCCACAGGGGCAGTATCCCCAGGGCCAGTACCCATCTGCCGGCTACCCGCAGGGTCAATACCCCCAGGCCCCGAACGCGCAGGGTGGCTACCCCCAGGGCACGAATCCGCAGGGCGGCTACCCCCAGGGCCAGAACCCCACCGGTCAGTATCCGGCCGGTCAGCAGTACGGCGCGCCCTATCCCGGTGCCGGCGTGCCTGCTTCGGGCGATGCGGCCTACCAGAACCCCTACGCACCACAGCAATTCGGTGGTGGGCAGTACGGACAAGGGCAGTACGGACAGCCGCCGCAGCAGCCCTGGAATCCCAACCAGCCGTATCCGAATCAGCAATACCCGAATCAGCAGGGGCCAGGGCGGGCCGGATCACAGTCCAAGAAGCCTCTGATCATCGCGGGTGCCGTCGTCGCCGTGGTCGCAGTGATCGCTGTGGTGTTGTTCTTCGCCTTCGGCCGCACGACCACCCTCGATACCGCGGCGGCCGAGGAGGGCATTCGCACGGTCGTCACCGAGTCCTACGGGGCGTCCGACGTCTCCGGTGTGTCCTGCCCCCAGAACATCGAGGTCAAGGCAAAGACCAGTGTCGATTGCACCCTGACGGTCGACGGTGCGTTCAAGACGGTGACGTTGACCTTCCTCGACGACGACGCCAACTACGAGGTCTCCCTACCCAAGTAGTCCCGCGTCGGTCGGCCGTTCAGGCTGTCGAGGCCGTGGCCGCCATGGCAGCGACGAGGCGGGCCACGGCGTTCTCGATACCGAGGGTTTCGGCGAGTGTGTTCAGCGCGTCGAGATCGGCGGGCTCGGCCGGAATCTCGTCGGATTTCGACAGGACGACATCGGCGTCGGTGACAACTCGGACGACGGGAAGTGCGGCGTCCAGGTACTCACTCGCATTGGCCAGCTTCGCCCGGATGCCCTTGGCCATGTCCGATGCCGGGTCGAGGGCCGCAGCGCGCAACGCAGCGACGGATTCGTAGTTCAGCATCAACGTCGATGCCGTCTTCTCACCGATCCCTTTGACACCGGGCAGGCCGTCCGAGGCATCGCCGCGCAGCAGGGCGAGTTCCGCGTACGCCGCACCCGCTCGATGAAGCGGAACACCGTAGCGCTCGGAAACCAGTGCGGGATCGAACAATTCGGCCTTGGCCAAACCGCGTCCCACGTACAGAACGCGCACCTCGTTCGGTTCGTCCGCGGCGACCTGAAGTAGATCCCTGTCCCCGCTGACCACGACCACCGGGTCCTGACGCTCGCGTGCTGCCAGGGTTCCCAGCACGTCGTCGGCTTCGAGACCGTCTGCGCCTGCGGTCGCGATCCCTAATGCGGCGAGCACATCCATGATCATGTTCACCTGTGGTGTCAGTGTCTCCGGAACTTCCTCGCTCTCGGCGACCTCCGGGGCAGCGTCGGCAACACGATGCGCCTTGTAGGACGGCACGAGGTCGACGCGGAACTGTGGGCGCCAGTCGAGATCGAGGCACACAGCGAGTCGGCTGGGTTCGGTGCGCGCAATCAACGCCGAGATCATGTCGAGGAAGCCGCGAACGGCATTGACGGGTCGCCCGTCGGGGGCCGTAATCGACTCGGGCAGTGCGTAGTAGGCCCTGAACCACAGGCTCGCACCGTCGAGGAGCAGCAACGGAGACTTTCCGGGGGCGGTCATGGGGCTCATCTTGCCGTACGGCATTAGCCTGAAGGTATGAGTGTCGATTCTTCGGTCAGTTCCTCACGTTTCTCCAGCGATGTCTACGCGTCCAGACTCGCCCGCGCGGCTCGCCTGACGTCGGAAGCAGGCTTGGATGCCCTGTTGATCACCCCGGGTCCCGATCTGCAGTACCTGATCGGATCGAAGGCCAGCTCGTTCGAGCGTCTCATCGCTCTGGTCGTTCCGGCAGACGGCAGCACCCCGACGGTCGTGGTTCCGCGGCTCGAGCTCGCCGCACTGGGTGATTCCGCGGCGCAGGAGCTGTCTCTGACGCTCGTCGACTGGGTCGACGGTGTGGATCCGTACGCACTGGTGGCAGCGGCAGTTCCCGGCGGAACGAGAACAGCCGTCGCCGACGCCATGCCTGCCCTGCATTTCGTGCCGTTGGCGGGTGTCTTCGGCACGGTCCCGGTGCTGGCCACCGACGTGCTTCGCGAACTTCGAATGGTCAAGGATGCGGCTGAGATCGACGCGTTGCGCCGCGCCGGGTACGCCATCGACCGCGTGCACGCCCGGATGGGCGAGTGGCTTCGAGTAGGCCGCACGGAAGCGGAGATCGCCTCGGACATCGCGGCCGCGATCGTCGAAGAAGGCCACACAGCACCGGAATTCATCATCGTCGGGTCCGGGCCTCACGGTGCCGACCCGCACCACGAGGTCTCCGATCGAGTCGTCGAGGCAGGCGACATCGTGGTGATCGACATCGGGGGACCCGTTGCACCGGGATACAACTCCGACTCGACCCGCACCTACAGTCTCGGCGAGCCCTCGGCAGAGATCGCCGAGCAGTACGCGGTACTCGAGCGGGCCCAGCAGGCAGCTGTCGATGCGGTGGTGCCCGGCGTCACGGCGCAGTCCATCGATACGGCAGCCCGCGACGTGCTGGTCGACGCCGGTCTGGGCGAGGCGTTCCTGCACCGGACCGGGCACGGGATCGGCCTGTCGGTGCACGAGGAGCCGTACATCGTTGCCGGCAACGACATCACGCTGACCGAAGGAATGGCGTTCAGCATCGAGCCGGGAATCTACTTCCGCGGACAGTGGGGTGCGCGCATCGAGGACATCGTCGTCGTCACCGCGGACGGGTGCGAGTCGGTCAACCTGCGGCCGCACGGCCTGGCCGTCCTGCCGGCGTGACGAATCGAGGCGAGCCCGAGTTCGTCTCGATCGTTCGATCCAATCCTGCTGTCGCCGAGATACTTCGACGTGCACCAGAACTGAAGCTTCCCGGGTGGTACCTGACGGCGGGTGGCCTGTTCCAGACGGTCTGGAACCACCTGGCCGGTAGGGACCTTCGTGCGGGTATCCGGGACTACGACTTCTTCTACTTCGACGACTCCGATCTGTCCTACGAATCGGAGAACGAGGTGATCGAGCGCGCGGCATCGGTGTTCGCCGACCTCGGTGTGGACGTCGAAGTACGCAACGAGGCGCGGGTACACCTGTGGTACGAGCAGCATTTCGGCACTGCGATCGCACCGTACCGAAGCACCGAGGATGCGATCGATCACTTCGTCTCCACGACGTGCTGCTTCGGCATCACCACCGACCAGGGCGGTACGGACGTCGTGTACGCACCGCACGGATTCGAGGATCTCTTCGCGGGAATCGTGCGGCCGAACCCGCGGTTGCCGATGCGGCACGTGTACGAGGCCAAGGCTGCCCGGTGGACGACCGAATGGCCGAACCTGACCGTGCTTCCCTGGCGGTGAAAGCAGACGGGACGGCCGCTACCGGTCGAGCAGCGAACGGCTACCCAGTACCCGCTGGACCTGTATCTCGATGACGACTCGGGTGGGGTTCTCCCTGGGTACGCGGTAGCGCTGCGCATAGCGGTTCTCCGCATCGACGACCGATTCACGATCGTTTCGGACCGACGCGGGGCCCTCCAACGTCAGCCAGCGGGCGCCGTCGATCTGGGTGACGGCGGCGTAGGCGCCACGGCCGGCGTTGATCGCCTTCTGCGATACGTCGTTGGTGATGACCCGAGCGCAGCGGGATTCGGCATCGTAGGTGAACCCGACGGCGACCACGTGCGGGGTTCCGTCGGGTCGCAGTGTCGTCAGAGTGGCCAGATGCCGCTCGGCAAGGAACTCGAATGCGTCGTCGGCGAGGGCAGTCGCGTCTGCGGGAATGGCGGCCATGCCCCGACTGTAGTGAATGCGATTTCATCGGCAAGACTGGTCGGCGTGAGCAGACGAGCAGAACCCGCGGCCGGAACGCTGTTGCTGTTGGGTGGGCGCAGCGAGATCGGACTGGAGGTCGCTACCCGACTCGCCTCCGGCCGAACCGTCGTACTGGCAGCTCGGCGCAGCAGCGACCTCGATGCCCAGCAACGACGAGTGCAGCAGGCAGGCGCGGACGCCGTTCACACCGTCGAGTTCGACGCGAACGCGATGGACACCCACGCCGAGCTCGTGAGCCGGATTGCCGAGCGATACGGTCCGATCGGGATCGTGGTGTTGGCGTTCGGCATCCTCGGGGATCAAGCGCGCGCCGAGAACGACGCTCAGCACGCTCTCGAGGTCATCACCACCGACTTCCTGGCTCAGGTTTCGGTGCTGACGCATGCGGCGAAGTTGCTCCGAGCGCAGGGGAGCGGCGACCTGGTCGTGTTCTCGTCGGTGGCGGGAGTTCGAGTGCGGCGCGCCAACTACGTGTACGGGTCGGCAAAGGCCGGTCTCGACGGGTTCGCCGGTGGACTGAGCGATTCCCTGCACGGTAGCGGGGTGCATCTCCTACTCGTTCGTCCGGGATTCGTCATCGGTTCCATGACCGAGGGGATGACACCCGCGCCCATGTCCAGTACACCGGATCAGGTCGCCGACGGCGTGGTCACCGCGCTGGGCAAGCGTCGGGCCACCGTGTGGATCCCCGGCACTCTGCGACCGGTGTTCTTCGGCATGCGTCTACTGCCGCAATGGCTCTGGCGCAGGATGCCGCGCTGATGGTGGCACCGGTGCCCAACCCGATCGTGGTCGTCGGAATCGGTGCGGATGGCTGGGACGGACTGTCTGTCGGTTCCCGCACGGCGATCGAGCACGCCGATGTGGTGTTCGGCTCGGCCCGCCAGATCGCGGAGGTGCGAGAGCACTGCACCGAGACCAGGACGTGGCCCAGTCCGTTGGTGCCGAATCTACGGCCGATGCTCGACGCCTGCGCAGGTGCTCGCGTCTGCGTGCTGGCCAGCGGGGATCCGATGTTCCATGGCATCGGGGTCACGCTGGTGCGGGAGTTCGGTGCCGATCGCGTACGGGTCCACCCGGCACCGTCCTCGGTGTCACTGGCATGCGCGCGACTGGGCTGGGCACTACAGGACACCTCGACGGTGTCCCTGGTGAACACCCCGGCCGAGACGGTGTTACCCGAGTTGGCCGACGGTCGCCGGATACTGGTGTTGAGCCGGGGCAGCAGTACGCCGGGCGAGATCGCGGCTGTGCTGTGCGCCAACGGCTTCGGATCGAGTGAACTGACCGTCCTCGAGCAGCTCGGCGGACCGGCCGAGCGGGTCGTCGGCGGAATCGCCCGAGAGTCGACGTTCGAGGGCGTCGATCCACTCAATGTCGTTGCACTGCTGTGTGTCCGAGATCCCGACGCGCCCCGCCACACCCGCAATCCCGGCCTCGCCGACTCTGCGTACACCGGAGACGGCCAGATGACCAAGCGGGAGGTTCGAGCACTCACTCTCAGCGCGTTGGCACCGGCACCCGGAGAGTTGCTGTGGGACATCGGAGGCGGCTCGGGAACCATTGCCATCGAATGGATGCGGACCGACCGATCCTGTCGCGCAGTGACGTTCGAGAGCTCGCAGGCACGCCGTGAGCAGATCGAGACCAATGCAATGCGCCTGGGAGTTCCGGGGCTCGTGGTGCACGGCGATGCCCCGGGGAGCTTCGCTGCGGTCTCCGACTCGGATTCGGTGCCGGATGCGGTGTTCATCGGTGGCGGGTTGACCGGGGCCGACATGCTCGAGACGTGCTGGAACGCGGTGCGCGCCGGCGGACGACTGGTCGCCAATTCGGTGACCGCAGAATCGGATTCGTTGTTGCTGACCGCGGCGGCGAAGTACGGCGGAGAGCTCCGCAGGTTCCAGATCTATCGCGGTGAACCGTTGGGCGCGTTCACGACGTGGAGACCGCAGCTGCCGGTCACGCAATGGTGTGCGACAAAACAATGGACTGCGACCGAACGGTGAGAGTCCTGATTCTCGGTGGTACGACGGAGTCGCGGGCACTCGCGGTCGCTCTGGGCGCGGTGCAGGGGATCGAGACGATCACCTCGTTGGCCGGACGGGTTGCCGAGCCGATTCTGCCCGTCGGACGGACGCGAATCGGTGGCTTCGGTGGTCCGGACGCCCTTGCAGTGTGGCTGCGAGACAACGCAATCGACGTGGTGGTGGACGCGACACATCCGTTCGCCTCCACCATCGGTGCACACGCCGAGCAGGCCACGCGGGAAGCGTTGGTCGCGCTGCTGGTTCTGACTCGGCCACCGTGGACCGCGGGAGAGGGTGATCGATGGACCTCGGTAGCCTCACTGCCCGGCGCGGCGTCGGCGATCACCCCCGGAAGCAGGGTGTTCCTCACGACCGGCAGGCAGGGTGTTCATCATTTCGCGAGTGTCGATCACTCGTGGTTTCTGGTCCGAGCGATCGACCCTCCGACCGGCCCGGTCCCGCCGCACATGACACTGCACCTGAGCCGTGGGCCGTTCGACGTCGACCACGAGGCGATGATGCTCGCGGACAACCGAATCGACCTGTTGATCACCAAGAACAGCGGCGGCGACATGACGCGGGCCAAGCTCGATGCTGCCCGAGCGGCATCGATTCCGGTGATCGTGGTCGACCGTCCTGCGCGCACCGGTTCGGCGCCGACGGTGTTCGACATCGCGGCCGCCGTGGACTGGCTGACGAATCGATTACGCTCCACCCTCTGACGGGTACCGGCGGGAGGTGAACACTTTCGGTCCGCTTCCCGTCTCGACCACCGTCGTCATCGACGATCCGATGATGAGCAGGCATCGCATGTCGATCGACTCCGGGTCGAGTTCGCCGAGAGTGACGGTGCGAACGGATTCCTGCGCGCTGCCAACTGCGCGTCCGATGACCACGGGGGTCTGCGACGAACGGTGTTCGAGCAGAATGTCTTTCATCGCCGCAACCTGCCACGTTCGTGATTTCGAGGCCGGGTTGTAGATTGCGATCGCCATGTCGGCTCCGGCTACCGCCGAGAGCCGTGCTGCGACGACGTCCCAGGGTTTGAGGCGGTCGGAGAGGGAGACGACGGCGTAGTCGTGGCCGAGCGGTGCGCCCACTCGACTGGCGACGGCGTTGGCGGCCGTCATTCCGGGCACCACCCGTACCGGTACCGAGTTCCACTGCTGCTCGGCTGCCACTTCGATCACGGCGGTGGCCATCGCGAACACCCCCGGATCGCCGGAGGAGACCACGGCCACTCGGCGACCCTGTTTGGCGAGATCGAGTGCGAAGGCGGCGCGTTCGGATTCGACCTTGTTGTCACTGGCGTGTCGAACCTGTCCGGGTCTCGGAGGTACCCGATCGATGTAGGTGACGTAGCCCACGAGATCGGTGGCGGCGGCCAGTTCGGCGCGCACCTCGTCGGTCGTCCATGCGTCGTCGCCTGGACCGAGGCCGACGACGACCACTTCTCCGGTGCCGGTGCGCGTTTCGGCTCGGTTGGACGGGCTCGGCACGACGATCATCGAGAAGTAGGGCACGTTGTCGGCGTCTGCGGCGTCGAGTACTCGCTGCTGGGGCGTGCTGGCGCGTTCGACGTAGCGCGCCTCACCCAACCGGCCGGAACGCTCCAGTGCCTTGAGCACCGTGGGGTAGGTCCGGCCCAGCTTCATGATCACGGCCGCGTCGGTGCCGCGCAGTCGGCGCGTGAGTTCGTCCGCGGGCAGCGTGCCGGGAAGCACGGTGAACACTTCGTCTCGCTCCACGAGCGGAGTTGCCAGCGCGGCCGAGGCCGCACTGACCGACGTCACGCCGGGCACGACCTCGACCTCGAAGCGGTCGGCCAATCGCTTGTGCATGTGCATGTAGGAGCTGTAGAACAGCGGATCGCCCTCGGCGAGAAGCACTACGGAGCGTCCCGCATCGAGATGGGCCGCCAGCCGTGCGGCAGCGGATTCGTAGAACTCGTCGATCGCACCCTGATATCCACCGGGATGCGCCGTGGTCTCGGTGGTCACCGGATAGACCAGATGTTCCTCGAGCTGCCCGTCCCGCATGTACCCGGCCGCCAGTCCGCGGGAGATGCTGCGACCGTGCTGCGCACTGTGGAAAGCGACCACATCGGCCTCGGCGATCACACGAGCGGCCTTGACCGTCAACAACTCCGGATCGCCGGGACCGACGCCGACACCCCACAGTTTTCCAGTAGTGGTCATTCCTGCTCGCTCGCGATGGCATTGACGGCCGCGACGGTGATCGGACTGCCACCCCGTCTGCCTCGAACGACCAGATACTCGACGCCGAGGTCCGCGGCGATCAGGTCCTCCTTCGACTCGGCCGCCCCGATGAATCCGACCGGGCCGCCGACGATGGCCGCCGGCTTCGGCGCTCCGGCCGCGAGCATCTCCATCAGGTGGAAGAGCGCAGTCGGTGCATTGCCGATCGCGACGACGGCACCGTCGAGCTTGTCGCCCCACAACTCCAGCGCCGCAGCGGTTCTCGTGGTGCCCATCCGCTTCGCCAGCTCCGGCACCCGCGAATCGGACAAGGTGCACAGCACCTCGTTGTCGGACGGAAGACGACGACGGGTGATACCGGCGGCAACCATGTTGGCGTCGCACAGAATCGGCGCGCCCGAGTTCAGTGCCGCGCGAGCGGAGGCCACGACCGCGGGGGTGTAGCCGATGGTCTCGGTCAGATCGATCTCTCCGACCGCGTGAATCATGCGCACGACGACCTGTGCCACGTCCGGTGCGAACCGAGACAGATCTGCTTCGGCTCGGATCGTCGCGAACGATTGCCGATAGATCTCCGCGCCGTCGCGGACGTAGTCGTGCATGCGTTTCACGATAGGGGAGAGGGACCCCTCAGCAGAAAACCGGTCGCACCTGGGGTGAAGGCACCCACTCAGGACACGCGGTAGCCGATTCCCGTCGCGATGACGTCGGTCACCTCGCCCTTGGGCCGTCCACAACGCCGTTCGCACCCGGACCAGTGTTGCCGCTCGTCGCGCGGCGTCATCCGGGCATCGACTGCCGCAGAGAGGTCGGCTCGCACGTCGGCCAACGACTTCTCGCACCCCGGCGATCCGGTGCACGCACTCACCCGAATCCACGGAGATGCTGCGTCGAAGATCAGTCCCATCGGGGCGAGCACGCGGACGACCTGTTCGGCCGGTTCCTCGTCCAGGTCGCACACGATCAGCGATCGCCACGGCGTCATGATCAACGGACGGTCGATGGCGGCGAGGAACTCGGCGAGCCGCGCCCCGAGAACACCGTTGGCCAAGCCTGCGGCCAGCACCACCAGACCGTCGTCCTGGTCGAGCCATCCGATCGGTGGCACCTCCACGGGTGCGGGCAACGTCAGGGCGTGGCCGGCCGAGAGCCCGAGACGGTCGATGATCTGCGCCGGGCCGTCATCCAGTTCGGCCACCCGCCACTGGGACTGCCGCAGTTCCACGAAGGCACCGGCGCAGTCCAGCAGCGTCGAGACGACCTTGTCGCGGTCCACGCGAACGCCGCTGTCCCGGCCCGCCAGCAGCACGGCGAACGAACCGTCGGGCTGGGCGTAGGCACCGAAGTCCGGTTCCAGTCCGCACAGGTCGCCGCGGCCGTCGTCGAGCGCGAAGAGCGTTCGCCCCGGCAGTTCGGCCAGGTCGGCTCGTGCGCACAGGCCTTCGTCCAGCGCGCCGATCAGCGCGCGCACGTCGGTGAGGCCGCCCACCCGGCCCGACAGTGGAGAGGCGAGTATGTTGCGGACCCTCTCGTGCGTCGAGGACGGAAGCAATCCTGCGTCGGCCAGCCTGCTCGCGAAGCCGTCCGGATCCGACACCGCGCGCACCTGGATGTTGCCCCGCGAGGTCAGTTCCAATGTGCCGTCACCCAGCTCCGCAGCGGCCTGCGCCAGCACCTGCATCTGGCCCGGCGACACGACTCCGCCCGGCAGCCGAACTCGTGCCAGCGGCCCGTCCGCGGCCAGATGGGTCGTCAGCGCTCCGGGGCAGCCGTCGGGCACCGACCTCTCTGGCGAACTCATGGTCACCAGGCTACAAGCGCAGCGGGTGGCCCGATTCCATGCTCGCCCCGGTAGCATTCGATGTCCACGGCTCAGGCCGAGAGGAAACCGGCGAGAATCCGGTACGGTCGCGCCACTGTGACGCCCCATCCAGTCCCTCGGGACGGGGCAGGAGTCAGACCCTCTCGCCGACGAGTCGAAGACCGACACACCGATTTCCAGGGGCGCGAAACCCCCGAGGAGGGCGTTACCCGTGTTCTTGCTGCTGTCCACATCGGACACCGATCTGCTCAGTGCCCGTGCCAGTGGAGCCGACTTCACCTGGGGAAACCCTTCTCGCCTTCTCGCCGAGGACATACCGGCGATGGCTGCGACGGCAGAGCTGATCATCGTGCGCATCCTGGGGTCTCGTCGATCCTGGGAGTCGGGCATCGACGCCGTCCTCGCCACCGGACTGCCCGTCGTCGTACTCGGCGGCGAGCAGGCACCCGACGCCGACCTGATGGAGATCTCGACGGTCCCCGCGAACGTCGCCGCGCAGGCGCACAACTATCTGGCCGAAGGTGGGTCCGACAACCTGCGTCAGCTGTACAACTTTCTCTCCGACACCGTGTTGCTGACCGGGCACGGTTTCGACGCCCCACGACACCTCCCGACGTGGGGTCACCTCGAGCGACACTCCGCCGCGAGCTCCGACGGTCCGACGGTGGCCATCCTCTACTACCGCGCCCAACATCTGGCCGGTAACACCACGTACATCGACGCTCTCGCCACCGCGGTCGAGAACGCCGGTGCCACCGCGCTCCCGATCTACTGCGCGTCGCTGCGCACCGCGGAAGCCGACCTGCTCGACACGCTGAAGTCGGCGGATGCCCTGATCGTCACCGTTCTCGCCGCGGGAGGCACCAAACCGGCCGGAGCGTCGGCAGGCGGGGACGACGAGGCCTGGGACGTCGCCGAACTCGCTGCCCTCGACGTCCCGATCCTCCAGGGACTGTGTCTGACGAGTTCTCGCGCGACGTGGTCCGAGAACGACGACGGACTCTCCCCTCTGGACGTGGCCACTCAGGTCGCCGTCCCGGAGTTCGACGGCCGGCTCATCACGGTTCCGTTCTCGTTCAAGGAGATCGACGACGACGGGTTGACCACGTACGTTCCGGACCACGAGCGTGCTGCTCGGGTGGCGGGCATCGCGGTGCGGCACGCCCGGCTGCGGCATATTCCCGCTGCCGACCGCCGCATCGCGCTGATGTTCTCGGCCTATCCCACCAAACATGCGCGGATCGGCAACGCCGTCGGTCTCGACACTCCGGCGAGCGCGATCGCGCTGATGTCGGACATGCGCGCCGCCGGCTACGACCTCGGACCGCTCGACGGCCCGGATTCGGTGCCCGGTCTGGCTGCTCGCGACGGTGACGCACTCATTCACGCGTTGATCGCCCGCGGCGGCCAGGATCCCAACTGGCTCACCGACGCCCAGCTCGAGGGCAATCCCATTCGCATCTCGGCCGCGCAGTACGGCCGGTGGTTCGAGCAGCTTCCCGCAGATCTGCGCGACGGCGTGATCGAGCACTGGGGCCCCGCGCCGGGCGATCTCTACGTCGATCGGTCTGCCGATCCGAACGGTGAAATCGTCATCGCAGCAATGCAATTCGGCAACGTGGTGATCATGGTGCAGCCACCTCGGGGATTCGGCGAGAAGCCGGTTGCGATCTATCACGACCCGGACCTGCCGCCGAGCCATCACTATCTGGCGGCCTACCGGTGGATCTCGGCCACCGAGGCCGACGGCGGCTTCGGTGCGGACGCCATGGTCCACCTGGGCAAGCACGGCAACCTGGAATGGCTGCCGGGCAAGACACTCGGTATGTCCGCCTCCTGCGGAACCGATGCGGCGTTGGGCGACCTGCCGTTGATCTACCCGTTCCTCGTCAACGATCCGGGGGAGGGCACGCAGGCCAAGCGTCGAGCGCACGCCACTCTCGTCGATCACCTGATTCCGCCGATGGCGCGTGCGGAGAGCTACGGTGACATCTCCCGGCTCGAGCAATTGCTCGACGAGCACGCGAACATCTCGGCACTCGATCCGGCCAAGCTGCCTGCCATCCGCCAGCAGATCTGGACGCTGATGACCGCGGCGCAGATGCACAAGGACCTCGGACTGGAGGAGCGCCCCGACGAGGAAGTGTTCGACGACATGCTGTTGCACGTCGACGGCTGGCTGTGCGAGATCAAGGATGTGCAGATCCGCGACGGCCTGCACATTCTCGGCCAGGAACCCGTCGGCGATGCCGAGGTCGAGTTGGTTCTGGCCATGCTGCGTGCTCGGCAGATGTGGGGCGGGGAGCAGACGGTTCCAGGTCTGCGCGAGGCGCTGGGTCTGAGCGAGGACGGAGACGAGGATCGCACCCGCGTCGACAGTATCGAGGCCGTCGCCCACGGATTGGTCGCGGCGATGCAGGCAACTCAGTGGGATCCCGCAGCGGCCGCGCGAGTGGCGGGCGAGCACGGCGGCGTGGTTGCACAGATTCTCGAGTTCGCCGCAGCCGAGGTCGTTCCGAGACTGCGCGGGACCTCACGCGAGATCGCCCAGGTACTGCACGCGCTCGACGGCGGTTTCATCGCGGCAGGGCCCAGCGGTTCACCGCTGCGCGGGCTGATCAACGTTCTGCCCACCGGCCGCAACTTCTACTCCGTCGATCCGAAGGCCGTGCCGTCGAAGTTGGCGTGGGAGACCGGTCAGGCGATGGCGGAGTCACTGCTCGCTCGCTACCGCCAGGACCACGGCGAGTGGCCGAAATCGGTCGGGCTGTCGGTGTGGGGCACGTCGGCCATGCGGACCTCCGGCGACGACATCGCCGAAGTCTTCGCACTGTTGGGCGTGTCACCGGTGTGGGACGAGGCGTCGCGCCGAGTCACTCGGCTCGAGGTGATCGATCTCGTCGAGCTCGGCCGACCCCGCATCGACGTGACGGTCCGCATCAGCGGGTTCTTCCGTGACGCATTTCCCCATGTGCTCGCATTGCTCGACGATGCGGTTCGGATGGTCGCCGCGTTGGACGAGCCGGCCGATCAGAACTACGTTCGAGCGCATGCGCAGGCCGATCTCGCCGAGCACAGTGACGAAAGGCGTTCCACCACACGCATTTTCGGATCGAAGCCGGGGACGTACGGTGCCGGGTTGCTGCAGCTGATCGACAGCAAGACCTGGCGCAGCGACGACGACCTGGCGCAGGTCTACACCACCTGGGGCGGCTTCGCGTACGGCCGTGGTCTCGACGGCGTTCCCGCCTCGGACGACATGCGCACCGCCTACAAGCGCATTGCCGTTGCCGCCAAGAACACCGATACGCGTGAGCACGACATCGCCGATTCCGACGACTACTTCCAGTACCACGGAGGCATGGTCGCAACCGTGCGTGCGTTGACCGGGAAGTCGCCCGAGGCGTACATCGGTGACAGCACGCGGCCGGAATCGGTTCGCACGCGCACGCTCTCGGAAGAGACCGCGAGAGTGTTCCGCGCCCGGGTGGTGAACCCGCGGTGGCTCGAGGCGATGCGCAGGCACGGGTACAAGGGCGCGTTCGAGATGGCGGCGACCGTGGACTATCTGTTCGGCTACGACGCGACGACCGACGTGGTGCAGGACTGGATGTACGAGAAGCTGGCCGAGACGTACGTGCTCGACGAGCAGAACCAGAAGTTCATGCAACAGTCCAATCCGTGGGCGCTGCACGGTATCGCGGAGCGGCTGCTCGAAGCGGCCGAACGGAAGATGTGGGCCGAGCCGGACAAGCAGGTTCTCGACGGGTTGCGCAAGGTGTATCTGGAAACCGAGGGCGAGCTCGAGGGCGAATAGCGACGTATTCTGAGCAGTATGGCTGCCACCTTCGAAGACATTGCCAAAGGCAAATACGTACTGCTGACGACGTTCAAGAAAGACGGCACAGGGGTTCCGACTCCGCTGTGGGGTGCCCTCGACGGGAATCGGCTGCTGGTCTGGACGGTGGCCGATTCGTGGAAGGTGAAACGGATTCGCCGCAACCCCGCAGTCACGCTGGCACCGTGCGACATGCGCGGTAACCCTCAGGGCGACGCGGTCGACGCACGGGCCGAGATTCTCGACGCGGCCGAGACGGAGAAGGCTCGCTCGGCGATCGCGTCGAAGTACGGACTCATCGGATGGCTCACGGTCAAGGGAAGTGTGCTGCGACGGGGCAAGAGCGGTTCCGTCGGATTGGCGATCACCGCCACCTGAGTTGCGAGCGGTGCCATCGTTCGCATGCGCGGTTCCGAATGCTTCGTGAGGCAGCTTCCCCTGCTGCCGGAATGGAGCACCACGTGCCAATCGCAGTGACCGATTACAACCATGTTCGCCTCACCGTCAGCGACATCGAACGGTCCCGGTCGTTCTACGACTCGGTGTTCGGCTTCGACGTCGCGTACGCCTGGGACCCCGACGCGGACGAAGAGACCAAGAAGGCGCTGTGGTTCCTCTTCGGCGGCGTCATCTACAAATTCGGTGGTGGCCTGCTCGGTCTGCGCCCGGTCGCACCGAGCGACGACACATTCGCCGAGGACCGTTGCGGACTCGATCACCTCAGTTTCACCGTCGACACCCGCGCCGCCCTCAAGGACGCCGTGAAGACACTCGACGAGTTGGGTATCGCGCACGAGGGCATCAAGGACGCCGGGCCCGGACTGTCCATCGTGGAGTTCCGCGACCCCGACAACATCGCACTCGAGCTCTCCGGCCCCGACAAGTAGGTCGCGCTACCGAGCCCTACTGCGCGGCGCTCACCGACGACATGTGAAAGTCGGGGATGCGTAGCGGCGGCATCGCCGTGCGAGTGAACCAGTCCTTCCACTCGCGCGGCAGTGTCGCCTTCGTTGCGCCTGCCTCGGTGACGCGTCGCAACAGATCGAGCGGGCTCTCGTTGAAGCGAAAGTTGTTCACTGCGCCGGTGATCCGACCGTCCTCGATGGCGTAGACCCCGTCTCTGGTCAGCCCGGTGAGCAGCAGCGAGGTGGGATCGACCTCTCGGATGTACCAGAGAGTGGTCAGCAGCAGGCCCCGCTCGGTTGCGGCAACCATCTCGGCCAGCCGAGTATCGGTGCCGCCGGTCATGACGAGATTGTTGCCCGGCACCGCGACGGGTGCGCCGAACTTCTGCGCGGCGGCACGCGGGTAGGACAGGGCCGCGACCGAACCGTCGCGCACCCAGTCGACCCGCTCGATGTCCATGCCGTTGTCGAACACCGATACCGCATCACTCGACGAGCCGGCGATCACGAACGGCGCGTACTCGAGTCCGGATGCGCGTGGGTCGGAGTACAGCGTCAGCGGCAGGTCGGTGAGTTTCTCACCGACTCTCGTTCCCCCGGCCCGCGAGAGAGCGGTGCGGCCTTCCTGCGCTCCGCGGCCTTCCATGGTCCACATCAGGTAGATCATCAGATCGGCCACCGCCGACGGGGGCAGCAGAGTCTCGTACCGACCGGCGGGCAGTTCGACGGTGTTTCGGGCCCAGCCGAGTCGGGTGGACAGTTCCGCCAACATGGTTCGGACCGAGACGTCCCGGAAGTCGGTTGTTCCTGTGCCCACCCAGGCGCTCGCCCCGGATCGCTTGCCGTTGATCTCCACCGATCCGGTGGGTTGGGTGAACGTACGGCGCACACCGGTCGAGGTTCCGAGCCAGACGTTGTCGACGGTGTGCTGCGAGAATCCGTACAGCGTGTCCTCGCCGTCGAATCCGACGTTCAATTCCGTTGCCAGCGAACCGAACACGTCGATCGACGTGTGCGTCGCACTGCGGTCCCAGTTCTCCGATCCGGAGGCGGACCCGACCGAATCCGAAGGCAGCAGCGGCATCGCGTCTTCCGCGGTCTCTGCCGATCGTGCTGCCGATTCGCTCGCCCGCACCACCGCCTCGATGTCGTCCGGGTCGACACTCGTCGACGACACGGTACCGACTCGAGTGCCGTCCGCCCCGCGCACGATCGAGATGACCTCCCAACGACGCGAGGTGGCGATTCCGTTGGTGGTCATGGAGTTTCCGGCCCACCGCAACGTTGCGTCACTGGAGTCGGTGACGATCACGATGGTGTCGTCGACACTCGCGTGGGCGAGTGCACGTTCGATCACGAGCTGCGGAGCGATCATCGGCCTGCCTCCGATCGGGTGTTGAGGACGTTGACGCCGCGGAACAACGCGACGGGGCAGCCGTGGCTGACGGCGGCAACCTGCCCGGGTTGGGCCTTGCCACAGTTGAATGCGCCGCCGAGTCGCCACGTGGACTGTCCACCGAGCAGTTCCATCGAACCCCAGAATTCGGTGGTGGTCGCCTGGTACGCCACATCACGCACCTGGCCGTCGAGCACGCCGTTGCGGATTCGGTAGAAGCGTTGGCCGGTGAACTGGAAGTTGTACCGTTGCATGTCGATCGACCATGATTTGTCGCCGACGACGTAGATGCCGTCCTGCACCTCACCGATGACGTCGGCTGTGGATCGATCGGTGTCGGGGTCGGCCTGCAGCGACACGTTCGCCATACGCTGGATCGGCACGTGATGCGCAGAATCGGCGTACGAGCACCCGTTGGACCGCTCGAGACCGAGTTTCGGGGCGAACACTCGGTCGAGTTGGTAGCCGACCAACGTCCCGCCGCGCACCAGATCCCATTTCTGCGATGCCACTCCGTCGTCGTCCCAGCCGATGCTGGCCAGACCGTTGACCTCGGTTCGGTCCGCGGTGACGTGCATGATGGGCGATCCGTAGCGCAACGTACCCAGCTGGTCCGGAGTCGCGAACGAGGTGCCGGCGTAAGCGGCCTCGTAGCCGATGGCCCGATCGTATTCCGTTGCGTGCCCGATCGATTCGTGAATGGTGAGCCACAGGTTGGTCGGATCGATGACGAGATCCGTCGGTCCTGCCACGACCGACGGTGCCTTCACCTTCTCGGCCAACCATTCGGGTATTTGCGCAAGCTCGTCGGCCCAGTCCCAGGTGCCGTTCTCACCCAGGTACTCCCAGCCTCGTCCGACCGGTGGCGCGAGGGTACGCATGGTCTCGAACGCACCGGCGGATCGATCCACGGTGGTGGCCTCGAACTGAGGATGGAGTCGCACCCGCTGCTGAATGATGCTGCTGCCGGCCAGATCCGCGTAGAACGACTGCTCCTTGACCTGCAGAACCGAGGCGGTGACGTGGTCGACGCCATCCGACGCGGCCAGCCGGGACGAATACTCCGCGAGCAGTGACACCTTCTCGGCGGTGGGTACCTCGAAGGGGTCGATGTCGTACTCCGACACCCACGTTGCGTTCGAGTACACCGGCTCGGCAGCGAG
This sequence comes from Rhodococcus sp. 05-2255-3B1, assembly GCF_002258545.1. Lineage (NCBI taxonomy): Bacteria > Bacillati > Actinomycetota > Actinomycetes > Mycobacteriales > Nocardiaceae > Rhodococcus > Rhodococcus sp. 05-2255-3B1. Next base: position 166,688 of record NZ_NOZC01000036.1, on the reverse strand, counting down.
TTCCACGCGTTCACGATTGAGTGCGCGCAGCGCTGTGGCCACCTCGACTGCGCTCCGGGCCGTGGCTGCGGCAGCGTCGGTGCCGAGTTCGGCGTGCGATGCGAAACCCCAGGTCCCGTCGACCACGACCCGCACGGCGAGACCGATCTCCCCGGCGTCGACGGCGGATTGAACGGAGCCGTCGCGCAGCGAGATCGACTGAGTCGTCGAGCGCTGCACGCGAACATCGGCGTGCGTTGCCCCGGCGGTCCGTGCCGTGCTCAGGGCGGCGTCCGCGAGGGCCTGCAGGGGCAGAGCCAGGAAGTCGGCGTCGACCGACCGATCCGATTGTCTCGTCACGCCTGAAGACGCTAGCCGAATTGTTGCCATCCGAGTCGGACGACCATCCCCACCACCACGACGAGCAGGACGATTCTCACGAATCCGGCACCGCGGGCGACCGCTGTACGCGACCCGAGGACGGCACCGAACACGTTGCACACCGCCATGACCGCTCCGAGTTGCCAGTAGACGCTGCCGGTGACCGCGAAGAAGGCGAGGGCACCGACGTTGGACCCGACGTTGATCACCTTGGCCATCGCGGCGCTGCGCACGAACTCGGTACCGAGCAGCGTGGCGAAGGCGATGATGAGGAACGTTCCGGTGCCGGGCCCGAGAATGCCGTCGTAGAAGCCGATTCCGGCGGCTGCGCAGCCGATGACGATCAGAACCTTGCGATGGGTCGGCGGCGACGGTGCCGCCGTTCGGCCGATGGTCGGACGGCAGGTGACCAGTACGGCCACACCGACGAGAACGACCATGATGATCGGGATGAACAGCTCGCGATCGATCAACGACACCGCAGCAGCGCCTGCGGCCGAGGCCACGGCGGCAAGGACGGCGGCCGGAATCAGCACCGGCCAGTTCAGCGGGACCTTCCGCGAAAAGGTGACGACGGCAGCGACGGTACCGAACACGGCAGTTGCCTTGTTCGTCGCCAGCGCCGCCTGCTGCGTCAGCTGAGGGGCCACGAGAAGGATGGCGGGCAGCAGGATGAGACCACCTCCGCCCACCACGGCGTCGACCCAACCGGCGGCCGTGGCAGCGACCATCAGCAATCCCCAGTCGGCAGCAGTCATACGGCAAACTCAATCACATGCGTCGATTCAGTCTGTGGCTCCGTGGGCAGCCGTTCGTGGCCGACGCCCTGCTGGCGGCCGGGCTGTTCGTCCTCGACATTCTGGTGTTCGTCAGCTCGGTCGACGGTCTCAACGCACCGTTGTTCCTGGTGTTCTCGGTCGTGCTGACGATTCCCGTTGCATGGCGGCGCCGTCTGCCGCGCTCGATCGCAGCGCTCACTCTCGTCACCGCGCTCGCCTCCGACACAGCAGGCAGCCTGGCGGGCGATGCGTACAACGGTCACCCGGCCGCTCTGGCCCTGCCGATCATGCTCTACACCCTGGTTGCGTACGTCGGTCGAATCCAGGCCGGCATCTATGCCGTCGCGCTCGCTGCGTACACCGCCGCGAGCCTGTACCTGTTCGACCAACCGGTCTTCACGACGCTGTTGTTCAGCGCGCTGATGTACGCGCTGTCGTGGGTTGCGGCGGAATTTCTCGGTGCCCGCAGGGCATACGACGAAGCGACGCAGGCCCGTCTCGTCGTGGCCGAGTACGACAGGGACAGACGCGCCGAAGAAGCGGTGATCTCCGAGCGCACGCGCATCGCACGCGAGCTGCACGACGTCATTGCCCACAGCGTCAGTGTCATGGTGGTCCAGGCCGACGGTGCCTCGTATGCGATCAGACGCAACCCCGAGCGTGCAGAGCAGGCCGTTGCCAACATCTCCGCCACGGGCCGGTCGGCGCTCGCGGAGTTGCGTCGAACGGTCGCGTTGCTGCGGACGTCGCCCGACTCGGACGACATGCCCCAGTACGGGACAGCGGGACTGGCGCGTGTCGTCGAGATGATGGGTCGGGCCGGGTTGAACGTCGAACTCGAACAGACCGGAAATCTGGACGACATCAGCCCGGCGATCAGCCTCGGAGTTCATCGGTTGGTCCAAGAATCGCTGACCAACGTTCTCCGGCACGCCGGCCATGCGCCGCGCGCCGTCGTCAAGGTCGTTCGCGAGGAGGAGGCGGTCACCGTCGAGATTTCCGACAACGGCACCGGCTCGGGCGCACCGACGTCCGCGGACGGCGGTGGGCACGGACTGCTCGGAATGCGTGAGCGAGTAGCGGTGCTTCGAGGAACCCTGCATGCGGGTCGGACGCCACACGGCACTTGGCTCGTGCGGGCGACACTGCCGATCGAGTGAGGGCTAGGTTGGGTCGGTGTCGATCACCGTTGTCGTCGTGGACGACCAGGAACTCATGCGCATGGGATTGAACATGGTGCTCGAGGCGCAGGACGACATCGAGGTGGTGGGGGAGGCGGCCGACGGGGCAAGTGCCGTCGAAGCCGTAGCGAGACTGGCACCGGCGGTGGTGCTGATGGACGTCCGGATGCCCGGTGTCGACGGCGTGACCGCTACCCGCACCATCACCGAATCCGGTTCGGACGCCAAGGTTCTGGTGATGACGACCTTCGATCTCGACGAACACGTCCTCGGTGCACTCAGGGCGGGGGCCAGTGGATTCCTTCTCAAGGACACTCCACCGGAGGACCTGGTCTCCGCGATTCGCAGCGTGGCCGCAGGCGACGCCGTCGTCTCACCGAAGGTGACCAAGCGCTTGCTCTCGAGGTTCGTCGCACAGACTCCGTCGACCACCGACGCCTCCGTTCTCGACGCTCTCACCGGCCGTGAGCGCGAGGTGCTGGTGCACCTGGCGACCGGCTTGTCCAATGCGGAGATCGCGACCGCACTGCATCTGTCCGAGGCGACGATCAAGACCCACATCGGCCGAATTCTGACGAAATTGGGTGTCCGTGATCGAGTTCAGGCGGTCGTGCTGGCGTACGAAACCGGACTCGTGCGGCCGGGTTCCTGAGAATCTCCCGGCAAACCGGTCACACCGGGAGCGATTTCGATGCCCCGCGCGTTGTACCGATGAAGCGAAGAAAGGACCGTCATGCTCGCTCTGTTCGTACTCTATGTCGTGGTCGAGGTCGCAGCGCTGGTCGCCGTGGGAAGCGCACTCGGTGTGCTCTGGACAGTGGTGTTGCTGATCGGCGGATCGCTGGTCGGGTCACTGCTGGTGCGATCGCAGGGCAGACGCGTGTTGGACGGTCTGCAGAGGGCATCGAGAGGCGAACGATCGGCCGGCGGAGCCGTGGCCGATGGAGCTCTCTTCGCCGCAGGGTCGGTCGCGATGTTCGTGCCGGGTCTGGTGACCACGGTGATCGGATTGCTCTTGATGATCCCGCCGACCAGGTGGCTGCTACGCCCAGCGGTGATGTGGGCCGCCGCACGCTGGTTGCCGCAGGTTGCGACCGCGACCCGGCGCATGCGCCCCACCGTCATCGACGGTGAGATCCTCGACGATGACGTCGACAGGAGTACTCGCGCGCCGAATGCATCCGGTTCTGCGCTGATCCTCGAGGGACAGGTGATCGAGGCGGACCGGTTCGATCCCGCCGGTGGGGATTTCCGGAAGCCACACCGGTAGGGGCAGACTGGTCGTTCGTGACCACCGAATTGTTCTGCGGCGGACGGATCTACAGTCCGATGGCTTCCGACGCCACCGCCATGGCCGTGACCGATGGAATCGTCAGTTGGATCGGTGAGGATCGCACCGGGCGAGCGCTGCACCCAGGGGTCCGCATCACCGATCTGGCCGGGTCCTTCGTGGCACCGGCGTTCGTGGACACTCACGTGCACGTCACCGACCTGGGGCTGTCGTTGGTCGGACTCGATCTGTCCGGCTGTATCTCGCTCGAACACTGTCTGCGGGTGCTCGCCGACCACGCATCGTCGTCGTCGGACGCTCTCGTCTGGGGACACGGGTGGGACGAAACCGAGTGGCCCGAACGTCGCGCACCAGCGACAGCCGACCTCGATGCGGCGGCGCCCGGGCGCCCGGTGTATCTCGCTCGCATCGATGCGCATTCGGCCGCCGTCTCGACGCCGTTGCGCGTTGCCGCCGCCGGTATCGAATCGACCAGCGGCTTCGCGGGGCAGTCTCCGCTCACCGCTGCCGCTCATCACCTCGCCCGGCTGACCGCGCGGTCGATGATGACGGCCGATACCCGGGATCGGGCTCGAACGGCTGCGCTCGACAGTGCTGCGGCGCAGGGAATCGTCGCTGTCCACGAATGTGCCGGTCCGATCGTGTCGGGGATCGACGACTTCCGTGAACTGATGTCCACCCGACACGGAGTGGAGGTGCGCGGATACTGGGGCGAGCTGGTCGAGACGGCCGAGCAGGCCCGACAGCTTCTCGAGAGCACCGGTGCCCACGGGTTGGCCGGCGACATCTTCGTCGACGGCTCGCTGGGGTCGCGGACCGCATGGTTGTCGTCGCCGTACGCCGACGATGCCGGATCGGGCGTGTCGTACGAGAACGTCGATGCGATCGCCGCACACATCTCGGCGTGCACGACGGCAGGAGTGCAGGCTGGTTTCCACGTCATCGGTGACGCGGCGATCTCGGCTGCCGTCACTGCATTCGAGCAGGTGGTGGCCGAACTCGGAACTCCTGCCGTCGCCGCGTGCGGGCACCGGCTCGAACATCTGGCCATGGTCGCACCCGAACAGGCCGACAGATTGGCGTCGTGGGGCGTGATCGCCAGCATGCAACCGATGTTCGACGCACTGTGGGGCGGCACGGAAGGGTTGTACTCGGCACGGCTCGGCGCAGACCGGGCGTCGGCGCTGCATCCGTTCGCGCGCTTGGCGTCGGCGGGGGTGTCGCTCGCGTTCGGGTCGGATGCGCCGGTCACCCGACTCGACCCGTGGGCGACGGTCAGGGCGGCAGTCGATCACCGCACGCCGGGCAGTGCCATCTCGCCCCGGGCAGCATTCTCGGCCTCCACCCGCGGAGCATGGCGCGCGGGCGGAGTCCGAGACGGATTGGCAGGGACATTGGTGCCGGGGGCTCCCGCGTCCTTTGCGGTGTGGGAGGTCGACGAGCTCGTCGTCCGAGCACCCAAGGACAGCGTGCAACGGTGGTCGACGGACCCACGCGCGGGGGTATCTCCCTTGCCCGGTCTCGACCCGTCGTCCACGGCTCCACGGTGCTCGATGACCGTGCATCGCGGACAGGTCATCCATGAGAACTGAGTCCGCTTCGGGTGTCGAGACGGTGGTGTCATCGGCGGAGCGGCTGCGTCGGGCCGCACTGTCCACTGCGCTCTCCGTTGCCGGTGGTGCGCTGATATTCGCGAGCTTTCCGCCGCGAACCCTGTGGTTCCTGGCACCGCTGGGTATCGCGCTGCTGGCCCTCGTTCTGACCGGCTTCGGCGGCCGTGGCTCGGTATCGCTGAAAGCGGGATTCGGCTACGGCTGTGCCGCCGGCCTGGGATTCTTCGTTCCGCTGCTTCCATGGATCGGTGTGTACGTGGGACCGATGCCCTGGCTGGCGCTCGCCCTCGCCGAATCGGTCTTCGTCGGCCTGTTCGGAGTGCTCGGGGTGTTGGCGGCACGGAGTGCATGGTGGCCGTTGTCCATGGCATTGGCCTGGAGCCTGACCGAATGGCTCAGATCGAGTGTTCCCTTCGGTGGCTTTCCGTGGGGTCGACTGGCATTCGGACAACCCGAGGGCTGGCTGCTTCCCTTGGCGAGCGTCGGGGGCGCACCGTTGCTCGGTTTCGGGGTGGCGCTGACCGGAACCGGAGCGGCTGCTCTGCTGTTCGCGGTCGGTCGACGAGGAGGAGTGCGTTCGTACCTCGGACCGGTCGCCGCAGCGACGGTGGCGTCCATCGTGGCGCTGATGCTGCTACCGACGCTGCACAGCAACGCTGCACCGGAGGGCGACGAACGGACGGTGACGATCGCGGCGGTCCAGGGAAGCGTTCCGCGGCTGGGTCTGGATTTCAACGCACAGCGGCGAGCGGTGCTGGACAATCACGTGCGGGAGACGATGACGTTGGCCGCTGACGTCGAGGCCGGCAGGCAGCCTGCTCCGGATCTCGTCGTATGGCCCGAGAATGCGTCCGATATCGATCCGTTGAGAAATGCCGACGCTGCGACTCTCATCACAGAGGCGTCGGTGGCCGTGGGGGCTCCGATTCTCGTCGGCACGGTACTGGTCAATGCCGATGGCACGAACACCAATTCGGTGATTGCGTGGAACGGTACCGATGGGCCCGGTGAGCGGCACGACAAGAAGATAATTCAACCGTTCGGCGAATACTTGCCATTCCGAAGTTTCTTCCGCTTGTTCTCGGAATATGCCGACCGAGCGGGTTATTTCGTCCCCGGCGACGGAAATGGAGTGGTACGCGCCGGGGGAATAGCGGCCGGAATAGCGACGTGCTACGAAGTCGCATTCGATCGCGCCCTCGAGGAATCGGTCCGATCGGGCGCAGAGTTCATCGCCATACCCACCAACAACGCGACCTTCGGTGACACCGAAATGACCTACCAACAACTCGCGATGTCCAGAGTGCGCGCCGTCGAGCACGGGAGAACAGTTGTGGTGGCGGCGACGAGCGGCGTCAGCGCGATCGTGTCGCCCGACGGACACGTTCTGCAGCAGACGCCGCTGTTCACCCCTGACGTGCTGGTGTCCAGTGTCGTACTGCGACAATCCCTCACCGTCGCGACACGAATCGGCGTCGGATCGGAACTGGTGCTGTGTCTGGCAGCCGTCGGAGCACTCGGCGCAACGCTTCTGTCCGGGCGCCGCCGTTCCGCCTCGTGAAACAATCGCCGAGTCGGTGAACAGTGGGTTTTTCGCGTCGCCGAGTCGGATACGAGTAGGGCAAAGGCGTTCGACCCGGCACGCGGAGTCATTCGATCGACCGAATAGCATCTGTTCGAGTAGCACTCGCGGTCACTTCTGTAACAGGCTGGAGACGGCGATCGATGGTTCTTATGATTACCGTCCAAAAGAACCTTGCCGATGTTGTATCTTTGTAAGCCGCTGGGATGCTCGACGCGGGATTTCCGGGCTCGACTTTCAGTGGATGACCGACAGTCTCGCGTTGGTATGTGAGCGCTGCACCGACGCCGACAGTGTCGAGCGTGTCGTACGCCTGGCGGGGAGGGGAGTTCGTGTCGTACAGGACAATGGATTCGAGAGTCACCACACACTCATTCGTAGAACTCGCGGTTTGTTCCATCCGGTAGAACCGGGTTCTCTCCCTGTTTCAATCCGATCGGTGATGCGCGACGAATTGATACAGAGCCATATCACCACCGAACGTGTGTGAAACGACACGAACGCAGACCAGAACGGAAGCCAGAATTGCTCAATCGCGCGCACAGGCCGCCGCGGCTCGACACTCCCAACCGACCCGAGGGCTCCGAGTCGATCGACTCGACGTCGGCCTTCGTCGTCGTGACCGTGCCGCCGAAGGGCATCTGAATGCGCGCCGCAATCACCGGTGGGTCTCAGACGCCTCCGACCGGCCCCGGCTTCGAGAACGGGTTCCCGCTGTCGTCCGCTCAGCGTGGCATGTGGTTCGCTCAACAGCTGGCTCCTGACGTCCCGGTCTGTATCGCGCAATACGTCGACCTCCGCGGCGATCTTGACATCGCCGTTCTCCAGGACGCCTCGGCTCTCGCAGCACACGAATTTCAATCCGCCTACCTGAGACTGGCCGAGGTGGACGGCGAACCGGTCCAGATGGTCGATCACTCCATCGATCAGTCCGTGCACTACCTGGATCTGCGCGGCGAAGACGATCCCATGACCTCTGCGCTGGCCTGGATCGACGAGAACTACGTCCAACCTGTCGACATGGAACACGATCCACTCGTCGAGAGCTGGATCATTCAGGTCGAGGACGATCGCAACCTCTGGTACAGCAAGATTCATCACGTCGCACTCGACGGTTACGGTGCGATGACGCTCGTCAATCGAACCGCAGCCCTGTACACCGCGGCCGTCGAACACGTCGAGCCTGCCCCCAACAAGGCGGCCGAGCTTCGGCGGCTCTACGAGCTCGATCAGGAATACCGGACGTCGTCTCGCTTCGAGACGGACAAGGAGTACTGGGCCGCTCGCGCCGCGGACATCCACGACGGAGCCACCCTGTCCAATACTGCCGGGCGCACGATCGCCGCCAGTAAATTGCGCAGCGTCGCTCTCCCCGACGATGTCGTCACCGAGCTCGAAGCGTCCGACGCGACCAAGGGCGGAACCGCGGCCGCGGTGTTCATCGCCGCCTTCGGCTGCTACCTCTCGCGGATGACCGGGCGAGAGGACGTCTCGGTCAACATCCCGGTGTCCGCGCGCACCACCGCGCTGCTTCGCCGATCCGGTGGGATGCTCGTCAACGTCGCACCCATTCCGATCCATGTGCCCCAGGACGCGACCGTCGGCGAGCTGGTTCAGCAGGTCCAGCTCGAATTGATGGGGGCCCTGCGGCACCAGCGTTTCAGCATCGAGGACATCCGGCGTGAGCTGGCGGCTTCGGGCAGCGACAAGCAACTGTCCGGCCCGATGGTCAACATGATGCTGTTCCATCAGCAGATCGAACTCGGCTCGATCGTCGGCGAATTCAACATCGTGACCTCGGGTCCTGTCGAGGACCTTCTGGTCAACGTCTATCAGAGCGGTTCTCCGGCAAGGACGTTCGTCGATTTCAGGGCCAACCCCAACCGGTACGACGACGACGATCTCACCGCACACCATTCGAGTTTCGTCGACATGGTGCAATCCTTCATCGCGGCCGGACCCGATGTCGCCGTTGTCGACGTACATCCGGACAGCGCACGCGAAGGCCAACGTCGACGTCGCGCCGCAGCCCAGCTCGCCTACTGGACCGACCGGCTCGCCGATGCCCCCGATCTCCTCGATCTTCCGACCGACCGTTCGCGCCCCTCGCGCATCGGTCATGTTCGCGCATCCCACGAGGTGACCATCGGATCCGAATCGTGGTCCGCAGTGGCTCGGTTGGCCGCCGAACGTTCCACGACTCCGTTCGTAGTGCTCGAATCCGTTCTCGCCGTGTTGCTTTCGCGACTGGCCAACACCGACGACGTGTCGATCGCCGTGCCTGCGAGTGACGGCAACACCGTGGTGCTGCGGTCCCGACCCGACGTTCGGCACTCGTTCGCCGATTTCGTCGATGCGTCCGGAACCGACTTCGATGCTGCGATGGCGCACGGGGAGACGTCGTTCGAGGACGTCGTCACGGCCCTCGGTCTGCCGAGCTCGGAGTCGTACAGCCCCCTTGCTCAGGTTGCGCTCCGGTTCGGTCCGTCCGCGCTGCCGCGTGACGGGGTTGGCATGGACCTGGTAGTCACCGTCGACGAGTCCGACGATGTCGCGGTCGTTTTCGACTACGCCACAGAACTGTTCGAAGCCGCGAGCATGGCTCAGCTCGCCCGCCGCCTCGTACGCGTGCTCGACGCTGTGATCGGCGAGCCGGATCTGAGGATCGGCGATGTGGACCTGCTGTCCACCGCCGAACGCGCTCGCCTGGCTCCGGTTCGTGGGCCGCGGTCTGTGGCGGGTGTGGTGTTGCCGGAGTTGTTGGCTGGTGCTGTGGGTGTTGCTGGTGTCGGTGGTGTTGCGGTGGTGTCGGGGTCGCGGTCTGTTTCGTATGGTGAGTTGGATGCGGCGTCGTCGCGGTTGGCGCGGATGTTGATGTCGTGTGGGGTGGGTCCGGGGTCGTTCGTGGCGTTGGCGTTGTCGCGGTCGGTGGAGTCCGTGGTGGCGGTGTGGGCGGTGGCGAAGGCCGGTGGTGCGTTCTTGCCGGTGGATCCGAAGTATCCGGTGGATCGGATCGAGCACATGTTGGTCGATTCGGGTGCTGTGGTGGGTGTGACGTTGGGTGCCGATGTGGGTGTGTTGTCGGGTGTGGGTGGGGTGTCGTGGGTGGTGCTCGATGATGCCGATGTGGTGGCGGATCTGGCGTTTCGGTCGTCTGCTCCGGTGTTGGATGCCGAGCGTTCGGGTGTGTTGCGGCTCGATGATGCGGCGTATCTGATCTATACGTCGGGTTCGACGGGTGTGCCCAAGGGTGTGGTGGTCACTCATCGTGGTGTGGGGAACTTGGCTGCCGAGGAGCGGGTTCGGTTCGGTGTGGGTCCGTCGTCGCGGGTGTTGGCGTTTGCGTCGCCGAGTTTCGATGCCTCGATTCTCGAGTTCGTGTTGGCGTTCTCGGGTGGGGCGACGATGGTGATTGCTCCGCCGTTGGTGTTCGGTGGGGTGGAGTTGGCGTCGTTGTTGGCGCAGGAGCGGGTCTCTCATGCGTTCGTCACGCCTGCGGCGTTGGCGTCGGTGGATCCGGTGGGGTTGGAGTCGGTCGAGGTGGTGGTGACCGGTGGTGATGTGTGTGCGCCGGAGTTGGTGGCGCGGTGGGCGCCGGGTCGGCGGATGTTCAATGCGTACGGTCCGACGGAGGCGACGATTTTCTCGTCGATCTCGTCGGCGTTGGTGGTGGGGGAGTCGGTCGATATCGGTTCGCCGACGATCGGTTTCGCGGAGGTGGTGTTGGATTCGCGGTTGAATCCGGTGCCGGTGGGTGTGGTGGGTGAGTTGTATCTGGCGGGTCCGGCGTTGGCTCGTGGGTATCACGCGCGGTTGGGTTTGACGGCGGAGCGGTTCGTGGCCAATCCGTTCGGTGGTGCGGGTTCGCGGATGTATCGCACCGGTGATGTGGTGCGGTGGAATGCTTCGGGTGCGTTGGAGTATGTGGGGCGTAGCGATTTCCAGGTGAAGGTGCGTGGTTTCCGGATCGAGTTGGGTGAGATCGATTCGGTGTTGGCTGCGGTGCCGGGTGTCGATTTCGTGGTCACCATCGGTCGTGAGAGTGCTGCTGGGGCAACGGTGTTGGTGTCGTATGTGTTGCCGGTGGCCGGTGCCGGGGTCGAGGCGGATGCGTTGCGCGAGCATGCCGGTTCGGTGTTGCCTGCGCATATGGTGCCCTCGGCGTTCGTGATGCTCGAGTCCATTCCTCTCACTCCCGCAGGCAAACTGGACCGAAACGCACTCCCCGAACCCGAACTCGGTTCGCAGGGTGCATTCGAGGCCGCGGAAACGGAGTACGAGGCCGCAGTGGCGACCGTGTTCCGCGACGTTCTCGAGGTCGACCGGGTCGGCGTGACCGACAGCTTCTTCGATCTCGGCGGAAACTCCCTCGTGGCAACGCGTCTGATCGCTCGGGTCAATTCGGCTCTCGGAACCGATCTCAAGGTGCTGGACCTCTTCGAGGCGCCGACCGTGAGGACCCTGTCCGAACGCGCCGAGGCCAAGGGCGCATCGCTGCATCGCCGTCCGGCGCTCGTCGCCGTGGACCGGCCCGATTCGATCCCACTGTCTCTCGCACAGCAGCGGATGTGGTTCATCAACCAGTTCGATGTGTCCTCGCCCGCGTACAACATCCCGCTCACCGTGCGACTGACCGGTCGACTGGACGTCGATGCGATGGCTGCGGCCGTCGGCGACGTTCTGTCCCGGCACGAGTCGCTGCGCACCGTGTTCCCGACCGTGGGCGATCTGCCGAACCAGGTCATCACACCGGTCGAGGACGTCACCGGATCGACGCTGCCCCTCGATGTGGTCGACGTCGACGCCGGCTCGGTCGATGCGCTCGTCCGTGCTGCCGCGACAACAGGATTCGACGTCACGGTCGATCTTCCCTTCCGTGCGGTGCTGTACAGGACCGGTTCGGAAGATTTCGTACTCTCCATCGTCGTCCACCACATTGCGGCGGACGGTGCGTCGATGGCACCGCTGGCCCGAGACGTGATGGTCGCCTACGGTGCCCGATCCGCCGGTTCGGCTCCGGTGTGGGAGCCACTCGCCGTCCAGTACGCGGATTTCGCGTTGTGGCAGCACGCCGTTCTCGGCGACGAGAGCGATTCCACCTCGGTGGCGTCGCGGCAGATCGAATTCTGGCAGTCGGCTCTGGCGGATCTGCCGGACGTATTGCCGATGCCGCTCGATCGTCCGCGTCCCATCCGGCAGTCGATGCGCGGCAGCGTCACCCCGTTCACGATTCCGGCCGACGTCGCCGCACGATTGAGTTCGGTTGCTGCCGAACATGACTCGACCCTGTTCATGGTTGTTCATTCGGCGCTTGCACTCCTGCTCGCGCGGCTGAGCGGAACTCAGGACATCGCTGTCGGTACGCCGATCGCCGGTCGAGGCGACGCGGCCCTGGACGACCTGGTCGGCATGTTCGTCGGTACCCTCGTTCTGCGAACACAGGTCGAGCCGCAAGCAACCTTCACCGATCTGCTCGCCGACACTCGTCGCTCCGACCTCGCCGCCTTCGACAACACCGACATCCCGTTCGAGCGTCTGGTCGACGTACTCGATCCGGTGCGGTCGACCGACCACTCGCCGCTGTTCCAGGTTCTGCTCGAGTTCCAGAACAATGCAGCCGTCACGTTGGAGCTGCCCGATCTCACCGTTCGGTTCGAGGAGATCGGCACCGACACGGCAAAATTCGATCTACAGCTGCGTGTGGATCAGGAGCCTGTCGACCCGTCCGGTGCACTGTCGGCGTCGTTCACCTACGCCACGGATCTGTTCGATCCCGAAACCATCGACCGGTTCGTCGATCGCTTCCTGCGGATCGTGTCGACCATCGGAACGTCGACGGACGTACGCACCGCAGACATCGACATTCTGTCCGCCGCGGAGCGGGAACTCGTCCTGTTCGAGTGGAACGACACCGCACGTCTGATCGAACCTCCGGTCCACCAGCAGATTCCGGCCGGCGGCGCCGACATGACGCTCAGCAGTCTGTTCGACCGACAGGTACAGCGCAGTCCGTACTCGACAGCGCTCGTGTTCGAGGACGAACACATCACCTATCTCGAACTGGACGAACGCGCGAATCAGCTCGCGCGTCATCTCATCTCGCTCGGCGTGACCCCCGAATCCCATGTCGGCCTGGCGATTCGCCGGTCGATCGATCTGCTCGTCGGCATGTACGCGATCATCAAGGCCGGTGGTGCCTATGTACCGATCGACCCGGACCATCCCGTCGAGCGGTCGTCCTACGTCCTCTCCAGCGCCCAGCCCGTGTGCATCCTCACCACCAGTCGCGACTGGATCAACATCCCGGTCGCAACTCCGGTCCTGGCCGTCGATCTGCTCGACGTCTCCGATCGCGACCACTCCACGGTCACCGACTCGGACCGACTGGGAAGACTGCACGGCTCGAACACCGCATACGTCATCTACACCTCCGGCTCGACCGGTCGGCCCAAGGGTGTCGCAGTCACGCACTCGGCCATCGTGAACCGGTTGCTGTGGATGCAGCACGAATATCACCTCGAGCCTGCGGACACCGTTCTGCAGAAGACTCCGGCGACGTTCGACGTCTCGGTGTGGGAGTTCTTCTGGCCCCTACAGGTCGGTGCCAAGCTCGTCGTGGCCGAACCCGACGGACACCGCGATCCCGTGTATCTGTCCCGCATCATCGCGCAGGAGCACATCACCACGGCGCACTTCGTGCCGTCGATGCTCGCGGTGTTCGCAGCAGGTGCACGGGCTGCGGAATGTGTCTCGCTCCGACTGGTCTTCTGCAGCGGCGAGGCGCTTCCACCTGCCACCGCGGCTCAGTTCGCGCAGTTCTCACTCGCGGAACTGCACAACCTCTACGGTCCGACCGAGGCGGCAGTCGACGTCAGCTACTACCACGTGACCGGGCGCGAGTCCGTCTCGATTCCCATCGGCGCACCGGTGTGGAACACGCGTTTGTACGTGCTCGACGCGTCGTTGCGACCGGCTCCGATCGGTGCTCCCGGCGAGCTGTATCTCGCCGGTGTACAACTCGCTCGCGGGTACGTCGGCCGAGGCGACCTGACAGCGGATCGCTTCGTCGCGGATCCGTTCGGCGAGCCGGGCGAGAGGCTCTATCGCACAGGTGATCTGGTGCGCTGGCGCGCCGACGGCGAGCTCGAGTACATCGGCCGCACGGACTTTCAGGTCAAGCTGCGAGGGCTCCGGATCGAACTGCCCGAGATCGAAGCGGTTCTCCTTCGATCCGAATCGGTCGCACAGGCGATCGCACTGGTGCACAAGGACCCGAACACCGGTGAGACCCTCGTGGCCTACGTGGTCGGTGCGCCCGGCCACGCCGTCGATCCTGCGCATCTGACCGCAGAGGCCGCGCGCCGTCTCCCGGGGTACATGGTGCCCTCACACGTGGTGGTACTCGACTCGCTGCCGGTCAACGCCAGCGGCAAGCTCGACCGGAAGGCATTGCCTGCGCCCGAATTCACTGTCGCTGCATCGGAATTCTTCGGGCCCGAGAACCCGGTCGAGGAGATCGTCGCCGGAGTCTTCGGCGATCTGCTCGGTATGGCCCAGGTCAGTGTCACGTCGAGCTTCTTCGAAATCGGCGGCAACTCGCTGATCGCGATGCGGTTGGTCGCGCGAATCAATGCGGCACTCGGAACCGATATCGGTATCAGGGATCTGTTCGACGCCCCCACCGTGCGAGCGCTGTCGGCAGGCATCGAACTCGGTGAGCACGACGCTGCAGCCGCCCCTCGGCTGGTCCCGCAGGAGCGACCGGATGCAGTGCCCCTGTCGCTGGCCCAGCAGCGGATGTGGTTCATCAATCAGTACGACACCGAATCGGCTGCCTACAACGTCGCGTTCGCCATGCGCCTGAGCGGCGCGCTCGATGTCGATGCGATGCACTCGGCCATCGCCGACGTGCTCGGTCGACACGAGTCGCTGCGCACGATGTTCCCGCTGACCGACGACGCTCCGGTGCAGTCGATCCTCGACGTGGAATCTGCACTGCCGGATCTGACTCCGATCCTCGCGAACGACGAGCGCCACGTCATGGAGTTGATCGCCGACGTCGCAGGCTCGGGCTTCGACGTCGTGGCCGATGTTCCGCTGCGAGTTCGACTGGTTCGGGTCAGCGAGAACGAGCATGTGCTCGTGATGGTGGTGCACCACATCTCCTCCGACGGGTTCTCGAGCGCCCCGCTGGCCCGCGACCTGATGGTGTCCTACAGTGCCCGCGCCGCGGGGCATGCACCCAGCCAGGAACCGTTGCCGGTGCAGTATGCCGATTACGCACTGTGGCAGCGCCGGTTCCTCGGCGCGGAGTCCGATCCCGAGTCGTTGATGGCCAAGCAGCTCGCCTACTGGGTCGAGACACTGTCCGGCAGCCCCGAGGTTCTGACGCTGCCGACCGACCGACCGCGTCCCGCGGTGGCTTCCCTGCGCGGCGACAGCGTGACGTTCGAGATCGACGCCTCGGTTCATGCCCGCCTCGCTACTGTTGCCGCCGAACACAATTCGAGCTCGTTCATGATCGTGCACGCGGCTCTTGCCGTACTGCTGGCCCGACTCTCGGGTACCGAGGACATCTCGGTCGGAACGCCGATCTCGGGCCGAGGAGACGCCGCACTCGACGAACTCGTCGGCATGTTCGTCAACACCCTCGTTCTGCGCACTCAGGTTCCCGGCTCGATGCGGTTCGAGGACCTGCTCTCGGACGTTCGCTCCGTGGACCTGGCCGCGTTCACGCATTCGGATGTCCCGTTCGAACGGGTGGTGGACGCGGTCGATCCCGCGAGGTCGACTGCCCATGCGCCGTTGTTCCAGGTGATGCTCGAGTTCCAGCAGACCGACCGACCGACCGTGACGTTGCCCGGACTGTCGATCGAGAGCATCGAGCTACCCAACGACATTTCCAACTTCGATCTGCAGTTGACGATCTCGGAGGAATTCGACGCGTCCGGCGCACCGGTCGGCATCGAAGCCGGATTCCGTTACGCCACAGAACTGTTCGACGCGGATACCGTCCGAGTTCTCGCCGATCGCCTGGTACGAATCCTCGACGCCGTGACCGCCGTGCCGTCCATCCGAGTCGGTGACATCGAGATCTTGTCTGCCAACGAGTACGACTCGCTGGCTCCGGTTCGGGGGCCGCGGTCTGTGGCGGGTGTGGTGTTGCCGGAGTTGTTGGCTGGTGCTGTGGGTGTTGCTGGTGTCGGTGGTGTTGCGGTGGTGTCGGGGTCGCGGTCTGTTTCGTATGGTGAGTTGGATGCGGCGTCGTCGCGGTTGGCGCGGATGTTGATGTCGTGTGGGGTGGGTCCGGGGTCGTTCGTGGCGTTGGCGTTGTCGCGGTCGGTGGAGTCCGTGGTGGCGGTGTGGGCGGTGGCGAAGGCCGGTGGTGCGTTCTTGCCGGTGGATCCGAAGTATCCGGTGGATCGGATCGAGCACATGTTGGTCGATTCGGGTGCTGTGGTGGGTGTGACGTTGGGTGCCGATGTGGGTGTGTTGTCGGGTGTGGGTGGGGTGTCGTGGGTGGTGCTCGATGATGCCGATGTGGTGGCGGATCTGGCGTTTCGGTCGTCTGCTCCGGTGTTGGATGCCGAGCGTTCGGGTGTGTTGCGGCTCGATGATGCGGCGTATCTGATCTATACGTCGGGTTCGACGGGTGTGCCCAAGGGTGTGGTGGTCACTCATCGTGGTGTGGGGAACTTGGCTGCCGAGGAGCGGGTTCGGTTCGGTGTGGGTCCGTCGTCGCGGGTGTTGGCGTTTGCGTCGCCGAGTTTCGATGCCTCGATTCTCGAGTTCGTGTTGGCGTTCTCGGGTGGGGCGACGATGGTGATTGCTCCGCCGTTGGTGTTCGGTGGGGTGGAGTTGGCGTCGTTGTTGGCGCAGGAGCGGGTCTCTCATGCGTTCGTCACGCCTGCGGCGTTGGCGTCGGTGGATCCGGTGGGGTTGGAGTCGGTCGAGGTGGTGGTGACCGGTGGTGATGTGTGTGCGCCGGAGTTGGTGGCGCGGTGGGCGCCGGGTCGGCGGATGTTCAATGCGTACGGTCCGACGGAGGCGACGATTTTCTCGTCGATCTCGTCGGCGTTGGTGGTGGGGGAGTCGGTCGATATCGGTTCGCCGACGATCGGTTTCGCGGAGGTGGTGTTGGATTCGCGGTTGAATCCGGTGCCGGTGGGTGTGGTGGGTGAGTTGTATCTGGCGGGTCCGGCGTTGGCTCGTGGGTATCACGCGCGGTTGGGTTTGACGGCGGAGCGGTTCGTGGCCAATCCGTTCGGTGGTGCGGGTTCGCGGATGTATCGCACCGGTGATGTGGTGCGGTGGAATGCTTCGGGTGCGTTGGAGTATGTGGGGCGTAGCGATTTCCAGGTGAAGGTGCGTGGTTTCCGGATCGAGTTGGGTGAGATCGATTCGGTGTTGGCTGCGGTGCCGGGTGTCGATTTCGTGGTCACCATCGGTCGTGAGAGTGCTGCTGGGGCAACGGTGTTGGTGTCGTATGTGTTGCCGGTGGCCGGTGCCGGGGTCGAGGCGGATGCGTTGCGCGAGCATGCCGGTTCGGTGTTGCCTGCGCATATGGTGCCCTCGGCGTTCGTGATGCTCGAGTCCATTCCTCTCACTCCCGCAGGCAAACTGGACCGAAACGCACTCCCTGAACCGGACTGGTCCGCTCAGGTCACGGCCGGTCGCGATGCGGACAACGCGGTCGAGAAGACGTTGGCCGGATTGTTCGCCGAGGTTCTTCGACTGGACCGCGTCGGCGTCGACGATTCGTTCTTCGCTCTCGGCGGCGACAGCATCATGTCGATTCAGCTGGTCTCGCGTGCCAAGGCAGCCGGATTGTCCCTGTCGCCACGAGATGTGTTCGAGCACAAGACCGTTGCGGCACTGGCCGAGGTGGTCGCGTCCGGAGACGGCACTGCACCTCTCGTACTGGAGGAATTGCCAGGTGGCGGTGTCGGTGACGTACCGCTGACTCCGATCGTCGCCTGGATGCTCGATCGGACGGCTGTCCTCGACAAGCACACGCAGACGGCGGTTCTCACCCTCCCGGTCGATATCGAGCTGGATGTGCTCGAGGCAACCGTGCAAACGGTCCTCGATCACCACGACATGCTCCGCGGCGTTCTGCACCGGGGTGAGCACCCCACGATGGAGGTGCTTCCCGCCGGATCGATCGCGGCGAACTCGGTCGTGCACCGCGTGGCGTCGACGACCGTTCGGGGAGAAGGGTTCTCGAAGCAGGCAACGGCCGAGGCAGAAGCAGCAGTCGGCCGGTTGGCACCCGATTCCGGTGTGATGATCCAGATGGTGTGGTTCGACGCCGGCCCCGAGGGGAGCCGTCTGCTCGTCGTCGCCCACCACTTGGTCATCGACGGCGTGTCCTGGCGAATCCTGGTTCCGGACCTCGCGTCGGCATGGGCCCAGATCATCGGCGGGAACACTCCTGAGCTGGCTCCGGTCGGCACTTCCATGCGTCGGTGGTCGCACGGGTTGCGTGAGGTCACCGCCACCCGCGGTGACGAGCTGGCGATCTGGCGCGACGTTCTGGCACAACCGGATCCGCTCATCGGATCACGCGCGCTCGATCGCGAGATCGACGTGTACAGGACGGTGGACAAGATCGAGATGACGTTGTCCACCGACGTCACCGAGGGGCTACTGACAGCACTGCCCGATGCGTTCCACGGCAGCGTCAACGACGGTCTGCTCGCCGCACTCGCGCTCGCCACGGCGGTGTGGCGACGTGGTCGGGGAGTGACCGTGGACGACGCTCTCATCTCGCTGGAGGGTCACGGCCGCGAGGACCACGTGGTACCCGGTGCCGATCTGGGCCGGACCATCGGTTGGTTCACCACGATCTACCCGCTCAGGCTCACCCTCGCCGGTCTGGACCTGGACGACGCACTCGCCGGCGGTGCCGACGCAGCACGACTGATCAAAACGGTCAAGGAGCAGTTGCTGGCGGTCCCCGATCACGGCATCGGTTACGGCATGCTCCGCTACCTGGACGAGGACGGCGCCGCTGCTCTGCGCGACTTCCCGGCTCCCCAGGTCAGTTTCAACTATCTCGGGCGCTACAGCACCGACGTTCCGGACGAGCTGCGTGGACACGGCTGGCTGCCGGTCGACGACTCCGGTGTCGGCGATTCGCAGGACGCCGATCTACCGGTAGCAGCAGTGCTCGACATCAATGCCGTCACCACCGCGACGCCGACCGGCCCGCGCCTCGAGGCGACGTTCGCTTTCCCCACCGGGGTGCTCGCCGCCGCCGAGGTCACCGAACTGGCGGAGTTGTGGCGTCAGGCCCTCACCGCGCTGACACAGCTCGCCCAGCGACCGGGGGCCGGTGGCTTCACGCCGTCCGACCTCGATCTGGTGCGGCTCGATCAGAGTTCCATCGACCACCTCGAACGGGTCTATCCCACGCTGGACGACATCTGGTCCATGACGCCCCTGCAGGCCGGATTGCTGTTCCACGCCGAGCTGTCGGATCAGTCCGTCGACGCCTACATCGTCCAACTCGTGTTGGAGCTGCGCGGAAGCGTCGACGAGGCACGGTTCCGACGTGCTGCCCGAGCGCTCCTGCGTAGACACGCGAACCTGCGGACTGCCTTCGTTCACAACGACGACGGCGAGTCCATACAGATCGTTCACCACGACGTGGACGCTCCCTGGTCGTCGATCGACCTGACCGGACTGGACGCCGACGATCGAGCCGTCGAGCTCGATCGCATCGAACACGACGATCGCGCCACCAGATTCAACATGGCGCAGGCACCTCTGTTGCGCTTCATGCTGATCACGGTGGCGCCCGGCGAGTGGCGTCTGGTGATGACCAACCACCACATCCTGCTCGACGGTTGGTCCACACCGTTGCTGCTCAAGGACCTGCTGACGCTCTACGTGGTCGACGGCGACGAAACCGTGCTCCCGCGGGTTCCCGCCTATCGCGACTACCTGTCATGGCTGGCGAAGCGTGACCGTTCGTCGGCACTGGCCGCGTGGACCGACGCGCTCGCAGGCTTGTCCGAGCCGACCCTGTTGACGCCGGTCGAGAGCCGACGCCAGGAGTCGACGTTGGCAGGTCGGTCGCTGGTCTCGCTCGATGTGGAGCAGACGGACCGGCTGCGCAGCGTCGCTCGTGTACGTGGCGTGACGATGAACTCCATGGTGCAGGCGTCGTGGGCCCTCGTGCTCGGCACTCTGACCGGACGCTCCGACGTCGTGTTCGGTGCCACCGTGTCCGGACGCCCGCCGGAGGTCTCCGACATCGAGGCCATGGTCGGTCTGTTCATCAACACTCTGCCGGTGCGGATCGTGCTCGATCCGTCGGAGACACTCGGCGAGTACCTCGAGCGGGTGCAGGCCGAACAGGCCGCTCTGCTCGATCACCACTACCTCGGCCTCACCGACATCCAGCGTGCGGTGGGACCGGCCGTCGCCTTCGACACCCTGACGGTGTTCGAGTCCTACCCGATGGACCGCGCGGGATTGTCGGCCGAGACCGACCTCGCCGGAATGCAGGTGCACGACGTGCACGACGGCAGCGACACAGCGCAGTATCCGCTGACCTTGGTCGCCATGGTCGACGACCGGCTGCACATCGAAGCGAAGTACTTGCCGGAGTTGTTCGAGCACAGCGTCGTCGAGGCGACGGTCGACAGGATCGTGCGGGTCCTCGACGCCATTGCCACCGACACCGGTCGACTCGTGGGGTCCCTGTCGTTGCTGTCCGACGACGAACTGGTCCGGTTGGCACCGGTCCAGGGGCCGGCTGCCGAAGCAGTTCGACTGCTCCCGGACATCCTCACCGCCGCTGCTGCGGGCAACCTGCACGGCACCGCTCTGTGGAATGACGGGCGCACGGTCGACTACGCCGGGCTCGACGCGCAGTCCTCGGCTCTCGCCCGAACGCTGATCGCTCGCGGTGCCGGTCCGGAGACCGTTGTCGCACTGGCTCTGCCACGTTCCATCGAATCGGTACTCGGAATCTGGGCGATCGCGAAGACCGGCGCGGCATTCCTGCCGATCGATCCGAACTACCCGCGCGATCGCGTCGAGCACATGCTCGTCGACTCGAACGCCTCGCTCGGCCTGACCGTGTCCGCGCACACATCAGCCGTCGAGGGTCTGGGATCCGCCCGGTGGACCGTTCTCGATCACGACGACACGAGCGCCGACATCGCCGGTCACTCGACCGCGCCGGTTCTCGACGGCGACCGAATCCGCCCGATTCACATCGATCAGGTCGCGTACCTGATCTACACCTCCGGCTCGACCGGTGTGCCCAAGGGCGTCACCGTCACTCACCGGGGGTTGGCGAACCTGGCGGAGGAGGAGCGCACTCGTTTCGAGGTGACCCCGGACGCTCGGGTTCTGGCGTTCGCGTCTCCGAGCTTCGATGCCTCGATTCTCGAACTGCTGATGGTGCTCTCCGGTGCCGCGACGATGGTCATCGCGCCGACGTCGGTCTACGGTGGAGCCGAGTTGGCTCAGCTGCTCGCTGCGCAGCAGGTGACGCATGCGTTCGTCACCCCAGCCGCGCTTGCATCGGTGGATCCGGACGGCCTGACGGAGCTGCGAGTCGTCGCGACCGGTGGCGACGTCTGTCCTCCGGAACTCGTCGCCCGCTGGGCACCGGGCCGCCGGATGTTCAACGCGTACGGTCCGACCGAAGCGACCATCTTCTCGTCCGTCAGCGATCAGCTGCATATCGATTCGACGATCGAGATCGGTTCGCCGACAATCGGGTTCAGCGAGGTCGTCCTCGACTCGCGACTGCACCCGGTACCCGTCGGTGTTGCGGGTGAGCTCTATCTCGCCGGTCCGGCGCTCGCCCGGGGTTATCACTGCCGATTCGGCCTGACGGCCGAGCGTTTCGTGGCGAATCCCTTCGGCGAGCCGGGTGCGCGGATGTACCGCACCGGCGATGTCGTCCGGTGGACCGAGTCGGGAACGCTCGAATACGTCGGGCGCAGCGACTTCCAGGTCAAGGTGCGCGGTTTCCGCATCGAACTGGGCGAGATCGACGCCGTCCTGACCGATGATCCTTCCGTCGAGTTCGCGACCACCGTCGGTGTCGACGGTCCGGCCGGTAACACCATTCTCGTCGCCTACGTCCTTCCGCGGTCCGGCGAGCAGATCGATGCGGCGTCTCTGCGCAGTCATGTGTCGAATTCGCTACCGACCCACATGATCCCGACGGCCTTCGTCGCCCTGGAATCGATTCCGCTGACACCGGCCGGCAAGCTGGACCGCAACGCCCTGCCCGCACCCGATCTTCATCTCGGGGACGATTCGCGTGCACCGCGCAACGACACCGAGCAGGTCATTGCCGACATCTTCGGCGAGGTACTGGGGATCGACGGCGGTGTCGGAATCGATTCGAGCTTCTTCGACCTCGGTGGGGACTCGCTCAGCGCCACCAGACTCACCGCTCGGGTCAATGCCGCCCTGGACACCACGATCAGCGTGCGTGCACTGTTCGAGGCTCCCACTGTCGAGTCGCTTGCGGTGCGCGTACACAGCGATCCGACCGGCACCGAGCGCCGTCCCGCACTCGTGGCCAAGCCGCGACCTGATTCGATTCCGTTGTCGCTCGCGCAGCAACGGATGTGGTTCATCAACCAATTCGACGTCGACTCTGCGGCCTACAACATCCCGCTTGCGGTCCGGCTGACGGGTCGACTCGACATCGACGCGATGAGTGCGGCGGTCGGGGACGTTCTCGAACGGCACGAGTCGCTGCGCACGGTGTTCCCGAGCCACGGTGAGCGCCCCGAGCAGAAGATCCTCGATGCGCAGACGGTGAGAACCGATCTCGCCGTCGTCGATCTGGCCGCCGACGAGATCGTGTCGGCCATCTCTGCCTCTGCCGCAACAGGTTTCGATGTCACGACCGATCTACCGTTCCGCGCGGTGCTGTATCGGGTTGCAGCGGACGAATTCGTGCTGTCGATCGTTGTGCACCACATCGCCGCCGACGGTGCCTCCATGGCACCCTTGGCGCGAGATGTCATGGTCGCCTACGGTTCTCGCGTAGCGACCGGCGCTCCGATGTGGGCACCACTCGACGTTCAGTACGCGGACTTCGCGATCTGGCAACGCACCGTCCTCGGCGACGAGGCCGATCCCGCGTCCCTCGCCGCGCAGCAGTTGGATTTCTGGAAGACCGCTCTCGCGGATCTTCCCGACGTACTGCCGTTGCCGCTCGATCACCCGCGGCCCACTCGGCAGTCCATGCGCGGCAACAGTGTTCGGTTCGAGATCGACCGAGCAACCCATTCGGCACTGGTCGAGTCGGCGCGCACCAACGAGGCGACCGTCTTCATGGCCGTGCACGCGGCATGGTCGATTCTGATGGCACGCATCAGCGGCACCGAGGACATCGCCGTCGGAACGCCGATCGCCGGTCGAGGCGAGGCCGCGCTCGACGATCTGATCGGCATGTTCGTCGGCACGCTGGTTCTGCGTACCCAGGTGACACCGGGGCTCTCGTTCAACGATCTGCTCCGTGCCACCCGCACAGCAGATCTGGCGGCGTTCGACAACACCGATGTTCCGTTCGAGCGACTGGTCGACGTTCTCGATCCCGCGCGTTCGACGGACCGTTCGCCGCTGTTCCAGGTGCTGGTCGAATTCCAGAACAACACCTCGGCCGCGCTCGAACTACCGGAGCTCACGGTCGAGGCCGTCGACATCGACGCGCACGTCGCGAAGTTCGATCTGCAGCTGACCGTCGCCGAGCAGTACGACGAGTCCGGTGCGCCGGCCGGGATGACCGCCGCGATCACCTACGCGGTCGATCTGTTCGAGGAATCGTCCGTCCAGGAGTTCTCGGCACGATTCGGTGCTGTGCTCGCCTCGGTGACAACCGATCCCGAGCGCGCAGTCGGCGACATCGACCTCTTGCTCCCGGGTGAGCTCGATGCCATGACGGGTGAGTGGAACCACGCAGGTCTCGCGGCATCCGACGCGACATTGGCCGATCGATTCGCCACCGCAGCAGCGCGATACCCCGACTCGCGTGCGGTCGTCTTCGGCGATCACACGCTGACTTACGCCGAGTTGGACGACCGGTCGAGCCGACTCGCGCGGCTTCTGGTCCAGCGCGGTGTGACATCGGAATCGCTCGTGGCGGTCGCGATGCCGCGCAACGAGCAGCTGATCGTCGCTCTGCTCGCGGTGATCAAGTCCGGTGCAGGCTACCTTCCGATCGACGTGTCCTACCCAGCGGATCGGCTCGCGTTCATGCTCGAGGACGCCTCGCCCGTCTGTGTGATCTCCACGGTTGCCGACAGTGCGGCAGTGCCCGCCTCGGATCTCGATGTCCTCGAGATCGATTCGCCCGAGCTGATCGCCGAACTGGACGTCATGTCGGGTGCCCCGCTGACCGATGCGGACCGCTCGGGTGGCACCAGCGCGGATTCGATCGCGTACGTCATCTACACCTCGGGCAGTACCGGTCGCCCCAAGGGCGTGCAGATCGCGCACCGCAACGTGGCGACGCTGTTCGCGAACACAGCCGATCTCTTCGATTTCGACGATCGCGACGTCTGGACGATGTTCCACTCGTATGCGTTCGACTTCTCGGTATGGGAGCTGTGGGGACCGCTGCTGCACGGCGGAACACTCGTCGTCGTCGACTACTACACCGCGCGCTCCCCGGAGCTGTTCCGCGAGTTGCTGGTACGCGAGAAGGTCACGGTTCTCAACCAGACACCGACGGCGTTCTACCAGTTCGCGGAAGCGGATCGAGTTGCGACCGGAAACCTCGCCGGAACCGCGGACTCCGATCTGTCGCTGCGGTACGTGATCTTCGGCGGAGAAGCACTCGATCTCGGTCAGTTGGCTCGCTGGTACGCCCGGCACGACGAATCCGCTCCGACTCTGGTCAACATGTACGGCATTACCGAGACGACCGTCCACGTGAGTCACCTGGCCCTGACAGAACAGTTCGCCGCCTCGGCCTCGGCCAGCGTCATCGGTCAGGCGATTCCCGCGCTGCACGTCGCGGTTCTCGACACCCGTCTCAATCCGGTGCCGCCGGGTGTCACCGGTGAAATGTACGTCTCGGGGGCACAGCTCTCTCGCGGTTACCTCGGCCGGGCCGGGCTGTCGGCCACCCGTTTCGTCGCCGATCCGTCCGGAGACCCCGGTGCCCGGATGTACCGCACCGGCGACACCGCGCGATGGAATCGCGACGGTGCACTGGAATACCTGGGCCGCAGTGACATGCAGGTGCAGTTGCACGGCTTCCGCATCGAGCTCGGCGAGATCGAGAGTGCTCTGCTGGCGTACGACGGTGTCGCGGCCTCCGTGGTCTCGGTCCGTGACGACGGATCCGGTGATCGCCTGATCGGATATGTCGTCGCCGAGGCGGGTCGAACCCTCGACCACTCCGCCGTTCTGGATTTCGTCGGGCACTCGCTGACGTCCTACATGGTTCCGGCTGCGCTGATAGTGCTGGACGAGCTGCCGCTCACTGCCAACGGAAAGCTCGATCGCCGTGCACTGCCGGCTCCGGACTTCTCGGCCAACGTGACCGAAAGCCGTTTGCCTGCAACCGAAGTCGAGTCGATCCTTGCCGGATTGTTCGCCGACGTGCTCGGCCTCGACACCGTCGGCGTCGACGACTCGTTCTTCGCGCTCGGCGGCGACAGCATCATGTCCATCCAGCTGGTCTCACGTGCCAAGGCGGCCGGTCTGGTCCTGGCTCCGCGCGACATCTTCGAGCGCAAGACCGTTGCGGCGCTGGCCGAGGTCGTCGTTCTCGGGGGCGACGCCGTCGTGCTGGAAGAGCTCGACGGTGGGGGAGTCGGCTCGCTGCCTCTGACACCCGTCGTTCGCTGGATGCTGGACCGCAGCACCGACTTCGGCCGCTACACCCAGACCGCCCTGCTTCAGCTTCCGGTCGGCATCGAGACCGAGACGCTCGAGCGCACCGTCCAGGCGGTGCTCGATCGTCACGACATGCTCCGGTCGAGGCTGTACCAGGATGCCGACGGCATCTGGCACGAGGAGGTATCTCCGATCGGCACCGTGTCCGCCGCGTCGGTCATCCATGCGGTCTCGGTCGATTCCGTGGACGGTGCCGCATTCTCTTCCCGCGCCGCAACGGAACTCGACGCCGCAGCAGATCGACTGATCCCAGCCGACGGCGTCATGGTTCAGATGGTGTGGTTCCAGGGCCCGAACGGGTCCGGCCGACTGCTCGTCGTCGCGCATCACCTCGTGATCGACGGCGTGTCCTGGCGCATCCTCGTGCCGGATCTCGCAACGGCATGGAGTCAGATCATCGCCGGCGACGCGCCTGCGCTGGCACCGATCGGCACATCGATGCGGCGGTGGTCCACCGGTTTGGCCGAGGTCACGGCGAGCCGCGCCGACGAGATCGGGCTGTGGCAGCGCATTCTGAGCGGTGCCGATCCGACGATCGGTTCGCGACCACTCGACAAGCGCATCGACGTCGACGCCACCGTGCAGCGCATCCGCACATCACTTCCCGTCGAGGTGACCGAGCGCTTGCTGACCACGGTGCCGAACGTCTTCCGTGGCAGCGTCAACGACGGCCTCCTGGCCGGCTTGGCGTTGGCACTGACCGCGTGGCGTCGTGAACGGGGAGCCGCTGTCAGCAGCGCCCTGATCACGCTCGAAGGCCACGGCCGTGAAGACGCCGTGGTTCCCGGAGCCGATCTCGGCAGAACCGTCGGCTGGTTCACCACGATCTTCCCCGTGCGACTCGACCTCGGTTCGGTGGACGTCGCCGACGCGTTGTCGGGTGGCGACTCCGCCGGTGCGCTGATCAAGGCGGTCAAGGAACAGCTGCTCGAGATCCCGGATCACGGAATCGGCTACGGCATGTTGCGGTACCTCGATTCGGCTGGAACCGAGGCGCTTTCCGGTTTCGCCGCGCCTCAGGTCAGTTTCAACTACCTCGGACGATTCTCGACCGGCTCCACCGAAGGCATGGCCGACGTTGGTTGGATTCCCGTCGCCGATGCCGAGCTCGGCGACGCGCAGAATCCGGACATGCCCGTGCCGGCTGCGCTGGACATCAACGCCGTCACCACCTCGACGCCCGACGGTCCGCAGCTCGACGCCACCTTCGCGTTCCCGGCGGGCATCCTCGATTCCGACGAGGTCGATCGGTTGATCGAACTGTGGACGCAGGCGCTGACCGCGATCACCGAGCACGCCTCGGTGCAGGGTGCGGGAGGCTTGACCCCGTCCGACCTCGAGCTGGTGGACATCGATCAGCGCTCCATCGAGGTGCTCGAGCAGCAGTTCCCCGACCTCGACGACGTGTGGTCGCTGTCGCCGCTGCAGGCCGGCTTGCTGTTCCACGCGCGCCTCGCCGGCGAGGTCGGCAGTGACACTGCGGGCGTCGACGCCTACATGGTGCAGCTCGGCCTCGAGCTGCGTGGCGTCGTCGATGCCGAGCGGATGCACTCCGCCGTGAACAAGCTCGTCTCTCGCCATCCGAACTTACGAGCAGCGTTCGTGCACAACAGCGCCGGCGAATCCCTGCAGATCGTGCAGAATTCGGTGACGGTTCCCTGGGCCGAGGTCGATCTACGCGGTGAGGCCGACGTCGACTCCGCGCTCGAGGCCGTGCTCGCCGCCGATCGCGGTGTGCGGTTCGAGATGGACTCGGCACCGCTGCTTCGATTCACGCTGATTACCCTCGCCGACGATCACTGGCGACTGTTGCTGACCAACCACCACATCCTGCTCGACGGTTGGTCGACGCCTCTGGTCGTCAAGGAACTGATCACGCTCTACGTCACCGAGTCCGACGATTCGATGCTGCCGCGTGTGCCCGCATACCGGGACTACCTCGCGTGGATGCGGCAACGCGACGTCGCCATCTCCACGGCGCAGTGGGTCAGTGCGATGGCGGGTGTCGAGGAGCCGACACTGCTGGTCACCGGTGATCGGGGCCGACAGTTGTCCACCGTCTCGAGCGAGACGGAAAGGTCGTTGTCGATCGAGACCACAGCGGCACTGCGCGATTTCGCAGCGCGCCGCGGTTCGACTCTGAACACCCTCGTTCAGACCGCGTGGGGCATCGTGCTCGCCACTCTGACCGGACGCGAAGACGTCGTCTTCGGTGCCACGGTGTCGGGTCGGCCGCCCGAGGTCCCTGGCATCGAAGGCATGATCGGGCTGTTCATCAACACACTGCCCGTTCGGGTCACGCTCGATCGGGCCGAGACTCTGGGTGCTCTGGTCGATCGCGTGCAGGCCGAACAGGCAGCACTGCTCGACCACCACTACCTCGGTCTGACCGACATCCAGCGCGCAGCCGGTGCCGGCGTCGCATTCGACACGCTCACCGTGTTCGAGTCGTACCCGGTCGATCGCGCCGGAGCTTCTGCGGCAACGGATTTCGCCGGCATGCAGGTGACCGACATCCTCGGAACCGATGCCGCGCACTACCCGCTCACCCTGGTGTCGTCGGTGGACGAGCGCTTGAACCTCAAGGCCAAGTACCTGCCCGAACTGTTCGAGATCGAGGACGTGCACGCGATCGTCGATCGAGTCGAGCGGGTACTCGATGCGGTACTGGCCGACGAGCAGCAGCCGCTGGCTCGGCTCAGTCTGCTCGCCGATGCCGAACTCGGTTCGCTGGCACCGGTATTCGGACTCGAAGGCCGATCGACTCGGTTGCTGCCGGAGATCTTCTCCGACGCAGCTGCCGTCGACCCGGATGCCGTCGCGGTGCGCAGCGTCGACGGCGAGCTGACGTACCGCGAGCTGGATCGACAGTCGAACCGTCTCGCCCGCATCCTGCTCGGTCACGGTGTTCGTACCGAGACGTTCGTGGCGCTCGGAATCGCACGATCCATCGAGTCCGTGCTGACCGTCTGGGCCGTCGCCAAGTCCGGTGCCGCGTTCGTGCCGGTCGATCCGAACTACCCGGCCGATCGCATCGAGCACATGCTGGCCGACTCCGGAGCGTCTTTCGGTGTCACCACCCGCAGTCACCTCGACGATCTGCCGTCGACCGTGCCGTGGATCGTTCTGGACGACCTCGCCACCGATGGCCCGAACGCGGTGAGCGACGAGCCCATCGCCGACGACGAACGCCACGGTCGCGTCACCCTCTCGAGTGCCGCGTACACCATCTACACGTCGGGTTCGACGGGTGTTCCGAAGGGGGTCGTGGTCACCCACTCCGGCCTCGACAACTTCGCTACCGAGCAACGCGAGCGCTATCGAGTCACGAAGGACTCACGCACACTCCATGTTTCGTCGCCCAGCTTCGATGCGTCCGTGCTCGAGTACCTGCTCGCGTTCGGCGTCGGAGCCACGATGGTGATCGTTCCGCCCACCGTGTACGGCGGAGCCGAGCTGGCATCGTTGCTGTCCGAGGAATCGGTCACTCACGGCTTCATCACCCCGTCCGCCCTCGCCTCTGTCGATCCTTCGGGGCTCGACACGTTCGCCGACGTGGTCGTCGGCGGCGAGGCGGTCCCGGCCGAGTTGGTCACCAAGTGGGCTCCGGGCCGCAACCTGTTCAACGGGTACGGACCGACCGAGGCCACGATCATGTCCAACATCAGTGCACCGATGGTGGCAGGCGAGCCGGTCTCGATCGGCGGACCGGTACGGGGTGTGTACGAGGTGGTTCTGGACTCGCGACTGCAGCCGGTTCCCATCGGGGTTGTGGGTGAGCTGTATCTCGCGGGCGTCGGATTGGCCCGCGGCTACCACGATCGGATGGGGTTGACGGCCGAACGATTCGTCGCCGATCCGTTCGGCGCTCCCGGTGCGCGCATGTACCGCACCGGAGACGTGGTGCGCTGGTCGCCGGATCTGACCATCGAGTACGTCGGTCGCAGCGACTCCCAGGTCAAGGTCCGTGGCTTCCGCATCGAACTCGGTGAGATCGACGCAGCGCTCTCTGCTCATCCGGCGGTCGACTTCGCGGCGACATTCGGAACTCCCGGGCCGACCGGTGCCACCGTTCTCGTGGCCTACGTTCGCCTGACAGGGGACGACCCGGCCGAGACGGTCGATACCTTCGACACGGCCGTTCTGCGCGATCATCTCGCCGCCGCGCTGCCGTCGCACATGGTTCCGAGCGCCATCGTCGTGCTTGAGTCGATTCCGCTCACACCGGTGGGCAAGCTCGACCGCGCAGCACTTCCGGTACCGGAGTTCGGCACGGCCACGTCGTACCGCGAGCCGAGCACGCCTGCCGAGCTGACGGTCGCGGCGGTCTTCGCCGAGATCCTCGAGGTGGGTCGAGTCGGTGCGGACGACGGCTTCTTCGAGCTCGGTGGCGACTCTCTCAGCGCAACGCGAGTGATCGCTCGCGTCAATGCCGAATTCGGTACATCGATCGGGGTCCGCACGATCTTCGAGACCCCGACGGTGTCGGGTCTGGCGAGCGCAGTCGGCTCGGCCGACCCACGTACGCAGCGGCCGGCCCTCGTTGCGGCGACGCGTCCGGAGCACATTCCGCTCTCGCTCGCTCAGCAGCGGATGTGGTTCATCAACCAGTTCGACACCTCGTCGGCGGCGTACAACGTGCCGTTGGTCGTCAAACTGACCGGACGGCTCGACACCGCTGCGCTGGCCGACGCGGTGGTCGATGTTCTGGGGCGCCACGAGTCCCTGCGCACGACCTTCCCCGACGGCCCCGAGTTCCCGGTGCAGCTCGTGCACCCGGCTGCGGAGGTCGCGCCCGCGGTCGAATCCGAACGGATCGATGCCGCTGTTCTCACCGATCGCGTGGCTCTGTTGGCCGGTCGAGGATTCGACGTGACCACCGAGATCCCGGTGCACGTCGAGCTGTTCGAGGTGCTCGACGCCGACAACGACGCGTCGGAGGATCCCGTCTTCGTACTCGCCATGGTGGTGCACCACATCGCCGCCGACGGCGCGTCGATGGCACCTCTCGCTCGCGACGTCGTGCTCGCCTACTCGGCGCGCAGTGCCGGTCACGCACCGAGCTGGCAGCCGCTGCCCGTCCAGTACGCCGACTACACGATCTGGCAGCGTTCGCTGCTGGGTGACGAGCGGGACGCGTCGAGTGTGGCTGCGGCACAGCTCGAGCACTGGTCCACCGCGCTTGCGGGTCTTCCCGATCTGTTGCCGTTGCCGACGGACCGACCGAGGCCGACCACTCAGGACTTCCGCGGCGGCCGAGTCCGGTTCACCGTCGATGCCGACATCCATCGCGCCCTCGTCGCCATCACGCGCGAACAGAACGTCAGCATGTTCATGGTTCTGCACGCCGCGTTCGCGGTCGTTCTGGCACGCCTGAGCGGCACCGACGACATCGCGATCACCACCCCTGTGGCCGGGCGCGGTGACGCGGCGCTCGACGACCTCGTGGGCATGTTCGTCAACACGCTCGTGCTGCGCAGCCGAGTGGACGAGTCCGCGACGTTCGACGATCTGCTGAACCAGGTCAAGACACACGACCTCGACGCATTCGATCACACCGAAATGCCCTTCGAGAGAATCGTCGAGGTTCTCAATCCCACGCGTTCGACGGCTTACGCTCCGCTGTCACAGGTCGCGCTGTCGTTCCAGAACAACGAGAAGGCCTCGCTGGAGCTGCCGAACCTACGCGTCGAAGGCTTCGACTTCGACGTTCCGGTGGCCAAGCAGGATCTGCAATTGCTGCTGTCCGAGACCTTCGACGACCAGGGGCGTCCGTCCGGCTTCGAGGCTGCATTCGACTACGCCACATCGCTGTTCGACGCGTCCAGCGTCGAGGCCATCGCGGCGCGACTGATCCGAGTTCTCGCTGCCGTCGGACGCGACCGACACACGGTGGTCGGAGACATCGAGCTTCTGGGTGGCGACGAGCAGCGCGCGTTGGTGCCTGCACGAGGAAACGCCGACGCGGCAGTTCGGACGTGGCCGGAGTTGCTCGCGGCGGCGGTCGCGCTCGATCCGTACGCAGTGGCCGTGACCTACCGAGGCATCAGCCTGTCCTACGCCGATCTCGACAGCTGGTCCAACCGGATCGCTCGGATGCTGATCGACTACGGGGTCGGTCCCGAAACGTTCGTCGCGTTGGCGCTGCCTCGATCGATCGAGTCGGTGCTGTCGGTGTGGGCTGTGGCGAAGACCGGTGCCGCGTTCCTGCCTGTCGATCCGAACTACCCGGCGGACCGAATTGCGCACATGCTCGAAGATTCCCATGCCGCAATGGGTCTGACCGACATCGACAACAGGGCTTCGCTGCCCGACACGGTCCCGTGGCTGGTTCTGGACGATCCGGAGACCTCCGCGGAACTCTCTCGCTACCCGGCGGACGCGGTGACCGATGCCGATCGCACGGCCACCCTGCACATCGACCACCCGGCCTACCTGATCTACACCTCGGGCTCGACCGGTCGGCCGAAGGGCGTTGCGGTACGGCACCGTGGCCTGGCCAACCTCCAGGCCGAGGTGATCGAGCGATTCCGCCCCACTCGGGATTCGCGTGTTTCGCACATCGCGTCGCCGAGTTTCGACGCATCGATCTACGAGCTGACGATGGCGTTCGGCGTCGGTGCCACCGTCGTCATCGTGCCGCCGGGAGTCTTCGGCGGCGGCGACTTGGCCGACCTGCTCGAATCCGAACACGTCACGCATGCGTTCCTGACGCCGGCGGCGCTGTCGTCGATCGACGAGACACGTCTGGGCACCGTTCGGGTCCTCGCGGTCGGCGGCGAGGCCTGCACTCCCGAGTTGGTGGCGAAATGGGCACCGGGCCGAACGATGTTCAACGGCTACGGTCCGACCGAAACCACCATTCAGGCAAGTGTCGGTGGACCTTTGGTGCCCGGTGGCACAGTGGATGTCGGCAAGCCGGGAACCGGATTCCGGTTCCTGGTGCTCGACGCACGACTCCGACCGGTCCCGGCCGGAGTGTCGGGCGAGCTCTACATCGCCGGTCCAGGCACCGCCCGCGGATACCTCGGTCGTTTCGGACTGACATCCGAGCGTTTCGTCGCCGATCCCTTCGGCACTCCGGGCGATCGGATGTATCGAACGGGCGACGTCGTGCGCTGGGGCAGTGCCGGGGCCGTCGAGTTCGTCGGGCGCAGTGACTTCCAGGTCAAGGTGCGCGGTTTCCGTATCGAACTCGGTGAGATCGACTCCGCTCTCACCGAGCACGAACAGGTCGGATTCGCCGCCACGATCGGTCACACGGCTGCGTCCGGTGACACCGTCCTCGTGTCCTACGTTCTCGCGGCCGACGGCGAATCGGTCGACACCGAGGCACTTCGCGATCGCGTGGCCAAAGTGCTCCCGCGGCACATGGTTCCGTCGGCGATCATCGAGCTCGACGACATTCCGCTCACTCCGGTGGGCAAGCTCGATCGACGGGCGCTGCCGGTTCCCGAGCTGACCGTGTCGACAACTCCGTACCGGGCACCGGGCACCGATGTCGAAGCCGCGATCGCCGACGCGTTCGCTCAGGTTCTCGGGGTCGAACGGGTCGGCATGGACGACAACTTCTTCGAGTTGGGCGGAACGTCGCTGGTGGCCACGAAGATCGTGCCTGCCATCGAGAACGCCATCGGGGTTCGGGTGCCGCTGCAGGCACTGTTCGTCGATCCGACGCCGGCAGGGTTGGCCGCGCGGGTCGCCGCGGATGCCGACGCGGGGGGCGCCGACCTCGATTCTGTGTTCGGAGTCGTGATTCCGCTGCGCGGCAGCGGGTCCAAGGCCCCGTTGTTCTGTGTCCACCCGGGAATCGGATTGTCATGGGGATACGCCGGTCTCGTCTCACACCTGAGCGACGACCGTCCCGTGTACGGCCTGCAGCTGCCGAGCATCGTGGAAGGGTCGAGCTTCGGATCCATTCGCGATCTCGCCCACCGGTACGCCGACGAGATCCGCGCCGTCCAGCCGGTCGGTCCGTACCACCTTCTGGGGTGGTCGCTCGGCGGCTCACTGGCTCATGCGATAGCGGTGGAACTGCGCAGCACCGGCAGCGACGTCGCCACCCTTGCTCTCCTCGACAGCTACGTGGACGGACACGACGGCGAACAGGCCGAGGGAGCGTTGAGCGTCGAGAATCTGCTCGCCGGATTGGGGCTCGACCTGTCGGCTCAGGCGTCGACAGAGCCACTGACCTACGAACGGGGGGTCGAACTGCTCGACGAGTCGTTGGGTCAGACGACCGGCGTCTCCGCCGATCACCTCCGTCGTATCAATGCGGGATTCGAGAACTCGACTCGAATGATGGCCGAGTTCATCCCGGACGTCTTCGACGGAGATGTTTTGTTCTTCTCGGCAACGAAGGGCGCGAGCGATGGAATTGTTCGATCCCCGCAGGAATGGCGGCCGTATGTCACAGGAGATATCGTCATCCACGATGTCGACGTTTTCCACAACGAGATGACCAATGCGGACGCTGCCAACGTGATCGGGCCTGTCGTCGATTCTCATCTCGGAAATACACCCGAATAACGATTGGTGTGTTCTTCACGTCGAAGAGCACATCTGCGAATACCATCGGCATTCGGCACGAATGCCGCCGAAGGCGAATAACCAACACCAGGGGACATAAGTGAAACTGATCAGAACAGCAACGGTAGCGGTGGCGTTGACCGCTGCGGTGGCCACCGGAGCGGGCCATGCTGTGGCAGACCCGTCGTCGGACACGGTGAACTACGAGACGTCGGTCAACCCCGACGGAACGGTCACCACCATCCTCGATGCCGGACTGTTCCGGGTCGACGCCACGAGCGAGACCGTGTCCGTCATCGACCAGGCCGGTGCCACGCTTGCATCTGTCCCGCTGGAGTACACCGTCAACGGCACCGTCTACTCGATCGCACCGCTGATCGGTGCCGAGGGTCGCGAACTGACGTTGACTCCGCAGACGGTTCCCGTCGCCGATGTCGCCGGTCCGCGGACCAAGCAGCAGGCGTTCGACAACATGGTCAACCAGCTCGCGATCGGCTGGAACAACGGTGGTGGTGTCGGCACGGCGATCGGCGCAGGCCTCGGTTTCGCCATCGGCTGTGTGTCGATCTTCCCGAACTTCATCTCCGGGTGCATCATCGGAACCGTCATCGGTACGGTCGCGGGCGCAGTCATCGGTACCAGCAACGGAAACCCGCAGGCTCAGCCTGCAGTGTTCGAGTACTTCACCACTCCGTAGGCACGTCGACCCCGAGTCGGGGAGTGTCGAACAGCGGGTAGGGCGTCAATGCCCTACCCGCTGTTTTCGGTTCTTCCGGTCAGCGCGCGGCGCATCGACACAGCCTTGACCATGGTCTCCTCGAACTCCTCGTCGGGATCGGAGAGAGCGACGATCGCGCCGCCGACGCCGTACGTCACTTCGTGTTCGGTGGCCACGATCGTGCGGATGACGATCGAGAAATCCGCGGTGCCGGTGATCGAGAAGTAACCGATAGCACCCGAGTACACCCCCCGCGGTCCGTCTTCGAGTTTGTCGATGATCGCCATCGTGCGGATCTTCGGAGCTCCAGTCATCGATCCACCCGGAAACGCAGCGCGGATACAGTCCGCGGCC
This sequence comes from Rhodococcus sp. 05-2255-3B1, assembly GCF_002258545.1. NCBI lineage: Bacteria > Bacillati > Actinomycetota > Actinomycetes > Mycobacteriales > Nocardiaceae > Rhodococcus > Rhodococcus sp. 05-2255-3B1. The sequence goes on along the minus strand of NZ_NOZC01000036.1, from coordinate 131,390 downwards.
GACGCGTCGTCGCGCAGGCGCCCACGAACCGTCGAGACCAATTGGTGTACGGGAGCATAGGTTTCGACATCGAACAGCTTCGGCACGTGCACCGACCCCGGCACGCAGACCTGGGCGAGGTCGTTGCGCACCAGGTCCACGATCATCAGGTTTTCGGCCTTGTCCTTCTCGTTCGCGACGAGATCGGCCTTCAGTGCGTTGTCTTCCTGCGAGGTGGCTCCGCGAGGACGAGTTCCCTTGATCGGCTTCGACTCGACTATGCGGTCGGCGTCGATGCGCAGGAAGCGTTCCGGAGACGCACTCAACACCGACAGCTCGGGGAACTTCAGCAGGGCGCTGTACGGAGTGGGGTTGATTTCGCGCATGTACGAGTAGGTGGCGGTCGCGTCGATGGAACCGGCCACGGTCGCCGTGTTGGTCAAACAGACCTCGTACGTCTCACCGGAACGGATCTCGGCAAGGCACTGGGAAATCAGATCGAGGTAGTGGGCACGGTCGTGGCGTAGGCGGGGTTCGAGCGACCGATCGGCTCCGAGCAGGGGAGTGCCGGAGGCGGGCACACCCGGACGCTTGTCGGGGGCGACCTTTCGGGACAGACCATGCAGGGTATCGGTGACCGAGTCGAACCACGTCGCCAACACAGGATCCCCGGGGGTGGTGGCCAACCCCATCAGATAGAGGGTGCCTGCCTCGTGGTCGAACACCAACGCGCGGTCTGCGAAGACCATCGACGCGTCGGGAGTCGCAGAGGTGTGCACCAGTTGCCCACCGGTGTCGGCCTTGAGTTCGTAGCCCAGGTACCCCACGTAACCGAGACCGAAAGCGAACGGTAGGTCGTGCCGAGGGGGAGTGGCCCGCTCTCGTAAACGGTCGTCGATGTAGTCGAAGAACGTCGAGTGAATGCGCTCGGTCGTACCGTCTGGACCTTGCACGGTCACCGTGGTCTCGGCTACCGAATAGGTCACGTACTCCGCGTGGGGACCCGAGCAGTCGCCCATGACGGTGAATCTGCAGTCGGGTTCGAGAGCCGCGCTGCCGTCCAGCCAGAAACTCTTCGAGCCGTCCGCGAACAGAGCTTCGAAGACCTGCTCGGAGTCGAATGCTCCTTCCAGCGAACGTGTTTCGATGGTGAACATCGAATCCTGAGTACGCGCAGCACTCGATGCGCTCGATCGAGCCAACGTCAGATCGCGGAAATTGGCGAGTAGTTCGCGGCCGTATTCGGTGCTGATCGACTCGGGATGGAACTGAACTCCCCACATGGGCTTGCTGCGGTGACGAACAGCCATGACCAGTCCGTCGGGCGTCCACGCGACTTCCTCGAAGTCGGCAGGGGTGCGGGTCACGACGAGCGAGTGATATCGCACCACGGAGTACGGCGACGGAATCCCCTCGAACAGATCCACACCCGTATGGGTGATGTCGGTGATCCTGCCGTGCATCGGCGCGGGCGCGAGATCCACACTGCCACCGAACAGATGACACAGACCCTGATGCCCGAGGCACACGCCGAGTATCGGTAGACCCGACTCGAGTATCACGCGGGCACTGATCCCGAAGTCCTGCTCCACATCCGGACGCCCGGGACCGGGCGAGATCACGACGTTGTCGTAGGCGTCGAAATTCAGCGACGTCCACTCGACGTCGTTCTTGACCACAGTGGGCGGTCGACCGTTCACCTCGGTCAGAAGGCTGTACAGGTTGTAGGTGAACGAATCGTAATTGTCCACCAGGAGCGTATGGATCGTCATCGGAGTGCTTCTACCGTTCACTGTCGAGGCCGGGCCCGGGCGTCGGAGAATCGATGATCGAATCCTCGACGCGACATGCCTCTGCAATCATCGATCGATACAGATCTTCGAGAAAATCGGGAGACAGTCCATTGGCCGACGCGAATTCTCGTGCTCGTTCGGTCACCAGTCCGACGCGGCCTGGTTGCATCATCGGAATGTCATGTTCACGTTTTACGTGTGCAACTCGTACACACACATCGATGCGGTCTCGAATTGCAGCGCGCAGAACCTCGTCGATTCCGTCCAACTCGCGCCTCAACTCCGCAAGCTTCTGCTCGCCGACTGCGCGATGACCTTCCGATTTCGCATCGGAGGCCGCCGTACGCAAGGCGTCGGTCGAGCGCTGATCAGAATCCTGGCTCACGTGTTGATGCCCCCTGGTTTATTCGACTCCGGTGCCTGCTGTTTATCGATATTGTCCGATAACTGTTACGGCAACCGTTCACGAATCGTCCACTTGTGTGACAACCGATACTCGATGATGTCACCTCGGACTCTGACACCGCCAGTCGATCGTATTGGAATCCTCGTTCGGTGGACAATTAATGCGACAAAGCACATCGAAACATTCAGCAGGTTCGAATAGCACAAAAAAAACTGCACCGCCGGATTGTTTCCAATCAGGCGGTGCAGTGAGCGGCGACGGTCATGCGCCGCGGCGCTTCACCTTCAGCAGGTCCAAGCGTTCCTTGAGGAGTTCTTCGAGCTCGTCGACCGAGCGACGCTCGAGCAACATGTCCCAGTGGGTGCGGGGAGGCTTGACCTTCTTGGCCTCCGGCGCGGTGCCTTCGATCAGCGACCCTTCCAGGCCGTTGCGGCATGCCCAGGTTCCGGGAATCTCGGCATCGTCGGCGAACGGTACGTCGAACTCTTCGCCGTTGTCGCACCGGTAGCGCGCAACGCGGCGGGGTGCCAGGTCGTGATCACGGTCGGTCTCGTAACTGACCGCTCCCAGCCGACTACCTCGAAGTACACGATCTGCCATGGTGAAGTCCTCTCCATCGATAGTAGGTACGTGCGCCGAAGCCATTCGTCGACTTCGAACTACACCGTCTACCCACTGATCTACAACGTCGCCGCACGTCGGTTCGTTCCCGAGCCGATGGGTCCAGGCGCGGTCCGATCGGCGCAGCTTATCGGGCGATCTTACCTCGCGGCCGCAGTAGGCTGAACGACCATGTCCGTCAGAACCCGCCGCGACCAGACATGCACCTGGTGCGGACGCCCGGTCGCCGATTCCGGAACCGGCCGGAAGCGGCGGTACTGCCGTCAATCGTGCCGTCAACGCGCCTACGAGCAACGCAGCGCGACCAAAGGGACGTCGATTCCCGACGACGCTGTCGTGTTGACCGCCGAGGAGGTATCGGCGGCGGCCGACAGAGCGTTCGAAGTTCGGTGTGCTGCCGAGGACGTCAGCACTGCGGTGACGGAGGGTGCCGACGCCGCCGAATTGCACCGACTGTGCGTCGAACTGTTGGCCAAGGCGCACGATGCAGAACGGCTGCGCTGAGCTGGAGTTCCTCTCCAGTTCACCGACTACGTGGACAATGGTCGAAGCCCGCGCGACTGTGCGGGCGAGTACCACCTAGTGAGGAGCTCCATGGCGTTCTGGGATCAACTCAAGTCCAAGGCACAGGAATTGAACGGCCAGCTGCAGACGAAGACCAGCCAGTTCAAAAACAAGGAATTCGCCAACGGCAGCATGGCCATGTGCGCCCTGATCGCGGCGGCCGACGGCACCATCGATCCTGCCGAGCGCCAGAAGACGGCCTCTCTCATCGCCGGTAACGAGGCACTGCGAGTGTTCGAGCCCGACGAACTTCGGCAGAAATTCGACTGGTACTGCGACAAGCTGCAAGGAGATTTCGATTTCGGGAAGGTCGAGGCAACAGCCACGATCGGCAAACTGAAATCGAAGCCCGACCAAGCACGAGCCGTCATCCAGATCGGCATCATCATCGGCGGCGCAGACGGCCATTTCGACGATCACGAGAAGGCCGCAGTGCGCAACGCGTGCTTCGCGGTCGGAATCGATCCGGCCGAGTTCGAGCTCTGAAAGTTCCCAGCCGAAGCGTCACGTAGGAACGGCGGTCGACGAAGCGATCCGCTTCGTCGACCGCCGTTCCCGTCGAGCCTCGTGCGCTGTGAAATTGCGGTCTTGCCGGGATACTGAGGACACTCCGACGGCATGTGCCGATGTCGAACGATCCGTTGGAGATCCGGTTGCAGCCCACCAGCAAAGGGACCGTGCATGACAGTTGCCGCGATCTACCTCGTCATCGCCTTCGGTTTGGGTGGACTTGCCATGGTGGTACGGCTGCCTCCACTGGTCGGATTTCTGGCTGCCGGTTTCGTCATCAATGCACTCGACGTCGGTGAGGTGCCCCAGCTCGAGCTGCTCGCTGATCTGGGTGTGACGCTGCTGTTGTTCGCCATCGGTCTCAAGCTCGACGTTCGTATTCTGCTGCGCCGGGAAGTGTGGCTGACCACCTCGGTGCATCTGGTGATCAGCGTCGTGGTCGGTACCACCGTTCTGTGGCTGGCTGCCGTGGCGGGGTTGGCCATGCTGTCCGGGCAGAGCCTGACGACGATCGCATTGCTCGCCTTCGCCATGTCGTTCTCGAGCACCGTCTTCGTGGTCAAGGTTCTCGAGGAGCGAGGGGAGTCACACGCCCTCTACGGACGGGTGGCGATCGGTGTCCTGGTGATGCAGGACATCGTCGCCGTGGTGTTCCTGACCGTCACCAGCGGCACGCTGCCCAGTCCCTGGGCGCTGATGCTGGTGCTGCTGTGGCCCGTCACTCGCATCCTCCGACGAGTATGGAGCGGACTGGGTCACGGTGAGATGCAATCCCTCTTCGGCATCGTGATGGCGCTGGTGCCCGGTTACGCGCTGTTCTCCGCACTGGGTCTCAAAGGAGACCTGGGTGCACTGATCATCGGTGTGCTGCTGGCGTCGCATCCGGCATCGTCCGAGCTGTCTCGATCGTTGTTCCACATCAAGGAACTGCTGCTGGTCGGCTTTTTCGTCTCGATCGGTCTGTCCGGTCTACCCGACCTGCCCAGTCTCGGCGTCGCACTGCTCATGGTGTTTCTGTTGCCGCTCAAGTCCGTGCTGTATCTCGCGCTGTTCGCCCTGATGAAGTTGCGATATCGAACAGCTCTCCTTGCCGGGTTGAGCCTGATGAACTATTCGGAATTCGGATTGATCGTCGTCTCGGTCGGAGTGACGACCGGCCTGCTGGCACCGGCATGGCTGGTCGAGATGTCGATAGCCGTGGCCCTGAGCTTCGTGGCGTCGGCGCTGGTCAACGGACGAGGGCACCTGATGGTCGAGAAGATTGCAACTCGTTTGCCCGAGCAGGACGAGAACAGTCTGCATCCGGAGGAACGTTCCGGTGACGCCGGCGATGCCGAGGTCGTCGTGATCGGAATGGGGCGTGTCGGGTTCGCGGCGTATCAGCGGCTGACGAACCACTACCGCCTCGGTGTGGTGGGTGTCGACTACGACGGGCCACGCATTCGCCGACTCGCCGACCAGGGCCTGCGAGTGATCGAAGGCGACGCGACCGACCTGGACTTCTGGAACCAACTACGCCACTCCGAGTCGGTTCGAATCGCGGTGCTGGCGATGCCGCGTCACGGCGCCAACGTCACTGCCCTCGCCTGTCTGCGCGAATCCGGGTTCAGTGGCACGGTCGCTGCTGTCGCGCGCTACGACGACGAAGTGCAGTGGGCCAGGGATCACGGTGTCGACATCGCCTTCAACGTCTACGCGGGAGCGGGCTTGGAGCTGGCGGACCAGGTTGGCCATGCGTCCCCGGTCCAGGGCAACGACGCTCTCGCCGACGATCGTGGTACACCCGCCGTCGACGGCGTCACCCGACCGGTGACCGAACCGGCAACACACAAGGAGAGCCCGTGACCGATCGGTCGATACCTCCCAATGCCGAGTGGAATGCACGAGCCAGGGGAGAGACGCCGACTCAGCAGCTCGACAGGAACTGGCTCGGGTTACTTCAGGAACTGCGCGTCGAACAGACCGGGGTTCAGCTGTTGACCGGATTTCTCCTGACCCTGCCGTTCCAACAACGGTTCGACGACGTGTCCGCATTCGGCCGAGCGGTGTATCTGATCACCGTCAGTGCGTCGATCGTTGCAACCATCCTGCTGATTGCGCCGGTGGGAATGCACCGAATTCTGTTCCGTCACAAAGAAATCGATGTACTCGTACGGGTCGGCAACCGACTCGCGATCGCAGGCCTGTTCATGCTCGGCATCGCACTGGTGGGAGTAGTGGCTCTCACGTTCGACTTCGTGGTCGGTCCGCTCGTCGGCATCGTAGCGGCACTGGTCGCTCTGACCCTTCTCCTCACGTTGTGGGTGGCACTCCCACGGTGGTATCTGAAAACTCGATGACGTTGCGGTGACGACAAATTCGCTCGGTGTCTGCTCTCACGCCGGCCAGCGACTGCGTTTCGCTCGATACATCTCCGAGTCCGCGATGCGGAGTACGTCGTGTGCGGACTGCCGCACATCACTGTCCGCGTCGACGGGTACCACTGCCGACCCGACACTGACGGTGAGTCCGGACAACATCCGGGCCCGTCCGAGGCGCTCCACGAGCTCTGCAGTTCGGTCGGCGAGGTCGGCAGGTCGCCCGACGGCGATGCACGCGAACTCGTCACCGCCCAGTCGTGCGACGATCCAGCGGTTGGCCGCCAGCGCTCGCATGTGCTGGGCCACATCGACGAGAACCGCGTCGCCGGTGTGATGTCCGTAGCTGTCGTTGACACCCTTCATCCCGTCGACATCGGCGGCGACGGCGCATATCACCTTCGGTTCCACATCCGGCGTCGTCATCGCGGTAGCAGCTACTGCAGCGAACAGCCCGCGACGGTTGTGCAGGCCGGTCAGCGGGTCCACCAGCGACTCCCGCGCCCGAGATCTGAGCTCGCTCACGTACACCATCAGAATGAGCGGAGACGCGAACATCAACAGCATGGTCGAACTGTGTGCGGCAACGACCCAGCCGCTGGCGACGTCCGCGTGCACGGTGAGTACGGCCACCACCGCAAGGACGCCGGTGGCGAAAACGATGTGCACGAGACAGGGGAGTAGCGGCACCGCCACCACAGCCAGAGTGGTGATGACGGCGAAAAGTACCGTGCCGCCGATCGCAGTCATTGTCGTGTCCTTCAACAACAGACCGGCGGCGATCGATACATCCGAATACACGATGAATGCAGTCAGCAGACGCGGTCCCGGCCATCGACCGAAGAACCAACGCAACGCGACCGGAAACGCGATCAGGCTGATTGCTACCACCGCATGTACTCGCCAACCGCTGTATTCCTCGGACGGTGCGCTCAGTAAACCGATGAGACCGATCGACAACGTCCCCGAGCCGACGAGTAATCGAATGACGCGAGTTCGAGTCGCGTCCAGATCCAACAGCCCCGCCACCGAACCGTCCGCGCGCTGTTGCGACGACACACGTCGACCCGAGGCCGAGATGAACGGACGAACGGCGAACATCGGGTGACCTTCGGCTGGTATCTGCACCGAGCAATTTCACGGACAGTAGCAGAAACGTGCGCTTCGACCACTGAATCGACCGATACCGATCGAAATGACCGTTTTCGACATGATCACCGTCGCACCGAGAAGATTGCAGCTCCCGCCGCATCACCGCAAAACGTCACTGTGACGTTTCGTTGTAGTGAAACGGGGCCGACCCAGGAGCGGCCCGAGAGGTGGCCTGGATCAGGTGAGATACGCGCACGTCATCCAATCACAGCGAAGAGCCGAGCCGGCCAACGGCGGATGGCCGGCTCGACGCTCGAAAACTGCGCGCACGCCGGTGGAAGAGTCGACGCTGACACACCCGTACATTTCGACTCACACGAACCGGACCGCCGTGCCGACCGGCCAGTCAGCTTCCGAGCTGGGCCATCTTTTTGCCGATAATCAACATTATGTCAAGTAGTCGCAACCGGACCGCGTGCAGGCGCTGCCCCGTGACTGTTCATAGGGATCCGTCTAGACGGATCGAAGAAAACACCGCGCAGCCTCGAGTCGATGGGCGTCGTAGTCATCCCATTTCGCCGCAGGGACATCCCGGTGCCCGACTTCGACGAAATTGCGTTTGACGAAGAACTCCGCGGCTTCACTGCTGACGGTGACCGCAAAAAGGTTTTCGATGCCCCTCGTGCGGCAGACCTCCAACAGTCCGTCCATCAGCAGGCCACCCGCTCCCAGTCCGGAGAACTCGGCGACTGTGATCAGACCCGACACTTCAGCGAATCCCGTTCCTGCGTAACGGTCTATCTCCAGCCCGACGATACCGGCGAGGTGCCCGGTACGCAGTACCCGCGCGCCGAGTCCTCCGACCGCCATCCTGGCAATCTCTATCCGACTGCGCTGCTTGAGAACTCCTTCTCGCACTCCCTGTGCGACCAACGCCTCGATTGCAGGGAAATCGTCGACCTGCAAGGACGCCAAGTGAAGGTAGCGCCCCTGGGTGAGGACGGTCCCCCGGCCGTCGAATGTGAACAGCTCGAACTCGAGATCCTCGCCGCGGCAGAGGTTTACGCTGTATGCACCGCCGGCAAGTGCCGCCTCGGCCGCAGACGGAAAGTCGTCGAGACCACGTTCGGCCAGATGAGCGACCAGTCGCTCGCGGTGCAGGTCGATGTCGGCGAAGCTGCGAGGAGGATCGCCCCAACCTCCTCCCGGGTCGGTCAGAACCATCTTCGAAGCCCGCACGCTCGCAGACACGGTGCCTGCGGTGCGCGCGACCGCGGTTGCCTCCGCCCCGATCACGACGCATTCCGAGTCTGCGATAGCGAGCCACAGACGGGCGACGGACTCGTCGTTCCAGACAGTCCCACTCGCCATGGCCACACCACCGACTGCAGCGGCTACTTCCGGAACGTGGTCGGCTGGCACGACGAAAATGAATCGCGTATCACCAGGACCGAACTCCCCGACCGTTCGTTTCACTGCCTCGAGCGCAGCGACACTCAACACGGGAAGGGCAATCACGATCGTGACCCCGCGGAATTCCTCGATGAAGAAGTCACGCTCCGAAACAGGCACCCCGCTGGACGTCAGTTCGATCGCCGCCTCGCGCGGGACCGCAGGACGCGGCCGCAGTTTTCGTGGATTCGCGCGCAGATCGTAGTTCGTCATGATGGGTCCCAGTTTGGACTGCAGTCTCGCCCCCTGCAACGCTCACGAATTCTCGGGCGTCATGACACTCGACAGCGCCAAGCGCACCGTCAGTTCGACGTCGCCGTCCACCCAGGTGATCGACACCGTGAGCCCGCTCGGCCACCGACCGTGTGGGGCGACTGCGAGATCGTTGTCACGATCAGCTGCGTTCCTCTCCGGGGACGTCATCGATTCTTCGGTCGCGTTCGTGTCGAGTACAGGACGGTGGTGTGGTGACCGTTCCGCCGTCCGACAGACTCGAGCGGGTCGAGGTCACGATGGTGGGCGACGTGGCGATCTTCGTCGATGAACGTCCCCTCGACGCCCATGGTGGACAGACCGACGAGCGGCGACGAGCGAATCCGTCCGCCCCGCCCACACAGGTCTACGCCGTGTTCGTACCCTTGGAACGTGAACCACGAATAACATGGGTGCGATGCGCTCGTATCCCGAGCGAAACGGATCGGAGGGCCGATGTTCGATCTCCCGGACGATCCGGTGAGTCTTCGATCCTTCCTGGAACGTTCTCCGGACTTCGTTGCGCTGTCCGACTTCACGGGGAGAATTCTGTACATCAATCCCGCAGGATCAACCCTGATCGGACTCGATGACGTGGCCGATATCGGCCAACTCTCGGCCTTGGAACTGCTCACCTCCGACGGAGTCGACCTCACCGACGACATCGCCGCCGGGCTGCTCTCCGAAGGCAAATGGGAGGGGTACTGCGAGCTGCGCCATCACGTGACCGGGACCGGCATGCCGGTGGTGGTGTCGTCCTATGTGATCCCTCGTGACGACGGCGGCGCCGACGTGGTGGCATCCACCATTCGGCACCGACATACGGTGGAGCAGCGCAATGCCAGGATCGCGGCCGACGCAGTGGTCGCCGGTCGTCATGCTCAGGAGCAGAAGGCTCTGGCCGATCTGAGCCGATTCGCCGTCATCGCCGAGCTACCCAGTTTGCTCACCGCAGCAACCGCCACCGCAGCCACCCTGATCGGCGTGGGAAACTCCGCCATCGCCCACCTCGAGCACCCGACCGACCCGTACTTGACCATGGACGCGGCCAGCGGTGTACTCGGTATGCGTCAGGACATTCCCTCCGGAGACGGTTCGTTGGTGGGACTCGCCCTGACCCTCTCGGAGCCTGTCGTGTGCAACGATTGTCACACCGAGAATCGATTCCGGACCGACACGATGATCTCGCTCGGCCTGCGCAGCGGCGTCGGAGTTCCCATCTTCACCGCGGCCGGAAAAGCGTGGGGAGTTCTCTCCATTCACAGCGTCGAGGCCCGTCTCTACCGCGACGAAGAGGTGTCGTTCCTCAGTTCGGTGGCCGGCATCGTATCCGCGGCGATACGACGCATCGACCTCGAACTTCAACTGCGACGACGCAGTACGCACGATGCCCTGACCGGTCTACCCAACCGCACCCTCGCATACGAGGTCATCGATTCGGCACTGAACCGCGCGAGACAACAGTCCGGCACCGTGGCTCTTCTGCTGCTCGACATCGACGACTTCAAGATCATCAACGACAGCTTGGGACACGACGCCGGAGACAGGGCGCTGGTCAAGTTCGTCGAACGGCTCGCCTCGGCGATCCGAGACGCCGACACCATCGCGCGCCTGGGCGGCGACGAATTCCTGATCGTCTGCGAGGGTGTGGACAGCGTGGCTCATGCGGAGGAATTGGCGCGACACATCACGAGTTCCATCGCGGTTCCCTTCTCGGCCGAGGACGTGCCCATCCCCTTGAGCGCCAGCATCGGTATCGCTGTGTCCGAACCGAATTCGACTCGGCACGAGCTGATCCACCGCGCCGACTTGGCCATGTACCGCGCGAAGGACAGTGGGACCGGCGGGCATGCCGTTTTCGATCCCACCGATCTCTACGACGCGGATCGCATCAGGTCACTGTCGATAGATCTGCGAGCGGCGCTGCGCGCCGACGAGCTCACTCTCGCGTACCAACCATTGGTGGACATCGCGTCGCGGAACATCGTCGCGGTGGAGGCACTCGCCCGCTGGAATCACCATGAGCTCGGCCCCATCGAACCGAGCGAGTTCGTCGGCGTCGCCGAAAGAACAGGTCTTGCAACACCATTGGGCGCATGGGCGCTGCGTACCGCATGCGCGGCCGCGGCGCGGTGGCGGACGTTCTCCGACATCGTGGTTCGCGTCAACGTCAGCGCGCTGCAACTCCGCGATCCCGACTTTCCCGCCGAGGTCGCTTCCATACTCGCAGAGACAGGACTGCCTGCCTTCGCTCTCGGACTCGAAGTGACCGAAACCGTGTGGGTCGCGGACACCGAACGCGTCGCCGACAACGTCGCTGCCCTGCACGCGATGGGTGTGGCTCTGCTGCTGGACGACATGGGTAAAGGCCACAGCTCCATGTCGTATCTCGACCGCTACCCCATGTTCGAGTGCTTCAAGATCGACAAGTCGTACATAGCTCGGCTGCCCGCTCCCAGGGCTCGCGCGATCGTCTCGGCCATCGTGGCACTGGCACGCGCATTCGACGTCACCGTCGTCGGCGAGGGCGTCGAGACCGAGGAGCAACTGGAGGCACTGGCCGCTACCGGCTGCGACTTCGCGCAGGGATACCTCTTGGGCCGGCCGGTCGGTGCCGGTGCCATCGCCGATCTGCTTCTCGGTGCCGGATGAATCGCGGAGGAATCGGAAAGCGACGATCACGTCTTTCCACTTTCAACATATAGCGCACCCCGGGGCTTGCGGCAAGACCCCGTGCAGGGCTCAGAATGGCTCGCTGCAACCGAGAACCATTCGATCGGAGTCCTGTGAAGCATGTGCACCCAAGCATTTTCGCCCTACCCGACAGCCTCGCACGCAAACGTGATCCAGCGCTGATCGGCCACGACGAGCGACACTTCTCCGCGATCCGCTCGAGCATCGAGAAGTCTCGATCCGATACCGCGGCGCAGCTCGCGGCCGCGCAGAAGTCGTCGGGCCGAATGGGCCGAGAGGTGATGGAGCGGGACTTCGAGATTCATAGGTTGGGCGGACGTCTCCGTTCACTTCGTCGGTACGGGGTGGATCTGTGCCTGGGTCGAGTCGTGGCCTCCGATACGGACGAGCCGGTGTACATCGGACGACTCGGATTGTTGGGGACATCGGGTGAACAACTCCTCGTCGACTGGCGCTCCCCCGCGGCCGAACCCTTCTTCGGTGCCACTCACGCCAATCCCATGGGGCTGCGGAGTCGTCGACGATATCGGTGGACGAACGCCACCATCACCGACTATTGGGACGAGGTGTTCGACCTGACCGGACCGATCACCGACGCTGCCCTCGACGATCAGTCTGCCTTCATCGCCAGTCTGGGTACGGCACGTTCACCGCGGATGCGTGACGTGCTGGGCACCGTTCGAGCAGATCAGGACGCCATCGTTCGAGCGGACGCCCGGGGCGCGCTGGTCGTCGACGGTGGCCCGGGAACCGGGAAGACCGTGGTGGCACTGCATCGCACCGCGTATCTGCTGTACACGCAGTCGCGTCTGGGACACAGCCGCGGCGGCGTGCTGTTCGTCGGCCCACACGAGCCGTACCTCGCCTACGTCTCCGACGTCCTTCCGAGTCTGGGTGAGGACGGTGTGCGGACCTGCACGCTCCGGGATCTCGTCGCCGAAGGCACGGACGTGGTCGAAGAGCCGAATCCTGCTGTGGCGCAACTGAAGGCATCCGCCGACATGAGCGTGGCGATAGAGGCGGCCGTCGCGTTCTACGAGCAACCGCCGACTCGGAACATGATCGTGGAGACGGAGTGGGCCGACCTGAGGCTGACGCCGGACGACTGGGCCGAGGCGTTCGAGGCACCCGATCCCGGCACTGCGCACAACGAGGCTCGCGAACAGGTCTGGGACCTGCTACTGACGATTCTGGCCGACCGCTACGACGGTGACGAGGACCCAACCGAGATACGGAAGTCGTTGCAGAACAACGAGCCTCTGCGCACGGAGCTCGAACGATCCTGGACGATCATCGACGCTGCCGACCTCGTCGCAGATCTGTGGAGCGTTCCGGCGTATCTCCGTAGGTGCGCACCCTGGCTCGGCCCCGAGGAGATTCGTTCACTCCAGCGACCCGATCCGACGCGCTGGACGGTGTCCGATCTGCCGCTGCTCGACGCCGCACGAATGCGGCTCGGAGATCCCGAGCATTCACGCCGCACTCGACGTCGCGAGTTGGCCGCGGCTGCGGAGCGTGCGCGAATGGACCGCGTGGTCGACGAACTCATGGCCGCGGACGACGACGAGATGATGGCTGCACAGTTGCGGCAGGACGGAATTCGCGATGCACTCGTCGATTCGGCGGGCTTCGAGGAGATCCCGACGGATCCCTCGGCGGGGCCGTTCGCACACATCGTCGTCGACGAGGCGCAGGAGTTGACCGACGCGCAGTGGCAGATGGTCCTGCGACGATGCCCGTCGGGCAGCATCACCATCGTCGGAGACCGGGCGCAAGCGCGGCAGGGGTTCGCCGAGTCCTGGGTCGAACGGCTCGGACGGGTCGGACTCGACCGGGTGAGGATCGCCACTCTCGGTGTCAATTACCGCACCCCGCGGGAAGTCATGGCCGCGGCCGAGCCGGTGATTCGCGCGGCGCTGCCGGACGCCAATGTTCCGGTCTCCATCCGCAGCACCGGTGTGCCCGTCGAATACGCAGACACGGCAGATCTGGCATCGATTCTCGACCGATGGCTGGACTCGAATCCCTCCGGAATCGCGTGCGTCATAGGCAATCCTGCATTTCCGGAGTCGGAGCGAATCCGATCCCTGACTCCGCAGTTGTCGAAGGGACTCGAATTCGATCTGGTCGTTCTGATCGACCCGGATTCCTTCGGGACAGGAGTCGAGGGTGCCGTCGACACGTACGTGGCGATGACACGCGCGACCGGACGGCTGGTGCTGCTGACCACTCAGCGCGAGGCCGAATCGAGGACGTCCAGCACGGCATGAATGGCCGGGCTGGCGTCGGCGCTGCGCCGCCACGCAGCCTGCACCTCACGAGCGGGAGCGTGCTCGAGCGGCACCGCGACGAGACCGGCTCCGAGCAGCGGACGCGCGAGGCGGGGTACCAGAGCGAGAACATCGTCGGCTTCGACCAGCGCGAGTTGCGTGGAGAAGTCGTCGACGAGATGGCGAACGTCGACCTCGGCGGACGTCTCGGCGAACAGCCGACGAAACCACTGGTGACATACCGTCCCGGCCGGGCTCGTCACCCACGGGTACCGAGCGAGGTCGGCATGGGTCAACGCGGTCTTCCGTCGAGCGAGGGGGTGAGTTCGCTTCATGATCACGTCGCCGAAGTCCGTGTGAATCGGTTGCCGAACGACCGAGGGAGGAGCGGGCGCCCATACCCCGTCTGCGTCGTGCACCAACGCCAGGTCTGCGGTACCGGAATACACGCTGTGCAGTGCACGATCCGGATCCTCCTCGCTGATGTGCACGGTCAGATCCGGATACCGTCGATTCAGCTCGACGAGCGCGGGCGCCAGCAAGCCGCGCACCGCGGTCGAGAATCCGACCAGCCGAACTACCCCACGTGGTACGCCCTCGTCTGCGGATCGAGCCGCCTCGACGCACCGTTCGAGAGCGTCGAACACCTCCCCCGCGGACTCGACCACCGCCCGACCTGCGGGGGTGAGCACGACTCCCCGACCGGCCTGCGCCAGCACCGGGGTACCGATCTGCCGTTCGAGTCGTTTGATCTGCTGGGAGATCGCCGAAGAGGTGTAGCCGAGCTCGTCGGCCGCCCGCGCAAGAGTGCCCAGGGCTGCGACGGCCCGCAGGGCGTGCAGAGCACTGACATCGATCATGAAGCAAAAATACGCAGTATTACGGAAAATGCATCGCTGGACCTCATCTATTGGGCGGTTCACACTCGGACCATGATCACCACTGCGTCGCCGGCCTCGACGAGCTTCGGCACGAACGTCGTCGCCATGGCGACCCCCATGCACCCCGATGGATCGCTCGACCGAGGGGGCGTCGATGCCCTTCTCGCGCATCTGTCAACAACACGGTGTGATGGCGTCGTCGTCGCCGGAACGACCGGTGAAGCACCTACCCTGACGCGCCACGAGATCTCGCAGCTGATCGCTCGGGCTCACAGCCACTCGGATCACGCTCTTCGAGTGATCGCGGGAGTAGGCACCAACGACACCTCGACGGGGATCGAGATGGCTCGGTCCGCAGCGGCAGCCGGTGCCGACGCACTGTTGATCACCGCTCCGTACTACTCGCGCCCCACCCAGACCGGCATCGCAGAGCACATCGTCGCCATCGCCGAGGCAGGTGGGCTGCCCGTCATGGTCTACGACGTCCCGGCGCGCACAGGTGTGGCCATCGAGGCGTCGACGCTCGAGGCACTCTCTCGTCACCCTCTCATCGGTGCCGTCAAGGACGCGAAGGGTGACCTGTACGAGGCCATGACCGTCATGTCCTCGACGAACCTCGCCTACTACTGCGGAATCGACGAACTCGCGCTCCCCTACCTAGCCTCCGGTGCAACAGGACTGGTCAGCGTCACCGGCAATGTGGTGGCAGACCGCTACGCCGAGCTGATCGATGCGGTCCGCGCGGGCGACCTGCTCCGGGCGAACGCAGTACAGCGATCACTCCTGCCGTTGACCGACGCCGTCATGCGCACGACGCAGGGAGCCGTCATGGCCAAGGCCGCACTCGCCAGGATCGGCGTCATCTCCGACGCGACCGTGCGACGACCACTTTTGGAGTCCTCCGCGGCCGATCTGAGACGACTCGACGCTGCCCTCTCGGCCACCGGAATCGATCAGGAATCGAGAAGCAGGCACGTTCCGGTACGACTAGCCTGACTGCTCATGGCGACGAAGAAGGTCACGCAGGGCTCGGCACCGCATGCTGCCGACAGTCACGATTTGATTCGTGTGCAGGGGGCGCGGCAGAACAATCTTCAGGACATCGATGTCGAATTACCCAAGCGCCGACTGACCGTGTTCACCGGCGTCTCCGGCTCTGGCAAGAGCTCGCTGGTCTTCAGTACGATTGCGGCCGAATCACAGCGCATGATCAACGAGACCTACAGTGCCTTCGTTCAAGGATTCATGCCCACGCTGGGCCGACCGGATGTCGACGTCATGGACGGACTCACCACGGCCATCATCGTCGATCAACAGCGCATGGGCGCCAATCCCCATTCCACCGTCGGCACTGCGACCGACGCCAACGCCATGCTCCGGATCCTGTTCAGCCGAATCGGAAAGCCGTACATCGGCTCCGCACAGGCTTTTTCGTTCAACGTCGCATCGGTGTCCGGTGCAGGCGCGTACAAAGTGGACAAGGGCGGCAGACAGACCACCGAGAAGAAGTCCTTTTCCGTGACCGGTGGCATGTGCCCGCGCTGCGAGGGCAGAGGCGCCGTCAGCGACTTCGACCTCACCGCGCTCTACGACGCGAACAAGTCATTGAACGAGAGTGCGATCACGATCCCCGGTTACAGCATGGAAGGCTGGTACGGGCGCATTTTCCGCGGCTGTGGGTATTTCGACCCGGACAAGCCCATCTCGAAATACACGAAGAAGGAACTCGACGATCTGCTCTATCGCGAGCCGACGAAGATCAAGGTCGAGGGCATCAATCTGACCTACTCGGGTCTCGTGCCTCAGATCCAGAAATCGTTCCTGTCCAAGGACGTCGACGCAATGCAGCCGCATATCCGCGCATTCGTCGAACGCGCGATCACCTTCACGACATGTCCCGACTGCAACGGCACCCGACTCAACGAGGGCGCTCGGTCGTCGAAGATCGAGGGCATCAACATCGCCGACGCATGTTCCATGCAGATCAGCGACCTGGCGAAGTGGGTCGGCGGCCTGAAGGAGCCGTCGGTGGCACCACTGCTGACCACACTCGGTGAGACCCTCGACTCGTTCGTCGAGATCGGGCTCGGTTACCTGAGCCTCGATCGTCCCTCGGGAACACTGTCCGGTGGAGAGGCTCAGCGCACCAAGATGATTCGTCACCTGGGATCGTCGTTGACCGACGTGACGTACGTGTTCGACGAGCCCACCACCGGCCTGCATCCCCACGACATCGAGCGAATGAACAATCTGCTGCTTCAGCTGCGGGACAAGGGAAACACCGTGCTGGTAGTGGAGCACAAGCCCGAGACGATCTCCATCGCAGACCACGTCGTCGATCTGGGTCCCGGTGCGGGAAGCGCAGGCGGGCACGTCTGTTTCGAGGGCACCGTCGACGGTTTACGGCGGAGCGACACCGTCACCGGTCGGCATTTCGACGATCGGGCAGCGCTGAAGAAATCCGTACGCGAATTCTCCGAGGTGCTCGAAATTCGCGGCGCGGACTCCCACAATCTCCGCGAAGTGGACGTCGACGTTCCACTCGGTGTGCTGGTCGTCGTCACCGGCGTCGCAGGCTCGGGCAAGAGTTCGCTCATTCACGGATCGCTCTCGGGGACAGACGATGTGGTCTCGGTCGATCAGGGGGCGATACGTGGATCGCGGCGAAGCAACCCCGCGACGTACACGGGCTTGCTCGAACCGATCCGCAAGGCGTTCGCCAAGGAGAACGCCGTCAAACCCGCGCTGTTCAGCTCGAACTCCGAAGGCGCGTGCCCGACGTGCAACGGCGCGGGCGTCATTTACAGCGACCTCGCGATGATGGCCGGCGTCGCCACGGTGTGCGAGGAGTGCGAGGGCAAGCGATTCCAAGCATCGGTACTCGAGTACCACTTCGGCGGACGCAACATCGACGAGGTGCTGTCGATGTCGGTCGCCGAGGCCGAGGAGTTCTTCGCCGACGGCGCGGCCAAACTGCTCCCGGCGCACAAGATTCTGCAGCGCTTGAACGACGTCGGGCTCGGATACCTCAAGATCGGCCAGCCGTTGACCACACTGTCGGGTGGCGAACGCCAACGCCTCAAGCTGGCGACGCACATGGCCGACAAGGGCGGGATCTACGTGCTCGACGAGCCCACCACCGGGCTGCATCTCGCCGATGTCGACAAGCTGCTCGGGTTGCTCGACCGGCTGGTCGACTCCGGCAAGTCGGTGATCGTGATCGAGCATCATCAGGCCGTCATGGCCCACGCCGACTGGATCATCGATCTCGGACCGGGTGCCGGCCACGACGGAGGCCTCGTCGTGTTCGAGGGAACACCGTCCGAGCTGGTGGCAGACGGTTCGACCCTGACCGGCCGGCACCTGGCCGCATACGTAGGGAGCTGAGTTCTTGACCACCCTGGCCCACCGGAACGCCACCGCACTTGTGATCGTCGACGTGCAGAACGACGTGATGGTCGCCGTCCACGACCGGCAGCCCGTCGTCGACAACATCGTGACCCTGGTATCGCGAGCCCGAGAGACGAGCACCCCGGTGATCTGGGTGCAGCACTCCTCCGAGAAGGAGCTGGCCTACGGAACGGAGGGGTGGAAACTCCTCGACGAGTTGCCTGTCGATCCAGGCGATCCGATCGTCCACAAGAAGCACGGCGATGCCTTCGAGGACACCGGTCTCGAAGCCGACCTCGCCTCGTTCGGCGTGGGGCACGTCGTCATCGCCGGCGCGCACACGGATTTTTGCATCAGGTCCACGCTGCACGGAGCCTTGGTCCGCGGATACGACGTGACGCTGGTGAGCGATGCCCACACCGCCGAGGATCTGACCGAGTGGGGCGCACCGCCACCGGCGCAGGTCATCGCGCACACGAACTTGTACTGGGACAACCAGACCGCTCCCGGCCGGACCGCCGAGGCCGTCGTCACCGAGAAGGTCGATTTCACCCGACCGATACCCTGAACCCTCCATGGTGACCTTGCTGCTCGCGCTCGTCGGATTCGCGATACTCGATTCGCTCGACGTGTTGCTGATCGGCGTGACCGCAGCCATCGCAGTGCACGCGAGAACCACCCGCCGGTCCCCGTTCCGAGCCGGGCTGGCCTTCGTCGGCGGCGTGTTCACGGCGACGACCACATTCGGCATCCTCACCGTTCTCGGCATCGACTTCTTCACCGATCTGTTCGACATCACCATCACTCCTACGGTCCGGTATCGCACAGAACTCGCGGTCGGGCTGGTACTGATCACACTCGGTGCTCTGCGCACCACCGAGCGCCGCCCACCGGAGTGGGCGGCTCGAGCCGGCTCCAGCATCCCCGTCGTCGCCTTGACCGGACTGACGATCGGTCTGGTGCAGGGCCCGACGGCAGTGCCGTACCTCGCGGGGCTGACGATGCTCTCGACCTACGATCCGCGTCCGCCGTGGTGGCCGGCCATCGTGGTCGTCTACTGCCTGATCGGGCTCCTGCCACCCGTCCTCGTGCTGATTCTGGCGTCGAGGAAGAGTCGACGCTCGAGGCGCGCGTTCATTGCGACCGTCCGAGCCCTGATGCGGTACGGCCCTCCGACGGTGCGCGTCGTCTTCGTCGTGCTCGGCGTCTCACTCGTCGCCGACGCCCTGATTCATGCCGGAGACCTCCTGTAGGTCGCCGTCGTAAGCTTCTGCGCATGGCACTCGATCACGGCGATCCCGGTGACGCCCCGTCCGTTCCCCCTCCCCTGGCCCCGGTCGTCGACGACCGTCGTCCCTCCGCGGCCGAAGAAGCGCGCACGATCGCTGCGTCCACCAACACCGCAACTCTCGCGAGCCTGACCGCGGACGGTGATCCCTGGGCCTCGTTCGTCACCTACGGATTGCTCGACGGCGCGCCGGTTCTGTGTGTCTCGCGCATGGCCGAGCACGGACGCAACCTCGCAGGCGATCAACGAATGAGCCTGTCGATCGTGGCACCGCAATCGCAGACCGATCCGCTGGCATCGGGCCGAATCACGCTGGCAGGCGTGGTCGAGCGGCCCGAGGGGGACGAACTGGCCGCGGCCCGCGCAGCGCACCTCGACGGCGTACCGGCGGCGAAGTACTACCTGGACTACAGCGACTTCACGCTGTGGATCATGCGCGTGCATCGTGTCCGGTGGGTCGGCGGATACGGCCGAATGGATTCGGCAACTGCCGAGGCGTATTCCCAGGCTGCGCCCGATCCGGTGTCGCCGACCTCGGGGTACGCGATAGAGCACCTCAACGCCGACCACTCGTCGTCCTTGACTGCGATGGCCCGCGAACTGGGCGGCCTTCCCGATGCCACGTCCGCCGAGTGCACGGCCGCGGACCGCTACGGACTGGATCTGAAGGTGTTCACTCCGCGCGGAATCGCGTACACACGGGTCGGTTATGCGACTCCGATCGACTCGGCCACCGAACTGCGGGCCGCGACCGTGGAACTTGCGAAGCGCGCAGCAGCCGCCCGATAGGTGTGCACTGCCATCACGGACACGACGACCTTGTCGAGACGTCGCGATGGATGGCGACTACCGTTGACCTCACACCGCAATCGTTAGGGAGCAGGTAATGAGCATCCAACCGCTCGAATCGAAGCGTCACCGCGTCGTCGTCATCGGTTCCGGGTTCGGAGGTCTGTTCGGCGTCAAGGCCCTCAAGAAAGCCGACGTCGACATCACCCTCGTCGCCAAGACGACACACCACCTTTTCCAACCTCTCCTCTATCAGGTCGCGACAGGCATCCTGTCCGTCGGCGAGATCGCTCCCACCACCCGCGTCATTCTGCGCAAGCAGAAGAACGCAGAGGTGCTGCTCGGAGACGTGCTGAACATCGATCTCGAGGCCAAGACGGTGACGTCCAAGCTTCTCGAACGCATCACCGTCACCCCGTTCGACAGCCTGATCGTCGCAGCAGGCGCGCAGCAGTCCTACTTCGGCAACGATCACTTCGCCGAGTTCGCACCCGGCATGAAGACCATCGACGATGCACTCGAGCTGCGTGGACGCATCCTCGGTGCGTTCGAGCAGGCCGAACTCTCCGACGATCAGGAGGAGAAGGACCGTCTCATGACCTTCGTGGTCGTCGGCGCGGGCCCCACCGGCGTCGAGCTCGCCGGGCAGATCGCCGAGCTCGCCGATCGCACCCTCGACGGTGCCTTCCGCAACATCGATCCCCGCGACGCCCGCGTCATCCTGCTCGACGCCGCCCCCGCCGTACTGCCGCCGATGGGCGAGAAGCTCGGCCGCAAGGCCGCCGAACGGCTCGAGAAGCTCGGCGTCGAGATCCAGCTCAACGCGATGGTCACCGACGTCGACAACGACGGCCTGACGGTCAAGGAGAAGGACGGCACCACGCGTCGCATCGAGGCGCAGTGCAAGGTCTGGTCCGCAGGCGTGCAGGGCAGCCCGCTCGGCAAGCAGCTCGCCGACCAGTCGGGATCGGAGACCGACCGCGCCGGACGTGTGCTGGTGGAACCGGACCTCACCGTCAAGGGCCACCCGAACGTGTTCGTGATCGGCGACCTGATGTCGGTCAAGGACGTTCCGGGCATGGCGCAGGGTGCCATTCAGGGCGCGACCTACGCTGCCAAGCTGATCAAGGCATCGGTCAAGGGCCAGGACGATCCCGCCCAGCGGGCCCCGTTCAAGTACTTCGACAAGGGTTCGATGGCAACGGTGTCGCGATTCAACGCGGTCGCCAAGGTCGGCAAACTCGAATTCGGCGGATTCATCGCCTGGCTCATGTGGCTCGCTCTGCACCTGTACTACCTCGTGGGCTACCGCAGCCGCATCACGACCGTCATCTCGTGGTTCGTGACGTTCCTCGGCAAGGGCCGCGCGCAGATGGCGTCGACCGAGCAGCAGGTGTTCGCGCGACTGGCCATCGAGCAACTCAATTCCCTCGAGCGTGCGGGGGCCGTCGAGGCAGCCGCGGACGAGTCGGAGCAGGAACGCGAGAAGGCGGCAGGCTGATCGACCCCGAACCGGGAATCGACCGAAACAAGCTCTGACACAACGCATCGGCCGACGGGATACCGTCGACCGATGCGTTGCTCGTTGTCCGAGCGGCCGGTCTCACATCCCCGGTTCGACGGGCAGCAGACGACGCCCCACCGAGGTACTCAGCGAGCCGCCGCCGGCCAACGCCAGCCGGACGGTGCCGTCGGCCAGATCGACCTCGGACGCCCGGGTATCGGGATAGCGCAGAGTACTGGACATCGACAGCGGGGCCGACAACGCGTCGTGCGCAACCGATCCCGCGCCCAGTTCCACTCGATGGCGTATCAGCGGGCTACCCCCGACATCGCATCGAATCGCACTGCTCCAGTGCCCCGACGCTTCCTCGAAGCGGCCGATCTGGGTACGCTCACGCAGCCGTAAGGTCGAATCCTTCTCCAGCACAACGGTGTTGATCACCGAATGCGAGGCGTCGGAGACGACGACCATCGGTTCGGGATCGAAGATCAGCGATGCGCCTGCACCGACCTCGAAGTGCCACTGCGCGGACGAGTGACGGTGCAGCCCACCCGGCATCGCCAACGAGGCTGCGACACTGCGCACCTCCAGATGCGCCCCGGCCGCCACCGAGATTCTCACCACGATGGTGTCACCGCCGAGAGGAGTTGCCGCCGTACCGATCAGGTGAACTGTGTCCGGTCCCGTCTGGCGGCCTGCGAGTCCGCCCACCGAGGTGATCCGAGGGCTCCGGCTGCGGCTCGCGTCGATGCAGAGCTCTGTGTGCATCGACGCTCAGTGCGTGTGGGCATGCGCGTCGGCGTCGGCGATCACCTTCAGCTGCTCTCGCACCCACTCGAGCACGGTGGTCGCCGCGGGATCGTCGGTGAGGGAGATGAGCGCAGTCGGCCGCCCCTCGCGCACCTGGGCCGCGTCCCGTTCCATGACACCGAGATCGGCTCCGACGTACGGGGCGAGGTCGGTCTTGTTGACGACCAGCAGGTCGGAGAACGTCACACCGGGACCGCCCTTGCGCGGCACCTTGTCTCCCCCGGCCACGTCGACGACGAATATCTGAACGTCGATCAGACCGGACGAGAACGTCGCCGTCAGATTGTCGCCACCGGATTCCACGAGAATCAGATCGAGGGGCGGGTTGTTCTCGATCAGATCGTCGATGGCGTCGAGGTTGGCCGTGATGTCGTCACGAATTGCCGTGTGCGGGCAGCCACCGGTCTGTACTGCGGTGATCCGCTCGTCGGGCAACACCGCGTGCCGACGCAGGAAGTCCGCATCCTCGGTGGTGTAGATGTCGTTGGTGAGCACGCCGAGTGAGAGCTCGTCGCGCAGCTGGCGGCACAACGCGGCCACCAACGCCGTCTTGCCGGAGCCGACGGGCCCACCGATTCCGACTCGCAGCGCGTCGCCTGCCGCCCGTGCGCGCTTGGGGCGATCCAAACCGTGGTCGTGGGGCTCACCGTCGATCAGGTGCGGGGGCATGTCGAACTCCTTGTCACTAGAGGAAAAACGGATCCGTGTTCAGGATACGAACAACGGCCGATCGCGGATGGCGTGGGCTTCGGCGAACATGTCCAGCAAGGGATCCGACAACTCCATCAGCTCGGGCAGGCAGTCGCACACCGCGGCGGTCACGTCGTCGCAGAAGTCACCCAACCGGATGGTGGTCGCCGCTACCTCGGCCGGGTCGAGGGCGAGCAGACGCTGCGCGGCGATCGCCGACCCGGTCATGGTGATGTAGACCTGCACCGCGGCCGTGTCCGCCACCGACAGACCCGCCGCGAGTCCGACATGCCCTGCAGCAACAGCGAGGTGCGGCTTTCGTCCGATCGACGACCAATCATGGTGCGGCCAGGCGGACTTGGCCAGCCGGAGCAGTCCGCGACCCTGAGCGCGGGAGGCAGATCTGGCGGCCGGGGACGGGGTTCGTGCGTCGGATTCGGCATCGGCCCGGTCCGTGCTCGACGACCCGTGCACCAGCGATGCGGCAATGGACGCCGTAGTCGCTCCGGAGGTTCGGATACGGCGTCGCAGAAACGCTTCGAGCGTCGTGATGTCTCGAACGAACCCCGAGGCGATCGCTTCCTCGACGCCGCCCGAGTGCACGTGGCCACCGGTGGGGAGGCGTGAATCGGCAAGCGAGAGAAGCGTCGTCACCTGGAGGCGGGCATCGGGCATCAGAACAGGAAGTATCGCTGCGCCATCGGCAGTTCGGTTGCCGGCTGCTCGGTCCACACGTCACCGTCGATGCGGACGGTGAAGGTGTCGGGATCCACTCGGATATCGGGTAGAGCGTCGTTCAGTGCCATGTCCGACTTCCTGACACCGCGCACGTTCTTGACCGGAACGAGCCGGCGATCGCAGTTCAGACGCCCGGCCAGTCCGTCCTCGATCGCCTGCGGGGCAACGAAATGCAACGATGTCGCGGCCGCAGCCTTGGGTGACGCCCCGAACATCGGACGAGGTAGTTCCGGTTGCGGGGTCGGGATGGACGCGTTCGCATCGCCCATGGCTGCCCACGCGATCATGCCGCCCTTGACGACCATGTGTGGACGGACGCCGAAGAAGGCCGGATCCCACAGCACCAGGTCGGCGAGTTTGCCCGGTTCGATCGAACCGATCTCGTCGTCGAGGCCGTGTGCGACGGCTGGGCAGATGGTGTATTTCGCGACGTAGCGCATGACGCGGTTGTTGTCGGCTCCGTTGTCGCCGGCCAGGAATCCGCGACGAGATTTCATCACGTGCGCCGTCTGCCAAGTACGCAGGACGACCTCACCTATCCGGCCCATGGCCTGAGCATCGCTGCCGATCATCGAGATCGCACCCATGTCGTGCAGCAGATCCTCGGCTGCGATCGTCGACGGACGAATTCGACTCT
Organism: Rhodococcus sp. 05-2255-3B1; assembly: GCF_002258545.1. Lineage (NCBI taxonomy): Bacteria > Bacillati > Actinomycetota > Actinomycetes > Mycobacteriales > Nocardiaceae > Rhodococcus > Rhodococcus sp. 05-2255-3B1. The sequence goes on along the minus strand of NZ_NOZC01000036.1, from coordinate 106,673 downwards.
CGGCGAAAGCCAGGTCCTCCGGAATCGATGGACTGAGGTGATGGCACACCATGAGCATGTCGAGATGTTCGTCGAGGGTGTTGACGGTGTGGGGCCGGGTCGGGTTGGTCGAGCTGGGGAGCACGTGCGGCTGCGCCGCCACGGTGATGATGTCGGGTGCGTGCCCGCCGCCAGCACCCTCGGTGTGATACGCGTGGATTCCGCGTCCCTTGATCGCATCGAGAGTGGTCTCGACGAATCCGGCCTCGTTCAGGGTGTCCGAGTGCAGAGCAGCTTGAACACCTGCGTCCTCGCACACGCGCAAGCACGCGTCGATCGCGGCGGGAGTCGACCCCCAGTCCTCGTGCAGCTTGAATCCCGATGCGCCTGCGCGCAATTGCTCCCACATCGAGTCGGGATTGACCGTGTTGCCCTTCCCGAGCAGCACGATGTTCATCGGCCAATCGTCCAGCGACTCGAGCATCCGGGACAGGTGCCATGCACCCGGGGTGACGGTGGTGGCCTTGCTGCCCTCGGCGGGTCCGGTACCGCCTGCGATCACGGTGGTGATGCCGCCACCGAGAGCCTCCTCCTTGATCTGCGGGCAGATCAGGTGGACGTGACAGTCGATGCCGCCGGCCGTGACGATCTTCCCGTTGCCCGCGATGATTTCGGTGGACGGGCCGATGACGAGATCGGGATGCACCCCGGTCATGGTGTCGGGATTGCCCGCCTTGCCCAGTGCCACGATCCGTCCGTCGCGAATACCGAGATCGGCCTTGATGATTCCCCAGTAGTCGACGACGACCACTCCCGTGATCACCGTGTCGGGAGCGCCGTCCGCGCGGGTGGCTCGGGACTGCCCCATCGATTCACGGATGACTTTGCCGCCGCCGAACACGGCTTCCTCACCGGCTGTGCCTGGTCCACCACTGCGGTCCTCGGTCACCTCGATCAGAAGATCGGTGTCTGCCAAGCGGATTCGATCGCCCGTAGTCGGGCCGAACAACTGGGCGTATCGACTGCGGCTCATGCGCGCCATCAGCTGTCCAACTTTCCGGGAGGTGTCATGCTCAATCCGTGGACCTCGCGCGTGCCACCGAGTGGCACGAGCCGAATCGTCTGTTCGATTCCTGGCTCGAAACGCACTGCCGTGCCCGCGGGTATGTCGAGGCGGCAACCGTGCGCCCTCTCGCGGTCGAACTGCAGCGCAGCGTTGGACTGCGGGAAATGTACGTGACTACCCACCTGCACCGGGCGATCTCCCGCGTTGACGACGGCCATGGATATCACCTCGGCACCTTCGTTGATCTCGATGTCGCCTGCGACGGTGATGATCTCGCCCGGAATCAGGTGACCGTCACCCCGCTTGGGGGAGATCGGCTCGTGCACGGTGATCAGCTTCGTACCATCGGGGAAAGTCGCTTCCACCATCACCTCGGGGAGCAACTCGGGCACACCGTCGAGCACGTCGTCGGCACCGAGAATCTCGCGTCCCGAGGACATCAGGTCGGCGACGGATCGTCCGTCGCGGGCACCCTCGAGGAGGTGATCGGTGATGACCGCGATCGCCTCGGGGTGATTGAGTTTGAGGCCGCGTGCCTGGCGACGCCGAGCGAGTTCGGCCGCGTAGCTGACGAGCAGTCGGTCCTGCTCGTGCGGAGACAACCGCATTGGAGTTCTCCGTCCCGATCGGTGATGGTGCTCGGCAATTCTGACACGCTTGCGACCCGTCGGCAGCGGAGCGCGCCGACGTCTCTCATCCGAGCGGCACGGTCACCGATCGATCGAGCAGTCCCCGCAGCACGTCTCGGTCGATGCCGGCAGCGACGTTCTGCAGCTCGGTGATGCCGAACGCGCCCGAATCCAGGCCTCGGACCACAACGCCTGCCAACGCCTGCGCCGTCGCCGGTTCGTCCATCACCTCACCACCCTGGCGATCGAGGTAGCTGCCCAGCCGAGCAGCAGCGACCGGCATGGCCTGACGGAAGAAGCCGAAGGTGGCAAGCCATCGCGTCACCAGGTGGCCGGGATGCATGTCCCAACCCTGATAGAAGCCGCGCTCGAGGGATCTGGTGACCAGCTCGAAGTGTCGACGAGCGGATGCCGCCACCTGCGTCGGATCGCCCGTCGGCACCACCTGGGTCGAACCGTCGCACACCCATACCCCGGTCTGTGCCGCTGCCACCAACATCACGTTCTTCGCATGGTCTGCCACCGGATGGGCGAGTGATTGCTGCGCAGAGGTGATTCCGCAGGCGGCGCTGTAATCGTAGGTCCCGTAGTGCAGGGAGGTGCAGCGGCCGTCCGCCCTGGTGATCGCCCGCGCGAGGGTCGCCGTGCCGTCGGCCCCGATCACCGCCTGTGGGCTCTCGATCTGCAGCTCGAATCGAAGGGCTCGATCGGGCAGACCGTGCGCACGTTCGAGTTCCTCGCACAAGGCGACCACAGCGGCTACCTGCTCGACGGCACGGAGCTTGGGTACGGTGAACACGAAGCCGTCCGGCACTCCCCCGGCTCCGTCCAGGACCAGCTCGAGGGTGCGGATTCCACGCCGACGCTCATGTGCGGCAGGCCCTTTGGCGCGAATTCCGAGCCACGTCGGACCAGCCGGATCGTCGGCAAGAGTGGCCAGGGCAGCCCCGACCGTGGTCGCGTGACGGTCCTCGACGACATCGGATCGCCACCCGTAACCGTCCTCGAAATCGAATCTGAGGTCCTGGATGGGCGCACTGCCGAGCCGGTCGCGCACGAGAGGCATAGCGTTCTGGGTGTCGAGTCCGGCGAACGCCTCGGGGTGGGCGTCCAGGATTGCCAGGGCGGCGGCACCCCATTCGGCCGGCACAGCCGCCGACGCATCAGCGGCCGACACATAGACGGTGTGAGAGGGCTGGCCACCGACTCGGTCACCTGGATAATGCTGCGCGAGTTCGTCGTCGATGGGACCGAAGAGTGATTCGAGGCGATCGAACGCGTCGGCAGTCAGTCCCGTTGCGCCCGACCGGAAGGAAGAGTCGGCGCTGTCGCTGTGTCCCGTCATGGGCATCACTGTCCCAGATGCGCGGTGTTTTCGATATTCGCCAGCCGGACCTTGCCCTGAGCAACCAGGCGTCCACTCTCGTCCGTCATGTCGACCTGCCAGAGCTGCTGGGTGCGGCCCCGATGAATCGGATGTCCGTGCGCGGTCAGGGTTCCCGATCGAGACGCGCGCAGGAAGTCGGTGTTGTTGTTGGTGCCGACCACGTGTCCCCGGGAGCCGAACCAGGCCGATCCGCCGATACTCGCCACCGACTCGACCACCGAGCACAGCACGCCCCCGTGCATGATTCCCGCCGGTTGATGAAGCTGCGGGGTGACGGTCCATTCGGCGCGTACCTTGTCGCCGGAGACCTCGAGGTATCGGAGGCCGACGGCCCCGTCGAACCCTCCTGCACACAATTCGGTGAGCTGTTCCGGCGTCATCGTGTCGAAGGAGGTCTCCCCCGTGGTGCCGTTCGAGTCCGTCATTGCTGTGCCTTCCGGTTGCGTCGAGAGTGTGGCCGACTCGGCTGTCGACTCCCGTTCAGAGATACACGACGATCGACCCACAAAAATCGGTGGGCCTCTCGTTCGTCGAAGAACGAGAGACCCACCGTGGCAAGGACCGGGAGTCACTGCAGCCCTCAGGACTCCGGCGCGGTCCGTTGGTACGAAGTCAGCATAGGCAAACCTTAGTTGTGGCGCAAGGCCTTCACGATGCCCGCAGTCTCGCTCGCCCCGGAACCCCGACGCGTGATCGCACGGGAGCACCGGCGGCGACCATGGCGTCGAGCAGCATCTGACCCCGGCGCGCACCTGCCGATGCGCTCGCCCCCGCCAGAATCGGCACATACGTCGAGGCCCCGAGGATGGCGTCACCCACCAGAGCCCAGAAGACACGCGCATCCAGCGGTGCGCGGTCGGCGATCGCCCGGAACACCGCGCCGAGCGACGTCGTGCATCGATGCGCAGTCCAGACCAACAGAGCCTGTTCACATGGCAGTGTGACCGTGCCGGGCTCACCCGCAGCGGAATCCCCGGGCAGCACTCGCAGGATCGGCGATGCCACTCCAGCCCAATCGATCCCGCCGTCACTGTCCATGTGGATCCACAGATTGTCGATGCCCGGATCCCAGGCGCGTGCCTCCAGAACCAGCAACGCGGCCACTCGTCCGACGACGGCGTGAATGAGGGCCGTTGCGACCTGCACTGCCGCAGCCTCGGGAACATCGAGATCCTCGAGCGATCGTCGATACATCTGCTCGACGCGACCGTCGTCGAGACCCACCGCCAACTGCCACCAACGGCGTTTGCCCTCGTTCGCCATGGCTGCCACCGCGTACATCCGCGGGTAATCGGGGTTGAGTGCACGCAGGGTCGCGCACGAGTCGGCCAACAGCGCCGCCCCGCCGGATCGACTCGAGAATCGATGCACATCGGCCCAGCCCATGTATGACGCTGTTGCAACTGACACCTGATCGCTCCTTAGGTTCTCGGCGGGTGCACGCGTCGCACCCCTACCCATTGAATGTAGGTTAGCCTAACCAGATCGTAAAGCGGGTCAGGCACCGCTACCCTTACCTCACCTCACATGTCGAGGAAGGGTTCCGTAACCTAAACCGAGTCCCTTCGAAAACAGCGAGGAGTCACGAGCACTGTGACAACAGCTCCGCTACTCGGCCCCCACGGCGCACGCCGGTCTTCCGACGAGCCGTACGGGACCGAAGACGTGCCCACCGGGCCGCCGCCGCGTAGCTCCCGCATCGCTGCAGCCGCGATCGACGCACTGATCGTGCTGGTCCCTCTGTTCGTCGGCTGGTCGATCGTCGATGCTCTTCGCGACGACAACGGCGGCGGCCAGGCGGACCGAATCGTGTTCGGCACCATCGCGGTGGGCGTCGCCGTAGCCCTGTTCGTCTGGAATCGCGGCTACCGCGACGGCAACGAAGGCCAGAGCACCGGCCGCCGCTGGATGGGTCTGACACTGCGTGACAGCGCCACGCACGGTCCCATCGGTGTTCGCCGTGCCCTCCGGCGCCAGTTCGGGATCGACGCTTCGTCGTCCGAGATCGTTCGAGAGAAGACCGCGGCAGCGGAGGGATTCGAGCCGATTCCCAAGGACGGTTCGGTCGCCGCGATTCGGCGCCGAAGATTGCTCGGCTTGGCCGTCCTGGTCGCAGCTCTCGTCGCCGGAATACTCGCCAGCATCGCCATCGGCGCGCGACCACTGACCTTCGCCGAAATCGCCCACGCCCTGCTGAATTCGACGGGCACCGACACCGACATCATCGTGCGCACGCTGCGAGTTCCCCGCACGGTGCTCGCGTTGGTCGTGGGAATTGCGCTCGGCATCGCAGGCGCTCTCATCCAGGGGCACACCCGCAATCCGTTGGCCGACGCCAGCCTGCTCGGCCTCAATTCCGGGGCGGCGTTCTTCGTCGTCATGGCCATCTACCTGTTCCGGTTCACCTCACCGAGTCAGTACCTGTGGTTCGCGTTCGCCGGTTCGGCGGTGGCGAGCATCGTGGTGTTCGGCCTGTCGTCGATCGGGTCCGGCAGATCGAGTCCGGTCAATCTCGCGCTGGCCGGAGCCGGCGTCGCATTCTTTCTCTCGGCCATGACCAACGCCGTCGTACTGCTCGATCAGACCAGCTTGGACGGCTACCGCTTCTGGGTGGTCGGATCCGTTGCAGGACGCGGTCTCGACGTACTGTGGCAGGTTCTGCCGTTCCTGGTGATCGGCGTCCTCATCGCGTTGGCGAGCACACCCGGCCTCAACGTCATGAGCCTCGGCGAGGACGTCGCACGATCGCTCGGGACCAACATCGCGGTCACCCGCACCGTCGGCATCCTCGCCATCACCCTGCTCACCGGCGCAGCGACCGCAGCATGCGGGCCCATTGCGTTCGTCGGCCTCGTCGTTCCGCACATCGCCCGCGCGGTGACCGGTCCCGACTACCGCTGGCTCGTGCCCTATGCGGGTCTCATGGGCGGCGTGATGCTCATGATCGCCGACGTCATCGGGCGAGTCGTGGTGCGCCCGGGCGAGCTTCAGGTCGGCATCGTTCTGGCACTGATCGGAGCGCCGTTCTTCATCGCTCTCGTCCGACGCCGGAAGTTGGTCGGCCTGTGACCGCCGACCTGAAGTCCCCTACACCGACGCCCGGCCGGGGTGGCGTTCGCACCCGGCCGGCGTTCCGCTTCGGTCCGATCTCGATGGTCCGACGGCCACTGATGGTCCTGACGACCGTCCTCCTGGCGGCGGCGCTGGTGCTGGTCATGTGCGTGAACATCGGCCGAGGCGACTTCCCGCTGTCGATCGCGCAGGTCCTGGACGTACTGCTCGGCGGCGGTTCGAGGATCGAACGATTCATCGTGATGGACCTGCGACTGCCCCGTTCACTGACCGGGCTGTTGGTCGGGGCCGCCCTCGGTATCTCCGGCGCGATCACACAATCGATCTCTCGCAATGCCCTTGCCAGCCCCGACATCCTGGGAATCACCGCCGGTTCCAGTGCCGCGGCCGTCGCGCTGATCGTGCTCGGCGGAGGCAGCTTCAGCGGGCTGCTGGCCACCCTCGGTCTTCCTCTCGCTGCACTGTTCGGCGGGCTGCTCACCGCGATCGCCATCTACGCCCTCGCCTGGCGAAAGGGCGTCGACGGGTTCCGCCTCATTCTGGTCGGCATCGCCGTCAACGCCATGCTCACCGCCGTGGTCGGCTGGCTGCTGATCAGCGCCGACATCAACGACGTCTCCCGCGCTCAGGTCTGGCTCAACGGGTCGCTCAACGGAGCGGACTGGGCCGCGGTCTGGCCGGTTGCCATTGCCGTCGTCCTGGTCGGTGGCGGCACCGTCGTCGCGACGTTCACGCTCGGTGCCCTGCGACTCGGCGACGACAACGCACGATCTCTCGGAATTCGTCTGCAACACAGTCAGGCGATGATGCTGCTCGCTGCCGTCGCACTCGCCGCGATCGCAACCGCCGCCGCGGGACCCATCGGGTTCGTGGCGCTCGCCGCTCCCCAGATAGCGCTGAGGGTGCTGCGAACGCCCGGCCCCCCGATCATCGCGTCGGCACTGCTCGGCGGATTGCTCGTCGTGGGAAGCGATCTGATCGCTCGCACGATTCTGCCCGTCGAGCTCCCGGTCGGCATCGTCACGTCGGCCCTCGGCGGACCGTTCCTGCTCTACCTACTCGTTCGCAGTAATCGAAAGGCCTCCGTATGACAACCAGCCACACCTCGCGTCTGATCGCGAACGATCTGAGCCTCGGTTACGGCGACCGCGTCATCGTCGAGCACCTCGATCTCGAGATCCACACCGGGGTCATCACCACGGTCATCGGACCCAACGGCTGTGGGAAGTCGACGCTGCTGCGTTCACTCGGCCGTCTGCTCAAGCCCAAGGCCGGCAGCGTGATGCTCGACGGTCGGGCCATCTCTTCGATGAAGACCAAAGAAGTGGCACGCACCCTCGGGATGCTGCCTCAGGCACCGACCGCTCCCGAAGGACTGACCGTCGCAGATCTCGTGTCACGAGGTCGTCACCCGCACCAGTCGTGGATCAGGCAGTGGAGCTCGGACGACGAGGCCGAGGTGGCGAACGCACTCGAACTGACCGGGGTCGGTGACCTCGCCGACCGACCCGTCGACGAACTGTCCGGTGGCCAACGGCAACGCGCGTGGATCTCGATGGCGCTGGCCCAGGGCACCGACATCCTTCTGCTCGACGAGCCGACCACCTACCTCGATCTGGCGCACTCCATCGAGGTCCTCGATCTCGTCGACCGCCTGCACGACGAACTGGGCCGCACCATCGTCATGGTCCTGCACGATCTGAATCTGGCGATTCGCTACAGCGACCGGTTGATCGTGATGAAGCAGGGCCGGATCGTCACGTCCGGCAGGCCACAGGACGTCATCTCCGAGGAACTGCTCCTCGACGTGTTCGGCCTCGAAGCCGCCGTGATCGACGATCCGATGTCCGATCGTCCCCTCATCGTTCCGATCGGCACCCGGCACGTGTACGGGTCGGTCGGTGGACCCGTACGGTCCGAGAGCCACACCACCGCAGGTGCTTCCACCGAGCGGTAGCGCGCAGTCTCACCGCTCGATCATCGTGCGCACCAGCTTGACACCCTGACCGATCGACACGTCCGGCAGATATGCCCGGCCGATCGCATTGCCGATGCTGGGCAGTGCGGCCGGATCCGCGAAGGTCATGTGCATCGGCTCGTAGCGAGGCTGGAACTTCGACTTGAACGCCAGTAGGGAACGGAATCCGTAGACGGGTTCGAGCGTGCGTCCGAGAACGTCCAGCAGCCGCTCGAGCAGCCCCGACAGCGTCGACTGCTCGACACTGGAGACGTGTTCGGGTTGCTTCTCGTCGACCTTGGCCAGGGGTGCGCCCGAGAGACTGAGGAATCGGGCCCCCTCCTGCTCGAGCAGCAGAGCGGCCGATGCGATGAGGAACTCCATCGTGGGCCGGAAGCCCTCGGATCTGCGTCTCATGAAGTCGAGCGTCCATCCGACGATGACGCCGTCCTCGTACACCGGCATCCACGAGGTCACGCCGTGCACGGTCCGGTGCTCGTCGACGGCGATCAGGCACCGCACGTTCTCGTCGTCGACCTCCTCGAGACCGCCGAGGGTGAAGCCCATCTCGGGCATGCCCTTGTCCGCGACCCATTCCTCCGAGATCGCAGTGATCTGGTCCGTGATCGCCAGCGGAGCAGAAGGAAAACGAATCCACTCGGCGACGACGCCGGCCTTCTTCGCTCTGTTCAGTGCAGTCCGCACGTCCTGGAATCGCTTGCCGGTGAACGCAATTCCGTCCAGGTCGAGAACCGTTTCCTCACCGACCTGGATTCCACCCCAACCGAGGGAGTCGGTGATGCGGCGGACCTCGGGAGTGACCGAGTAGAAGCACGGGATCCAGCCGTTCTCGGACGCGAACTCGGCGAAGTCGACGACGTTGTCCCGCAAGGACTCCCGCGGACCGACCGGATCGCCGGTGGTCAGCGCCACGCCGGAGATGACCCGGTAGGCGACGTAGCTGCGACCGTCCGGACCGAACCAGTACTTGTTGCCGCGCCAGGTCGTCATCCACGACAGAGCAGACCCACTGCTCGACATGAGCAATCCGCGAGCGCGTTCGGTGGCGTCGGTCTCGGTGCCGTACACCGGGGTGAGGAACGTGCTGGCGGCGAGCACACAGACCACCACCCAGAACACCACGCCGGTCCACTCGAAGAGCAGGGTCGTCGGCGTGCTCTGCGGTAGCAGGGCGGGTTCGAGCCACTGCAGGTAGACCGGGGGAACCAGTCGTTGTGGGAAGTCCACCAGCAATCCGCCGAAGGACGGTGAATCGGCGAAGCCATCACGGGCCAGATATCCACCGATCGAGTAGATCAGGGCGAGTCCGACCGCCACTCCGACCACCGAGCCCGCCCATCGACGGTAGGTACCCGAAGGTGCCGAGACGTCGAAGAACTTGCGCGTGACGATCAGGACCAGCAACACGATCAGTGGCAGCAGGAACGGCACCGCAGTGCGGTACGCCGTCGGCGATTCCAATCCGTAGAACAGGGACTGGTCGTCACCGGACTCGAGGAACCGGATTGCGAAGTTGGCCACCGACAGTGCGAGCAGAATTCCCTGCGAGACCACCGCCATCGCCCACGCGAAACGCCTGCCTCGACGCAGGCCGTCACTGACCACGAGCAGGAACAGGGACGGCATGATGCTCAGGATCGTCGGACCGACTCCCCCGAGCCTGAGATCGAGCAGACCACGACGACATTCGACCGGATCGGTGGTCGCGTCGGCGCAGATTTCGCGCACCTCGGCCGCCGTGTACGGAACCCCCCGCACCACATCACGAAGTACAGCGAACGGCCCGACAGCGTTGGGGCTCAGTGCCGCCAGCACCGGGCCGAGGGCACTCGCGGCGACGATCAACGCAACCAGGACCCGACCCTCGCGTTGGGTACCGGCCAATCGCGGGCCACGCGCCGACCGACCGACGATCCACGGGCCCACGATCAGACCGATCACCGCCGCGGCGAGCCGAACGACGTCCTGCAGGTGCCCACCGAACAGAGCCAACGTCACCAACAGGGCCAGCACACCGACACGAATACGCCTGCGCCACAACGTATCCATCCGCGAGGTCGCGACCAGGACGACGCCGAAGATCCAGGTCGTCGGACCCACAGCGGTTCCGACGTGCAACCGGAACCCCCAATCCGCGTCGAAGGTCTTGGCCAGGACCGCAAGACCGAGGCCGAACAGCGAACCGGCCACCTGGGTCACCAAGGCCGCGACGGCGAAGCGACGGGATCCGATCCGGCGCTCGATCGGAGCGGCGGCGACCAACACCCCGATAGTGGCCACCACGCATCCCGCGATGTTGGGTGCCGCCAGACCCGAGGTGAGCGGGGTCCACAGGTGCCAGTGCTCGAAGGGCATGATGCCCACAGCGAAGTACCTGTCCATCTCGCCCCGGTCGTCCACGACAGCGGCGACGATGCCCATCACCCAGACGACGGCGAGCAACGCGAAACTGACCGGTGCTCCCACGGCACCGAACACGATGAGCGACCACAGCCGGCGAAGCTGGCGCATCACCGCAGACGCACCCGACCTCAGAGACTCGGTGCGCGTGCGCATCCAGGACGGTTCGCCGGGATCGTGCGCGCCTGCCACACCCGAAGTCGGTGCCTCGGCGTCGGCCGCGGACGGTCGTTCCGGATCGGTCACGTTCACGAAATCAACCCTGTCCTCGTCGCCAACCATGGGAGCTCACGTCGGAGGCCTTCCGACCACACAGCGAAGCTGTGTCCGCCCGGTACCTCCACGTACTGCACATCCATTCCGGCGGCCTTCGCCGCGTCGTACATTTCCTGTTGGCCCGGTTTGTAGTCGTTGTCGTCCGACCCCACGACGAAAATACCGGCCGAGTCGGGGTACCGACGTGATTTCAGCAGGTCGAGCGGATTGACGGCAGTGAACGCCGCGGAGTTTCCTCCGAAGGCCTGCTGCACCGTTCGGTCTCGATCGCCGAGAGTCGGCTCACGCTGACCGGACAGGTCGAGAAACGTGGGATAGACATCGGGATGATTGGTCGCCATCTGTATCGAACACGTACCGCCGTAGGACAATCCACCGATCGCCCAGTGCGCGCGATTCGGATCGACCTGCAGCGCAGTGTCGATCCAGTCGGGAACGTCGCGGGAGAGATACGTGTCAACGTTGCCCAGGGGTGAGTCGACACAGAGCGGGTTGGCCATCGACGACCCGGTTCCGTCCGCGACGACGACGACCGGCGCGAGGCCCGCGTGATCGCGAGCGAAGTTGTCCATGGTCTCGGCGAGCTTCCCACCGTTGAGCCAATCCTCGGGTGCTCCCGGCTGACCGGCGAGCAGCACGAGGACCGGAAGGAGCGGACGAGGATCGGCGAAGTAGGCGGGCGGCAGGTAGATCTGCGCATCTCGTGCGGAGAAGTTCGACGCAGTGGCTGGAATGGAGGCGGAGGTGATTCTCCCGGCGGACGCCAGGTCGGCGGGCGCGGTCCAGACCGAGTCGAGCGGCGTGCCGGTGACGGTCTGTGCCACCGCAGCGGGCACATCCGAGAACTGAATGCGCGCCGCGGACTCGGCCCCGAGAGCGTTGCCCACGGTGGGGTATGCGTCGAACTCCAGGTTGACGTGCAGGGCCGACGCCGCCACCACGAACACCGTCGCCAGCACGGACGCCGAGGTGCCCAGCACCCCTCGAGCGGCCAAAGACCTGGGAACCATCGTGAACAACGCAGCGAGACCGACGCCGATCCACACGTAGATCGCGGTCTCTATCGGGTCCGGGAACGGTCGCCACACCTTCTCGACCACCACGTAGCCGATCGTCGTGGCAACGATCGATGCCGTCGCGGCGATCGGCAGCGCACGCGTAGCGTATCGCCGCGATCTCGACAAGAGCAGCCACAGACCACCGAGGGCACCGAGAACGGACACGATCACCGGTACCGGGCCGTCGATCAACGACAGGGAATCGAACCAGTCCACGCCTTCGTCTCCGCTCACTTCTCGAAAGTCGGGCCGAGGGGCGGCACGATCACAGCACAGAATATTCGCCGCGGGATTCCCGCGGTCGAGACCCGCCGATTCGTCGCGACACCGCCTATGACCGATCCCACACCTGCCGACAGGTCGGTACTACCACGAGTAGTACGCATCCGCGTCGGAGTAGCCGTAGACTCGGACGAATGGCTGGTCTTGGTGAACTAGAGCGTGCAGTGATGGACCATCTGTGGGAGTCGTCGGATCCCCAGACCGTTCGACAGGTGCACGAGGCGCTGGCGACGCATCGCGAACTCGCGTACACGACAGTGATGACGGTGCTGCAGCGGCTGGCGAAGAAGAAGTTGGTCGTGCAGCAACGCGACGACAGAGCGCATCGCTATGCCCCGTTGCACGGCCGCGACGAGCTGGTCGCGAGCCTGATGGTCGACGCGCTGTCGCAGGCACCGGCATCGGGTGGACGCGCAGCGGCACTCGTCCACTTCGTCGGACAGGTCGGGGCCGACGAAGCCGCCGCCCTCCGTGAGGCGCTCGCCGCTCTGGAAGTGGCACAATCGACATCGAAGTCCCCTTCGGCTGGAGATGGCCGTCCGACGGACTGACGCTCGCGGCAGTAAGTGAGGACATGAACTCGACGACTGCGCTGGTATTCGCAGTACTCGCGCTGATCCTGGCTGGGCCGGTTCCGGCAGTGCTCGCCCGCGCGAGCTGGCCGTACCGGTCACCACGCGCGGCTCTGGTGCTCTGGCAGGCAATTGCCCTCGCTGCTGTGCTCTCGGCCTTCAGCTCGGGCCTCGCGATCGGCGGACTGCTGCTGGTCCCCGGTCCGGACGGTCGGCCCACGACGGCACCGACCGACGAGATCGACGCTCTCGGCCTGCCCCTGTGGATCCTCTACGTCGTCGTCCTCGCCATCACGCTCGGCATCGGTGCCAAGCTCATGTTCTCCGTCGTTCAGGTAGCGGTCAGAACCCGTCGTCGACGTTCCAGGCATCGCGTGCTCGTCGATCTGCTGGATCGAAGCGATCGGGGCGAGAACCCTTTCCGTGGTCTCCGCGATGCAGACATCCGCGTGCTCGACGCCGCGGAACCGATCGCGTACTGCCTACCGGGTCTGCGTCAGCGGGTGGTGCTCAGCCGTGGAACGTTGGCCAGTCTTTCCGAGGCGGAGGTCACTGCCATCCTCAGTCACGAGCGGTCACACCTGCGCGCCCGCCACGACCTGGTACTCGAAGCATTCACCGCCGTCAACGAAGCGTTCCCTCGGATCGTCCGCAGCAAGTCGGCGCTCGGCAGCGTGCAGCTGCTGGTCGAGCTGCTCGCCGACGACTCGGCGGTCAAGGTCACCGGACCCACACCGTTGGCCAGGGCACTGGTCACCTGCGCCGGGTCGACTGCACCGCGTGGTGCGATGGCGGCCGGAGGGCCGCACACCCTCATCCGTGTCCAGCGCTTGAGCGGCCCGGGTGCCGATGTGCGCATCGCTGCGGCTGCCTACGCTGCGGCCGTGGTGATCCTCGTTCTTCCCACGATCTACGTCGCCATGCCGTGGCTGGAGGAATTGAGCAAGCTCGTCGGGTGAGTCCCTCGGGCGATCGGGGTCGCACAGGTCACATCGACTCGAGTCGAACAATCGGCGGTACGTCCCGTACAGTAGAGACCGGTCGCCATCGCGGCCTAGCAATCGAAATGGCACAAACAGCCCCACTTTATGCAGTTCTCGTCTGCATTCTGATGGCCAGGTGACAGTGCCCTGGCTCGTATCAATGTGTTCTGGCTGTTTTTCGTGTTTCCCGGTTCTTCGGGTGCTCTCAGCTTCGGGCTTATTGGCGTGCCCGCAATCCGGAGAGGCTTTACTGCGTGACCCACGCTGTTTCCAACACACCCGTTTCCACCGCTTCCGACACCACGGCAGTCCCGACGCCCGCAGCGGCACCGGCATTCACGTTCGCCGATCTCGGACTGCCCGAGGCAGTCGTCGCCGCATTGGCGCGCAACTCGATCACCGTGCCCTCCCCCATCCAGGAGAAGGCACTCCCCGACGCCATCGCCGGTAAGAACGTCCTCGGCCGTGCGCAGACCGGCTCGGGCAAGACCCTCGCCTTCGGCCTGCCGATTCTGCAGCGCCTGTCGTTGCACACCGACCGCCCGGCGGCCAAGCGCCCGCGTTCGCTCGTATTGGTCCCCACCCGCGAACTCGCTTTCCAGGTTGTCGAATCCCTCGCTCCCTACGCCAATGCGCAGGGCCTGCGCGTCATGCCCGCCGTCGGCGGCACCCCGTTCAACAAGCAGGTCGAGCAGCTCCGGCGCGGAGTCGACGTCCTCGTCGCCACCCCGGGTCGCCTCGCCGACCATCTGCGTCAGGGCACCTGCATCCTGGACTCCATCGAGATCACCGCGCTCGACGAGGCCGATCAGATGGCCGACATGGGCTTCCTGCCCGAGGTTCGTGCCGTCCTCGCCGACACTCCGGCAGACGGACAGCGCATGCTGTTCTCGGCCACCCTCGACCGTGAGGTTCAGTCGCTGGTACGCCAGTTCCTGCCCGATCACGTCGAGCACTCCACCCAGGACGGCAAAGCCAGCGTCCGCACCATGGATCACTACGTGCTCATGGTCGACCGGGGTCAGAAGGATCTCGTTCTGTCCGAGATCGGTGCCCGCGAAGGCGGTCGCACCATCATGTTCGCGCGTACCAAGCTGGGCTGCGACGGAATCACCGACCGCCTGCGTGCGCTCGGTATCGCCGCGGAGTCACTGCACGGTGGCAAGGCTCAGAATCAGCGCACCCGTGTTCTCGAGCGCTTCAAGAACGGCCGTACACCCGTCCTCGTCGCCACCGACGTTGCTGCTCGTGGAATCCACGTCGACGGTATCGACCTGGTCGTCCACGTCGATCCGCCCGCAGACCACAAGGACTACCTGCACCGCGCGGGACGTACGGCACGCGCGGGAGAGAAGGGCACCGTTGTCGCGATCGTGCTGCCCAACCAGCGTCGTCAGGTTCTGCGTCTGACCGGGATGGCCGGCGTCAAGGCCACCGCCGTCAACGTCTCGCCCGGTTCGGCCGAGCTGAACAGCATCACCGGAGCGAAGAAGCCGACCGGTGAGCCCCTGCGCGCCGAGTCCGCTCCCCGCGACCGGAACAGCCGTCCCGGCTACCAGGGCTCCAACCCCCGCAGCGGTGGCGGATACCAGGGCTCCAACCCGCGCAGCGGTGGCGGATACCAGGGATCCAACCCCCGCAGCAGCGAGGGCTACCAGGGCGACCGTCCCCGCACCGGCTACCAGGGCTCCAACCCGCGCAGCGGCGGCGGATACCAGGGATCCAACCCCCGCAGCAGCGAGGGCTACCAGGGCGATCGTCCGCGTCGCTCCGATTCGGGCTCGTACCGCGGCTCCGAGGGTCGTGGATACGAAGGCCGTGGCTCCGACAATCGCCGTCCGGCATCCGGTCCCCGCCAGGACGAGCACCGGTCCGGCGGCTTCCGCAGCCGCACGGAACGGCGTTCGTACGACGGTTTCGACGGTCCGGCTCGCAGCCACTGATCGGTTCGTCACCGTGAGGTCGTGATCCGACCCGAAATGCACGAACGGGTGCCGCATTCTTCGCGAATGCGGCACCCTTCGTCGTTGGCGGTGGCCGGCTTCGACACCGGCCGGGGGGGTTGGCTCGCGCGAAATCTCGCGGCAAGGAAAGCTGTCTGTATGACCTCAGCAGCAGAACCGACAGAACTGGCTCAGATCGGAGTCACCGGACTCGCCGTCATGGGCTCCAACATCGCCCGCAACTTCGCCCATCACGGTCACACCGTCGCATTGCACAACCGCAGCGTGGCCAAGACCGATGCCCTGATCGCCGAGCACGGCACCGAGGGCAACTTCATCCGCACCGAGACCATCGAGGAGTTCGTCGCCGCCCTCGCGAAGCCGCGCCGAGTGCTCATCATGGTCAAGGCAGGCGACCCGACCGACGCCGTGATCGAGGAACTTGCAGGCGCGATGGAGGAGGGCGACATCATCATCGACGGTGGCAATGCCCTCTACACCGACACCATCCGGCGCGAGGCCGCCATGAAAGAGCGTGGACTGCTCTTCGTCGGTGCCGGTATCTCCGGCGGCGAAGAAGGCGCGCTCAACGGACCGTCGATCATGCCGGGCGGACCCGCGGAGTCCTACAAGGCCCTCGGACCGCTGTTGGAATCGATCGCGGCGCAGGTCGACGGCACGCCGTGCTGCACCCACATCGGGCCCGACGGCTCCGGCCACTTCGTCAAGATGGTCCACAACGGCATCGAATACGCCGATATGCAACTCATCGGTGAGGCCTACAACCTGTTCCGTGACGCGCTCGGATACACGCCCGCTCAGGTAGCGGACGTGTTCACCGAGTGGAACAACGGAGACCTCGAGAGCTACCTCGTCGAGATCACCGCCGAGGTTCTCCGCCAGGTCGACGCCAAGACCGGTCAGCCTCTCGTCGACGTGATCGTCGACGCTGCGGAGCAGAAGGGCACCGGTCGCTGGACCGTCAAGGCGGCTTTGGACCTCGGCGTTCCCGTCACCGGTATCGCCGAGGCCGTGTTCGCTCGGGCTCTGTCGGGGTCACGCGCTCAGCGCAAGGCAGCCGTCGGACTCGCCTCCGGAACACTCGCCGACAAGCCGACCGACGCAGAGCAGTTCACGCACGACATCAGTCGGGCTCTCTACGCGTCCAAGATCGTCGCCTACGCGCAGGGCTTCGATCAGATCGCCGCGGGCAGCACCGAATACGACTGGAATCTGCATCCCGGTGACCTCGCCACGATCTGGCGTGGTGGCTGCATCATTCGCGCTCGGTTCCTCGATCGCATCAAGGACGCGTACGACGACAACGCCGAACTGCCCAGTTTGATCCTGGCCCCGTATTTCCGTGATGCCATCGAGAACGCTATCGACAGCTGGCGTCGAGTGGTCATCACCGCGGCTTCACTGGGCATTCCGGTCCCCGCGTTCGCGTCCTCGCTCTCCTACTACGACGCGTTGCGGGCAGAGCGTCTACCTGCCGCTCTGACACAGGGTCAGCGGGACTTCTTCGGGGCGCACACCTACGAGCGAACCGACTCGGAAGGAAAGTTCCACACTCTGTGGAGCGGCGATCGTTCCGAGATCGAAGCCTGACCGAGAAGCTTCCGCCGGTGGCGCTGCGTTCACCACGCAGCGCCACCGGTACAGCACGGGAACCGGTCAGCCGGGTACCGGCCCGAGAATCGGTTGGACCACCGTCGACGGGATTCCTTCCCACGGCAGTGCACCTTCGAGGTCCTTCCACACCGCCTGCACCGCACTGAAGCACCCTTGGCCGTAGACGTCGGAGGCTGCGTACAGAATTTCCGCACAGTCCGGTACGTCGATGGTGAACAGCTCGAATCCTGCTGCAGTGCAACCGATTCCGGATTCGAGCTCGAGCATTCCCGAGGCCACCGAGGCGCCCAGCGAATTGAGAATTCGCGAGGACTCATGTGGCCCGCGTCCGGTCATGACGATCTCCGGGCTGCCGAAATTCGTCAGACCGACCGTGTAGCAGAACGCCGGATGGATACCGTCGAGATCGATTTCCGATTCCACGTACTGCAAGGCCCACCCACACCTGTCGATGGTGCGTTTCACACCTTCGATGTAGTCGTCGACGCTGTAGCCCTGACACATCTTGCACATAGCTCCCCCACACTCTGCGTGCGATCGCCCCCTCGGCGATCACGGTGCCGAACGCCGATCGAACGTGCGTTCTACTCGAAGTATTGCGCGGGGCACCGACAAGAAGATTCCGACGCGTGGTCGACGCAGCGGTAGGGTCACAGCCATGCCGGGTCAATCCGTTCGATCGTTCGCAGAACTGGGACTGCCCGTGGTTCTCGTCCACTCGCTCAGGAAAGCGGGTGTCTCGGAGCCGTTTCCGATCCAGTCCGCGGCTCTGCCCGATGCGCTCGAGGGCCGCGATGTTCTCGGCCGTGCTCCGACCGGATCGGGAAAGACTCTCGCGTTCGGGCTTCCGTTGCTCGTGCGGCTTGCCGGCCGTCGCAGTGAGCCCGGTGCTCCGCGTGGGCTCGTGCTTGCTCCCACTCGCGAACTCGCGCTCCAGATCCAGGAAGTCCTCGACATCCACGGTGCGACGTTCGGCCTACGCAGCGTCGGTGTGGTCGGCGGCGTCCCGCTCGAGCGCAATGTCCGAGAGATCCAGCGCGGAATCGACATCGTGGTTGCCACCCCCGGTCGCCTCAACGACCTGCTCGCCCGACGCTCGATCACGTTGAATCGCGTGGAGGTGACCGTGATCGACGAGGCGGATCGCATGGTGGACATGGGATTTCTGCCCCAGGTCGATTCGCTCCTCGCCGCGACACCGGCCGGCGGGCAGCGACTGCTGTTCTCGGCGACCTTGGACGAGGACGTCGACCGCCTGGTCGAGAAGTTCTTGAACGATCCGGCCGAACATTCGACGGCGGAGTCGGTCGGCGAGCCCGACATCGCGCACTACGTGTTCAGGGTCGACGCTGCCCGCAAGACCGAAGTAGCTGCCGCACTTGCCAACAGGGACGGTCGCACGCTGCTGTTCGTCCGGACCACTCACGCGGTCGACCGACTCACCGACGACTGTCGCCGTCTGGGTGTATCGGTATCGTCGTTGCACGGCAACAAGACTCAGGCTCACCGCACACGCTCGCTGGCCGCTTTCGGCGACGGCGAGTCGACCGCGCTGATCGCCACCGATGTCGCAGCACGGGGGGTTCACGTCGATGACGTCACCCTCGTGGTTCACGTCGACCCACCGTTGGACTCCAAGGACTACGTGCACCGCGCGGGCCGCACTGCGCGCGCCGGAGCCAGCGGAACCGTCGTGACGTTGGCCACCGCCGATCAGCTCGATCACGTGCGTGCGATGGCCGGCGACGCCGGTGTCTCGGCGACGGTGATCGACACCGAGACCGATCCCACCTCGTGGCGTCGGTTGACGGGGGCGCGTACCCCCATCGGCCGACCGCTCCCGGCCGAGGCGGCGGATTCACCCGCCCCTCGTAGTTCGCGGCATGGTGCCGCACCCGCCCGACACGAGCGACCCGGGCGTTCCGGAGGCAGGCGAGGCGGCACCCGAGGACGACGCGGGTGACCGCCTCCTGGTTGTCGATCCTGCTCGCGCTGGTGTCGGCATTCCTGTTCGCCTCTGCGTCGGTGGCACAGCAGAGCGCCGCCGCGTCGGTTCCGGAGGGAACATCGCTGCTCTCGGCTCTGATCCGAAGCCCGAGATGGTGGGTGGGCGTACTCGGGGACGGCGGCGGCTACGCGGTTCAGATCGCTGCACTGTGGGTCGGTTCGGTGCTGGTCGTGCAACCGTTGCTCGTCACCGCCCTGCTGTTCGCACTCCCGATGTCGGCGAAATTGACGGGCCGGGCACTCCCGGTTTCGACGTGGGCACTCGCCGTTCTCCTGGCCACCGCCCTTGCGGTGTTCATCGTGGTCGGCGATCCCAGCGAAGGCAATACCGACGCCCCGCTGGCCGATTGGATCATTCCGCTGATCATCGCCGCGGTCGTGATCGGTGGCGCCGCGGTGGGCGGGCTCGTACTGAGAGCGCCCGGCGCGCGGGCTCTGCTGCTCGGAGCCGCGGGAGGGCTGCTGTTCGGTCTGGCTGCGGCTCTGACGAAGTTCGTCACCGATCTGGTGGAGAGCGACCTGCTCGGAGCCCTGGCAGCCTGGCAGACCTACGCGCTGGTGGGATCCGGAGTTCTCGGGTTCTATCTGCAGCAGCGAGCCTTCCAGGCCGGTCCGCTGTCCGCGTCACTACCGGCGGTCACGATCGGCGAACCACTCGGCGCTGCGTTCATCGGCATCACGGTCCTGGACGAGCGAATCAGAACCGACGGGACGTCCCTCGCCGTCATCGCCGTAGCGGTGTTCGTCATGGTGGTGACGACGATTCGACTGTCTCGGACCCAGGCGTCGACCCGCATCGAAACGGAGACAGGGGACGTGGCTTCGGCCCCGAATGCGCCCGACCGGTAGTCTCGATCAACGTGCAGTTCCTCGATGGTCACCTTCCGCCCTACGATCTCACCTACGACGACGTCTTCCTCGTCCCCAACCGAACCGACGTCACGTCCAGGTTCGACGTCGACCTGAGCACGGTCGACGGTTCGGGCACCACCATCCCGATCGTCGTGTCGAACATGACCGCGGTGTCGGGACGGCGGATGGCAGAGACCGTCGCACGTCGCGGAGCGATCGCCGTGATCCCGCAGGACCTGCCCACCGAGGCCGTTGCCGAGACCGTCGCATTCGTCAAGAGCCGTGACCTGATCGCGGACACACCTGTCGTCCTCGGCCCCAATGCGTCCGTGTCCGACGCCTTGGCGCTGGTGCACAAGCGCGCACACGGGTCGGTCGTGATCGTCGAACACGGCAAACCGATCGGAGTGGTGACCGAGAGCGCCTGTGCCGACGTCGACCGATTCGCTCGACTCAGTTCCGTGGCGTCGGCCGATTTCGTGCGCGCTCCTCGCCATGCGTCGCCCCAGGAAGTCTTCGAGCTGATGGAAGCGGCACATGCCCATCTCGCCGTTGTCGTCGAGAACGACGGCTCCCTGGCCGGTGTCGTGACCAGGACCGGTGCCGTTCGGACCGGTATCTACGCGCCCGCGGTCGACGCGGCGGGACGCCTGCGCATCGCTGCCGCCGTCGGCATCAACGGCAATGTGGCCGAGAAGGCGACCGCACTGGTCGAGGCCGGTGCCGATGTGCTCGTCATGGACACCGCGCACGGCCATCAGCAGAAGATGCTCGAAGCCCTCGCTGCTGTGCGCTCTCTCGATCTCGGCGTTCCCCTGGCGGCCGGCAACGTGGTGTCCGCCCAGGGGACGCGCGATCTGGTGCAGGCCGGCGCGGACATCGTCAAGGTCGGCGTAGGACCGGGCGCGATGTGCACGACGCGAATGATGACCGGCGTCGGACGCCCCCAGTTCTCGGCTGTGGCCGATTGTTCGGCTGCGGCAGCCGAACTCGGAGCTTCGGTGTGGGCCGACGGCGGTGTGCGCCATCCCCGTGACGTTGCTCTCGCGCTGGCCGCCGGTGCTGCGAACGTCATGATCGGCTCGTGGTTCGCCGGCACCTACGAGTCGCCCGGCGACCTGCGAGTCGACGCATCCGGCAATCGGTACAAGGAGAGCTTCGGCATGGCGTCCAAGCGAGCCGTTGCCGCCCGCACCGCCACCGACGGCGCGTTCGACCGGGCCCGGAAAGCCTTGTTCGAGGAGGGCATTTCCAGTTCGCGGATGCGCCTCGATCCCGATCGGCCGGGTGTCGAGGATCTGATCGATCACATCTGCGCCGGAGTTCGCAGTACCTGTACGTACGCGGGAGCCCGTTCGCTGCCGGAGTTGGCCGAACGAGCCGTTCTGGGAGTCCAGTCCGCCGCCGGATTCGCCGAGGGGCGGCCCCTGCCCTCCGGGTGGTGACGATCGCACACGGTTAGACTCTCGCCTACAGCAGACACAGTTGTTCGCGCTCGTCACTCGTCGACAATTCGAGCAATCGATTCTCGGCGTGTGGCCTGACGTCGGCTCCCCATGAAGGGACCGCAACGCGAACCGACAGAAGGGAATCAGGTGCCCGAGGCACCCACTATCTCGGTTGCCGTCACGGCAACCGCAGAACAACACGACGACGGTTCCACTTCGGAGGGATCCTCTATCGAGCCGGGAGAGAAACCCGGCGAACACGATTTCGGCAGCCACGTGCACTCCGGCGGCGCAATGCTCCTGTCCCAGCTTCGACGGCCTCGGCTCAGGCGGAGTTGACGCGTGGAACTTCTCATCACCATCGCCAGCCTGCTCGGTTTCGTGGCCCTGACGGCCGGCACCGCGCTGTTCGTCGCGGCCGAGTTCTCCCTCACTGCCCTCGAACGCAGTGCGGTCGAGTCACAGGCCGACAACGGTGACCTCCGCTCACGCCAAGTTCTGCACGCCCACAAGACACTGTCGTTTCAGCTGTCCGGTGCCCAACTCGGCATCACCATCACCACGCTGATCACCGGTTATCTCGCCGAACCGGTGCTGGCCGGTTTCATTCGGCCGGTGGCCGACGCACTGGGCGCATCCGAGACCCTCGCCGCCGGCATCTCGCTCGCAGTGGCGCTGATCCTGGCGACCTCGTTCTCGATGATCTTCGGTGAGCTGGTTCCCAAGAACATCGCCATCGCGAAACCGATGTCGACCGCTCGCGTCACCGCCGGTGCGATGGCCGGGTTCTCACTGGTCTTCAAGTGGGCCATCAACGGACTCAACGGCTCGGCGAACTGGCTGGTGCGCCGGCTCGGAATCGAACCGGCGGAGGAACTGAGATCCGCTCGGTCGCCGCAGGAGCTGGGTTCGCTGGTCCGCACGTCGGCGCGGCAGGGGTCGATCGACGAGAACACCGCCCGACTGGTGGACCGGTCGTTGCAGTTCGGCGATCGCACGGCCGAGGAACTGATGACGCCGCGAGTGAAGATCGAAACACTCGCCACCGACGCGACCGTGGCCGATCTGATCGAAACGGCTGCGCGGACCGGCTTCTCACGTTTTCCGGTGGTCGACGGCGACCTGGACGACACCGTCGGCGTCGTTCACATCAAGCACGCGTTCACCGTCGCCGGGGCGCACCGACGGTCGACGACGGTCGAATCCCTGGCCCGCGACGTTCCCGTCGTACCGTCCAGTCTCGACGGCGACGCAGTGATGGAGCGGGTACGCGCCGACGGTATGCAGGTCGCGCTCGTCGTCGACGAGTACGGCGGCACCGCGGGCATGGTCACCATGGAGGATCTCATCGAGGAGATCGTCGGTGACGTGCGCGACGAACACGACGAGCCGGAACTCGATGTCTCCAGATCGGGCGACGGATGGGACTGTGCAGGGCTGCTGCGTATCGACGAGGTCGCGTCGGCCACGGGGTATTCGGCACCCGAGGGCGAGTACGAAACCATCGGCGGTCTCGTGCTGACGGAGTTGGGTCGTATTCCGACCGAGGGGGATGCAGTTCTGTTGCCCTCCCCGGCGAACGAGGATCCACTCGAACGAGACGGCGGCTGGGTGGCCCGGGTGCTTCGGATGGACGGCCGCCGCATCGACCGGGTGGTTCTTCTGCCCGTCGACGCAGCTGCGGTGGCTCGGATGAGGTCGGAGGGTGAGATCGATGGGTGATTTCCTCGGCGTCGGTCTAGCCGTCCTGTTGCTCGCCGGCAACGCATTCTTCGTCGGGGCCGAGTTCGCTCTGATCTCGGCCCGGCGGGACCGCCTCGAAGCCTTACTCGCGCAAGGCAAGAAGCGTGCGCAGAGCGTCATCGAGGCCGGTCAGAACCTGTCGCAGATGCTTGCGGCGGCCCAGCTCGGCATCACGATCTGCTCGATTCTTCTCGGACGCGTGGCGGAGCCTGCGGTGGCACACCTGATCGAGGTTCCGCTCGAGGCAGTCGGTATTCCCGAGTCCTTCCTGCACCCGATCGCCTTCGCCATCGCGTTGACGCTCGTGGTCGTTCTGCACATTCTCATCGGCGAGATGGTGCCCAAGAACATCGCCATCGCGGGTCCGGAGAGCACTGCCATGGTTCTGGTGCCCATCCATCTGCTGTTCATCAAGGTGGCACTGCCGCTGATCTCGTTCTACAACATGTGCGCCAACCTGACCCTTCGGCTGCTGCGGATCGAACCCAAGGACGAGCTGAGTTCCTCGGTGTCTGCGGTCGAGTTGTCGCAGATGATCGGCGAATCACGATCCGAGGGGCTGATCGATGCCGAGGAGCATCGACGACTGCGGCAAGCCCTCGAGACGTCCGGACGGACCGTGGCCGAGGTCCTGATTCCCTCTCACCAGGTTCGCAGCATCGAGTTGTCCGGACCCGAGCACACCCTCGGACCCACACTGGGCTCCGTCGAACGCGCCGTCATCGAAACGGGATTCTCTCGTTATCCGGTCCGCGACGCCTCGGGGGCACTCGTGGGCTACCTGCATCTGAAGGACGTACTCGAAGCCATGGCCGACGAATCGGCAGGACCGGACACGGTCATTCCGCGCAGCGACGTGCGAGCACTACCGGTGGTCTCCATCGACACCGTGCTCGACGACGCACTGACCAAGTTGCGTCGGGCCAGCAGCCATCTCGGTGCCGTGCACGACGCGACGGGTGCCACGGTCGGCATCGTCGCGCTCGAGGACCTGGTCGAGGAGTTCGTCGGTAC
This sequence comes from Rhodococcus sp. 05-2255-3B1, assembly GCF_002258545.1. NCBI lineage: Bacteria > Bacillati > Actinomycetota > Actinomycetes > Mycobacteriales > Nocardiaceae > Rhodococcus > Rhodococcus sp. 05-2255-3B1. The sequence continues at coordinate 82,349 of NZ_NOZC01000036.1, read as the reverse complement.
GGTTCGGGACGGCACGCACCGGGTGGCCGGTCCGCGTCCGGGACAATCGTCGTCCAGCTTCAAGTCTGCGGCCGCTCCCCCACGGAACGTGTGAATGCCCGACTCGACGTTGAGCGAAGGACAGTGGACCTCCCGCCGTGCCGCGCACGCGGCACGGGTGGAGGACCTCGTCGGTGACTATCTGACGGACCGGGGCCACGGCGGCGTGCATCCGGTACTCGACTTCCTGTTCACCTACTACAGCCACCGCCCGGGTCAGCTGCGTCGATGGAATCCAGGTCACGGCGTCGTCCTCACCGGTGATCGCGCGCAGGATTTCGCGGCGTTCGCGTCCTACGAGCAGGTCGACACCGACGACGGACCGGGCTTTCGGGTGCGGTCGGATCTGGTGGAGCGTCGACGTTCGAGCATCGAATTCATTCTCGGCCTGCTCGCCGCAACCCGAGACAGGCAACCGGTGCTCGGCTGTTTCGGACTGCACGAGTGGGCGATGGTCTACCGCGGGGGCACCTCGGCACAGCGGCACGAGCAGGTGCCACTGCGCCTGGGGCACGAGGGAACCGACGCCGTGGTCGATTCGATGACGTTGCGCTGCACACACTACGACGCCTTCCGGTTCTTCACCCCCGATGCAGCGCCGCGCAACGCTCTCCCGCTGTCATCGCAGTCGCGTCTGACATCCGAGCAACCCGGTTGTATTCATGCCTCGATGGATCTCTACAAGTGGTGCTACAAGCTGGGGCCACTGATCGATTCCGAGTTTCTCACCGACTGCTTCGAGCTGGCCCTGCACGCGCGAACGATCGACATGCGCGCGAGTCCGTACGACCTGAGCGGCTTCGATCTCGAACCCATTCGGATCGAGACACCGGCCGGACGAGCCGAATACGTGCGCGCGCAGGGAGAACTGTCGAGCGAAGCGGCACCTCTGCGCTCGGCGTTGATCGCTCGATGCCAGAATTTACTGGTCGGCGGCGAGTTCGGCGTCGGACCTACCGCCGAGTAACATCGACAGCGTTGTCGTGGGGACACCGGTCACCGGTGTCCGTGACCGGAAAGAGTGAGGAATTCATGACCGATCGTGTGCAGGCTGGTGGACTTCAGGTCGCCAAGGTCCTATTCGATTTCGTCGAGAAGGAGGCGCTGCCGGGTACCGACGTAGAGTCCGATGCCTTCTGGGCCGGTGCCGCGTCGGTGATCGCCGATCTCGCTCCCAAGAACAAGGCACTGCTGGCGGTCCGCGACGAGATCCAGGGCAAGGTCGACGCCTGGCACGGCGAACACGCGGGCCCGAACTACGATCGCGCCGCCTACAAGGCATTCCTGAAGGAGATCGGCTACCTGCTCGACGAGCCGGCAGACTTCCAGATCAGCACGTCCGGTGTGGACACCGAGATCACCACCACGGCAGGCCCGCAGCTGGTGGTGCCGGTCCTCAATGCCAGGTTCGCGATCAACGCGTCCAATGCACGGTGGGGCTCGCTGTACGACGCTCTCTACGGAACCGACGCCATCCCCGAGACCGACGGTGCCGAAAAGGGCACCAGCTACAACAGGGTCCGCGGCGACAAGGTCATCGCCTTCGCGCGGAACTTCCTGGACGAGGCGCTGCCCCTGAGCTCCGGCTCGCACGTCGGTACCACCGGATACGTCGTCGATGCCGCCTCGCTCACGGTGACCCTCGCCGACGGCAGCACGGTCGGGCTGAAAGATCCGGCACAGCTGCTCGGCTACCAGGGCACCCCGGACGCACCGTCGGCAATCCTGTTCGTGCACAACGGCTTGCACTTCGAGATCCAGATCGATCCCGAGAGCCCGATCGGCGAGACCGACGGGGCAGGCGTCAAGGACGTCCTGCTCGAGTCCGCTGTCACCACCATCATGGACTTCGAGGACTCCGTCGCGGCCGTCGACGCAGACGACAAGGTTCTGGGGTATCGCAACTGGCTCGGTCTGATGAAGGGCGATCTGACCGAGGAAGTCTCCAAGGGAGGCAAGACCTTCACCCGTGCGATGAACAAGGACCGCACGTACACCTCGGTCGACGGTTCGGAACTGACGCTGCACGGTCGCTCGCTGCTGTTCGTCCGCAACGTCGGTCACCTGATGACCTCGGATGCGATCCTCGATGCCGACGGCAACGAGGTGCCCGAGGGAATTCTCGATGCTCTGTTCACCTCGCTCGCCGGCATGCACTCGCTGACCTCGGACAATGTGCTGTCGAACTCACGCACCGGTTCGCTGTACATCGTCAAGCCCAAGATGCACGGACCGGACGAGGTCGCGTTCACCGCGGAGCTGTTCGGCCGTGTCGAGCAGGTTCTCTCCCTGCCGGCCAACACACTCAAGGTCGGCATCATGGACGAGGAACGCCGCACGACGGTCAACCTCAAGGCGTGCATCCAGGCTGCGTCCGAACGCGTCGTGTTCATCAACACCGGCTTCCTCGACCGCACCGGCGACGAGATCCACACCTCGATGGAGGCAGGTCCCGTCGTACGCAAGGGAGCGATGAAGGGCGAGAAGTGGATCGCCGCCTACGAGGACTTCAACGTCGACACCGGTCTCGCTGCCGGCCTCGAAGGCAAGGCACAGATCGGTAAGGGCATGTGGGCCATGCCCGATCTGATGCACGACATGCTCGAGCAGAAGATCGGCCACCCCAAGGCCGGTGCCAACACTGCGTGGGTTCCTTCCCCCACCGCTGCGACCTTGCACGCCCTGCACTACCACAAGGTCGATGTCTTCGCCCGTCAGCACGAAATCGCACAGGCCAAGCGCGCCACCGTCGACGACATTCTCGAAATTCCTCTCGCACCGTCCACGGACTGGACCGACGAGGAGAAGCAGAACGAACTCGACAACAACTCGCAGTCGATCCTGGGCTACGTCGTGCGGTGGATCGACCACGGCGTCGGCTGCTCGAAGGTTCCCGACATCAACGACATCGCACTCATGGAAGACCGTGCGACGCTGCGTATTTCGAGTCAGTTCATCGCGAACTGGCTGCGCCACGGCATCGTCACCGAAGATCAGGTGCGCGAGTCGCTGAAGCGGATGGCCCCGGTGGTGGACCGTCAGAACGAATCCGATCCGACGTACAAGCCGTTGGCTCCCGACTTCGACACCAACATCGCTTTCCAGGCTGCCAGCGACCTGATCTTCCAGGGCACCAGCCAGCCCAACGGCTACACCGAGCCGATCCTGCATCGTCGCCGACGGGAGTACAAGGCCGTCAACGCCTGACGGACTTGTCGATCACGTGGGTGAACATCGGAACACAGGGCGCGGGCGTTCGATAGCCGCCGGACCCGTGATCGTCGTGATCACGATCGCGGTGCTCGCTGCGGCCGTGTTCGGATGGTTTCAACTGCGGGATCGAATCCTCGATCAAGGGGTCGAAGCTGCCGACACCTGTGTGGAGGGATCGGCGGTGCTCACTGTCGCCGCCGATCCCGACATCTCCGGGCCGGTCGAACAATTGGCTGCTCGTTTCAACGACACCGCACCGGTGGTCCGTGATCACTGTGTGACGGTGCAGGTTCGAGCCACGGCCTCCGATGCCGTCCGGATGGCCTTGAACGCCGGTATCGACAACTGGGACGTCGGAGCACTCGGCGCTCGGCCGGGCCTGTGGATACCTCAATCGTCGGGCGACGTCGCGGCCGTGACCGACCGAGGAGCCCTCGACGGCACCCCGCGGCCACTCGCGGCGAGTCCGGTGGCACTCGCGGTGCCGTCCGCCGTGGCCGACTCTCTCACGTCGGTGAGTTGGGCCGACCTGGTCCGCCTGCAACGCGACCCACAGGCACTCGGCCTCGGCGAGTGGGGCGCACTCCGTCTCGCACTGCCGACCGGATCCGATGCCGGCGCAACCACACTCGCGCTCGCCGCCATCGCTGCCGGGGTACGCGGCGATCCGGCCACTGCACTGACCCTCGACCAGGTCTCGTCGAGAGAACTGGTTTCGGCTGTGTCGGAGCTTGCTGTCACCGACACCGGAGCCTCCGCAACGTCTGCATCCACAACCTACGACTCACTCGCCGCCCTGGAGAGCTCGCCCGGCCCCGACGCCCCCGTCCACGCTGTTCCGGTCACCGAACAGCAACTGGCGTCGACCGATTCGTCGACGTTGACCGCCGTTCGACCTCAGGGCTTAACTCCCGTTGCCGATCATCCCGCGGCCGTACTCTCCGGCGACGAGACCTCGACCAGGGCGGCCGCCGCATTCGTCGATTTCGTCCGCCAGCCGGACGGCGCGCAGCTGCTCACGGATGCGGGCTTCGGCGTCGGCGAAACACAGAACTCCGACACCATCGCTGCTCCCTCCGGACCGGTTGCCGACGCGCTGCTGGACGTGCTGCGAAATCCGGTCCTGCCGCGTCGAGCCACCGTACTGCTCGACGTGTCCGAGTCGATGGGCACGAGCGAGGGCAGTGCGACTCGGCTGCAGAACACGGTTCGCGCCCTCGGCGAGCAGTTCCAGCGAGTACCCGATTCCACCGAGCTGGGCCTGTGGAGCTTCAGCGAGGATCTGGACGACTCGCTCCCCTATCGCGTCGACGTTCCGACCGGCCCGATGGCGGCTCAGGTCGCAGCGGCTTCCAGGCGCGACGCGCTGAATTCCGGTGCAGCGGCGTTGACACCGGAATCCGCGTCGTATTCCGCCCGGTCGTTGCTGGCCGCCTATCGCGATGCCGTGGCCGGGTTCGTCCCCGGGCGCGTCAATTCCGTGGTGCTGATCACCGACGGTCCCAACGACGACCCATCGCTGTCCACCCAAGACCTGCTCACCGACCTGAACTCGGCATCCGATGCCGAACGTCCGGTCGCAGTGAACGTGGTGATGATCGGCGACAACACCGACGCGACCGCGTTCACCGACATCTCGGCCCGGACGGGCGGCACCGCGACGACCGTGCCGACGTCGGATTCTCAGGATTTCTTCGATCTACTCGGAAAGTTGTTGTACTAGAACATGTCTCGCGTAATTTTCGTCGGTGTCTTCTTGCTCCTCGTCACCCTGTTCCTACACTGGCGATTCCTTTCCGTCACCGGAATGCCGACACGTCCCAAGAGGGCTGTCGATGCTGTGCTGGCGCTGTTGTGGCTGTGTGCGGTGATCGGCTTCGGCAGCGGCGTCGCATTCGATCCGTCCTGGGCACGGGGCCCCGCGTTCGTCGGGCTCACGTGGCTCGCCGTGGTGCTGTACCTGTTCCTGGGAACCGTACTGGTGGCCGTGATCTGCACCGTCGTGAGAGTGGTTTTCGCGGCGCGGCATCGCGATTCGTCCGCGGCTCGACTGCGTGTGTCGAGGATCGGCTCAGCGGCGGTGTCACTCGTCAGCGTGGTCGCAGTGGGGTACGGACTCGTCGAGGCGGCAACTCCGCGGGTGACGAACACCGCCGTTGCGCTCGACAGGCTACCGGCCGAATTCGACGGCGTCCGAGTGGCATTGGTATCGGACCTGCACGCCGGCCCCTCCCGCGGTGCGGGGTTCGTACGGAAGGTCGTCGATTCGATCAACGCTCGAAATCCTGATGTCGTGCTGCTCGACGGCGATCTCATCGACGGCACGGTTGCTCTGGTGGGAGAAGACCTGGAGCCGCTCCGCGACCTCGACGCCCCGCTCGGTGTGTTCGCCGTCAGCGGCAACCACGAGTTCTATGCGGGTGACGGCGGCGAATGGCTCGACTTCTGGTCCACGCTCGGAATCGACGTTCTACGCAACGAGCGCACGACGATCACTCGTGGTGACGCCGCGATCGATATCGCCGGCATCAACGACGCCACCGCACCGGCACCGTACGAACCCGATCTCGCCGCGGCATTGGACGGGATCGACCCGGATCGATTCGTATTGTTGATGGCGCATCAGCCGTTGCAGGCGGTGGAGGCGTCCGACTTCGGAGTCGACATGCAGGTGTCCGGGCACACGCATGGGGGTCAGATCTGGCCGATTCGGTACCTGGTGCCGCTCCAGCAGCCGAGTGTCGAAGGGCTGGACACGATCGGCAACACCACGCTGTACACCACCAGGGGTGCGGGCGCGTGGGGTCCACCAGTTCGCGTCGCCGCTCCGCCCGAGATCGCGATGCTCGAACTCACCCGGGGCTGAAGCCTGCGACACGGGTAGAACAGAGCCCGCCACGTAGACGTGGCGGGCTCTGTTCCAGGCTCAGGCGAACGCCTCGATCGGTGGGCACGAGCACACCAGGTTGCGATCACCGTGTGCACCGTCGATGCGTCGCACCGCGGGCCATACCTTCGGACGGTCGTAGCCCGCGGGGTAAGCAGCGAGTTCCCGTGAATACGGGTGATCCCATTCGGCGGCCAGGCTCCGAGCGGTGTGCGGTGCGCCTCGAAGTGGGTTGTCCTCGACGGTCCATTCGCCCGATCCGACGCGATCGATCTCTCCCCTGATGGCGATCAGGGCATCGCAGAACGCGTCGATCTCCTCGAGGTTCTCGCTCTCGGTCGGCTCGACCATCAGAGTTCCGGGCACCGGGAAGCTCATCGTGGGCGCGTGGAAACCGTAGTCCGCCAATCTTTTCGCAACGTCGTCGACAGTGACTCCGGTGTCCTTGGTCAACCCTCGCAGATCGAGAATGCACTCGTGGGCGACCATGCCGTTGTCGCCGGTGTACAGAACCGGGAAGTACTCGTCGAGGCGGCGGGCGATGTAGTTGGCCGACGCGATGGCAGTCAACGTCGCCTGCCGAAGTCCCGTCGCACCCATCATCGCGATGTAGGCCCAGGTGATCGTCAGGATCGAGGCACTGCCGTAGGGGGCACCGGACACCGTCGGTCCCGAACCGAGCTGTGGGGCCAGTGGATGCCCCGGCAGGTACGGCTGCAGATGCGACCGCACACCGATCGGTCCCACACCGGGCCCGCCGCCTCCGTGCGGGATGCAGAATGTCTTGTGCAGGTTCAGGTGGCTGACGTCGCCGCCGAATCGGCCGGGGCGCGCCAGACCGACGAGGGCGTTGAGGTTGGCACCGTCGACGTACACCTGACCGCCTGCGTCGTGGACCGCTGCACAGATCTCGGAGATCTCGTGCTCGTACACGCCGTGGGTGGAGGGATAGGTGATCATGATCGCGGCGAGGGTGTCGGTGTGCTCGGCGATCTTGGCGCGCAGGTCGTCGACGTCGACGTCACCGTTGGGACGGCAGGCCACGACGACGACGCGCATACCCACCATCACCGCCGAGGCTGCGTTGGTGCCGTGGGCACTCGACGGGATCAGGCAGACGGTGCGTTCGGCATCGCCGTTGCCGAGGTGGTAGCGACGTATGGCGAGCAGTCCCGCATATTCGCCTTGGCTGCCTGCATTCGGCTGCAGGCTGACCGCGTCGTAGCCGGTGATGTCCACGAGCCACCGTTCCAGGTCGGCGATCACCCTCAGCAGACCGGGCACGTCCGAGGACGGAGCGAAGGGGTGCTGACGGGCGAACTGCGGCCAGGTGATGGACTCCATCTCCGCGGTTGCGTTCAGCTTCATCGTGCACGAACCGAGCGGAATCATGCTGCGATCGAGAGCGATGTCCTTGTCGGACAACGCGCGCAGGTAGCGCAGCATGGCCGTCTCGGTCCGGTACCGGGTGAATGCCGGGTGCGTGAGGTATTCCGAGGTGCGCGTCATGTTCGCCGGCAACGACTCGGCTCCGGCACCGGCGGTTTCTGCACCGAACGCTGCGAGTGCGTTCGCGATGTGCTCGGGTGTCGTCGCCTCGTCGCACGCTACGGCGACGTGGTCGGCGTCGACCAACCGCAGATTGATGCCGCGTTGCTTGGCATCGTCGACGACGGCCTCGGCCCTGCCCGGGATCGACGCGAGGACGGTGTCGAAGAATTCCGAGTGCACCACGTCGATGCCTGCCTCTCGCAGACCTGCGGCCACGTTTCGAGCATGCACATTCACCCGAGTCGCTATGGCCCGCAATCCGTCTGCGCCGTGGTAGCTGGCGTACATCGCGGCGACGATGGCCAGCAGGACCTGAGCGGTACAGATGTTGGAGGTCGCCTTCTCGCGGCGGATGTGCTGCTCGCGGGTCTGCAGCGCCAGACGGTAGGCGCGGTGACCGTCCGCGTCGAGCGAGACCCCGACCAGTCGGCCGGGTAGCTGACGGGAATGACCTGACCGCACTGCGAGGTAGCCGGCGTGCGGTCCGCCGTAGCCCATCGGGACACCGAACCGCTGGGTGGTTCCGAAACAGACGTCCGCGCCGATCTCACCGGGCGGAGTCACCACGGTGGCGGCCAGCAGGTCCACTCCCACGGCAACCAACGCGCCACGTTCGTGCGCGGCCTCGATGGTCGCCGTGTGATCGACCAGACGGCCCGATGCTCCCGGCAGCTGCGCCAGCACACCAAAAAATTCCCCGTCGGGCAGGCCGTCGGCCAGATCGGCGTAGACCAGTTCGATCCCCAACGGCTCGGCGCGAGTGGCCAATACGGCCTCGGTCTGCGGAAAGATGTCGGAATCGACCAGTAGCCGAGGGGACTTGGAAGCTCTGTTCGCGCGCCGCATCAAGGTCATGGATTCGGCGGCGGCCGTCGACTCGTCGAGCATCGACGCATTCGCCACGTCCATGCCGGTGAGGTCGGCGACCATGGTCTGGAAGTTCAGCAGTGCTTCCAGCCGCCCCTGGCTGATTTCGGGCTGATACGGCGTGTACGCGGTGTACCAGGCCGGATTCTCCAGAATTCCCCGGGTCAGCACCGGCGGGGTCAACGTGTCGTAGTACCCGAGGCCGATCATCGACGTCGCCACGGTGTTCTGCCCGGCGAGCTCGGCCAGTGCGGCGAGTACCTCGTGCTCGCTCAGGGCAGGCGGCAGTGTTGCCATGCCCTCGGGAACGCCGTCGACCACGGTGTCGAGGATGGACGACGGAACGGCCTTGCGGGCCAGCTCGTCGAGACTGTCGACGCCGATCGTGTCGAGGATGCGGACCAACTCGGTGGCGTCGGGGCCGATGTGGCGGTCGACGAAAGTGTGTGCGGACGAGGCGGTTCGGTCGGTCACGATGTGCTCCCAGGTGCCGGAAAGACGAGGCGTCGGACGACCGAGGCATGCGCTCCGGCCGCTCCTCCCCCTCTGTCGTGTGCCCGCTGACGCGCGCGCCTGAGAGATTCGGTCGGACACGGCGCGCCAGACAAGCGCGCCGGCACCTTTCCCCTTGGGCGGGTGGGTGCTCCCACCACTTTCCAGAGTTGTCGAAGCCCACACGGTCCGTGTGCCTGAGAGATTGACGGGGAGGTGTTGCTCCTTCGGCGTCCGAGACTGGGTGCCTCGGAACTCTCCCGCGCGGGCGCGACGAGGAAAGTCTAGCCGGTCTTGCGGCTCGCGCGATTCTTGCGGCGCGACGCCAGCTCGTCCTCGGGGCTCGACTGGCTTTCACCGCCGTCGGCTCGTTCGGCCGGGAAGTCGGCGATGGTGCCGGTGAGCTCGCGCATCGCGCCGTTCACGGCGATACCGAACACGCCCTGCCCGCCTTGGAGGAGGTCGACCACTTCTTCTGCCGACGTGCACTCGTACACGGTGGTGCCGTCCGAGAACAGCGTGATGTTGGCGAGGTCGCCCACACCGCGCTGGCGAAGGTGGTCGACGGCGACGCGGATGTTCTGCAGCGAGATCCCGGTATCGAGCAGGCGCTTGACGATCTTGAGGACGAGCATGTCCTTGAACGAATACAGCCGCTGGCTTCCCGACCCCGCTGCGCCGCGGATGGATGGCACGACCAGCCCGGTGCGGGCCCAGTAATCGAGCTGGCGGTACGTGATGCCGGCGATCTGGCAGGCACTCGGCACGCGGTAGCCCACGAGTTCGTCGGGCACGGAGTCGTCGGGGAACAATCCCGGTTGAATGTCCTGGGGCGCTTCGATTCGGGCGTTCGACGCCTGGTCGGAGGTGTCGACCCGAGCATCGGCACCGACGGGCGTGTCCTCGGTCCGGCCTGCGGCTGCGGACTCTCGACTGCCGTGATGCTGCTGCGGCTGATCTCCCACTGACTGCTCCCTCTCGGATGTCTCACTGCGTTCGGATCGAGTCAGTACTGCGATCCGTCCGAGACACTGGAGATGTCTCGGTGTACTCGCGTGAAGTCATACCGTGTACCAGGCCAGAGTACGCCTCGGCAGCTGTCGAAGAGGCGTGAACTGCACCGGATCGGACCAGCAGCGGCGATGAACTTCACTGGCACGAACGTTATGGGGACGATCGTGCAGATTCAACGCAACGCGCCGTAAACCTGAACCTAAAGTTGAGGTTGAGACTCTTCTGTTACCCGTCGGTGGCTTTGAAGTCGTCGGGAGACACGGATTCGAGGAACTCCTTGAACTTCTCGACCTCGTCCTCGCGCTCGTCGGGCATGATCAACCCGGCTTCGGCCAACACGGGCTCCTCGGCGAAGATCGGCACCCCGGCCCGAAGTGCGATGGCAACCGAATCCGACGGCCGAGCGGAGACTCTGATGTCCTTGTCGAACACGAGATCGGCGTAGAAGGTGCCCTCCTGCAGATCGACGATGCGCACCTCCTTGAGCTGGTGCCCCAGTGCCGAGATCAAGTCCTTGACAAGATCGTGGGTGAGGGGCCGAGCAGGTTGGACGCCCTGCTGCTCCAAAGCGATTGCAGCAGCCTCTGTTTGACCGATCCAGATCGGGAGGTACCGGTCGCCGTCGGCCTCACGCAACAGCAACACGGGCTGGTTCTGCGGTTGTTCGACACGAATACCGACCACACGCATCTCACTCATCGTGTCTGCCTCTCAACTCGAGAAATCCGGACTGCGCTGAAGACCGGCTCAGCCCAGTCTATTGGAATTCGAACCGACACGAGAGCGCGTCACCGGTCGAGCGCACCGCGCACCGCCGCTTTGACGAGACAGGTGTGCAAGGTCAAGGACAGTGCGGCCAACTCACGGATCATTTCCTCCGCGCGATCGCGCGCACCGGCGTCTCGGCCCTTCGCAACGGGTCCGGCGATCTGCGCCACCAACCCGGCTTCGCGGTCCGCCGCGAGCTTGAACGCTCGAAGGTGGCGCACTTCCAGACCGAACTGCAACATCGCGTGTGCGGTTCGGGCGAGCGTCACCGCTCCGTCGTCGTAGAAACCGGCCTGCCCGGGAGTGATCAGACCGGCTCGCAGCAGCTCGGTCAGAAACGCATCGTCGATCCCCGCCTGAGCGAGTAGATCTGCCTTGGCGATACGAACCTCTCGATCGGGCAGGAACTCCTCGGGCGACACCTCACCGGCAGCGACCGTGAGCGACCGCGGACGCTTGACCGTCGCGTCGGCCCGTTCCACGGTGGCGACCCCGTGGTCGATGGCTTCGAGCTGTTCCTTGATGACCTTGAGCGGCAGGTACTGATCGCGCTGCGCGGTCAGTACGAAGCGCAGACGCTCGCAGTCCGCGATGGAGAACCGTCGGTACCCCGAGGGTGTGCGCTCCGGCGAAATCAGACCCTCGGCTTCGAGGAATCTGATCTTCGAGATGGTGACATCAGGAAAGTCGGGCCGAAGTCGATCGAGGACGGAGCCAATCGACATCCCCCCGTTGGACTGCTGCCCGACGGCGGTCACTGGCTTCCTGCACCCGCAGACGTGTCGCCGACCTGAGATCCGTTGCCACCGCGCGGTCCGGTGAGGAACACCAGCCGGAACTTGCCGATCTGGACCTCGTCACCGTTTGCCAGCACGGCCGAGTCGACCGGCTCCCGGTTGACGTACGTGCCGTTGAGGCTGCCGACGTCCACGACCTGGAAGTCGTCCTCGTCCTGCCGGAACTCGGCGTGCCGACGGCTGACGGTGACATCGTCGAGGAAGATGTCACTGTCGGGGTGCCGACCGGCCGAAGTGGTCGGCTGGTCGAGCAGGAACCGTGACCCGGCGTTGGGTCCCCGCTTGACGACGAGCAGCGCGGCACCGACAGGCAACCCCTCGACACCCGATACCGGAGCTTCGGTGCTCTGGGTGGCCGCGGAGTTGTCCAGCTCCTGCAGGAAATCTGCGCGGAAGACCGAGGTGGTCTCTGCCGGTGACTCCCCGTAGTTGCTGTCGTTGTCGTTCTGGCTCACCGTTACTCCTTCTCAGTCCGTTCACCCGAGGCAGCGATCGCCGCGGGTAACGCAGTACATGGTCTTCACATCGGGTGTTGCTTGGCGTTCGGTGGTGCGTAGCGTCGTACAGCTTGCTGGACCTTCGCCCCGACAGGGTATTCGCTCGGTGTCGACCGTACCCTGCGCGGCGGGGGCCGTGTGGCCTGTTGGCCGGTGTCGACAGCCGGCCGATCACTCGGCCGTGATGAGAGCATATCCGGCGGCATCGAGCATCTGCGCCAGTGCCGCGTCCAACTCCTCCGGTGTCGAAACCTCGAGGTCGATCAGCCAGCCTCCGGTGTAGGGGCCCGAATTCACCTTCTCCGGTTCGCCGTCCAGATCCTGGTTCACGGCAACCACTTTCGCGGTCAGAGGGCTGAACACGTCGGAGACACTCTTGGTGGATTCGACCTCGCCGAGAGACTCGCCCGCGGTGACGGTGTCACCGATGGAGGGAAGCTGAACGAACACCACGTCGCCCAACTGCGACTGCGCGAAATCGGTGATACCGATCCGCACCGTTGCAGGCCCCGTGCGCTGCACCCACTCGTGCTCGGGGGTGTAGTACAGATCAGCTGGTGTGTCGATGTCGCTCAACGCGGCATTCCCTTCGATCGTGGCCCGGGGCAATCAGGCGGTCAGTTTCCGGGCTGAGCGTATTGACGCGGGCGCGGGTCCCGCAAGGCGGACACCGTGACCTGGTCCGACTGCGCGATGTTCGTCGTTGCACCGTTGCGAGTCACCGTGTCCACGACCCCGCCGGGAATGTTCAGTGCCGATGCGAGAGTCGGCGGGTCTCCGATGGCAGTGAAGGTGTACGGGGCACGCAGTTCTCGCCCGTCGACCACCACCCGACCCGCAGAACCGGCGATCCACGAGTCGACACCGATGCGCACGGCATTGCCGCCGCCCTCGAGCTGGAGTGCTTCGGCACCGGCCGCGCGCAACTCCTGCATCGCGTCGAGCAGCACGTCCGATCCCACGCCCGAATTGGGGTCCTCGATCACCACTGTCACCCCCGGCCCCTGGGCCGCGACGGTGCCGACTTGAATCGACAACGCGGACAGTCGCTCCTGCGCTTCCGCCACTGCTGCCTCCGATCCCGAACCGGACTGACGCAGTGTCGACAAGGTGGCCTGCAGAGTGCCGATCTCGTCCCGGATGGACGCCTCGCGTCGGGTCAGAGTGTCCAGAACGACCAGAAGGTCCTCGGGCCGGGAGTTCTCCAGGCCATCGGTCGTGCTCGTCTCTCGTACCTGCGTTGCCAGGCCGATTCCCAGGACGCACAGCAGCGCGAGCGCCAGTAAACCGAATACCGCTCCGCGCCTTCGCCCTTCTGCCTCGGGACGCCGCGCACGCCATCCGTGTCGACCGCCGCCTGCCGTCATGGTTCAGGCACCGAACAGACGTCGGCGTAGGGCGGCAGCATTGCCGAAGATACGAATTCCGAGGACGACGACGATTGCCGTGGACAGCTGAGTTCCCACTCCGAGCTGGTCACCGAGCCACACGATCAAGGCCGCGACCAGGACGTTGAACACGAACGAAATCACGAACACCTTGGCGTCGAAGATTCCGTCGAGGAAAGCCCGTACACCACCGAACACTGCGTCGATGGCCGCGACGACGGCGATCGGCAGATACGGCGCAACCACAGCGGGAACCTGAGGACCCGCGACCGTCCCGATGACGACGCCGACCACCAGTGCGGCGATCGCTGCGAGGGCATAGACACCGTGGGTCGGAGTGATCGGCGCATCGGACGGCACCTGCACCTCGGACTCGGCCGGTACGGCATTCGGTGGATCGTGCTCCGTCATCGTGGGCCTGCCTCCTCTGCCTCGAACGACTCTCTCACAGCAGCGGGACCGAGTTCGAGATCGGTTGCCGGGCGCACCGTGAATCCGACGCCGTACAACTGCGCCACCGTACTCATCCGCAGATAGGCGTCGCTGACGACGAACTGGACCTGAATACGCTGCGGCGGCCCGATCGCGTCGATCTCGTACGGTGAGTCGATCGGGCGGTTGTCCAGCAGCATCGCCCCACCCGCCTGCCGGATGGTGACGTTCGGTCCGACTCGAACACCGTCCACCGATATCGCCTCCGCCCCGCTCGCCCACAACGAATTGACGATCGCAGCGATGTCCCGATCGAGCACGGCTGCGCCCGAACCCCGGCGAACCGACCGATCCGACGTGTCGTCCTCGACAACCGGTTCGGTGACGACGACCGAGAGCCCAGGTCCGGACACCCGATCGATGCCAGCAGCGGACTCGACAGCACTCAACCGTTCCAGCAGCGCACTGCCCGAGACATCGGACCGAAGGGCTCTCTCACGCTCCGAGGACACTTCTTCGGCCAGGGCCTGCTGCGTCACTTCCAAATCGGCGCTGCGATCCTGCGCGGCTCGAACAGCAGCCGACGCATCGGCACCCGCACGGTCGACATCGGCTGCACCGGACGCCAGTTGCGAGAACGCGATGCCGAAGATCACCCCGACGACGACGGCACCCCCCAACAACCAGAACGCCGCAGGAACTCGCGGCTTGCGGGTGTGCTGCGCAGTACGTTCGGCGGCCGCTGCGTCGTATCCCGGGTCCAGATGGTCGGTCAGCAACGACGTCAACAACGACGGGACCGGATTCCTCCTGACCTGTGAACTCGACCGCCCTGGTCGTTCCGCGGGCTCCACCGTCAGGTGCCGGCAACAGTCGGATCGATTGCCCTGGCGACGGCGATCGCTTTGCCGAGATACAGCAGACCGGTCCAGGTGTACAGCGCCGTGCCCCAGATCAGCAACGCGTATCCGAGCGGTCCCGCGGCGTCCGCCACCGAATTGCTGCCGGCCGATACCAGCAGGACCGGCAGCGCGATCATCACCACGAACGTGGCGGCCTTACCGAGATAGATGACGTCCGGAGGCGGAAGAGACCTGCGGCGGTAGACGAACATCGTCAATCCGAGCACGGCGTCGCGCCCGATGAGTATGGCCGCAACCCACCAGGGAATGATGCCGCGCAGAACGAACGCCACCAGAGTGCTGACGACGTAGAGCCGGTCGACCAGCGGATCGAGAATGGCACCGAGCTTCGATGCCTGGCCGAGCATGCGAGCCAATTTGCCGTCGAGCCAATCGGTTCCACCGCTGACGAGCAGTATCACCAACGCCCACCCATCGGCCTCGGGGCCCAGCATCAGATAGAGGAACAGCGGAACGCCCAACAGACGGATTGCGCTGAGCAGGTTGGGAATGGTCGCGATGCGATCCGATACCTCGAGCTCACGGTCGTTCGTCATCGGCGATCACCTCCTTGTCGTCCTGCTCGCCGCGGTGTGCGCACCGGGCCTGCGGCCACGTTAGCGCCACGCGAACACCGGCTGCTCGAAGTCCGCGACTCGGGTGTGTCGACCGTGCAGCGCCACCTCACGAAACTGGTGGACGATCGCACCGGTCGGAGCGTGGATGGCCCCGGTTCGGTACGGCCAGCGAATGACCGGACGTGTCGATTCCGGAATCGACACGAACTGGGCGTCGACGTCGAGTTCGTCGACCGTCACCTCGAACACCTCGGCCACCTCGTCCTCACTGGGCAACAACGTGGACGAGTAGTCGCCGACCCACACCACGAACGGAGTGATGACATACCCGGATCGAGTGACGTAGTCGTCCAACCTTCCGAGAACGTCGGTCTCCTCGGCTCGAATCCCCAACTCCTCGGCCAGTTCCCGCAAACAGGCCTGCATCGTGGATTCGCCCGGGTCCACACCGCCGCCGGGCAACGCGTACTGGCCCGGATGCGCGCGCAACCGATCCGGCCGCCTCGTCAAGAGCATGCGCCTGTCCCCCGGCGGTCCACCGACCGCAACGGCGACGGCAGCGGCGCGCTGTCCGCCGGATTCGGTGGTGCGATGGGAGAAACGGCCGAGTTCGCGCGCGATGGACGCTCGATCGAGCAGGTCCTCGTTCGGCCTACCCGAATCGTCGTCAGTCACAGTACGAACCCTAGAGGCCCGACGAGATCAGCGGGTGTCGGCGGGTCGGGCGGCGGGTGGTAGCAGGTCGTCCGGCGACGCAGGCCAGCCGAGTGGCTCGTCGGCCAGAGCGGCCAACTGCTCCACCTGCGTTCGGCACCAAGGTGATACATCGATCGTGCCGCCGAGCACCCCTGCGGAGAACTCACGCCACGACACCCATCGAGTCTCGTCCACCTCGGCCGGATCCGGATCGAGTGTCGCGTGCTCGTCGACTTGCACTCGGTACACCGGACATATCTCGTTCTCGACTATTCCGTTGTCCATGACGGCCCGGTACCGGAAGTGCGGCAGTACCAACTCGGCGGATTCCGCACGAAGGCCGAGTTCTTCACCGATCCGGCGCAGTACGGCATCGTCGAGCTTCTCTCCCGGAGCCGGGTGGCCACAACACGTGTTGGTCAGCACCCCGGGCCACGTCGTCTTGCTCGACGCCCTACGCGTGAGAAGAACAGCGCCGTCCGCTCTCACCACGTAGCTGGAAAATGCCAGGTGAAGTGGCGTGTCCAGCGTGTGAACGGTGGTCTTGTCGTGTGTGCCGACGGCACGGCCTTCGTCGTCGAGCAGCACCACGTGCTGCGCTCGGGATCGATCCATCGTTCCATGGTCCCACGGCCTTGGCGGCGGTCTACTGTCGAACCATGGGACGCGACGAGAACACCGACAACGAGAACCCGACCGAGTCCGAGAAGACCTCGGATACGCCGAAGGGCGGCCGACCAGGGCCCGTCGACGGCGGCGGCGGAGGCGGGATGGCGACGCGGGAGAACGCGCCCGAGATCGCCGACGACTCTGCCTGAGATTCACGGTGCGACCGCTGTTTGAGAAGCAGAGTTTGCGTCAATACCCCCGGTGTTCTCGCGCTGCGCGGGTACACGAACCGTTACGACCGGAAGGACTTCGATGAGCATCAACGACGACGACATCACCACCACGGGCGGAGCCGCAGGCGAGGGACCCGCAGACGGCGGATCGAACCCCGGTGGTCATGACGGCGGAGCAGACGGCCCCGCCGGAGCCGGTGAAGGGCCGGCCGACGGTGGATCCAATCCTGACGGACACGACGGCGGAGCAGACGGCCCCGCCGGTGCGGGCGAGGGCCCGGCCGACGGCGGATCCAACCCCAATGGGCACGACGGCGGTGCGGACGGCACCGCTTGAGCACTGAGCCGAGCGGCGAGCGCGGATCGGGAAACCGGTCCGCGCTCGGTCGTCTCACCGGTACCGATTTCGGGGAGTTCGCAGACCGGTTCTGGGGAGTCGCACCCAAACTCACCCGATCCGCCGAACTGCCGGGGTCGTTCGACGATCTGATGACACTCGACGCAGTGGACGAGCTGATAGCCGAACGCGGTGTGCGTACCCCGTTCGTGCGGATGGCCAAGGACGGCCGTTTGCTGGACAAAACGCAGTTCACGGCCTCCGGCGGGTTCGGAGCAGAGGTGACCGATCAGGTGGATTCGGGTGCGGTGCTGGCTGCGTTCGCTGCCGGGAACACGCTGGTTCTGCAGGGCCTCCACCGGCTGTGGCCACCGCTGATTCATTTCGTCGGCGATCTCGTTCGCGAGCTGGGTCATCCGGTGCAGGTGAACTCGTACGTCACACCGGCTGCGTCCCAGGGCTTCTCACCGCACTACGACGTGCACGATGTGTTCGTCGTCCAGATCGCGGGGACCAAGCGGTGGAGCATTCACTCGCCGGTGCACGTGCATCCGCTCAACAATCAACCGTGGTCGGATCGACGGTCGGCCGTCGAAGACCATGCATCGAACACTCCCGAACTGGACGTCGTCCTCGAGCCCGGCGACGTGCTCTATCTGCCGCGCGGGTGGATCCATTCTGCGCAAGCGCTCGGCGACACCTCCGTGCACTTGACCATCGGCGTCGCGTCGTACAACGACTACGACCTCGCCCACCACGTGCTGAAGGCGCTCGGCGACGTCGAGAGTCTGCGTGCTCCCCTCCCTGCCGGCCTCGACCACTCCGACCCGGAGTCCATCGTCCCGCATGTACACCGAGTTGTGGACGCCATGCGCGCCGCGCTCGACGAGATCGACCGAGACCCCGACGCGGTACGTCGTCTCGCCGAACGCGTCGCAGATCGTCACGACGACCTCGTCAGACCGGAACCGGTCCGTCCACTGGCGAGCGTCGCAGCGATGGGTGCGCTGCGGGGCGACAACTCGATTCGATTGCGGCCCGGCATCTTCGCGCGGATCTCGCACACGAACGACGGCGTATCGATGGTGCTCAGGAACAAAACGATCACGCTGCCGTCTCAGTGCGCCGACGCGATCGAGAGCCTGATGAAGGGCGCTCCGTGCCGCCTCGATTCGATGCCGGGCCTCGACACCGAGGACGCATGCGTGGTTGCGCGCAGACTGATCCGCGAAGGGATCGCGGTGACGGCAACGTCGTAGCGGCGGTCAGGTGATCGTGATCCCGCCGTCGACCGCGATGGTCTGACCCGTCACGTATCCCCCGGCGTCCG
Source organism: Rhodococcus sp. 05-2255-3B1 (assembly GCF_002258545.1). NCBI lineage: Bacteria > Bacillati > Actinomycetota > Actinomycetes > Mycobacteriales > Nocardiaceae > Rhodococcus > Rhodococcus sp. 05-2255-3B1. The sequence goes on along the minus strand of NZ_NOZC01000036.1, from coordinate 63,719 downwards.
AGGCGAGCCAGATCGCGGTTGCGGCCAGCTCCTCTGGATCACCCTTGCGTCCGAGGATCATTCGCGGAGCCATCGAGTCGAGGTATCCAGGCCGGTACGAGTCCGTCATCTCGCTCTGGAAGAATCCTGGCGCAATCGCGTTGACCCTGATGCCTTTACGTGCGCCCCACTGCTGTGCGAGATCGCGGGTGAGGCCGACGATGGCCGCTTTGCTGGCGCTGTAGGCCGCCTGCGGTAGGCCCGCCGTCGTCAGCCCCAGAATGCTCGAGATGTTCACGATCGAACTGCCGGGTGCCATCACCCGTCCACAGGCCTGAGCTGCCCAGTACGAACCGTTCAGGTTGATGTCGATCACCGAGCGGAACTGCTCGGGCGTCTCACGAGTTGCCGGATAGGCCGTGCCGACTCCGGCGTTGTTGATCAGCACGTCCACCTTCCCGAACTCCGCCATCGCGGACTCGACCATCGCGGTGCACTGATCCGGGTCGACCACGTCGGTGGCGACCGTGATCGAGCGCCCTCCGACGCTGTCGATCAACTCGGCGGTCTGCGCCAACTTGTCCACTCTCCGTGCGGCGAGCACCACATCCGCTCCCGCCTCGGCGGCTGCTTTGGCGAAGGCCACGCCCAGTCCGGAGGATGCACCGGTGACGATGACGACGCGACCGTCCAGGCGGAATTTGTCCAAGATCGACATATGTGTGAATCTCCTTGTGACTGTTGATCAGAACCAAGCGGGCGACATATCGAGGGTGGTGCGGTCCAGCTTCGCCAACAGGTCGAGTTGGACGTCCACCTTCGGCAGTTCGTAGACGTAGAAGTATTTTGCTGCGGAACGCTTTCCGTCGTAGAAGTCTCCGGTCTTCGTGCCGACGGCCAGCAACTGCTCGAGCCACATCCAGGCGATGACCGTGTGCCCCATCGCCTCCAGGTACGCCGTGGAGTTCGCCAGTGCCACAGCGGCATCGCCGGTGCCCCACACCACAGCGGTGACCTCGACGATTCTGCCGACGCGTGCGTGCAGTTCGTCCGCGTAACGAGCAGCGTCACCGCCTTCCGAGTGCGCCCGGTCGACTGTCTGTCCGATGTGTTCGGCCAGCAGAGCCAATCCAGCGCCGCCCTGCATGACCACCTTCCGCCCGAGCAGATCCAGACCTTGAATACCGTGTGTGCCTTCGTGAATCGGGTTGAGTCGATTGTCGCGGTAGTGCTGTTCGACGTCGTAGTCGCGCGTGTATCCGTAGCCGCCGTGCACCTGAATGGCCAGACTGTTGGCTTCGAGGCACCACTGCGACGGCCAGCTCTTGGCGATCGGCGTCAGTACGTCGAGCAGCAACGTCGATCGTGCTGCTTCGGCGTCGTCGGACGCAGAGTCCTGATGATCGACCAGGCGCGAACAGTAGAGTCCGAGCGCCAGCGCCCCTTCGACGTAGGACTTCTGCGCCAACAACATTCGCCGAACGTCGGCGTGTTCGATCAGCGCGACCGCAGGTGCAGCCGGATCCTTGGCGCCGAGTGGTCGGCCCTGCGTACGGGTCTTCGCATACTCCACCGACTTCAGGTAGCCGACGTAGCCGAGGGCTATCGCAAGGAATCCGACGCCGATCCGCGCTTCGTTCATCATGTGGAACATGTACGACAGTCCGCGGTTCTCCTCGGCGACGAGGAAGCCGACCGCTCCGGGTTGCCCACCGGGAGAGTGGGTTCCGTCGCCGAACGCCAGCAGCGTGTTCGTGGTGCCGCGGTTGCCCATCTTGTGATTGAGTCCGGTGAGCACGATGTCGTTGCGCTCGCCCGTACCCCCGTTGCCATCGGGAAGGAATTTGGGAACGATGAACAGGGAGATTCCCTTGACCCCCGGCGGTCCGCCCGGCGTCTTGGCGAGCACCAGGTGAACGATGTTCTCGGTCAGTTCGTGATCTCCACCCGAAATCCACATCTTGGTGCCGGTGATTCGGAAGCTACCGTCGTCCTGCGGTACTGCTTTGGTCGTGATGTCGGCCAGTGACGAGCCGGCCTGCGGTTCCGACAAACACATGGTGCCGAACCAGCGCCCGTCCAGCATCGGACGGACGTAATCTCGCACCTGATCCGGCGTGCCGTACGTCGCGATCAGGTTGGCGTTGGCCATGGTGAGAAACGGGTACGAGGAGGTCCCGGCGTTGGCGGCCTGGAAGAACGCCATCGCTGCCCGGGAGACAGTCGCTGGCAGTTGCATGCCGCCGATCGACTCGTCGAACTGCCCGGCGATCAAACCCGCCGACGCATAGACATCGAGCGCTGCCTTCACTTCCGGTATCAGCTCCACCGAACCGTCCGCGTTCATCGTCGGCTCCTGCGCGTCCGCCTTCTTGTTGTGCGGCGCGAAGTGCTTGCGGGCGATATCCGCGCTGAGATCGAGGACCGCGTCGAAGGTCTCCTTCGAGTGCTCTGCGAACCGAGGTCGAGCAGTCAGTGCCGCCACGTCCAACCATTCGTACAGCAGAAAATCCAGGTCGCGTCGCGAGAGGACGTCCGACATTCACTTCTCCGATCGAGAGGGGGCACCGCCACCGCATGGGTCGTTCCGAAGGTTCCACTCCTGCGTGAGCGCTGTGACGCACGTGACTACTTTCCTCACCATACAAGTCGCGTTGCGACGGCCACGCCGAGCGTCGCGACAAACGGTCCTGGCTGCGGGCGGTCGACCGGGGCAATGTCGAAAGCCGCAGCCGGGCAGACATTTACGGCGAATCGGACTATGAGCAGCATCACGATTCAAAAAAGCCACATCGGCATATGCTTACCTTTGATAACGATATTTGATCGAGCAATCGACAGCGCCCGGCTGTTCCGGTGCGCATCGTCGGAGGGGAGTCGAGCATGACGCACACACTGGCCGTCGACAGCGAACGTGAGCGAGAGATCAGAGGGCGCGATCGCTTCACCGAGCTCCACCGGATCGATGACGAGTTCCGAGCCGCCGAACCGGACAGCGCAGTGGCCGACGCCGCCCAGGAGTTGTCGCCCAACCTGGCCCGCGTGGTTGCCGAGATCATGACGCGCTACTCCGATCGGCCGGCACTCGGCCGCCGGGCCCGGGAGATCGCACGAGTCGACGACACGACCACTCTCCGCCTGCTCCCGCGCTTCGAAACCGTCACCTACGGCCGAGCCTGGAACGACGCAGGTGCACTGGCATCGGCATTGACGCACGACGCATTCGGTATCGCTTCGGGAGACTTCTTCGCAACCCTGGGATTCGCGAGTGCCGACTACGTCGTCGCGGAATTGGCCACGATTCGGCTCGGCGCAATCACCGTTCCGCTGCAGGCCGGTGCCACCGCGGGCCAACTCTCGGCCATCGCCGCGGAAGTCGAGCCCGTCGTCCTGGCAGCCGATGTCGACAATCTGTCCGTCGCGGTCCAGGTTGCCACGCATTGTCGATCCATCCGACGAATCGTCGTCCTCGATTACGACGGTGCGATCGACGCGCACACACAGATCATGGAGACCGCGCGCAGCGATGCCGAACAGGCGGGAGTCTTCGTTCGTCCGCTCACCGAGTTGGTTCGCGACGGGGCGCAACTACCGTCGGTTCCCCTACCCGATGCCGAGGATCCCGACCGACTCGCGACACTGATCTACACCTCCGGCAGCACCGGAACCCCCAAGGGAGCGATGCACACCGAGCGAATCGTGTGCGGAGCCTGGACCGGCGCCTGGCACCACACCGGAGCATCCTCCGAGTCCACGGACGGGCCTGCCTTCCCGGTCATCACTCTCGACTATCTTCCGATGAGTCACCTGGCCGGCCGTGGCCTCGTCTTCTCGACTCTTGCAGCAGGCGGCACCGTCCACTTCGCCGGGGCGAGCGACCTGTCCACCCTTTTCGAGGATTTCGCGCTCGCTCGGCCCACGATGGCACTGTTGATCCCGCGGGTCTGCGAGATGATTCGGCACAACGTTCTCGCCGAGATCGACCGGGAAACCGAACGCACTGCCGGTGGCGACGCCGACAGGACGCGACGAGAAGTGCTGGAGCGCACCAGGATCGAACAGTTCGGCGGTCGCGTCCTCGCAGCGATGGTCGGTACCGCGCCGATTGCCGACGAAGTGAAGGACTTCGTCTCCGAGCTGCTCGATATTCGGGTGCGCGACAACTACGGCTCCACAGAAGCCGGAATGGTGTTGCACGACGGCGTTGTCCAGCGGCCGCCGGTGATCGAATACAAGCTCGCCGACGTACCCGAACTCGGCTACTTCTCCACCGACACACCGCATCCGCGCGGTGAGCTCCTGCTCAAGACGACCTCCATCATTCCCGGTTACTACAAGCGCCCGGACGTCACGGCCGACGTCTTCGACTCCGAGGGCTTCTATCGCACCGGGGACGTCGTCGCCGAGATCGAGCCGGACCGACTCGCCTACGTCGACCGACGCAAGAACGTTCTGAAACTGGCTCAGGGCGAGTTCGTCGCGCTGGCGCGCCTGGAAGCCCTGTTCGGTACCAGCGAGCTGGTGAATCAGATATTCGTGTACGGCAACAGCCAGCGGGCATACCTTCTGGCAGTTGTCGTACCGGCCGACCCGGACACGACTGCGGGTTCGGTCATCGAATCGTTGCAGCAGATCGCACGCACGGAAGCGCTGAATTCGTACGAGATTCCACGTGAAGTAGTCATCGAACACGACCCGTTCACGCAGGAGAACGGACTCTTGTCCGGGGCAGGCAAGCAACTGCGACCCAAACTCGTCGAGCGCTACGGAGAAGAACTCGAACGTCGCTACGCGGAACTCGAGACCGGTCAGAACGATCGCCTACGCGAACTCAGGCGCACCGGTGCCGATGCCCCCGTTCTGACCACCGTCGGCGACGCGGCCCAGGCCCTGTTGGGATGCGCCGGGTCCGATATCCGACCCGACGCGCACTTCAACGACCTGGGCGGAGATTCGTTGTCGGCGTTGACGTTCTCCACGCTTCTCCGTGAGATCTACGATGTCGATGTTCCGGTCGGGGTGATCACCGGGCCCGCCATGGACCTGGCAGCGCTGGCCGAGTACATCTCCTCGGCCCGGGACAACGATTCCGACACAGCGACGTTCGCCTCGGTGCACGGCCGCGGTGCCGCTGTGGCACGAGCCTCCGACCTGCGTCTGTCAGCTTTTCTCGACGACGCCCTTCTCGACGCCGCACACCGAATTGCCGGCCCGCGAGAACAGACCGGCACGGTCTTGCTCACCGGCGCCAACGGATACCTCGGTCGTTTCCTCTGCCTGGAATGGTTGGGGCGCATGGCCGAGACCGGCGGAAAGGTGATCTGTCTGGTGCGCGGGCGCTCCGATTCCGACGCGCGAGCTCGACTCGATGCAGCGTTCGACAGCGGAGACGCACGACTGTCGGAGCGCTATCGAACCTTGGCCGACGCCGCACTCGAGGTCGTGGCGGGCGATCTCGGGACACCTCATTTCGGCCTGGACCGCGACAGTTTCGAGGCACTGGCCGAACGGGTGGATCGCATCGTCCACCCGGCCGCGCTAGTCAACCATGCCCTGCCGTACGAGCACCTCTTCGGACCCAACGTCGTCGGCACGGCCGAGATCATCCGGCTGGCGCTGACCGACCATGTCAAGCCCGTGACCTATCTGTCGACGGTGGCCGTCGCAGCGGGAGTCGAAGAATTCCGAGAGAACGGCGACATCCGCGTCGACAGCCCATCGCGGGCGGTGGACGATTCGTACGCCAACGGCTACGGCAACTCCAAGTGGGCCGGTGAAGTGCTGTTGCGCAATGCGTTCGACGAATTCGGACTGCCCGTCTCGGTCTTCCGCTCGGACATGATTCTGGCGCACAGCACATGGACGGGCCAGCTCAACGTGCCGGACGTGTTCACGCGTCTGATCCTGTCGGTCGTTGCAACCGGTCTGGCTCCACACACGTTCTACGCCACCGACACCGGCGCGCCCACCGACGAGAAGGGGCGCCCGCTGGCCCACTACGACGGGCTGCCGGCCGATTTCAGTGCGTCGGCCATCACGTCGATCGCAGGTGGTGATACCTCGGGCTACCGAACCTTCGACATCCTCAACCCACACGACGACGACATCTCACTCGATACGTTCGTCGACTGGATCCGGGATGCAGGTCGCGACATCGAGATCGTCGAGAACTACGACGAATGGTTCGAGCGTTTCAACGCTGCAGTCGAGGCTCTGCCGGAGAAGCAGCGTTCGCACTCGCTGCTCCCGTTGATCGACTCGTACGCACGTCCGCAACACCCGTCGTCCGGAGCGATCCTGCCTGCCGACGAGTTCGCCTCCGCCGTCGGGGACATTCCGCACCTCGGACGCGAACTGATCGAGAAATATCTCTCCGATCTGGTGGCGCTCGAGCTCGTGAGCACACGCTAGAGCAGTTCCCGGTGCGGGCCGTACGGCCCGCACCGGGAAGCACTACTCGCCGACCGGTTGCGGCTCGCCCGTCGGCTTCGAAGCCGGAGTCAGCCGCGAGTACGCCAGACACACCAGTCCGAAGAACAGATAGCCCAGGGCGACTTGGGGATTGGCTGCCCACCCCACCTCGTGTGAATGAATCAGACCGACCCACGACAGTGCCGCGGCCACCCCACCTGCTGCGGCGGCAGCGAGAAACCGTTTGTCGAGAACGAACGTGACGATGGTGCCCAGCATCAGTCCGGCGAGTACCGCGCCGGATCCGAACGTCTTCAGCCCGTCGTACACGACACCCGCCTGACCCAGTGCCTCGCTCCCCACTTCCGTCGCCGATGTACCTGCGGCGCTGAGCGCGTTGTCGATCAGGCCTACCGCCCACTCCGCGAGGTTGGGTAGCAGTGCCACCACCACCGCGATGGCGTGCAGCTTCGGCACCGACTGAAATGCCTGGGCACCGATCAGCAGGCCGATGTACAGCAGAATCGGGACGATCGCGGGTATCGGAAGCAGCGTGGCCAGTAGACCGAAGAGCCCGAGAAAACACATCAGGCCGATCGCGATGCCCGACGCGAGCGAGTAGCCGGTCCGTCCGCCTGCGTCTTTCCAGCCCGGATGGCCGATGTAGACAGCGGGCGGGAACGGCCATCCGAAGGCAGATCCGACGACCGCTCCGAATCCGTCTGCGAGCAGCACACTGCGGAGGTTGTAGTTGTCTCCCGCAGCGGACGCGCTCTCGACGTTGCTCATCGCCTCGGTGAAGTTGTAGACACCCAGAGGAATTGCGGTCGCGAGCAGCGGAGCCAGGTTACCGAGACCGTCGAGAAGCAGATCGAGGCGCAGATCGGGAAGCCCGAGTGCGATATTGCCGGCAGCCTCGGTCACGTCCGGCACCGACATGAATCCGCCGATCCAGCCGATAGCCGTGCCTACCAGAAGCGCGGCGAGACCGACCGGAATGTTGCCGGGCAGTTTCACGTCCGTGAAGAAGCCGATGAGAATGATTGCGAGAACGGGCAACCCGATCCAGGCGGCCTCCCACATCTGCGCGGCCGGGCGCATCGCGATGAACGTGATCGAGATGCCGGCGAGTGTGCCGAGCATCGCCGCGCGGGGGGTGATCCTGCGAATGTAGGGTCCGACGAACGCTCCGATCATGACGATGATGCCGATCATGAAGGCCCAGGCGAGCCCCGCCGCCCAGGCCTGCACCGCGTCACCCGTCGCCAGGTAGACCGGGAGCATGACCACGAACACGACGATGAACATGTGCGGAACGCTCGGACCGTACGGAAGCGCCGTCACATCGGTTCGGTTCTCGCGCTTGGCGAGCCGACGAGCGAGAACCATGTAGTAGAGGTTCCCCAGGATCAGGGCGATCCCGAGGGCAGGCAGCAGGGTCCCGAGGACGTCGGTTCCTGGAATTCCGACCACCGCGATGCTCAGGGTGGTCAGGGTGAGCACGTTGACGAGAATGTTGAAGCCGAGTCCGAAGAATGCGTTGGTGTCGCCCTTCGTCCACCACGGGAGGGTGAACGAGGACGAAGAGCCTGCAGCGGGTGAGTCTTTCACGTCCATGGTCATGTTCGGTCCTATCGACTTGCCGAGGTGGGGACGAGTGCAACCAACGCGGCCTCGACGTCCTCCGACGGCGCGGTCCAACCGAAAATGCCGCCTTGAGCCGAGATCATCTCGAGGCCCACGCGCTGAAACTCCGGGAAGTACGAACCGACACAGTCCGTCACGACGAGGCATTCGTATCCTCGATCGTTGGCCTCGCGAACCGTGGTGTGCACGCACACCTCGGTCGTCACACCGGTGACGAGCAGGGTGGTGATTCCGGCGCTCGTGAGGATCTCGGAGAGCTCGGTGGCGTAGAACGCCCCTTTGCCGGGCTTGTCGATGACGGTCTCACCTTCGAGTGGCGCCAGTTCGTCGACTATGTCGTGACCGTACTCACCGCGAACGAGGATGCGACCGAACGCTCCCGGATCGCCGATGCGCTGCGATGGTGTGCCGCGGCCTAATTTCGCCGGCGGGCAGTCCGAAAGGTCCGGTAGGTGCCCCTCCCTGGTGTGGATCACGGGTATCCCCGCTTCCCTGGCCACTGCGATGAGACCTGCGAGTGGTTCGATCACGGATCGGAGCAGGCCGACATCGTTGCCGAGGCTCTCCCCGAACCCTCCGGGGAGCAGAAAATCCCTCTGCATGTCGATCACGAGCAGTGCCGTCGTCGTGGGATCGATGGTGAACTCCGACGGAGACGCCGACGGTATCGACGTTTCCGGTGTCTGTGCTGAGGTCATGAGATCTCCTGTGCTGCAATGGAAGTATCGTGAGCAGAATTGATCGCCCGGGAATATGCCCGCCAGCCACCGAACTCGCTGATGTCGTCGACGGTGTGCCGATGCGCGCCGGTCTGGACAGTCGCGTCGCAGACGTAGCCGAGAACGTCGGAACCGTCGGCCAGCAGTACTCGTCCCAGAGCGAGCACCGCTGGCATTCTGCCCGCGAGTACCGCAAGAGAAGCGGCGGGCAGACGCCACCTCTCCACGTCGATTGCGCTGCCGCCGAGAGGAACTCGCAACAGTCCGGGTGTCGGGTCGGTGGTTCCGATCCGAAGCAGTGTGTACGTCGGCGCGGTGGACGTCGCCTCGACCAGGGCCCCACCGAGCTCGAGCAGCTGCGGGTTGGCGCGCTCCCCCGACAGGTGGTGCCCGGCAACGACGATATCGATGGTCTCGAGGGTCGACCCTTCGGCTGCTGCGGGATGCGGTGGAACGGCACGCCGTTCTCCGAGCAACCGGGCCGCGACCGCGAGGATCATATCGTCGGCCAGCGCAGGCCCGATCACCATGAGGCTGACCGGTCGACCGTCCTGGGTGAGCCCGACGGGAACCGCTACGGCCGTCAGATCGAGAAGGTTTCCGAAGTGGGTGTAGTGACCGAGCTTCGTATTGCACGCGACGGGGTCTGCGAGTACCTCCGGCACGGTGAAGGTGGTGCCGATGGTCGGCACGATCATCACGTCCATCGACGTCCAGAGCCGAGAGACACGAGCGCGAAGGTCTTGCAATCTCTGCAGAGCACGGAAGGCATCGACAGCGGTGTAGTTCCGCCCTCCCAGAAAGATCTCGCGGACGACCGGGACGATGGAATCGGGCTTCTCGCTCAGGAATTCGTCGAATTCGACCAGTCGCTCGGCGACCCACGGTCCTTGATACAGCAGCGAGCCGGCGTCGAGGAAGGGTGTGAGATCGACTGTGGTGGTCCGTAACCCATGATCGGGAAGCGACAGGCGCGCCACCGAATGCGCATCGAACATGGCCGCGTCGCCGAAGAAGTCCAGCTGCTGCAGGTCCGGTAGCCCGACGGTGATGTCACGCCCGTCGTACTCTTCTCCGCGCGGACGTGACCAACCGTCCGCTGGATCCTCGGCGCACATGATGTCGAAGACGAGTTCGAGGTCCTCGACGGTGGACGCCATCAGGGTGATGCAGTCCAGCGACTTGCACGCGGGGACGAGGCCGACGGTGCTGATCAGGCCGCGCGACGGCTTGTAGCCGACGATCCCGTTGAGCGCGGCAGGCACACGACCCGATCCTGCGGTGTCGGTGGCCACACAGAACGGCACCTGCCCGAGGGCGACGGCCAGTGCCGATCCGGAACTGGAGCCACCGGAGATCATGTCGTTGCCGTAGACGCTCCGCGGAATCGCATGGGGCGTGCGAGTTCCGTTCAGCCCGGTCGCGAACTGGTCGAGGCTGGTCTTGCCGACGAAAATGGCGCCCGCGTCGACCAGTGCCTGCACTGCCGGGGCCGTCGAATCCGACGTGTAGGCGTAGTCGGGACAGGCGAGCGTGGTCGGGTATCCCGCCACATCGATGCTGTCCTTGACTCCGAAGGGAATTCCGTACAGGGGTAGCGACACTGCGTCGGGTCGCGCTTCGAGTGCAGCGGCGGCCGCGAGCAATTCCGAACGGCCGACAACGGTGATCCATGTTCCGTCGTCGCCGCGTGCAGCCACGGCGGTCGAGAACGCCTCCACCGTTGCAGTGGGAGTCGATGTGCCGTTTCTGTACGACGCGAGCATCTCGGTGACGGTCGGGCCGAGTGCCGGTCCCAGGTCTGAAGTCATACCGTCGATTGTCGACAGTTTTCTGTTAATGCAGGTTGTTGCCGTGTTTCGAGTCTGTTAGGAAATACTCTCGAGATGCAGGTAGGTCAGCTCGCCATGCTCCTTCAACGCAGCGAGCGCGACCGAGAGGTCGTTCGATTCGATGGCGTCGAGCAACCACTCGTGACGCCTGATCCCATCGATCGGATTGGCGACTCGGGCTTCTTCCCTGAGGTTGCGGGCCATCGGTAGCTGTAACTTCAACAGGATCGGCGCATAGGCCACATCGAGCTGGCGGCTTCCGGCCAACGCCACGATTGCCTCGTGGAAACGCCGGTGAGCGTCGTCCTTCTCGAGAGTGTCCCCCCGCGCATCGGCGTCGCGCATCTCGTCGAGCGCCGCTCTCACCGGCGCGAAAGCACTGTCGGGAGGCGACGCGAGTGGGAGCGCACGCTCGAGCGCATGTCGTTCGAGAACCTGACGCAGCTCGAAAAGTTCGAGAATGTCCTCCGCCGACCACACCGTCACTCGAAACCCGCGACGTGGGAGATGCTCGACCAGACCCTGCTGAGCCAACAGGCGCAACGCCTCACGCACCGGTGCTCGGCTGATCCCGAGTCGCGCGCACAGTGTTTCCTCGACCACGCGCGATCCGGGCTCGAGCGCACCGCTGAGCACCTCGGATCGGACCTGGCGAGTCGCCATTTCGACAAGGCTCGGCGGCAAGGAACCGTGTCCCGCCGGTGCAGCCATGACGCCAGTGTACGAACATGCGCGCCGAATGGCGTGCATCCACGGTATTGCCGGGCCGAGTCGGGGGCCGCTCGCCCACTCCGGCGTTAGACTGGCACGCCTATGTGGATTGGATGGATAGAATTCGACTTCCTTCTCGGAGATGTTCACTCACTCAAAGAGAAGCGCTCCGTGATCCGGCCGGTGATCTCCGAAATGCAACGCAAGTTCGCGGTATCGGCGGCGGAAACCGATCATCGCGAGTTGCACAGGCGAGCAGGTATAGGCGCGTCCGTCGTAGCAGGCGATCGCGACCACGTCACCGATGTTCTCGACCGAATCGAGCGCGTCGCGGCCTCGCGGCCCGAGCTGCAACTCGTCTCCGTTCGGCGGCGCACCATCCGAAGCGACGACATCTGAACACTCGCCCCGCCGGGTCATCGACGTACGTCGAACACCTGCTTCTGAATTCCGTTGCCGTAGACCTCGTGTTCGATCAGTTCGAGATGCGTGGTGTCCTTGTCGGCCGCGCTGAACAGTCGCTTTCCCGCACCGAGCAGGAGTGGAAAGACGAGCAGGTGGTACCGATCGACCAGCCCGGCGTCGGCGAGACTTCGGCCGAGGGTGGCGCTGCCGTGTATCGAGATCGGCCCACCCTCGGAGTTCCTGAGCTCGGCAACGTCGTCGATACTGCGCAGAACGGTTGCAGGCCATCGTGAGTCGTCCTGCTCGAGCGTCGTCGACACCACATACCTCGGCATGGCGTTGTACCCCGCGAAATCGTCCATGGTGGGCCAGATCGGCGCAAATGCTTCGTAGGAGGTGCGGCCCAACAGCAGCGCAGTGGCTTCTTCCTGCTCACGTCCTTTGATCTCGTACGCTGCCGGATCGAAGTCGATGCCCTGAAACGTCCACCCGGAGTTGCGATAGCCCACCTCGCCGCCCGGCCCCTCCATCACGCCGTCGAGCGACACGAACGCGGTCACGATCACAGTGCGCATGGACGGTCCTTACCGGTGCTGGGGTGGGTGCCGGAATCGTAAACCATCCTCGCGCCGAATCCGTCGATACCATCGACCGATGATCGCCAGCGACATGTCCCGCCCGGCGTGGGACGACGATCCGATCGTGTCCGGCTGGTCGGGACTGCCCGCACTCGACCATGACCGCACCGCCGACGTCTGCGTCGTCGGCCTGGGAGGCTCGGGTCTGGCCGCCGTCGCAGACCTCCTCGACCGCGGTGTCGATGTGGTCGGAATCGACGCAGGGCGAGTCGCAGCCGGCGCTGCGGGCCGGAACGGCGGCTTCCTGCTCGGTGGTCCTGCGACCTTTCTGCACACAGCACTCGCGACATGGGGTCCGTGCGCGGTGGATCTGTATCGAGCGACTCTGGCGGAGATCGACAATCTGGAAGGGCTTCTCGGACCCGACGTCGTCCGACGCACCGGATCGATCAGGCTCGCGGGAGTCCCCGGTTCTCCGAGCGAGCTCGCCGATGCGGAGGACTGCGACGCGCTGGCACAGTGCTTGCGCGAGAACGACGTTGCCGTCGAGCACTATTCCGGCGCGTTGGGAAACGGCATCTTCCTACCGGACGATGCGGTGATGAATCCTGCGCGTCGCGCGCTCGGGCTGGCATCGATTCTCGCGGGACGCGCTCGACTGTACGAATACACGCCCGCAATCGCCATCGAGCCGGGCGCGGTCACGACGCCGAATGGAGTGGTTCGATGCGGCCTGGTTCTCGTAGCCGTCGACGGTCGACTCGAACAGGTACTCCCCCAGCTCGACGGACGGGTTCGGACCGCCCGTCTGCAGATGCTCGCGACCTCGCCCGTCACCCCGGGGCGACTGCCGTGCCCCGTGTACGGACGATGGGGGTACGACTACGCGCAACAGGACGCGTCTGGACGGCTGTATGTCGGGGGCGGTCGTGACCTCTTTGCCGAGCACGAATGGACACCGTCCGGCGAACCGACCGCTCAGGTTCAGCACTACATCGAGTCGGTCGCGGCATCGTTTGCAGGAGAACCTGTCTCGGTCGATGCACGGTGGGCCGCGTCCGTCGGATTCACCACCGACGGTCGGCCGCTGTGCACATGGGTCGACGACACCGTGATCGCATTCGGTGGCTACAACGGCACAGGCAATCTGGTCGGACCGGTCACCGCTCGCGCCGCCGTGGCGCTCGGGCTCGACGCAAGTCCAGTACCGCAGTATCTGAGCAGCTGACGCATGGCAGTCTGGACCCATGGCCGAAGAACCGGAACACACCGAGGACGGTCACTACATCGTGATCAAGGGTCGCCGTTGGCGCGCAACGGATCCTGATATCCCGGAGGATCGCAATGCCGAATTGCGGTCGATTCTGATGGCGTGGCGCAGGGAGGTCAAACGCACGTCGGGTGCACCGGAATCTCGCGCAGGCGTGCAGGCCACCAAAGTCGCCCTCGGCGAGCGAGGAACCCCGTGGTGGGAGCAGTCGGACGACGAGCGACGGGCCCGATGGGAATCGGAAGTGGCGAGGCCGTCCGACACCTGACATCCGCCTGATGGTTGCCATAGTGGAAACTATCCAATACAGTTTCCACTATGGAAAGCATCGGAGAGCCCACACCTGCCGAAGCCCGAACGGCTCTCGACGACATCGATCGAGTTCAGCGCGCAGTACGAGACACTCCGTGGCCGGTATGGCTGTATCCGGTCAACGCCGCGCTGCTCGCGATGTTCGCACTGACCGCCCTTCTCGACAGCCGGGTCGCGTTCCTGGGTGTCGCCGCGGTGATCATCGCGGTCAACGTCGTCACCGGATATCGGATGGGGACGCCGTGGGCCCTACCCACCGACCGCGGCTTCCTCACCTGTGTCGCGCTGTCGGGTTTCTCCGTCGCGCTGGCGCAGGCTGTCGGTGATCCCAGCGGACCGGCCTGGCCGGTTTTTCTGCTGGCGGCAGCAGCCGCGTCGATCTACTCGATCGGATCGATTCTGCACTACCGCAGTACGCGTCGATGAGCGATCTCGATCCGATCATTCACCCGGCCCACCGGCTCCGAATCTGTGCCCTTCTGGCCGCTGCGACAACGGTGGAACTGGCGATCGTCAAGGAACACAGCGGGTTGAGCGCATCGGCGCTGAGCAAACAGGTCGCTGCTCTGGTCGATGCGGGATACGTCGAGCAGCAGCGATCACGGACGGACTCGCGGCGACTGTGGTTGTCGTTGACCAAGGACGGTAGAACGGCCTATCGACGTCACGTGGCCGCACTGCGCGCCATTGTTGCCGACACCGACGCATCCATCTGATCTTCTGCGGTGACTTTCCCCCGCGGTGCGGGTCTACTGATTCGACGGATCCCGTCGTAGTTCAGCCCGCTCGTTCATCGGAAGAAGGAGACTTCGATCATGTCCATTCTCAACCCCTATCTGTCGTTCCGAGACAACGCGCGCGAGGCGATGGAGTTCTATCGGTCGGTCTTCGGTGGCGAGCTGACCGTCACCACGCTCGGCGAGGCCAACGCCAGCGAGGATCCCGCTGACCGGGACAAGATCATGCACGGCCAGTTGACCACCCCGAACGGGTTCACTCTGATGGGAGCCGACACGCCGTCGTCGATGGAGCACACGCCCGGGAACACCATGAGCGTCTCGCTCAGCGGCGACGAGGAGGACGAACTGACGAGCTACTGGAACGCGTTGGCCGTCGACGCGCAGTTCACGATGGGTCTCGACAAGGCCCCGTGGGGCGACACCTTCGGTATGTTGACCGACAAGTTCGGTGTGCAGTGGATGGTCAACATCGCCGGATCCCCCAGCGAGAGCTGAGTACGGCTTCCGCCGCTAGCGGACGAGGTTCTTCGGCGGGACCACCTGTCGGAGACCGTCGGGCCCCCAGCCTCGATCGAGTGCCGTCAACAACAATGCACAGCCGATACCGGACAGGACGAGCGCGGAGCCGAACATCGCCGTGTAGCCGAACAGGTCGCCGACCACACCGGCTGCGATCCCGGCTGCGCCCTGCGCGAAGACGATTGCGCACGCCATCAGCGTGTAATCGCTTCCCGCGAAACGCTTCTCGGACGCGTCCATCATCAGGGCGAACACCGCCACCGTGGCCGCACCACCGAGGACGTGTTCGGTGATGTTGGCGGTGACCAGAAGTGGGAAGCCGCCGACTCCCAGGGAGGCGACGACATACAGGGCAAGGCTGAGCGTTTGACTCACCCCGCCGACCAGCAGCGCCCGACGCCGTCCGTGTCGAAATGACAACCATGCCCCCAGTGCGGCTCCCCCGAGCGCAGCCACCGACGACAGACCGCCCTCGACCAGCGCTATCTGGGGCAATGACAGTCCACTGTCCGACAGGAACGGACCCACGAGGGCCGAGCCCATCGAGTTACCGAACTTGAAGCCGATGATAAGCAGGATGAACGCAACCATGCCGGGCCTACGCAGTCGGGACCACCAGGCAACCGCCAGCCGCACCGGCGTTTCCGGCTCGGCCGCTCGGTCGGATTCGGCGTCTGCAGCGTCCAGTTGCGTCCGCATCCACCACACCGGAACAGTCGTCAGCACGATGAGCAGTGCCATCGCGACGAACAGCACCCGCCATCCGGCAAAGGTGAACAGCCACAACAGCAGTCCGCCGCCGCACACCATCCCGATGCGGTAGGCACCGACCTGCAGACCGTTGCCCAACCCGCGCTGCGCCGCGCTGAGCGTACGCACCGCGATACCGTCGGTCGCGATGTCCTGCGTCGCCGAGAGAGCATTCATGACGAAGATTCCGACGAACAGCCAACGCAGTGTCGAGGACAGATCGAGGAACGACAACGCCAGTGCCACCGCCGCGGCCGAACACTGCAGCGACAACAGCCACCGTCGCCTCGATCCGTACCGATCGACGTACGGAGCCCAGAGAAATTTCAGCGCCCACGGGAGAAACAGCACACCGGTCGCGCTGATCTTCACCAAGGAGAAGCCCGACTCCCGGAGGACGACAGGTAGGGCCTGGGTGAAGAATCCGAACGGCAGTCCCTGTGCGAAGTAGAGCGCACCCAGGAGAGTCAGAGTCCCGGCGGTGAACGATGCCGGACGCACCGCATTGGTCATGCCGGTCATCGTGTCAGAGCGACGCCGACTCCGCCGAACGCGCCACCGGCTGGCGGAGGATGGTGCGCAGCTTCGTCGGCTCCACCCTGCGCGGATCGCTGAGATAGATCTCGTGATGTTTGCCGGTCATCGTCATTCCAGAACTGGGAATGTATCGGTGATGGAGTTCGTCGAGTACCGGCGTCTCGTCGTCGTAGGACCCGACATGCAGCGTCTGCACGCACAGCCCCTCGTCGAGAGTCTCCAGTCGAATTCTGCTCGACGCATCCGAGGTGCTCTTCGCTTCCGCGGACGCCTTCGCCACGTCGAACATCCGACGGTCGATCCAGTCGGGCACCATGATCATGGCCGTCCAATTCCACTCGGCCTTGTTGCGGGCGGTCGTGAACGAGGCCATGTTCTCGGCCCACCACAGAGCCTCGAGCGGCGGAACGACATAGTCGCGGTCGAGGGTGTTCTTGCTGGCGAACTTCAGTGCATAGGCCACGGGGTAGAGCGCCCCGATTGCTTCGGTGTACTGCGGAGCGGTGTTCGGATCGCCGTGTCCGTCGATCATCAGGTAGGTCAGCGGCGGAACGACAAGGGTACGAAAGATGTTGTGCTGCGCAGAGTATGCGTCGAACGTTTTCTTGAAATCGACTTTCGTCATTCGGCCCCCGGTTACCACCACTGTCGAATACTGCGAAACATCGGTCCAAGAGATACCCGACAACCGACATCGACGAGACCGATACCGCCCGGTCTCGTCGATGTCGGTTCGTCCGATCTGTCACACCCCGGCGTCGACCTTGTCCGGCTCGCCTCGGCGCATCGCCAGGTAATCGGAGAGTTCGCGCTTGACCACCGGCAAGAGCAGGTACAGGCCCGTGATGTTGACCAGCGCCAGCAGGAACAGCGTCGCATCGGCGAAATCGAGCACGGAACCGAGGGACAACACGGTTCCGATGACGGTGAACATGCAGAACATCACGTTGAAGAAGGTGCGCGAGAAGCGGCTCCGTCCGAACAACGACGTCCATGCCTGCAGTCCGTAGTAGGCCCAGGTGATTGCGGTGGACAGAGCGAACAGTGCCACCGCGACAGTCAGCACGTACGGGAACCACGGCAGCACCGTCTCGAAAGCGTCGGAGGTGAGGGTGACGCCTCCGGCGGGAAGCTCACCTGTCTCGGCGACGATCGCCCGCTGGTCCTGCCAGGTGACGGTGTTGGCGATCACGATGGTCAATGCCGTCGCGGTACAGATGACGACCGTGTCGATGAAGGGCTCGAGCATGGCCACGAAGCCCTCGGTGACCGGATGCCTGGTCTTGACGGCCGAGTGCGCGATGGCCGCCGAACCCAGTCCGGCCTCGTTCGAGAACGCGGCGCGCTGGAATCCGATGATCATGACGCCGAGTACGCCGCCGGCCACACCCTCGGGTGAGAACGCACCTTCGAAGATCGCGGTGAATGCCGTGGGGACCGAACGGAAGTTGACGGCGATGACGACGCCGCACGCCACGATGTAGATCAGCGCCATGGTCGGTACGAGCTTGGCGGTCACCGCCGAGATCGATTTCATGCCGCCGATGATGACCAGTCCGATGATCAGTGCGACGACGATACCGAATACGGCTTTTGCTCCGTCGGAGCCGAGGAATCCGTCCTCACCACCGGTGACCGAGCGGACCTGCGCGTAGGTCTGATTGGCCTGGAACATGTTGCCGCCGCTGATCGCGAAGAACGTGATGACGATGGCGTAGAAGACGGCCATGACCTTGCCGACCTTGGCGAGTCCCCGCTCCGCGAGACCCTTGGTCAGGTATTTCATCGGCCCACCGGAGACGGTGCCGTCCTCGTTGATGTCTCGGTACTTCACACCGAGCGTGCACTCGACGAACTTCGATGCCATACCCAGCAAGCCGGCGAGGATCATCCACAGGGTCGCGCCGGGGCCACCGAGCGTCACTGCGACGGCGACACCGGCGATGTTGCCGAGCCCGACGGTTCCGGACACCGCGGCGGTGAGGGCTCTGAAGTGACTGACTTCTCCTGGCGCGTCTGCCTCGTCCTCCTTGCCGCTGACCAGAATCAACGCTCTCTTGATTCCGCGGACCTGGATGAACTTGAACGCCACCGTGAAGATGACGGCTCCGACGATGAGCCACAGGACGATCAATGGAACAGCGGCTCCACCGATATTCACGGTGAAGAAGACGACATTCGACACGGCAGCGGAGATCGGATCGAAGGCATTGTTGATCGCCGTCTCGATGGAGCTGATCGTGCCTCCGTCCGCGGCCAATAAATCGGTTGCGAGGGGGTGAGAGCTCATGGCTTCGAGTGAACAGCACGGGGACGGCCGAAGACGTGATTTACCGAATTTCGGGCAACAATTTACTTGATCTTGACGAGGAGCCCGCGGACTCACATCGCAGATCTGGCCGGTATCCGTCTCAGAAGCACCGTTGCAGCATCCAGTACGACATGACGGTCGTAGGTGAGGCGGTAGTCGTACATCGGGGTGCCGTCCTCGGCCGCTCCTCGCTCGACCGCGATGAGCGCCACGCTCGACATCGGAGCCACGATCACGATCGAACGTTCCAGTGCCAACGGTTCGTCCGCGTCCACGAACACTTTCCGGAAACCTGATTCCGGCGACGCGGCACTCGAGTCGAAGACGGCCATCAGCGCAGTACGTGCGGCGAGGTCCTCGAAGATCGCCTCGCGCGCAGGCGTCAGGCCGGTGGACGCACTGACGGTCGCCAGTACGACGGTCGAGGAACCGGTGCCGTACGCACTGTGCAACAGGCTGTTCTCGATGGCGTCGAGCAGTGTCGAATCCGCGTGCCTGCGGGCGCCGAGAGCATGGGTGAGCCCGTAGGGCGTGACCGCAACGGGGGCACGCACGGTCAGCGTTCCAGTCGGATCGAGCGATCGGACCGGCCCCTGCACCTCGCCGAAATCCGGAAGAGCCTCCGGTGCCCCGTAGAGATATCCCTGCCCCAGCACGGCACCCATGGCGAGCGCACAACTCTCGTGATGCTCGGTCTCGATCCCTTCGGCCAGAACCAGGGCACCGGTGCGCTCGGCCTCGGCGGCGACAGCGGCAACGATGGCGGCGGTCTCGTTGCTCGAGCGCCCCTGTACGAGTTCCATGTCCAGCTTGATCACGTCGGGACGCAGCAGTGGGATCAGGGCGAGGCTGGAAGAATCCGCCCCCACATCGTCGATGGCGACTCGCCACCCCAGGTTTCGAGCGTGTTCGGCCGCCCTCAGCAGACCGGCCGGATCACCCATCAGGTCTCGCTCGGTGATTTCGACGATGATGGACAGCCGCGACGCGTCCTCGAGAATCGGTAGATAGTCCCGTGGAGGCGGTGCATCGAGGGCGATGGGTTCGGCATTGACGAACAGTGCGAGCTGGTCGGGATAGCCGGACTCGAAGGCACCGCGCAACGCGCTGATTCGGCAGCGCCAATCGAAATCGGCAGTGACGCCCTGTGCCCGCGCCACGCCCAACAGTTCCGGCGGCGAAATCGGCGCAACACCTCCGCAGGTCCGCACCAAGGCTTCGTACCCCACGACGGCGCGTCCGTCCAGCGTCACGATCGGCTGGTAGACCGACGTGATCCGGACCGACATCGGCGAAATCTCCGCACTCGCCGAGGATCGATGCATGGGTGGACCCTCCCTCGATACTGATCGATCGGTCCCCACCCGGGGCATCATCATGCCCGACCGCACCCTGATGTCGACACCCGACTGCGGTCTGCGCGTCTGTTCGTTGGTTATATGGTGCTCCGAGGACTCGAGGAACGGCGGTGACCGATGGTGGGAGCGGACTCACGTCCTCATACCCCTCACGACCGCCTCTTCGCGGGTCGATACCGACTGGGCACGATCCTGGGGCGCGGCGGAATGGCCGACGTCGTGCACGCCGACGACCACGTTCTCGGCCGATCCGTAGCGGTGAAGATATTCCGCCACGGCGAGCCCCCCGACACCGCCCAACGCATCGATGCAGAAATACGGACTCTCGCGTCGCTGTCGCACCCGGGTCTGGTGACGCTGTACGACGCGGGCACTGCGCTCGATCCGAGCGGGGTGCCCGTGCCGTACCTGGTGATGGAGCTGGTCGACGGTCCGACTCTGAGCGCGTATCGCCGGAGCCGAACGATGGACACCGCCCACGTCGCTCGGATCGGATACGAGCTGGCGGAGGCTCTCGCCTACATCCACGGTCAGGGTGTGGTGCATCGCGACATCAAACCGGCCAACATCCTCCTTGCGCATGCTCCGGACGTATCGATGGGACAGTGCGCCAAACTTGCCGACTTCGGCATCGCTCGTATCGTCGACGCCGAACGACTCACCGAGCACGGCACCACAGTCGGTACTGCGCACTACCTCAGCCCGGAGCAGGCGACAGGTACCTCTGCAGGTCCCCCGACGGACATCTACACGCTCGGGCTGGTTCTCATCGAATGCCTGACCGGCACAATGGCATTCGAGGGAAGCGCGGTGGCTGCGGCGGTGGCGCGTCTACACCGCGATCCCGCCGTTCCCGAGGGGCTCGGATCGGACTGGCACGCGTTGTTGACGGAGATGACATCGAGACGGCCGGAGGATCGACCGGCCGCAGCTGCGGTCGCCCACCGGTTGCGTGGGCTCTCGCGAAGCACGACATCTATTCCCCGCACCGCCGCGATTCCAATGGAAACTGTGAACACGGTTGCGCCCCCAGCAGTTTCAGCGTCGACCGAAGCGGAACCTCCACGCCGTCGATGGATCGTTCCGGGAGCAGCGGCTCTGTTCGTCTCGCTGGGCGCAGCGATCCTCTGGGTCGCAGTCGGCACGGGCGAGGAGCCGGAGCCCCTGTCACCGTCGACGCCGACGCTTGTGCAGTCGCCCGCGGCGGTGCCCACAACGCCCGCGCCCGCACCTGCGAGCCCGATTCCAGTGCTCTCGAACCCACCTGAGCCTGCTCCCGGACCCACGACGAATTCGCTTCCGACCGAGCCCGCTGCGCCGGCCCCGCTACCGCCGGGTGACGACAAAGGAAGCTCGGGGAACGGCAGCGGGAACTCGGAGAAGGGCAACAAGAGCCCCGGCAATTCGGGAAACGGCAACGCGAACAGGAACAGCAACGGAAACAGTGGCAACGGCAACGGCAATTCCGGCCGAGGAAACTGACCCCGCGGCCGTCGACAGACAGGAGTGACGGTGACACACGTCGATACCCTCGTGGTGGGAGCAGGTATTTCCGGCTTGGTGGTTGCGACACTCCTGCATCGCGCCGGTCAGCGCGTCGTCGTTCTCGAGGCCAGAGATCGCGTAGGCGGTCGCGTCCGGACACTGCGCACCGACGAAGGCACCCTCGACGTCGGAGCGTCCTGGATTCACGGAACAGACGACAACCCCCTCGCCGATGCAGTACACGCTTTCGGAATGCGGACCGTCGAATTCACTGTCGGTAGCTACCAGCCGGACGGCAGGCCCATCGCGTACTACTCCCCTACCGGGACCAGGTTGAGCGATGCGGCCGCCGCCCAGTTCGGTGCCGACGTTCACCACTTCGACGAACTGTTCGCGACGACCATCGCGAATTCGCCCCCCGGAACGTCGTTCGGTGACGCGGTGGAAGCAACTCTGACGCAACTGGATTGGGACGACGATCGACTCGAACGAGTTCGTGAGTTCCTGGGACATCGAGCCGAGGAACAGTTGGGGGTAGGAAAGGATCTCCTCGACGCGCACGGTTTGGACGACGACGCCATCGAGGGCGACGAAGTCGTGTTCCCGGATGGTTACGACGAATTGGCCGTTCGGCTGGCCGAGGGGCTCGATGTTCGACTCGAGCATGTTGTGACGCAGGTCCGGTGGGGTCGAGACGGAGTTCTGGTCGATACCGGGTCCGGGAGGTTCTCGGCCGAGCGCGCTGTGGTGACGGTGCCGATCGGCGTACTGAAGTCCCCGGCGCTCACGGTGGAACCTCCTCTGCCGGAACCCGTTTCGGGTGCCCTGGAACGATTGGAGATGAATGCCTTCGAGAAGGTGTTCATCCGGTTCCCCACCAAGTTCTGGGACGAGAACGTCTACGCCGTGCGGCAGCAGGGCGAAGCCGGGCGCTGGTGGCACTCCTGGTACGACGTCACCATGCCGCCGGGGCGTCCGACGCTTCTGACGTTCGCAGCGGGCGCGTGCGCTCAGCAGATCCGGCACTGGTCGGACGAGCGCATCGCGGACTCGGTTCTCGAGGCACTACGTGGCCTGTACGGTGACCGTGTCGCTACGCCGGACAGCGTGTATGTCACTCGCTGGCAGGACGATCCGTTCTCCCACGGTTCGTACTCGTACATGACGGTGGGTTCACGTACGCGCGATCACGACGAACTGGCCACTCCGATCGGCGATGTACTTCACCTCGCCGGTGAAGCAACGTGGACCGATGATCCGGCAACGGTCACCGCGGCGTTGAAGTCGGGACATCGTGCAGCAGAACGGATTCTGGGGCGTCCGATTCCCTACCGAGATATCTGGGGTGCTACCGAGGAGTGACGGATGGCACCGTGGATACCGTCAGTTCAGTTGTGGATTTCTCGGCAGACCATCTCTACAGCGTTTTTCACATCTATCTGTCGATCGGCGTCGGGCTGTACTTCACCGTCCGCACCACGTTCGTCCAGGTCCGGTTGCTGCCTTCGATGTTCGAGTCGATCGGCGGATCTCGATCGAAGCCGAGGGCGGAATCTCCGCGTTCCAGGCATTCTGCGTCGGTCTGGCATCTCGGGTGGGTACGGGAAACATCGCCGGCGTAGCCATCGCCATCACTCTCGGTGGACCGGGCGCGATCTTCTGGATGTGGCTGGTTGCGGTGGTCGGCATGGCGACTGCGTTCGTCGAGGCGACTCTGGCGCAGATGTACAAGGTGCGCAATCCCTATGGCAGCTTTCGTGGTGGCCCGGCCTTGGGTAAATGGGCCTTCGGTGCGCTGGCGGACTTCGAGGCCATGCGGCGCGAGGGTCGCGAAGACAAATTCGTCGGACGCGGCAACAGTCATCTGCCGGGCGACCTCCCCGGCGACGTGTGGGATCCGGTGCTCGACAACGACCCGACGATGAACAAGCCCGACGTCGCGCGGTAAGCGTCGACACCGGCCCCAGCCAAGTCGGACCTTTCGGACATTTCACGCGTTAGGGTGATGAAACGTCCACACCGAGGAGGATCCATGACGCAGGTCGGCGACGAGGAGAAGGCCGGGCGCTCATCCGAAGGCCACGACTTCGACGAGGTGGATCAGAGATCGGCCGGAGAACGAGAAGCCGAAGTGCAGCCCGGTCGCCGCAAGCGTCAATGGGTCGGCCTCGGCGCAGGCATCCTGTTGGCCATCCTCGTGTACCTGATTCTCCCCGATGACGTAGCGCATCCAGCGCGGCTGACCGCAGGCACCGCCGTCTTGATGGGTATCTGGTGGATGACGGAGGCGGTGCCCATCCCGGCAACCGCACTGCTTCCCCTGGTCATCTTTCCGGTCTTCGATTCCGATGTCGCCGTCAACGATGTCGGAGCTTCCTACGGCAACAACATCATCTTCCTGTTCATGGGCGGATTCCTCCTGGCGCTGGCCATGCAACGGTGGAATCTGCACCGACGTATAGCCCTGTTGACCGTCGACGCGATGGGCACCAAACCGACGATGGTGATCGCCGGGTTCATGATCGCGACAGGCTTTCTGTCGATGTGGGTGTCCAACACGGCCACCGCCGTCATGATGATTCCGATCGGTGTCTCGGTGCTGGTTCTGGTTCTCGACATCGGCAAGAAGGCCGGAGCGGTGCCCGGCACCGGTGCTGACTCCGCCCCCGACGACGACACCATCACCCAGGCCGTCATCAAGAGCAACTTCGGGACCGCTCTGATGCTCGGCATCGCCTATGCCGCGTCGATAGGCTCGCTCGGAACCATCATCGGCACTCCACCCAACACTCTGCTGGTGGGCTACCTGGAGGGGCAGGGAATCACGATCGGGTTCCTCCAGTGGATGATCGCCGGTGTTCCGCTCGCCGTGATCCTGCTCGTGATCGCCTGGTTCCTGTTGACCCACGTGATGTTCAAGCCGGAGATCGACGACATACCCGGTGGCAAGCAGCTGATCAGAGGTGAGCTCGACGCCCTGGGCAGGATGTCGCAGGGTGAGATCCGGGTCGCGATCGTCTTCTCCCTGGCGGCAGTGTCGTGGGTGGCCGTTCCGCTGATCTTCGACGATGCCCCGATCTCCGACACCGGGATCGCCATGACAGCAGCACTGCTGCTGTTCCTGCTACCCAGCGGAAGCAAGAAGGGCGTCCGCCTGATCGACTGGGAGACCGCTGTCAAGCTGCCCTGGGGCGTGTTGCTGCTGTTCGGCGGCGGGCTCGCCCTGTCGGCCCAGTTCGAGTCGAGCGGCCTGACGGACTGGATCGGCAGCGTCGCAGGTGGCCTCGACACCATTCCGGTGGTCATGTTGGTCGTCGTCGCCACGGCCGCGATCATCTTCCTGACCGAGATCACCAGCAACACCGCGACGGCCGCGACGTTCCTTCCGGTGGCAGGTGGCGTCGCGATGGGCATGAACATCGATATTCTGGTTCTGACCGTTCCGGTAGCGCTCGCGGCCACCTGCGCGTTCATGTTGCCCGTGGCGACTCCGCCGAACGCGGTGTCCTACGCCAGTGGCTACATCACGATCGGCCAGATGATGCGAGGCGGTTTCTGGCTCAATCTGATCGCCATCTCACTGATCACCATCGCCGCGTACACGGTGTTCGCGTGGTCGCTCGGCATTCAGTTCTGACGCTCTGTACAGAAGAAGTCGAACGATTCGAGATCGACTTCGGCCGATTTCGCCCGCACAACCGTGCACCGGGTTTACGATGACGACTTCATCCAGGCGGATGACCCGTTCCAGGTGCGCGCCGCCATCCCCTGGTCGGTGCTGCGTCGGCGTTGCCGTCGACTCGGCAAGGCACGGGGGTGGAACATGGTCTCGGACGTCATCGACTGCAACATGGTCTTCGAGCACGACATCGAGCAGGTATGCGGTGTCTTGAGCGCGGTCGAGTTGTTTCCACGCTACTTCCCCGGGCTCGACCACTGCACACTCCGTGAGTCCACGGCCGGCTACCTGTGCGGAGTCAACGGTGTCGAGCACGCCCTCGACCTGGTGGTGGACAGACGCAACCGGCCGATCATCACCATCGAGCATGTCGAGTCCGGCGGATTCGTCAGATTCACCCTGACTGCGCGCGCGGCCGGTGAGACCAAGATCGATGTCACCGTCTTCAGGGCGGGGCTCGGCGGGTCCTACTCACCCCAGCCCGAGAACAACCGCGCAGTGGTCGATTGGGTGATGGGTGGTCTGCGCCGTCTCGAGAACTCCCTTTCCGGAACCTCGACGTCGATCGTGACCAACACCGGCGATTCGCGGTCGCTGCCGCTGGCGATCATGAAGACGATGGTGGGAACCGGTGTCATTCGTGCTGCACGTCCCGACCGCGCGTACCGACAGCTGAACTCGCTGGCCAAATGGGGTTTCACCCTCGGCGGCGGTTTCGCGGCCGCAGCAGCGAAGTCGCCGAACGAGATCGCCCTGATAGACGACCGAGGAACCCGTACTTTCGCGGAGATCCACCACCGTTCGCACCGCATCGCAGCGGGTCTCGACGCGTCCGGAATCAGCCCCGGAAGCACCGTCGGGATTCTGGCTCGAAACCACTCGGCGATGATCGAGTGCACCGTCGCGTGCGGCATGCTCGGCGTCGAGGTGGTGCTTCTCAACACCGGTCTCGCTGCCCGACAGATCGAGACGATCGCCGCCCGCCACCAGCTCCGAATGCTGTTCGTCGACGACGAGTTCGATTCGATGGTGCGCTATCTGCCCGACCACGTGACTCGGGTGAGTCTGTCTTCCCATACCGCCGTTCCGCGTCGACGCACCCTCGAGCATTTCGTCGCAGCCCCGTCCGCCACGTTCACCAGGCCGGACCGCCCCGGGTCGGTTGTCGTGTTGACCTCCGGTACCAGCGGCTCACCGAAGGGGGCGGTTCGGCCCACGCCGAAGGGCTTCGGAACCGTGGCAGCCATGCTGTCTCGCATGCCCCTTCGGATGAACGAGAGGATGTTGATCGCGGCACCGATGTTCCACAGCTGGGGGCTGGCGGCATTGCAGATCAGTACTCCCCTGCGAGCCACTGTGGTCCTCCTGGACCGATTCGATCCGGAGGACTGCCTGCGGGCGATCGAGGCGCACAGATGTACCTCGTTGATCGCGGTTCCGATCATGCTGCAGCGGATACTCGACCTGCCCGACGAGGTGCGCTCACGTTACGACACCTCGAGCCTCCGGGTCGTCGCGTGCAGTGGATCGGCATTGACAGGGTCGACCGTCAGCCGCTTCATGGACGTCTTCGGTGACGTCCTCTACAACTTCTACGGGTCCACCGAGGTCTCGTGGGCCACGATCGCGACTCCCGAAGACCTTCGCGCTGCGCCGGCGACCGCCGGACGCCCTCCCCTTGGTACGACTGTGGCGGTGCTCGACGCGGACGGTACTGCTGTTCCAATGGGGACCCTCGGCCGAATATTCGTCGGCAACGACATGCTGTTCGACGGGTACACCAACGCCGCGCCGCCGTCGACGGCGTCCGCCCGCGGAGCTGCCCTGATGGACACCGGCGATCTCGGGTACATCGACTGCAACGGACGGTTGTTCGTCTGCGGCAGGGACGACGAGATGATCATCTCCGGAGGCGAGAACGTCTTTCCGGGCCCCGTCGAGGATGCCATCGCCAATCTTCCGCAGGTCGGCGAGGTCGCGGTCGTCGGTGTGCCCGACCCCGAATACGGGCAGCGTTTGGCCGCATTCGTCGTCGGCCGTGGGTCGGCCGGCCTCGATGCGGACATGGTGCGCGCCTACATTCGAAATCGTTTGAGCCGCTTCTGCGTTCCCCGCGACATCACGTTCCTCGACGAACTGCCCCGAACCGCGACCGGCAAGGTGATCAAGAGAATGCTGATCGAGCCGCCCACCGCCGCTGGGATGTGACGTTCCGTTCGAAGGCACGGCCGGCGATGCACGCTCGGTCACTCTCGATGCCGACAGCCGCGAGCTGGATCGCGTTCGGACCTGCGTCACAACCGACGCCGTGACCGAAATTCGGGCTGTGTCGGCGACGCGTGTCGACAACAAGGTTCTCATCGCGCCTACCGACAGACAGTCGATCGCCAGCACACTGACGAGGCGGAAACCGACGGTTCCGGATAACCGGCGCCCAGACCCGGTGTGTCTGTCACGCCGAACCGAACAGCCCCGCTGCCGATGCGGTGCAGCTTCCGGGCATCCTCGCCACTGATCCACACCGTTGTGAGTTGCTCGATCGCAACTTTTTCCTCGATCGTTCACTTCGTGCCGCGCGTTGTACTCACTGTCTCAGTTGCTTGACTATTCAGAATCTGAGATTGTTGTTCGCTGACACGGGAGGAACGCGAATCGCTATGTCGAAGGCATCGAAAGACCCCCGAGAGGGAAGAACGGCGCAGGAACGTGGCGCGCATTCTTCGTTTCTCGAGCTGTTTCTCGAAGCGACTCGCGCAGAGCGTGTCTCCGACGACACACAGCCTTCGCGCGACGACCGTAGCGGTGGGCCGGCCTCTCTGCGCTGACAGACCGTGGCCGAGTTCGCCTCCGCCGGCAATTCCCCCACCAGCCCCCTGCCATGATCTGTCGACACCGCGCACGAGGGAGAGGAAACACCATGATCGACGACGAAGCCACGAATCGGAGCAGGGGCCCGCGATTCGAGGACGGACTCGAGGTCCGCCGAAATGTAATGGGAAACGAGTACGTCGCGAAGGCGTTTGCCCATGCCGCGAACACCGACTCCGCTGCACTGCAAGACTTCGTCACCGACACCGTGTGGGGCGGGGTGTGGACGCGGCCCGGCCTCGATCACCGCAGCCGAAGCCTGCTCAACCTCGGAATCCTCATCGCGCTGCGTGCCCATGAGGAACTCGCAGGCCACGTACGAGGGGCGCTGCGCAACGGCCTCACCCGAACGGAAATCACCGAGACGGTGATTCATACAGCGGGCTACTGCGGAGCACCGGCCGCGCTGGCGGCGATGCGCGTCGTGCAGAAGGTCCTCGACGCCGAACTGGGACCGCTGGTGCCCGAAGGGGACACGAACGAGTCGAAAGACCGATGACGGCACCCGCGCATAGCGCCCGCGAATCGGGTACACCGGATCCATGCCGGAACTACCCGAAGTGGAAAACGCCCGACAGGTCGTCGAGAAAGCCCTCGACCGTGTCATCGTCGACATCGACGACACCGACACGTTCGAGTGCCGACCGCACATGCCAGGCGATATCGCCCGGGCACTGAAGGGCGGGAAACTCACCGAGGCGCGTCGACGAGGCAAGGCCATGTGGTGCGAAACCGTCACGGCCGACGGCTCGGGCGGTCCGACCCTGGGCATCCACCTGGGGATGGGTGGACGCGTCATCGTCACCGCTCCCGACGGTGAACGCACGTCGCAGTACGGGGGTGGCGACCCTCATGTCGGTGAGCGCCCGACCGACAAGCCCGAGTGGACGCGCTTCTCCATGACGTTCGACGACGGTGGACAGCTTCGACTCTTCGACAAACGCCGCCTCGGCCGGGTTCGACTCGAACCCGATATCGACGCTCTCGGCCCGGATGCCGCGGAGATCACCCGCGACGACTTCCGTCACCGAATCGGTTCCAGTGGTGCACCTCTCAAAGCCCGACTACTCGATCAGTCCGCCATTGCAGGCGTCGGCAATCTACTGGCCGACGAGGTGCTGTGGCGGAGCGAGCAATCCCCGTCCAGGCGCGCCAAGACACTCACGACGGAGGAACTCGACGAGCTCCGCGTTGTTCTGCGCCGCGCGATCAGATCAGCGATAAAGAAGGGTGGCGTACACACCGGGGAGATCATTCCGTTCCGAAAAACGGATGCGGCGTGCCCTCGATGTGGTGCGCCGATGGCCCGCGGAACGGTGGGCGGCCGCACGACGTGGTGGTGTTCTCGCGAGCAATCCTGATCCGATCCATCGCGGGGTCTTATCCGATGGCGCTGTAGGACAGTAATTTTGGGAAAAGTCAAGCCATTTCCGGATGCGACACGATGTCACCGGACGGCGTACGGTGTTGGCAGCTTCGGACCCAGCCGAGGCAGCGAACTTCGCCGGAGGGTGCATGCTTTAAACCGCCGACACAGACCCAGCTCCGCACGTCACCTATCTGCCGCAGCGTCACTGTTTCGCCGTCTGGCACAACACACCGGGGGCGACGCCTGGAGGTGAGTCCACTCCCGTCGAGCTTGCGATTCCCGGCGCAGACGGAACCGTCTTTGTGCGCACCGTGGACGCGCACCTCGTGGCGGCGAACGGTCGCGAGCTCCGAACCGCAGCCGGCTCTGCGGAAGGCATGTCGGCACGCGGATGGTTGGCGATCCTGAACTACGTCGAGCACAATCCCGACGTGAGCGGGGTTCCACGAGAGCTCGTCGATGCACTTCCGCCTGCTGCGCACGCTGTTCCCAATGCCGGCGGCTCCAGCGTGCTGACTGCACATGGTGCCGTTGACGCGCTCCGCGCCAGCCTGCGCATGCAAGACGATCTGACCGAGAGTGCGTCGACCTTCACTCCGAGGCCCTATCAACTGCACGGTGCGTCCTGGGTGCCGACGGTTCAGGAGATCGGCGGCGGCGGAATCCTCGCCGACGAGATGGGGCTGGGCAAGACGCTCCAGGCCATTTCGCACATGATCGTCGGAGCGCGGCGAGGCGAGGGCAGCTACCTGGTCGTCTGCCCGACGTCGCTGATCAGCAACTGGCGCCGTGAGATCGAGAACTTCTCCGACGGCGAATTGGTCGTCAACGTGTACCGCGGACCGTCTCGCACCCTCGAGCACCGCGCCGAGCCAGGCTCGGTGACCGTCACCGGGTACCCCACCCTGCGCACCGACACAGATCGATTGAGCGAAATATCCTGGAGCACTGTGTTCTTCGATGAGGCGCACGTGATGAAGAACTCACGGACCAAGATTGCTCGCGCAGCACGTCGACTGAAGTCCACCACGCGGATAGCCCTGACCGGCACTCCCGTCGAAAACCGAATGGACGAACTCTGGGCACTGATCGATCTCACCAATCCCGGACTGCTCGGAACCCGGGCTCGGTTCACCCGACGATTCTCGGCACCCATCGAGCAAGGAGGTTCGGCGACCGCACTCGCACAACTGTCGAGCGCGATCGCGCCGGTCGTCCTCCGCCGGACCAAGGCCGAGGTTGCAACGGATCTGCCGCCGAAGCACCACATCGACGTTCTGTGTCCGATCTCGAATGAGCAGGCGCTGCTGTACAACTCGGCCGTCGAGGAAGCATTCGACACCGGTTTCGGCACCGACCGTGGACGGGGAACGGCAGTACTGGCGCTGCTCACCCAGCTCAAACTGATCTGCAACCATCCTGGGCTCGTCAAGGGCGATGTGAGTCGCCTGGCCGATCGCTCCGGCAAACTCGACAGGCTCACCGACATCGTCGAGGAGCTCACCGAGTCCTCGCGAGCTGCGCTCGTGTTCACGCAGTACCGCCGAACCGGGGAAATACTGGCCGAACACCTCGAGAACCTCACCGGAGCTCCGATTCCGTTCTTCCACGGCGGACTCGACGTAGACAAGCGCGACGAGATGGTCGAGCAGTTTCAGAACGGCAACCGATCCCCCGTCATGGTTCTCAGTCTGCGCGCGGCGGGGTACGGCCTCAATCTCACCCGCGCCGACACGGTGATTCACTACGACCGATGGTGGAACCCCGCGGTCGAAGCGCAAGCCACCGACCGAGTGCACCGAATCGGACAGAAGTCGCCGGTGACGGTCATGGCACTGACGACGGAGGGAACTCTGGAGGAGCACATCGCATCACTCCATACCCGCAAGAAGGCGATAGCCGGTTTGACCGAGAGCAACAACGAGTTGGCCCTGGCGGCACTCGATGATTCGACTTTGCGCGAGACGCTGTCGCTGAGGACGGTGTCGCGCTGATGGCCACCACACCTCGGGCCGCGGTATTCGGGTCGACTCCGTGGGGGAAAGAGTGGATCCGGCGCGTCGAGCCCATCGCTGTCACCCGGCCGAACCCGATGCTCCCGCGGGCACGAAGCCTGGTGCGCAACGATGCAGTGTCCCTGGACCACAACAACATCGGCGAGTTTCGCTGCGTCGTGTCCGCGGGCACGAAGAGTGAGACGGCTGTGCTCTCACTGCCCCGATACACGGCGACGGAACGAAAGTCGGTGATGCGCATTCTCGCCCGCCACACGCGCGGAGGTGCGAGCAGCGGTGACCTCCCCGATGAGGTTCACGCCGAACTTGTAGCGGAAAAGTTGTCGCCGGTCCCCGACGCCACCGGAGCGTTCTGTACCTGCTCCGGAAGAATCGATCCGTGCCTCCACGTAACGGCCGCTACGTACGCCATCAGTCTGATCGTCGATCAGATGCCGACATCCGCATTGGCCGTCCGTGGAGTCGATCTTTCGGCAGCGACTACGGCGAAGGATGTTCCTCGACGTTGGATGCCGATCGAAAATCTCGACAGCACAGCGTTCTTCGGCTGACCTGAGACCTGCGGCTCGAGATCAGGACGTCGCTTCGACTGCCAGTCGAGCGAGTGTGTCGTTCAACTGATCTTCGGTCACCAGCGGAAACTTGATCTGCTGGAGCAACTTCTTGTCCGTGACCTTGGACCAGTCGTAGGTGTGGCGGACCAGCGTCTCGTTGGGGCCCTGAGATTCGAGCTCCCACAGCCATTCCCAGCCGGGAGGCTCGTTGCCGGCGGGCGCCGTCTTCCACGCGAGCAGCTTGTCTTTGATGTAGCCGCTCACCACATTGTCGGTCTGGTACTCGCCGCCCATGTGATCGCCCTGCATGTTCATCGTGAACTTCTCGCCGACCTTCTGAATGCGGTCGGCGTGGTCCACGCTCCGGACGAACCCGGATCCATCGAGAGCTTGATGCCGCTCGGGATTGGACAGCACATCGAATACCGCGTCGACGGGTGCTTCGATGGTGCGTTCGACTGTGACCTTGGAATTCTCTGTCATGACTACCGCTTGCCCAGAATTCGCCAGCTTCAATCTTCGGCCATCTCGAGTTCGAGTGACACTGCATCTCGAGTTGCCGACTCGGACCGTCGTCACAGGAGGTCGAAGTCCGCGCGAGCTCGTTCGATCTCCGGCATGTGGTCGGTAGCCCATTGCAAGATGGCGTCGATCGGCATCCGAAGGGTCTTCCCCAGTCGCGTGATTCGGTACTCGACGGCGACGGGACGCGAACTGAGCAGGACCCTTTCGACGACCCCGTTTCGTTCGAGTTTGCGCAATGTCGCGGTGAGCGATTTCTGTGTCACGTTCGGGATGGCGCGACGCAGTTCGTTGAAGCGGGAGGGTTGTTCGCAGAGTACGTCGAGCACCGCCAGCGACCATTTGTCGAGTACCTGATCGAGCAACTCGCGATGGGGCGCGCTGATGGTGAGTTCGCCCTGCACGGCCGGGGTATCGGTCATGAAACCACGTCTCCTTGAAGTTACTTTCGTGCACCAGGTATCAATAATATACCTAGCCGCAACCATCGAGGAGAAGCCGATGTCCGTCATCTATTCCAGCCCGGAAGGCATGACTCAGCACGTGCCGTACCACCATGTAGCCGTAGGTACCGGAACGCGCCACGTACACGTCAGTGGCCAGATCGCACGCCGCGTCGACGGTGCCCCGGTGGCCCCTGGCGACCTTGCGGGTCAGGTTGCACACGCGCTGAGAAATACTGCCATCGGATTGGCAGGTGCGGGTGCGACATTCAGCGACGTGGTGCGATTGACCTTCTATGTCACCCATTGGGCACCGGAGAAGATCGGCGAGTTCATGACAGGTGTCGAACAGGTCGCAGTCGACATAGGACTTCCGACTCCCCTGCCGCCCGCCTCGCTCATCGGAGTCGACTACCTCTTCGAACCGGACGTACTCGTGGAGGTCGAGGCGACGGCGATACTCGACTGAATTTCACTGCGGGCCCGGATCAGTGACGACGTCGGGGCAACTCGTACAGTCGCGCAATCAGTCGACCGCAGTGTCGGTGGACGACGATTCCGGGGCCGACGGGACCCATGGCTTCAGCGGTTGCACGACGTCGCGGTAGAAGGAATCGAGGCCGTCGGTCACACTTCCGATGAAGCTGGCCGCAGAGCCCGAGCGCTTGCTACCCATCTTGGTCGGTGACGTCAGCGTGAAGTACTGCAGTTCGCTGATCCGGCCTGCGGTCAACGATTTGGTGTCCGAGCGCACTGTCGCCAAGTTCTCGCAGGATATTTCGCCTGGGTCTGCGAACACGGCTTCGACCAGGATGTCGGCAGGAGCGTTCTTCAATTGCTTGAGCAGCCATGATGCTCGTCGGAGCGCGGTCCCGTCGGTCGGCGCGTCGATAGCGGTGCTGCACTGAATCTTGTTGGTACGCAGGTCCGCTTCGACAGTGACATCTCCGGCGGCATCAGGAATGCGCAATGTTGCCGAGAGACACCCGGAGGCAACGAGTTGCTCGACGATGTACTCGTTGCGCGCCTGGGGATCTCCGCTGAACTTCCTCGGGAGGTGATGCTTCACCGGAACGCCGAGATCGGCAGTCATCCGCAAGGCCAGGTGCCTGGACAGCGACGCCCATGTATTCGCCACCGACAAGGCCTTCACATCGCCGGAGCGAAGCGTTCCTGCGGTGACCGAGTCGCGAACTGCAACCCAGTGGCGACCCATGTCGACGAACTCCGTCGCGCCTGACTTCGGGTGCGTCAGATACCGGACGAATTCGCTCAGAATCCATGCTTGCAGTGGCTCCGCAAGGTCGCCGTGCGACAACAACATTCGAGCCTCGTGAATGACCTCGGACCAGGAGATATGCCGCAGGGAGACCTTGTTCAGCTTGGTCTTGTTCACCTGGACCGGGAGCTCACCGGCGGAGGCCGGAATGTCGTTGGACAAACTCAGAACGGTCTCGTATTTATGTCGTTTTGCGACATCGAGGTAATTCTCGAGCTGCTCTTTCTGTAGCTTGCCGGTGCCGGTTTTCACTTCCAGCAACGCTGTCCACACTTGGCCCGCGCGCGATACTCGAAACACACCGTCGGGGATGACCTTGCCCTCGCCCTTGACGAACTGCACTTCGAGGTAGCCCTCGAAGGGACCGGACGGCGCTCCGGCATGTGCGCAGATTGCGCGAGCGAACGGACGAACCGCCTGCATCGTCGCGATCAGCGCCGAGGTGGCCCTCTTCTCCTGCTCCTCACCGGATCCGACACCGGACACGGAGAACAGGCGAGCCGTCTGCCACCCCTCTCCCCCGGCCAGGGTGAACTGAGGCGGCGCGACCTTCTTGGCAACGGGCTTCTTGGTGCGAACGCCGCGTTTCGGCGGTTCGATTTCGACAACCGAGACGTCGACGATCTCACCGGTCGTATCGACGGCCAGCACGTGCGAGTCGGCGACCTCGACCACGACGACGTCATTCGCCGAAGCTTCGGGCTCGCCGTCGTCGACGTCGACGCCGAAGTCCTGGGCCAAACCACCCAATCCGGATTCCCAGCCCTGACCGACCGCGCGTAGTTTCCACACGCCGTTCCGTCGGTACACCTCCCCGAACACCAATGCTCGTTCCGACGACGCATCGGCAGTGAGGAACTCCCCGAGCACCGAACCTGCTTGATCCCGCACCTGCATCGACAGTTTCCCGAATTCACCCAATGGAACATCGTCGGAGCTACCCGCGATGACCACCTTCTCGACTTCGGCTGCGAGAGAATCGAGATGGATCGACACTCGTTCCTGTTTGCCTTCGTCGGTGCTACTGCTCCCGCGGTAGCGTACGGTCGCGTCCGCGGACTCCGGCTGGTTGTAGAAGACGAAGTCTGCATCGGACCGAACGTGCCCGCTCGAATTCACCAGCAACGCAGACGCATCGAGATCTCGCTCCGGGTCTACCCAGGACACGATGACATCCAGTTCGGTCACGTCGTCCGGCAGAGAAATGTTCTGACCCTTGACGAGAATGGGTGAACTCACGCTGACACGCTCCTGTCGGACAAATCGGACTCCGACTGCTCACCCTATTCACAGCGTGACGGTGTGAGTCGAAGACGCCCGACATTCATTCATTCGGCCTACGGCACGCATGGTTGGCCCCGCTTAGGCCGGTCAGAGGATACGACTCAAGAACTGTTGTGTACGAGCATTTTTTGGATTGTCGAAGAACTCGCGCGGAGGTGCTTCCTCCACGATCTTCCCGTCGCTCATGAAAACGACTCGGTCTGCGGCCGCTTTCGCGAAGCCCATTTCGTGGCTCACCACCACCATCGTCATACCCTCGTCGCGGAGTCGAAGCATGACGTCGAGCACCTCGTTGACCATCTCGGGATCGAGGGCAGAGGTGGGCTCGTCGAACAACATCACTTCGGGCTTCATTGCCAACGCTCGTGCGATCGCCACGCGTTGCTGCTGACCACCGGACAGTTGTGACGGATAGTTCTCTCCCTTGTCTGCAAGGCCGACGAGGTCGAGTAGTTCCTGAGCTTGCCTGCGCGCCTTGTCCTTCTGCGTGCCGAGGACATGACGTGGGCCCGATGCGACGTTGTCCAGCGCCGTCATCATGGGAAACAGGTTGAAGCTCTGGAACACCATTCCTGTGTGGTGCCGCTGCTTGGCGATCTGCGCCTCCGACAGCGGCGTTCGCTTGACCCCTTCCGAGAAGCCCATCATCTCGCCGCACACTCGGACGGTCCCGGATTCAATGGTCTCGAGACAGTTGAGCGTGCGCAGCAAGGTGCTCTTTCCACTTCCCGACGGCCCGAGCAGCAGGACCACTTCCCCTTTGTCCACCGTGAAATCGATGTCGTTGAGGACGACGAGATCGTTGTAGGCCTTGGTCATGTTCCTGACCTCGACCATCGTCGTGGCCTTCCTGGTAGTAGACGTCGCACTGGTCATCGGTTCACGGCCTCGGCTTTCATTGCGCTGTCGTCGAGCTTCGGACTCGACGGACCGCCCTTACGACGGTAATTGCGGTCGTATCCACGCCCTACTCGTACTTCGATCATCTTCTGAATCAACCCCCACAGAGTCGTCAGCACCAGGAAGTACAACGCTGCGGCGCAGAGCCCTTCCAGCACTCGGAAATTCACCTGCACCAGGAACTGGGTCCGTCTCAGCAATTCCTGTACGGAGATGACCGACACCAGAGTTGTGGTCTTGAGCAACCCGTTGAAGCTGTTGCCGAGTGGAGGAATCATCACCCGCAGCGCCTGTGGGAGAACCACCACGCGGAAGACCTTCGTGGGCGACATGCCGAGGGCTCGTGCCGCTTCGGTCTGTCCGGTCGGAACCGAGAGCAATCCGGAACGGACTATTTCCGACAGGTATGCGGCTTCGTTGAGAACCAGGCCCACGAGTGCCGCCTCGATCACGCCCAATTTGATGCCGACCTGAGGAAGTCCGGTATAGATGATCACCAACTGCACCAGTAGAGGCGTGCCGCGCATCAGCCACACGTAGAACCCGGCGACTATCCGCAGGGGTGCGAGCTTGGATGATCGCGCGGAGGCGACCACCACTGCGAGAGCGAGTCCGAGGATCATGCTGACTACGGTGAGCCAGATCGTGACCCACGCGCCCTCGAGCAGCTGGGTGCTCGTCAGGATGGAGAAGAATGCGTCCCAGGACCACATGTGGGTGCCTTTCGACTTACGTTGGTCGGATCAGCTGTCGAGAGGACCGGTGCTCACGGCAATATCGCCGTCGTATCCGGTGACGTCGTACTGCTCGAACAGTTCGGGCAGATATCCGTCGCTCCTCATCTCCGACAGCACACGCGCCACCTCTGCAGAGGATTTGCTGTCCTTGGCGAATCCCATGGCCAGAGGTGCCTCGTTGATTCCACCGACGGCTGTCTCGAATCGTCCGTCTTCCTGGTAGAACGACGTGACCGACTCGACGATGGACGTGCCGTCGAGCTGGCCTGCCGAAAGCGCTTGATAGGCATCGGCATTGGTTTTGAATGTCTGCACTGTCAGCGCCGGCTTTCCTTCGGCCGCAAACTGCTCGGCCATGGCGGTCAGCGTGTCGAATTCGTATCCGGGCGCTTCGACCCCGATGGTCTTGCCCGCCAGGTCGTCCACGCTGGAGATCGATTCGGGGTTGCCCGACGGCACCGAGATCGAGACTGCCTGCACCTCGTACGGAACGAGATCGATGGTCTCGGCACGTGCAGGCGTGTAGAACATTCCGGTGTCGATCATGTCCCAACGGCCGGCCTGCACACCGGGAATCTGTGCCTCGAACTCGATGTTGACGAACTTCGGCGTCAAACACAGGCGCTTGGCGATCTCCTTACCGAGGTCGACACGCATGCCGATCACGTCCCCGTTCGGATCGACGTACTGCATCGGCGGAAGAGTCGCGTTGGTGGCCATCGTCAGTACGCCTTCTTCGGCGAGGTCCGAAGCACCGAGCGTGGGTGTGCAGTCCGTCGGCGCGGCTACGGAATCGTCCGAGGAACTACAGGCAGTGAGGCCGGCCACCACGACAGCGATAGCGGCGATTCCTGTTAACTTACGCATTGAGCGAGCCTTTCCATATCGACTGCAGCACTACACGTTCGAGGACGGGGCGGCAGCGACGATGAGGGAGTTGTTCGAGAAGAATCGATCTTTTGGGATCGATTGCATCAAGCGTCGCAGACGAATTCGGAGGCGTCAACGCGGTTAACACTGCCGACACGCGGTACATCAACTGTTAACCGTTCGCAGGTGATCGCGCTCACCGATCACAGTGCGGCACACGACGACCGCTCCACCAGACGAGCACCGATTCGATACGTGCGCCCATCGGGTTCGAGTGAATCCTTGATCTGCTGGAACAGCAGGTCCATTGCCACATTCGCCAACTGAGCGGCACCGTTGTCGACGACTGTGATTGCCGGCTGCCACATCGCGAGCCACGGCATGTCCTCGTGGCAGATCAGCGACAACTCGTCCGGCACCGACACTCCTCTGCCGACGAGCGTGGGCAGGATGCCGAAGACAGCCTCGTGGTTGGCCGCATAGAGAGCAGTCATCGCCTGGGGTGCATCCAGTAACGAATTGATCGCTTCGGCGCCGAACTCCGTGGTGAACGGGCCTTTCCGGACGATCGTCTCGTCGACCGGAATACCTGCGTCGGCCAGCGCCAGTCGATAGCCCTCGTAGCGCTCACGTCCGGACGTCGCGTCCTCGTTTCCACCGACATACCCGATACGACTGTGCCCGAGCTCGATCAGGTGCGCTGTCGCGTCGCGAGCACCCGTTACGTCATCTGCCAGCACCGTCGACGCAGAGCTCCCCTTCACCGAACGGATCAGGTTGACCACCGCTCGGCCCTGCTCCAGAAGCGCATTCGACGCCGCAGCACTTCGACCGCTGCCGATCACGATGGTTCCGTCGACGCCGTGCTCGCCCAGCATGGCCAGTACGTCGTCCTCGCGCGCCGGATCGGCATCGGTGATGCAGAGCAGTACCTGAAATCCACTGGCTGCTGCCCTCTTTTGGACGACCTCGGCGACAGTGTGAAAGGTCGCGTTGAGCAGGTTGTTCATGACCAGACCGATCAAATGCGACCGGTTGGAGCGCAGCGCGCTCGCGGCCCTGTTCGGCCGATACCCGAGAACCCGGGCCGCATCCTCCACCGCTGCCCGTGTCTCCGCCGAGATCAGCGACGATCCACTCAACGCGCGTGATGCCGTGCTGCGCGAAACCCCAGCAGCGCTCGCAACGTCGATCAAGGTGACCGCCATCGGTTCTCCGTTCTCTTGCTTCACGCCTAGGACAGACATATTCGACCGTGGTCGCGTTACAAGTACGTTTCCGGCTTGACGACTCGACCACCCCGAAGGCAGTCTATGCAATCGATCCCATAAATGCGGGTACGACGAGTCGTCGATCGTCCCGAGCCCGAAAGGCACTCCCATGAATCGCGATGATGTCGCGTGGTCCGGCTACTGGCCCGCTGCCCCCACACCGTTCACGCAGTCGGGTGCCGTCGATACCGAGGCAATTTTCGACTTGATGAATCTCTACGCGCAGACGGGAGTTCACGGTGTACTCGTGAACGGCAGCACAGGCGAGTGGTTCAGCCAGAGCGACCACGAACGAAAGACCGTAACGGAAGCATCGATCGATGCAGTCGCAGGCCGCTTCCCTGTCGTGATCGGTGTCAGCGCGTACACAGCTGCGCAGTCCTCCGCGCTCGCGAAGCACGCTGCTTCCGTCGGCGCGGACGGCATACTGGCGACGCCTCCGCCCTACGTACACACCTCGGCGGAAGAGACATTCCAGTACTACCGAAGCGTCAGCACCGCAACATCACTGCCGTTCATGGCCTACAACTGGCCACGGGGCGTTGCGGTCGACATGGGAACCTCACCCGACTTGTTCTCTCGACTGGCCGACCTGGACAACGTCGTCGCGATCAAAGACAGCACCGGTGATTGGCTCGCCATGCTCGACACCGTCGAGGCCGTGTCCGACCGCGTTCGTGTATTCGGGAGTTTTCTGCATCGACGCGGCCTTGCCACGCTGCTCGAGCTGGGCGGGGACGGCAACATCGACGGAGGTGGGGTGGGCGCGCCCTTCGCGGTGCCGTTCTACGAGGCCGTTGCTGCACGGGACGCCGACACCGCGCGCATGTGGGTCGATCGTTACCGCGCGTTTTCGGGCCGGCTCATCGCCTCGGACTACAGCGGCGTCTACGCCTCCCCCATCCCTCAGTTGAAGGCCGTGATGAACCTTCTCGGTCAACCAGGAGGCACTGTGCGAGAACCACTGCTTCCGGTCACCGACGCCGACACGCTTGCCTCGCTGCAATCGGTCATCGTCGAATCGAGTATCGACGATGCCTACGCGACCTTAGGAGCTATGCATGCGAACTGAAGTCGACGTCGTTGTCATCGGAGCCGGAATCGTCGGCGCAGCAACGGCTCTCGCCCTCACCCGCGCGGGATCCCGCGTCGCTGTACTCGATCGCACCCTGCCCAACACCGCCGGCTCGGGTACGACCGCGGGCAACCTGCACATCCAGACGATTCACACCCGCAGGCCTGGGCAGGGCCGAGCCGTCGACGTCGAACAGCTACTTCCGTTGCAGAAGTCGACGAGCACATTGTGGAACACGCTGGACGAGACCGTGCCTGGTCTCGGGCTGAACCGGTGCGGCGGCTTCATGGTGGCCGAGACCGAAGAGCAGGTCCACGCCCTCATCACGAAGCACCGATGGGAACGCGATGCGGGGATTCCGACGGAGGTACTGAGCGGTGACGAAGCGCGGCAGGCGCTACCTCTGCTCGGCCCGAGCATTCAGGCCGCAACCTGGTGCCCGTGGGACGGATTCGCCGAACCCGACCTCGCAGGCCCTGCCCTGTTGCGACAGGTCGCGGCCGAGGGAGCGTCTGTACACCCGTCGACACCGGTGATCGGACTGACCCACGACGGTGACGTCTGGACCGTCGACACCAGTGGTGGGACGTGGATTGCACCTGTGGTGATAGACGTTGCAGGTCCGTGGATGGCACCGATCGCCGCGATGGCGGGGATATCGCTCGAACTCGTCCCGACGTCGTTGCAAATGCACGCGCTGAAAGCCGCGCCCCGGACGCTCGAAGTGCTCGTACAGCACGTCGGGGAAGGAATGTCGATCAAGCAGAATCGATCGGGACGCCTCGTCCTCGGCGGCGGCTGGCCTGCAGGTGCGTTCCACGACAGCGAGCCTGCCCCGAGCAGATCCGACAGCACCACGGGAAACCTGGAGCAGGTTCGACGGCTTCTGCCTGCGCTGAGCCACAATGCGCTCCTCGATACATGGACCGGGCCCGTGGTCACCACGCCCGACGAAATGCCGGTCATCGGCGAACTCGCCGGCGCCCCGGGACTATTCGTGGCAGGCGGCACCTACTCCTTCACCTTCGCACCGCTCTGGGGACACATCCTCACCGAGCTGGTGCACGGTAGGAAACCAGAACTCGACGTAACAGCGTTCTCTCCGAACCGACTCGTCCGAATCCACGCTCACTGAAAGAAGGCTTTGAATGGCACTGGTCACGATGTTCGTCAACGGACAGGCGATGTCCGGCGGCACCCTGAACGACGCGTTGCACAAGGCGCGATTCGTGGGGAAAATCGATACCGCACCGAAATACCGATTCTTCTCCGTGCGTGACGAATTTCCCGGTTTGCACCCGGTGACAACCGATGGATACGTGGTACCGGGCGAGCTCTACGAGGTCGAGTACGACGTATTGCGCGACGAGCTCCTTCCCCGGGAACCGAAGGAACTCGAACTCGGGGTCATCGAGTTGGCGGATGGCTCGGGCTCCCTGTCGATGCGAATGCGCGAGAGCCATCTGACGGCCGCCGGTGTCACCGACATCAGTGACCGCGGCGGATGGCTGGCCTACCTCGCGAGCACACGATGAAGGTCGTGCGCGGTGGGATGGTCGTCGAATCCCACTGGGCCGCTCCGGCAGACCTGCTCATCGACGACGGCAGAGTCGTTGCGGTGCTCACCCCAGGGAGCAAGGTCGACGCGGCAGCAGAGGTCATCGATGCAACCGGGAAGCTGGTGATGCCGGGTGGAGTCGATCCACACTGCCACGTCGGGTTCACCTCCGGCGAATTCACCTCGCTCGATTCGTATTTGGAGTGCACGACGGCGGCCGTGTTCGGCGGCACCACCACGATCATCGACTTCGCTATCCCCCGTCCAGGTCAACAGCCGCTGGACGCCGCCGAGGTACAGCGCGCGAAAGCGTCGAGCGGACTGTGCGATTCGGCTCTGCACGCCTGCGTCGTCGAGTGGACCGACACTACGGCCGACCAACTGAAGACGCTGGCCGACGCCGGCATCCGAACTGTCAAGATGTTCACCACCTATGCCGGTGAGACGATGGCCAACGAACACACCATCCTCAACACGATGCAGACCACTCGCGACCTCGGCGGAATGGTCATCATCCACTGCGAATCCGACGCGATCGTCACCGATGCGCAGAACCTCGCGGCGGCATCGGACGGTGTCGATGCCGCACACATGTCGCAAACACGGCCGGAGCTCGCCGAGACCGCCTCGGTCGCAGCCATTCTCGCGATCGCCGAATCACAGAGTGCACCGGTCTACTTCGTGCATCAGTCCACTCCGGCTGCCGTCGAACTGGTCGCGGACGCTCGCAAACGAGGACTTGTTGCCTTCACCGAATCGGTCGCCCACCATCTGATCCTCGACGACTCGGCCTACGAGGGTGAGCAACCGGAAGGATTCGTCTGCTGCCCACCGCTGCGCTCGGCCGAGGTGGTCGAGGAACTCGGGCGTCACCTGTTCACCGGGCACGTCACTACCATCGGTTCCGACCATTGCTGCTACGACACCGCACAGAAGCAGGTGCACAGCCACGACGTGCGGCATATGCCCAACGGACTCCCCGGAGTCGAGACGCGTCTCCCGGTGATCTACTCGCACTACGTGGACGGATTGGGTCTGACGGCCAGCAGATTCGTGGAGTTGACCTCGGCGAATCCAGCGCGCACCAATGGCCTCTATCCACGCAAGGGCTCACTGATGCCGGGGTCCGACGCCGACATCGCGATCTGGGATCCTGAACTGGAATGGACGGTGACCACCGAATCACTCCACATGGCGACCGACTACACCCCGTACGAGGGACACCGACTTCGAGGAAAGCCGGTCACCGTGATCGTGCGCGGCGAGATTGTTGTCCACGACGGCGAACTCATCGACGCCACTCCCCGCGGTCGACACCTCGAGGCCTCACCCCTCGACTTCAGCGGGGCATTCAGTATGTGATCCTCGTACACGAGCGATCTCGCTCTTCGTCCACGGACGATCCGATAGGTCTACTTGTCGGCAAGTCCCGTTGCCTCTGCCAAATATTCGCGTGAGTCTCGAAATGTTTGCGCAACACCGCGTCCGGCGATGGCTTGGTACCGACTGAGCCGGTCGTCATCGAGAGCTTCTAGGACGGTACTGGAATCCGCGTGCATCCAACCACCGTCTCGAACCAGTTCGTGGGCGCGTTTGCTGGGTAGCGCCGAAATACCCTCGACCCTGATCCCATTCGGATCGGTCGACGCCGCGATGTAATAGGCCTTCTTGCCGGGGTACCCGGCCTTGACCTTCTCGCGCAACCGGAAGACGGCATCGGCCGCGTCGTCGATGGCCGATGCCTGTTCGTCGGAGCCCGATTCGGCGGCAGAGATTCGCGCGATCTCTCCATCGAGCGCGGAAAGCAAAGTGGCGAGGTACTCGAGATCGCTCATGGACCCATGATGCCCTAGATCAGTGATCCCTCGGACCAACACCCGACCGCAGGATGTCGGCGCCTGTACAGCTCGGGCTCAACCTGAGCAAGCGCACAGTCCAGATGCCTACCGGCGATGTCATGGACCGCTAATGAGGCGGAGATCCCCGAACGGTTGCCCGCACCACCTGCAACTTCCACCGATGTAGTCGTGCCCGTCTTCGACCTGCAATGTGTCGGGCTGACAAGATTTGAACCTGCGACCACTTGACCCCCAGCTGGATCGACCGTTACATCGATGGACCCACCCGGACGCAACACACAGCTGCTGACCAGGCGCTCTCGCCCGGATCGGTCCAGGTCAATCCGCCCTCGGTCGAACCGAGTAGGGACACGCTCGAACATCGATTGCTCCATGCGAATCCACCGAAGGCCCCACGCACCACACCGATACACCGCTGCGAAAGGTGTCCGAACCACCGACCCGACACGGCCTCGTACCCAGACAGCGAGGACACCCCGCTGAAGGGACGACGCTACAACCTACGCGTCCAGCCTCCGAGCTCTGGTTGAGGCCGATCGCTCGAAAGCTCGGGCGCGATCGGGAAGAACGGAGCAGACTCCCTATCGGATCAGTTGCAGCTGGAACGGACGTGCTGTCGTGGGCGATCGACATCGTGAGGACAACCTGGGGCCCGATCACGTTTCGGGGATCGAGACGCCGAACGCATCGATAGGCATCACCCGATACTTCATCGACACCGGGCGGCTCGAATGGGATGCCCGTGCCGCCGACATCTTCG
This sequence comes from Rhodococcus sp. 05-2255-3B1, assembly GCF_002258545.1. Taxonomy (NCBI): domain Bacteria; kingdom Bacillati; phylum Actinomycetota; class Actinomycetes; order Mycobacteriales; family Nocardiaceae; genus Rhodococcus; species Rhodococcus sp. 05-2255-3B1. The sequence continues at coordinate 19,112 of NZ_NOZC01000036.1, read as the reverse complement.
AGGCGGGCCTCGATCCCCGGCCTGCAATCGAGATCTGGCACGAACGTGTGCACCCGGACGACGCGCACCTGCTGGTCCAACTCTACGAGGACGCAAGCGCCGACGTCGGTGCGGAGTGTATTTACCGGGTTGTTCTCTCCGACGGCACCGTTCGCCACATTCTCACTCGAAGTGTCGCCGTGGAAACCGCGCCCGATGGCCATCCGACGGTTCTGACCGGAGTGGTTTCACAGGTCCGACCGCTCATCGATACGAGCGAACGCCTCGGTACAGTTCTGGACTCCGTCTCGCTGAGCTTCGCGATTCTCGACCGCGACATGATCATCCGTTACGTCAACACGCAGACCGAACGGCACCTCGGCATCGCCCGGGATCAGCTCATCGGACGACATCTGCACGACGCGCTCCCCGATACCCAGGGCTCCTACTTCGACAACCTTCACCGCGACGCGTTGCTCACCTGCGGCGAGGTCAGCATCGAAGCACCCGCACTCTTTCGCCCCGACACGATCATGGAGGTGACCGCCAACTACGTCGAGGACGTTGTCGCAGTCAGTTTCCGCAACATCACCGATGCAGTTCACAGAGCCACACGATTACTCGACGCATACCGAGAACTTCTCGCCAAATCCCGACTCGACGACCTCACAGGAGTGCTGAACCGATCTGCTCTGTTCGAACGAATCGAGAGGGTCAGCGCCGAAATATCGCTCCCCACAGCAATATTGTTCATCGACGTCGACAACTTCAAGACCATCAACGACACCCACGGCCATCTCGTCGGCGATCACGTTCTACGCATCACCGCCGCCCGACTCGCCGACCTGTGCAATTCCAACACTGTCCTCGGCCGGATCGGGGGCGACGAATTCGTCATAGCGATGTTCGACGATGACGAACCTCTGACGACGAACGAGCCCGAACAACTCCGCCGACGACTACGCCGTGCAGCCCGCGCACCCATCGACTTGAACGACTCCACCCTCTCGATCGAATTGAGCGTCGGAATCGCACACAACACAGGCGAGTCGACTCTCGAGGACATGCTCACCCGAGCCGACCTCGCTCTGTACGAACACAAAACCAACATTTCCCGCATCGACGTCCCTCGCCGGACAAAGCATCAGCACTGACCGCTGACGGAACCGGATCGAACCCCTGCGGCAGCGCTACAGCGGATCTGGACGAAACAAGAACCGGAGCCACCGATTCGTCCGAGCTGCAGCTCGACACGGACCCCTATGGACCCAGTAGCTCCACGAGGAGCAACCAGCTGAACAAAGTGGCTCCGTCCGCTCAGGTCCATTCGCTCAACACACGCAGATTATTGGACGCCAGTGGATCCAGCAGAACACCGCCTCAGCGCCGAGTTCGACTGTGAGATTAACGAGCAGTGACACTTCCGCGGTACTCAGAACAGAAAAGGCGGCTCCGGATTTCTCCGAAACCGCCTGTGACCTGCATCCATCTGTGTCGGGCTGACAGGATTTGAACCTGCGACCACTTGACCCCCAGTCAAGTGCGCTACCAAGCTGCGCCACAGCCCGCCGCGCCTCGAAAGGCGCTTGCTGAGATTACCCCAGCCCCACCCCTGAGAGGAAATCGCCTGCTCAGGGGCGGTACCGGACTACGTCAGCGGTTGTTGCCCTTGCCCGGCCGTTCCCGCTTCTCGCGGATACGCACCGACACTCGCACGGGGCTGCCGTCGAAGTTGAACTCCTCACGCAGACGCCGCTCGATGAATCGGCGATAGCCGGCCTCGAGGAAGCCCGTGGTGAACAGCACGAACGTCGGCGGCCGCGTGCTGGCCTGCGTTGCGAACATGATGCGCGGCAGACGTCCGCCACGCATCGGCGGCGGTGTGGCCGCCACGACTTCCTTGAGCCACGTGTTGAGGCGTCCGGTGGGCACTCGCTTGTCCCACGACTCCAGAGCCGTCTCGAGTGCAGGTACGAGCTTCTGTACCGCACGGCCCGTCTGTGCCGAGATGTTCACACGCTGCGCCCACGGCACCCGAGCGAGATCACGATCGATCTCCTTCTCGAGCTGCTGACGACGATCGTCGTCCACCAGATCCCACTTGTTGAACGCCAACACCAACGCGCGGCCGGCATCGGAGACCATACTCAGCACACGCATGTCCTGCTCCGAGATCACCTGTGAGGCATCGAGAAGCAGAATCGCGACCTCGGCGGCCTCGATGGCGGATTTGGTGCGCAGCGACGCGTAGAACTCGGCACCGCTGGCATGACTGACGCGCTTACGCAGTCCTGCGGTATCGACGAATCGCCAAGTCTTGCCGCCCAATTCGACCAACGAGTCGACAGGATCGACGGTGGTGCCGGCAACATCGTGCACCACCGAGCGCTCATCGCCCGACAGCTTGTTGATCAACGAGGACTTGCCAACGTTCGGCTTACCGACCAGAGCGACACGCCTGGGTCCCCCACCGGGAATTCCCTCACGCGGCGTCTCGGGCAAGGCCTCGAGCACGCGATCGAGCAGATCACCGGTACCGCGCCCGTGGGTGGCCGAGACCGACAGCGGCTCCCCCAGACCCAGTGACCACAGCGCGGCAACCTCGGACTCGGTGCGGCCGTCGTCGACTTTGTTGGCCACCAACAGAACCGGAGTCTTCGAGCGACGCAGTACTCGCGCCACTGCCTCGTCCGTCGTCGTCGAACCGACTCGCGCGTCGACGACCAACAGGATCGCGTCGGCGGTGTTCATCGCCAACTCGGCCTGGCGCGCAACGGATTGCTGCAGACCCTTCGCGTCGGGTTCCCAACCGCCGGTGTCCTGCACCAGGAAGCGTCGACCACTCCAGTTCGCCTCGTACGACACCCGGTCGCGGGTGACGCCTGGGACGTCCTCGACCACTGCTTCGCGTCGTCCGATGATGCGGTTGACGAGCGTCGACTTACCGACGTTCGGTCGGCCCACCACGGCGAGAGTCGGTACCGCTACGGCATCTTCGCCGTCTTCACCTTCGTTGAGGTCGACGTACTCCCACTCGCCCTCGTCACTCCATGTTCCGTCGCCCGCGGTTTCCGCTGCGCCGGAGAAGAATTCTTCACTCACTGGACTGCTCCACTTCTGTCGTTCACCACGAGCAGCAAACGCTCGATCACGCCGTCGAGATCCAGCTCGCTGGTATCGACGATCACCGAATCCTCGGCGGGACGAAGCGGTGACACTGCTCTCGTCGAATCTGCGTGATCGCGGCGTTGCACGTCCGCGAGCACGGATTCGTAGTCGTCGTCGCGACCATGTTCGATGTTCTGTTTGTTGCGACGCTGTGCCCGCGCTTCCGGTGAGGCAGTCAGGAACACCTTCACGTCGGCGTCGGGAAGAACGACGGTGCCGATGTCGCGTCCCTCCACCACGATTCGCGTCGACGAACTCGCAAGGTCGCGCTGCATCTGCACCAAGAGCTCGCGCACCGCAGGCACTGCGGACACGGCCGAGACGGCCTTGGTGACCGCATCGCCGCGGATTTCGCCGCTGACGTCCTCACCGTCGAGCAGAACGGTCTCGGACAGCGGGTCCTTGCCGATCTCGAGGGGAAGTGCTGCAACAGCTTTCGCGACAGCGTCTGCATCGGTGGGCTCGACGCCCGAGCGCAGCACCCACACCGTCGCCACGCGGTACATCGCACCGGTGTCGAGGTAGCTTGCTTCGAGTGCCGATGCGAGCCTGCGCGATACCGACGATTTGCCGGTGCCCGAAGGCCCGTCCATCGCCACGACGAGCGCGCTCATCACAGGCCCACGGATTCGTAGAGCTTGCCGATCTCGCCGCGTCCGAGGACACGCAGTGTTCCTGGACGCTGATCGCCGAGCACGATGTTGCCGACATCGGTACGCACGAGACGTCCGACGGGGAAGCCGACCTTGTCGAACAACCGACGCACGATGTGCTTGCGGCCCTCGTGGAGCGTCACCTTGACGAGAGACTTGCCGTCCGAGATGTCGAGCAGCTGGAAGCCGTCGACCTTCACCGGGCCGTCGTCGAGGGTCACGCCTTCACGCAGCTGCTTGCCCAGAGTGCGGGGAATGGTGCCGAACAGCGTCGCGAGGTAGGTCTTGGAGACCTCGAACGACGGGTGCATCAGACGGTGAGCAAGATCACCGTCGTTCGTGAAGAGCAACAGCCCCTCGGTGTCGGCATCGAGGCGTCCGACGTGGAACAGTCGCTGCCCCGCCTGCACGCGCTCGGAGACGATGTCGCCGACGCACGGGCGTCCCAGATCGTCGGACATGGTGCACTGCCATCCACGCGGCTTGTTCATCGCGAGGTGAACGAGCTCTTCCTTCACGACCACGCGAGTGCCGTCGACGCGGACCACAGCGATGTTGGGATCGATGCGGATGCCCTGTTCGGTGACGATGCGTCCGTCGACCTCGACGCGGCCGTCGGCGATCAGTTCCTCGGCGGCACGACGCGATGCGACGCCTGCCTGCGCGAGCACCTTCTGCAACCGAACGCCTTCACCGGCGGGCACGTGCTTGCGCGGTGAGGAATCGGTGTGCTGATGCTTCGCCGGCTTGGCGTTGCTGATCGTGGTCGACGGAACCTGCTTCTTCTGCGGCTTCGGCGGCTTGGGACGCGAGGGCTTCTTGCGAGGAACGGCGTCGTTGCTGCGGTCGTTGATGCCGGTCTCGACAGGCTTGTAATCGAAGGATTCCTGCTCGACGCCCTTGCGCGGGGCCGGCCGGGCTCCTGCACGAGGAGCTCCGGTGCGGGGTGCACCAGCACGGGGTCCCCCGGTACGAGGGGCACCAGCGCGAGGGGCTCCGGTACGGGGAGCGCCGTCACGGGGCGCCGCGTCGCGGGTGCGATCTCCGCGGCGCGCGTCACGCGGAGTGTCCGACCTACCTGCGGTCGGCTTCCTGCGTGGGTCTTGTCTCTTGTTACGGTCCGGTGTGCCATCACGGCGAGCGGGCTTGTTCACTTGTCTTACCTATCAGTCGTCCGAGTCGAGCTCGGCTGCCGGATCGGGTTTCGATCCGCGGTTCTTGGTGGAGCGGGTCGTTCTCGGGTCGGTGTCCATGCTGTCACTGATCTCGTCGATCAGGTCCACACCCGGCAACAGCGGTGCCAGTTCGGGTAGGTCACCGAGCGATGCGAGCCCGAGCCGTTCGAGGAACAACTCGGTGGTGCAGTACATCGTGCCGTTCGTCTCCGGGTCCGTTCCTGCTTCGGAGATCAGTCCACGGGCGAGCAACGTACGCATCACTCCATCGACGTTGACTCCACGTACGGCGCTGACTCGTGCGCGGGTCAACGGTTGACGATATGCGATCACGGCCAGGGTTTCCAATGCCGCGCGTGTGAGCTTGGACCGAGCCCCGTCCAGAAGCAGCCGTTCGACGTACGGCGCATAGGCGGTTCGGGTGTAGAAGCGCCATCCGTCACCGGCGTAGCGAAGGTCTATTCCGCTGGTTCGTTCGGTCAGTGCGGCAGCCATCTCGTTCAGGGTTGCGCGCACGCGCGCTATCGACGCACCCACCGCCGAGGCGAGTTGCTCGTCCGAGGCAGGGGTATCGACGATCAGCAACACAGCTTCCAGAGCCGAGGCGAGGGTGGCGTCGTCGAGCTCCTCGGAATTCTCGCCGTCCTCGAGCTCGAGCTCCGGGTCGACACTCATGCGTAGTCCTCTTCCGTGACCACGATGGGTCCTTCGTCCTTACCGGTCCAACTCACTCGGAGATCGCCGAGCGGCTCGGGCTGCTCGAACGCGATCACCTGTTGGCGGAACAGCTCCAGCAACGCCAGGAATCGCGCGATTATTTCGACCTGCACCTCGCAGTCCTGCACCAACTCCGAGAACGATGCCCACTCGTTGAGGCCTCGGCCCTGCAGATTGTCGAGCAGCCACGCCGCCTGCTCCGGGATCGAGACCGCGTGCTGATGGATGTGATCGAGCCCCACCTGCGGAATCGGTTTGGGTCGAAATGCCGCAGCGGCGATGTCGGCGAATGTGGCCGGGTCGACGCCGAGCAGCACCTCGGGAATCAGATCGGCGTACCTGTCCTCCACCGACACCGATCGCGGATAACGTCGCAGCGCAGCAGCTTCCAGTTCACCGAACAGCAGAGCGACCTGCTTGTAGGCCCGGTATTGAAGTAGCCGGGCGAACAGTAGATCTCGAACTTCGAGCAGCGCAAGATCCTCGGCGTCCTCCACGTCGCCCGAGGGCAGCAACCGTGCTGCCTTGAGGTCGAGCAGCGTCGCGGCAACGACGAGGAATTCCGTCGTCTGGTCGAGGCCGACATCGGCACCGAGCGACTTGGTGAACGAGATGAAATCGTCGGTGACGGTGTGCAACGCCACTTCGGTGACGTCCATTCGATGCTGACTGATCAACGACAGCAGCAGATCGAACGGACCCTCGAAGTTGAGCAACCGCACCCGGAATTTCGACGGATCCGCGTCGGCCGGAACCTCGATCGGGGCCTCGTCGGCAGCGTCGACGGTCACGGACCCGACCGGTAGATCACCTCGCGCGCGAGGGCGCGGTACGCCTGTGCGCCGCCGGATTTCGGAGCCCACGTGGTGATCGGCTCACCGGCCACACTGGTTTCCGGGAATCGGACGGTACGGGTGATCACCGTGTCGTAGACGACGTCGCCGAACACCTCGACCACTCGCGTCATCACCTCACGCGAGTGCAATGTGCGGGCGTCGAACATCGTCACCACGATGCCGGCCAACGTGAGCCTCGGGTTGAGCCGATCGCGCACCTTCTCGACGGTGTCGTTCAACAACGCCAGTCCGCGCAGACTGAAGTACTCGCACTCCATGGGGATCAGCACTTCGTCGGCACACGTGAGCGCGTTGACCGTCAACAGACCGAGCGACGGCTGGCAATCGATGAGGACGTAGTCGTAGCGATCGAGAATCGGATGCAGCACCCGCCCGAGTGTCTGCTCCCGGCCGACCTCGGTGACCAACTGAATCTCGGCTGCGGAGAGATCGATGTTGCTGGGCATCAGATCGAGGTTCTCGACGCGAGTGCGCATGATGATGTCGTCGGCGGAGACCTTCGCTTCGACGAGGAGATTGTAAACCGTCAGATCGAGCTCGTGATGTGCGACGCCCAATCCCGCGGACAGTGCGCCCTGCGGGTCGAGATCCACGAGCAGCACGCGGCGGCCGTAGCCGGCCAACGAGGCACCGAGATTGATGGTCGACGTCGTCTTGCCGACGCCACCCTTCTGGTTGCACATCGCGATGATCTTGGCCGGGCCGTGACTGGCCAGCGGTTGCGGATCGGGGACGGCCCTGGTCTTGCGACCGGTGGGCCCGAGCTCGTTCGGCGCGGGAATGATGTCGTGTGTCTCCCGACTGGATTCCGGTTGACGCGTCTGGAACAGGGCACCGTCGAGATGCGGATGATTCAAGCCTGACTCCGCCGCTGGCGGCTGCGGTGTCGACACGTTCCAGCGCTCCCCTGTCCCGTTCGTCTTCGAGTAGTTCACGCAAACGCTACCGCTTGACGCTCGCGCATCGTCACCGGACACGCTGACGCACGACAGCCGGCCTCGTGCTACCGGGCCCGTGGATGCGCTCCTGCCCACACTTCGCGCAGAGTGTTGACGGTGACGAGAGTGTAGATCTGCGTCGTCGTCACCGACGCATGACCCAACAGCTCCTGCACGACGCGGACGTCGGCGCCGCCGTCCAGCAGGTGAGTGGCGAAAGAATGCCGAAGGACGTGCGGTGATACCCCCGCGGTGATCCCGGCCCGCACGGCCGAATCCTGCAACACCTGCCACGCACTCTGTCGAGACAACCTGCCGCCCCGAACGTTGAGGAACAGGGCAGGATTCGAGCGGGAGACCAGCCCCGGCCGGCCGCGCACCAGGTAGGCGTCGACGGCCTCGACAGCGGGTCGCCCGACCGGCACGATGCGATGCTTGCCGCCTTTGCCGCGCAGCAGCACCGAGCGAGCCTCGGTGTCGATGTCGTCGACGTCGAGCCCGACTGCCTCGGATATACGAGCCCCGGTGGAATAGAGCAGTTCCAGCAGAGCCCGATCCCGCAGTCCGCGTGGGGCATCGGGACCGGCGATCGACGCCGATTCGAGCAGTGCAACCACTTGATCGACGGGCAGCGACTTCGGCAACCGCTTGGCCGGCTGCGGCGGCTTGACCTCGCTCGCGACGTTGCGCTCGACCATCCCCTCCGCGAGCGCAAACCTGTGCAGACCGCGCACCGCGATCAACGTCCGGGCCGCCGAACTCGCTGCGAGTGCCGGGAATTCGTCGTCACCGCGCCGTAGATAGAGCACGAACTCGGTGATGTCGTTCTCGGCGACCTTCGCCAGATCGGTGAGGCCGTAGCCGCTGAGGAACCGCTCGTACCGCACCAGATCGCGACGGTAGGACGACACCGTGTTCGGTGCCGACCCGCGCTCGACCACCAGATGGTCGAGGTACGTCTGAATCTGCTGGCCGATCACGGTGGCTACTTTCGCGAACTCTTTCGCTTCTCGAAGGCAGTCGGCAGATCCGCCCACGGCGCATCGGCCGAACGCAGTTCGGTACCGGTAGCGCGCGCCGCGGCGAACGCGAGAACGCCCGCGACGGCGGATGCGTTGACGATCTCGCCCGACAGCGCACGACGGACGGCCTCGTCCACCGGAACGTAGGACAGCTCGATGTCGGCTTCCTCGTCGTGTGCCTCGGGCCGATCGACCTCGGTCAGGCCCTGCGCGAGGAAGATCCGCACGGCCTCGTCGGTGAACCCGGGCGAGGCAAGCACATCGACCAGTACCGACCACGTCTGCGCGGCGAGCCCGGTCTCCTCGGCGAGCTCACGCTGAGCCGCAATCACCGGCTGCTCCCCCGGCTCGTCCAGCAGACCGGCGGGCAACTCCCACAATCGACGACCTACGGGATGCCGGTACTGCTCGATCATCACCACACGATCCCGGTCGTCGACGGCCAGGATCCCGACCGCGCCGTGATGCTCGATCACCTCGCGCTCGGCCTGACGACCGTTCGGCATCGCCACCTGGTCGAGCCGGAGCGCGAGAATTGCGCCGGAGTACGGCACCGACGAATCGAGGGTGGTGAACTCGTGCCGAGGCTCGCTCATCCGACGGTCTCGGCGGCGACGTCCGATTCCTCCGTCTGACCCGTATCTCCGTGCACGTCGACCGGCAGACGCTCCGCGGCCTTGTACTTCAGCGCGGCATTGATCAACGACGCGAACAGTGGATGCGGACGGGTGGGCCGGCTCTTGAGCTCCGGATGCGCCTGAGTGGCCACGAAGAACGGGTGCACGGAGGCAGGCAGCTCGACGAACTCGACCAGGTGGCCGTCCGGAGAAGTACCGCTGAACACCAAGCCGCTCTTGGCAATTCGATCCCGGTAGTCGTTGTTGACCTCGTAGCGATGACGGTGACGCTCGGAAACGCTTTCGGTGCCGTACGACGCCGCGACGACCGAACCCTTCTGCAGGGTTGCCGGGTAGGCACCGAGACGCATCGTGCCGCCCAGATCGGCGTCACCGGCGACGGCATCTTCCTGATCGGCCATCGTGGAGATCACCGGATCCTTGGTGTCCGGGTCGAACTCGGCGGAGTTGGCGTCCGTCAGACCGACCGAACGAGCCGCCTCGATGACGACACACTGCAACCCGAGGCACAACCCCAGCAACGGAATCTTGCGCGTACGTGCGAACTCGATGGCCCCGAGCTTGCCCTCGATACCGCGGATACCGAAGCCACCGGGAATGAGCACGGCATCGACATCGCCCAACGCGGCCTGCGCGCCGGCGGGCGTCGAGCACTCGTCGGATGGGACCCACTTGATCTCGACCTTCGCGCGATGAGCGAATCCGCCTGCACGCAGCGCCTCGGTGACCGACAGGTACGCGTCGGGCAGGTCCACGTACTTGCCGACCAGACCGACGCGCACGGTCTCACGCGGCTGGTGAACACGCTCGAGCAATCCACCCCAGATGGTCCAGTCCACATCACGGAACGGCAGACCGAGCTGACGAACGACGTACGCGTCGAGGCCTTCCTTGTGCAGCACCTTGGGAATGTCGTAGATCGACGGCGCGTCGGGCGTGGAGATGCAGCCGTCGACGTCGACGTCGCACATCAGCGCGATCTTGTTCTTCAATCCTGGCGGTACGTCGCGATCGCAGCGCAGGATCAATGCGTCGGGCTGAATACCGATGCTGCGCAGCGCCGCGACGGAGTGCTGGGTGGGTTTGGTCTTGAGTTCACCGGACGGAGCCAGGAACGGAACCAGCGACACGTGCAGAAAGAACACATTGTTTCGGCCGACGTCGTGGCGCACCTGACGCGCGGCTTCGAGGAACGGCTGCGACTCGATATCGCCGACGGTGCCGCCGATTTCGGTGATCACGACGTCCGGCTGATGACCCTGTAGGTCGGGGCCGTTCATCGCGAGAATGCGGCGCTTGATCTCGTCGGTGATGTGCGGGATGACCTGAACGGTGTCGCCCAGATACTCACCGCGGCGTTCCTTGGCGATGACCGTCGAGTAGACCTGGCCGGTGGTGACATTGGCGAAACCGGACAGATCACGGTCGAGGAACCGCTCGTAGTGTCCGACGTCGAGGTCCGTCTCGGAGCCGTCTTCGGTGACGAAGACCTCACCGTGCTGGAACGGGTTCATCGTGCCGGGATCGACGTTGAGGTAAGGATCGAGCTTCTGCATGGTCACGCGCAGTCCGCGTGCGGTCAGTAGCTGGCCGAGGCTCGATGCCGTCAGGCCTTTTCCGAGCGAGGAGGCGACGCCCCCGCTGACGAAAATGTGCTTGGTGTCGGAACGCGACTGAAGGCGTGACAATGAGGCTCCCGTGACGAGTCTGCAGGGCTTGCTCCTATCAGGGGGCTGATAAGAGAGGTGAAGCGTGGAAATTGGGCCTGCTACCCACGGGACTTCACGGTAACACCAGTACCTACCTCACCGCCAACGACACGCGCGTTCGTACGACGATCAGCTCGCCGGCGCTCCGACGGTCACGGCGTTGGCATTGGCTCCGGTGCCGTAACGGCCGGACGCGCCGTCCAGCTGCTCCGCCAAGGCGAGAACGGTGGTGATCCGTCCTGCTTCACGGTCGACGTTGTCGACCGTGCTGAGAGCGGACGACAGCGCCGAATCTGCTCGCACGACAGCGATGGAACCGTTGCCCTCGGCCGCACCGGAGCGACCGGCCAGTACCGCGCCTGCACCACGTGAATCGAGGGCTCCCGCGAAGCGGGCGACGATGGCCCCGCGATTGCCGTCCTCCACGTCCGAGGTACCGGAACCGGTGACGACCACAGCCAACTGTGCGGGTGCGACGGCACCGTTGTCGTACGCGATGAACCCGCCGCTGCGCAGCGTCTCCAGTGCCAGCGAGAGCTCCTCGGGAGTCGACTGCGGCTGGGCGGTCTCGGCGTTCAGCAGCAACACCGAACCCAGCAGGTCCCCCGCAAGACTGCCCTGGTCCACCGCGCCGGTGCGCAACTGCACGCCGGCCGGAATGACGTTGGTCAAACGCGTCCGAAGATCGTCGCCGTTCGCAGCGGAGACGAACGAATCGGTCAGCGACACCCGACCGGTGACGGTGGCGCCCGAGGCTCCGATCGACCGCGTGACTCCGTCCACGTCCCCGGGGTCGGCGTCCGGGGTGGTGATCACCACGACGCTGCGATCGACCAACGTATCCCGCAACACTCGGCCCGAAACCGCGGCGTCGAAGCCGTCGGCCGAGTTGAGCTGCTCACCCAGGCGATTGTTGGTCGCCTCCAGATCGTCCACCTGAGTTTCGAGGCCGGTCTTGTCGTCTCGAAGGCCCGACACCAGACCGCTCGAGAGCAGACCCGAACCGAGCACGATGCCGATGGCCAGGGCCACGAAGACCGCTGCCAGCGAAATGGCATGTTGGCGAAGCGAAATCACGAAAGCAACCCCTGGAACCACAGAGCGAACCGGTTCCACAGATCGATTGCCCAATCCAACGCTTCACCGCCGATGTTGGACACGGCCAACGCCACGATCACGGCAACGAGCGCCGCCAGAATCAACAGCGCGATCGCACCGCCGGACACACGGCTGCGGTACAGCGTCGCAACAGCTTTGGCGTCGACCAACTTGGCACCGACCTTCAGACGCGTCATGAATGCGGCCGGATTGGTGTTGCGTCGACCACGATCGAAGAACTCGTCCAGGCTGGCCGGGCTACCCACCGACACGATGAGCGAGGCCCCGTGATGATCGGCCAACAACAGCGCGAGGTCGCCAGCGGCACCGGTGGCCGGGAACGTCATGGCACCGATACCGAGATCCTGAATGCGCTCGAGACCCTGCGCGTGTCCGTCCGAATCCGCCGGAAGCACAACCTCTGCACCGCATTTGAGCGTCTGCGCAGTGACGTCCTCGGGATCGCCGACGATGAGGTCGGGGCGATGGCCCGCCTTCATCGCGGTGTCGGCACCCGCACCGACGCCGATGATGACGGGCGAGTACTCCTTGATGAACGGCTTGAGATTCTTCAGATCCTCGGCGTGACCGGGTCCGTCTGCGACGATGACCACGTGACGGCCCTCGAGGTCGATGTCGATGTCCGGCACGCCGACTCCGTCGATGAGCAACGGACTCTCGGTTCGGATGAACTCGATCGTGTTGCCCGAGAACGCTTCGAGATGGTCGACCAGGCCCGTCTTGGCCTCGATCATCTTGTCGGAGATCTCGGCTTCGCTCTGCTCCTCGCCCTTGGCGAGACGACGATCGCCGGTGTAGACGCCGCCGTCGTTGAGGCGGATCTTGGTGCCGTCCTTGATCTTCTTGAAGACTTCGGTGCCGGCCGAGTCGATCAAGGTGATTCCGTTGGCGACGATGACCTCGGGACCGAGGTTGGGATAGCGCCCGGAGATCGACGGCGACGCGTTGACCACCGCCAGCACCCCCGCCTCGACGAGCGCATCTGCGGTCAGGCGATCGAGGTCGAGCTCGTCGAGCACGACGATGTCGCCCGGGCCGACCCGTTTGAGGAGCTTGGCCGTGTTGCGATCGACTCGCGCGATACCGGTGATTCCGGGCAGCGAATCCTGACTACGTGACAGCAGAGCCGACATCTTCATGAGGACCATGATGACCCGATCGACACGCCCGGCGACGGAGGCGCGCCGAAACAACTACCACACTGATCACATCAGCACCAAAAGTTACAACGCGGCTCGATCGGCGTTTGCCGTGGCCAGCAGCTCCTCGGCATGCGCACGTCCGGTCTCCGTGTCGTCCAGCCCCGCGAGCATTCTCGCGAGCTCGACGACCCGCTCCGACGACGACAACGTTCTGACGCCGCTGTTCGCCGCGCCCTTCTTGGCGTCGGTCTTGTCGACCACCAGGTGGGTATCGGCGAACGCAGCGACCTGCGGCAAGTGGGTGACCACGATGACCTGGTGTGTGCGAGCCAACCGGCCGAGTCGACGCCCGACCTCGACGGCCGCGCGACCACCGACTCCGGCGTCGACCTCGTCGAAGACCATCGTCGCACCCTTGTCCGAGCCCGCCAGCACCACTTCCAGTGCCAACATCACCCGCGAGAGCTCACCGCCCGATGCACTCTTGCTGATCGGAAGCGCCTGGGCACCGTCGTGCGCGGACAGACGAAACTCGACCTCGTCGACGCCGTTGCTGCCCGCATGCAATTCGGTGCCGTCGACGACGATCGGGGCAGTGTCGGACGGTCCGGCGGGAAGTGCGCGAACATCGATCTGCAGCTTGGCTTTTCCCATCGCCAGGCCCGCCAGCTCGACGCTGACCGCCTTCGAGAGCTTTACGGCGGCCTTCGCTCGAGCCGCACTGAGCGTCGACGCAGCCGCGGCGACGTCGATCGCAGCCGCGTCGACCTTGGCGCTCAACTCGGCGAGCGCATCGGCCGAGGTGTCGATGTGCGAGAGTCGCTCACGGGCGTCCTCCGCCCACGCGATGACACCGTCTACATCGGCGGCGTACTTACGCGTCAACGACTTCAGCTCGGCCTGCCGGTTCAGGATCGTGTCGAGGGCACCCGGATCGGACGGCAGATCCGTCAAGTACGAGGTGAGGTCTGCCCCGATGTCGCCCACGATCGCCATCGCGTCGTTCAGTCGCGGCAACAGCTCGGTCAGTGCTGCGTCCTCGGCATGTTCGAGGCGAGAGCGAGCCTCGCCCAGCAGGTACAGCGCGGACGCCGTGTCCGACGCCTCCTCGGTACTCCCGACGAGTGCTGCCGAGGCACCTTCCGCGGTCTCACGCAGCGAATCGAGGTCCCCCAGCCGACGCACATCCTCGGCCACGGAGCGATCCTCACCCGGCTCCGGTGCCAGAGAGTCGATCTCCTGCAGGCCGAACTGCAGCCGATCGGCTTCCTGCGCCAGCTCGCGGCTGCGTTCGGTGCGGTCGATCAGCTCGTTGCGCGCGTCGAGCCACGTCTTGCGCGCGGTGCGGTACTTCGACACCAGGGACGCCACCGCGTCCCCGGCGAATCTGTCCAGCGCGCCGAGTTGCTGATCGGGACGCAGCAGCCGCAGCTGGTCGTTCTGACCGTGCACGGTCAGCAGCGAGTCGGTGAAGTTCGACAGCACCGATGCGGGCACGCTGCGCCCACCGAGGTGCGCACGCGAGCGACCGTCCGAGTTGACGGTACGCACGGCGATGATCGAATTGTCCTCGTCGCGTTGACCTCCCGAGGACTCGAGCACCTTGTCGACGTCGTCGATCACCTGCTCCGACGCGGTGTCGGTACTGAATCGCCCCTCCACGACAGCACGCTGTGCGCCGAGCCGAACCCGGCCTGCGTCGGCGCGGGCACCCGACAACAGGTGCAGACTGGTGACCACCATGGTCTTACCCGCACCGGTCTCGCCGGTGAGCACGGTCAGCCCCTCGTGAAACTGTGCGCTGGCACCGGAAATGACTCCAAGGCTGTCGATCCGAATCTCTTCGAGCATTCCTACCTCGCTCTCCCCCGCCACCCGGTAACGGGCAGTTCGAATTTCTTGACCATGCGATCGGCGAACGGTGCCGAATCGAGTCGAACCCATTTGATCGGTGACGCTCCCCGCACCACCTCGACGCGAGCACCTGCCGGCAGGCTCAGTGTGCGCCTGCCATCGCAGAATACGAATCCTGCGTGTCCACCCGCATCGATCTCGACCGCGATGATCGACTCGGGGCTGGTGACGAGCGGCCGCGCGAACAAAGCGTGCGCGTTGCTCGGAATGACCAATATCGCTTCGAGTTCCGGCCAGACCACAGGCCCACCAGCCGAGAACGCGTAGGCCGTCGAGCCCGTCGGCGTCGAGATCAGAACGCCGTCGCACCCGAATGCGGACACCGGGCGCCCATCGACTTCGAGCACGACCTCGAGCACCCCGAGCCGCGACCCGTTCTCGATGCTCGCTTCGTTCAGTGCCCAGCCCCGATCGACCACCTGATCGCCCACGCGAATCGCAATGTCCAACGTCATGCGTTGTTCGATGCGGTAATCCCCGGCGATGACGCGGGCGAGGGCACCTTCGAGATGGTCGGCCTCGGCCTCGGCCAGGAACCCGACGTGCCCGAGGTTGATGCCGAGCACCGGTATCGAGGCCGCTTGCGCGAGCTCGGCTGCGCGCAGGAAGGTCCCGTCACCTCCGAGCACGAGGACCATCTCGCAGCCGGCGGCTGCGTCCGGTCCGAACTCGACGACGTTGAGCTTCATGTCCGCGACGAACACATGGTCGTGTTCCTCCGTATCGGAGGCTTCGATCTTCGATGGCTCGACCTCGTCGACGAGCACACGAAGGCAGATGCCCGCTTCGTCGAAGACCTTGCCCACCCGACGCGCGGTTTCGGCGATGTCCGGTCGACCTGGATGGGCGACGAGAAGAATCTCTCGAGTCGACTCCCGTTCCGGTACTGACTGGGACGGAGTCACTGTGGTCCTTCCTCGATCGCGAGCCGGACGAGTTCCGTGATGTCGGCGCGTGGCGAGTCCTCGCCCACACCTGCCCTCAGCCACAAAAAGTACTCGACATTGCCCGACGGCCCCGGCAGTGGGCTTGCCGCCACAGCTTGCACCGTGAGATTCGAGGCGACGGCCGCCTTCGCCACGTCCTCGACGGCCTCGGCGCGCAGCGCAGGATCGCGCACCACACCTCCGGAACCCACTCGATCCTTGCCGACCTCGAACTGTGGCTTGACCATCAACACCATGTCGGTACCCGACTTCGAGCAGGCAACGAATGCGGGAAGAACGAGCTTGAGCGAGATGAACGACAGGTCTGCGACGATCACGTCCACCGGTCCACCGATCGTCTCCGCATCGATCGACCGAACGTTGGTGCGGTCGATGACATGAACGCGGTCGTCGGATTGCAGACGCCACACCAGCTGCCCGTATCCCACGTCGACGGCGACCACTTCACGCACACCTCGACTGAGAAGCACGTCGGTGAAGCCACCGGTGGATGCACCGGCGTCCAGACAACGTGCACGCTCGACGGTCAGCCCGAGCGGCTCGAATGCGTCGAGAGCGCCGAGCAATTTGTGCGCGCCGCGGGAGGCCCACGAGACCTCGTTGTCTTCTTCGGCCACCAGAAGCGGTGTGCCCGGTTCCACCGCGGTCGCGGGCTTCGAGGCCACCGTCCCGGCGATCTTCACCCGGCCCGCTTCGATCAGCTCCGAAGCGTGCTCGCGAGATCGGGCGAGTCCACGACGAACCAGCTCGGCGTCGACCCGTGCGCGACGAGCCACGTCAGGTCTTGTCGACGGTGGTCAGGGCGCGCACGAGTACCTCGTGCGCGCGGTCGAGCAGACTCGCGTCGCGCGCAAGGGCGTCGGAATCCACAGCCTCGGATTCCTCGTGAGAAGTCGACTCGATCGTGAGTTGATTCAGCAGCGAGGTAACTTCGGTGCGAACAGTGTCCGGATCTGCAGACGACTCATCGCCTGCACCGCTCGGCCGGTGCTGTCCTGGTAGTGGAATAGACGCGCTCATCGCCTCTCACGCTATCGGATGGGTCCGACGTACGCCCGATCGCCGCCGCTCTCGGAACACTGCTGTCGAACGCGGTATCAGCACCCGAGCAGCGAACGCAGATCGCCGAGTCCATCCCCCTCGAAGCGAATATCCGAGAAGGCCGAGCCGGACCAGGCGACGTGCAGTGTGGCAAGCGCACCCTCGAACGCATCGGGCGTACCGTCCCCGCCGTACTGCACCGAGAGCACCTCGTCGTCGATGGCGACCGTCCAACCGGTCTTGCTGCCGACGCTCGACGCCACTTCGTCCTTGTTCAGGACTCCGAGATCGAGGCCGATGTGAGTGGGGCGCAGATGCCGAGGCGCATGCAGCAACTCTGCAGCGGTACTGACGCCGGTCAACACCAGCAGCGACGGCAGACCGATTTCGTTCGCACCAGCGATGTCGGTGTCGAGCCTGTCTCCGACGACCAGGGCCGCGCGTGCTCCGCTGCGCTCGATGGCGTCGTGCATGATCGGGGCGGCCGGCTTGCCTGCCACGATGGGCTCGATATCGGTGGCGTTGCGAACCGCCGCGACCATCGAGCCGTTCCCCAACACGAGTCCTCGCTCGGTCGGCAAGGTGGCGTCGATGTTCGTAGCCACCCACAGCGCACCCGCCCGGATGGCGAGGACAGCCTCGGCAAGCATCTTCCAGTCTGTATCGACGGAGTGCCCCTGCACCACGGCCACGGGATCGTCGTCGGCAGACCTGACCGGTTCCAGACCGACCTTGGTGATCTCGTTCGCCAATGCGTCGGTGCCGACGACGAGCACCCGTGAGCCCGAGTCCACCTTGCCCGCGAGTACCCGAGCGGCCGCCTCGGAACTGGTGACGACGAACTCTGCTGAGGTAGCGAAGCCGAGACTACCTAGATGTTCGGCGACGTCCTCGGGAGCACGACTGGCATTGTTGGTGACGAAGTACTGCTTCTCGGCCCCACCCGACAATGCTTCGACTGCACCGGGAATGGGATCCTTGCCCGCGTAGACGGTGCCGTCGAGGTCGAGCAGCAGAACGTCGTGGGCGTCGCGTAGCAACGTCACTGACTGCCTCCGGACAGCTCCTCGACCCGCTCTTCGGCGTCGGTCTCACCATCGACATCGGCCGCAGCAGCGTTGAGGAACCATTTCACACCTTCATCGACGCGACCTGCAGCAACCAGCGCATCGGCGTAGACGTAGAACAGGCGCGCGGCAGCGGTTCCGGATCGCGACGCGTCGAGGTCCGGGGTCTGCAGCGTGACGACGGCCTGGTCGTACTGGTTCAGGTCCATCCGCGCACCTGCCACGACGATCCGAAGCTCCGACGCTTCCTCACCGGTCAGCTCACGCGCCTCGTCGCTGCGACCGAGTTCGATAGCGCGCTCGGGACGTCCCAGTCCGCGCTCGCAGTCGGCCATCACAGCGATCAGACCCGGCCCGCCTGCCATGCGTCGGGCAGCGCGAAGCTCGGACAACGCTTCGGCCCACTCACCAGCGTGGTACGCCGCGATACCTGCGGTCTCACGGACTACAGCGATACGACCGGCACGCTGACGAGCAGCGCGCGCGTGCAGTAGCGCCAACTGCGGATCGTCGTCGAGCAGTCTGCTGGTCATCACGAGGTGACGGGCCACAGCAGTGGCATTGTTCTTGTCCAAGCTCAACAGATCTCGGCGCACTGCCGGCTCGAGCTGCCCGGCTTCGACCTCGTCGGGCAGATCCGGTTCATCCGGACGCGGCGGTCGACGGTCCGACGATGCGCTGTTTCCGCGCCGATCTCCGGAGAATCCACCTTCACCGCCGCGCCTGCGAGGAGGACCGTCCGAGCGACGCGGGTCTCCGCGGCGGTCCTGAGCGCGGGGGTTGCGGTCTCGGGACTCGCTCGGGCGGTTGCCGCCGTCCCCTCGGGAGGGGCGACGATCGTTGTTGTCTTCCGACACGGGCGTCCTTTCGGATTTCGGTACAAACGCAAAAAGGGGACCCACCAGGTGGGTCCCCTTCTTACAACGGGTGTTCGGCGGTGTCCTACTCTCCCACACCCTGTCGAGTGCAGTACCATCGGCGCTGGAGGGCTTAGCTTCCGGGTTCGGAATGGGACCGGGCGTTTCC